>CAURVQ010000011.1:0-31626 GCA_963528625.1 uncultured Leptotrichiaceae bacterium | reverse complement strand
CCCTCTATCATTAAAACCTAAAACTCTAACATAATCAATATTTTCATCAAGTTTTCTTATATCTAATAAAATATTTAACAATATTCTATCTATTCTTTTAATTGATATATTTTTAGCTTCTATCTTTTTAAAAAAAGTTTCATAATTAGTAGAATTTAATATTGCATTAAAGATTCTTGAATATAATTGCTCTGTCATATCAAATATTTCTAATATTTTTTTCTTATCATCTATTACCATTCTATATTTTACTAATTTTAAAAATTCATTTTTAATATTTTTATATTCTATGTTTTTATTATACATTTTATTTATTAAAAATTTATGAATATTTTTTGGAATAAATTTTTTTAACTCTATCCATTTTTTTTCATCTTTACTATCAAAAATTTTTCTTATAAAACTTGCTGACACAAACTGTTCTCGTTCATCTTCCACTTTTTCTTCATTATACTCTGAAATTTCTCGTTTAATAATATACGGCTTTATATTTAATTTAGATTGTAAAATAGCTCTCACATATTCCAATCCTAAAATATTATTTGATTTAATAAATTCTTCATACCCAAATTCTTGCAACACCATTTTTTGTGCTATCATATATCTATTTCCATTTTTTATTTTTTCTTGAATTTTTTTATTATATTCATCACTTTTTTGTAATGTAATTATTTCTTCAAAAATTTTTATTTCATCATTTTCTGCTCCAAAAACTTGAATTTCCATTCCTAAATAATCTAATATTTTTACAGCCATTTTTGAAAATATTTCAGCATTTTGTATCGCATAATACACAGGAAGTTCAACTACTAAATCAACCTCATTTTCTAAAGCGATTCTTGTTTTTTCCCATTTATTTAAAAAAGAAACTTCTCCTCTTTGTACAAAGTCACCACTCATTACAACCGAAATAAAGCAATCTTTTCCAAATTTTTCTTTTATTTTTTGTATTTGATAAAGATGCCCATTATGAAAAGGATTATATTCTACAACTATTCCTATTTTTTTCATTTAAGATTCCTCTTATTTTTTAAAAATTATTGACTCATAAGGTTTTAAAACTATTTTATTTCCTTCAACCTTAGGATTTTCTTTATAATTTGAAAGTAAAACTTTACATTTTTCAATTTCTAACCCATTTATATCAAATTTAACCTCATTCTCATAAAAATTACTAATTACAATTAATTCACCATTTTCCCCTACTCTTCTATAAGCGTAAACTTCTTTATTTTCTAAGTCTATATCTTCATATTTCCCAATTACAAATAAATCTTCACTTTTTCTTAACTTTATTAATTTTTGATAATGATAAAATACTGAATTTTTATCTTTTAATGCTGCTTTTGTATTAATTTCTTTATAATTTTCAGGTATTCCAATCCAAGGTTTTCCTGTTGTAAATCCTGCATTTTCACTATCATCCCATTGCATTGGTGTTCTTGAGTTATCTCTTGATTTTTGCATTAAAATTTCTAATATTTGTTCTTTTTTCAAGCCTTCTTTTTCTTTAATTTTATAAATATTATATGATTCAATATCTCTATATTTTTCAATATCATCAAAATAAGGATTTGTCATTCCTATTTCCTCACCTTGATATACATAAGGTGTCCCTTGTAATCCGTGCAATACAATAGCTAACATTTTTGCAGACTCTACTCTATACTCTTTATCATTTCCAAATCTTGACAATGCTCTAGGCTGATCGTGATTATTCCAAAAAGTTGCATTCCATCCATTTCCTTCATACATTCCAATTTGCCATTTTGATAATATTTTTTTTAGCTCAATAAAATCAAACGGTGCTACCACCCATTTTTCTCCATTAGGATAATCAACTTTTAAATGATGAAAAGAAAATGTCATAGCTAACTCTTTTTCATTTGGGTTTGAATATTTTATACAATTTTCAATACTCGTTGACGACATTTCTCCAACCGTTATTAACTCTCCACCACCAAAAGCATTTTGGTTCATTTCTTTTAAAAATTCGTGTATTCTAGGCCCATCTGTATAAAATCTTCTTCCATCTGGAACAAATCTTACATCGCTTCCGTCATCATTTAAAAATCTTTGATCTTTTGAAATTAAATTTATTACATCTAATCTAAATCCGTCTACACCTTTTTTTAACCAAAATTGTATCATTTTATATACTTTTTCTCTAACTTTTTTATTTTCCCAATTTAAGTCAGCTTGTGTTATGTCAAATAAATGTAAATAATATTGTTGTCTTTTTTCACTCCACTGCCAAGCATTTCCACCAAATTTTGATTCCCAATTTGTAGGTTCTTTCCCGTCAACTGCATCTTTCCAAATATAAAAATCTTTATATTCAGGATCATTATTTTCCGATTTTATAAACCACTCATTAAATGTTGACGAATGATTTACTACAATATCCATCACAATTTTAATCCCTCTTTTATGAGCTTCCGACAACATTTCTTCAAAATCTTCCATTGTCCCGTATGATTCGTCTATGTTGTAATAGTCAGAAATGTCATATCCATTGTCATATTGTGGAGATTTATACATTGGAGTAAGCCATAATACTTCCACTCCTAATTCTTTTAAATAATCAAGTTTTTCAATTATCCCTCTTATATCTCCTTGTCCATTTCCAGTCGTATCATTGAAACTCTTTGGATATATTTGATAAACAACAGATTTGTGCCACCATTTTTGATCAAAATTTGATTTCATTTTTCCTCCTAATTTTTATATATTCAAATTTATTATACTAAAAAATATAAATATTTGTCTACTAACTTTCAAAAAAATATATATTATCATCATTTCTATTTTTATAACTTAATATAATTTTAAGTATATTACAAAAAAGACAGTATAAATACTGTCCGTTAATATAAATTATAGTTTAAAATCTAAATGGTGCCGCCTGTCGGACTCGAACCAACCACCTGCTGATTACAAGTCAGCTGCTCTACCAGATGAGCTAAGGCGGCATATTTCATATATTTTTTAATATTTTAAACTTCTGTTAAAGTATATCAAAAAAAACAAAAATATGCAAGCCTTTTTTCTTATAATTTTTATACATTTTTCTCATTCAAATTATATCTATACCTATTTACTATACTTTTTTATATAAACTCACAATTTCAATAATTAAAAACTCTACTCCTGTTTCCATCTCTATTTTACCATTTTTTATATCTTTTTCAATTTCCCAACATCTAAATATCAATTTCCTTAAATTACTTACAGTATAATTTTTTGTTCTTTCTATTTTTTTAAAAATAGAATATGAATTTTGAAATCTTCCATTTACCTTAAAAATCTCCTTTATATTTTCATACTGTCCTTTAAAATTATTATAGCTTGTACTAAAATTATATCCTTCTTTTATCAGCATTTTTAACTTATACATATCTTCCAATTCACTATAAAGCGAATACAAAATCCCCATATATTCTTTCGTTTGTTCAAGATAACTCATTGTTTCTTTTGGATTATTAGTCAAAATATTTGCTGTCATTTCATAAAGCTTGAAATTTTTATCAATACATATTATTTTTTTTATTTCATTAATATCAAATTTTTCTCCATTTAGATATACGCTTATTTTTCTTACTTCATTTTTAACTTTAAATGGATCATTACCTATCATCTCAATTAACATTGAACTTTCTTTTTCATTTATCTTAAGTTCTGTTTCAATATATTTTTTTAAGCTTCCATCATCTGAAGATAAAAATAAATATACTTCTATTTTTTCTTTATTCTTTAATTCTTCCAATTTTTTCGTTAATTTTGCTGATATTTTACTATCTTCACGACCGTAATCTATTATTATCTCCTTATTTACAATATCCAAACTTGAAATATAATCTAATGTTTTTTCTATATCTTTCAATTTTTCTGCTCTTTTTAACACAACTAATTCTTTTGATGAAAAAATTGAATTAAAACTTATTTTTTCAAAAAATTTATCCTCTTCTTTTGCCTCAACATCAAAAAAACTTTCTTGTATTCCTTGATTATTTTTTCTAATACTTTCAATTATATCAAAATACTTAAATTCTCTATTACTTAATCCACCTATAAAATAAATCATATCTTTTCCCTTCATTTTAATAATTATAGTATACTATTTTATCTAAGTATTTTCAATTTGATTTTTTTAAATTTTTATGCTAAAATTTCACTATAAAAATTTAGGAGGACTTAATATGTCAGATATAAAAAATGAAACATCAATTGGTGGATTAAAAGCCACTGCTGTTGCCTTTATTGCTGTTATAAGCTATTTTTTTACTGTTTTTGGTATTATTTTACCTATTTTAATTTTATTTTTAGAACAAAAAAATGAATTTGTTAGACATTACGCTAAACAAACTTTAGCTGTGGCATTAGTTTCTACGATAGCTATTGCACTTAACTTAATCGTTTTTGTAGGAACTTTCATTTTCGCAATTGTCGTTATAACTTTTATTATTTTCCAAATCATTGCAGCTATAAATGCTATTTCTGGAAAAGTATATGAAATTCCATATATTGAAAAAGTTGTAAAATTATTATTTAATAATTAAAATTATTTTATATTAATCAAAATCGAGGCTTAATGCCTCTTTTTATTTTTTAAAACAAAAAAACTGACTTTTTATCGCCAGTCAAAATTATAAATTTAAAATAATATTGTTTTCCTATTTTTAAAAAATTATTTCAAATACAATTTTAAAACATCAAACAATAATATAACAACTAAAGATACTGATATTATAAAGCCTAGTCCTTTTTTCTTTAAAGACATAACAGCAACTATCATCATTCCAACAAATATTTTTAGAAAATCTATTGTTTTTGTCCCACCAGAAGTAAAAATCCCCGGAAAAACTAAAAGTGTTAAAACAGAATACGGTAATGCTTCAAAAAATTTATTTATAAATTTATTATTTTCAGGTATTTTCACAATTAAAGGAAATATTCTAATTACTACTGTTAGCATTGCTGCAAAAATAATTAATCTTAAAACTTCAAAATTAGTCATTACTTTCATCCTCCTCTAAATGTCTTAAAGCGTATATTGTACTAGCTGTTATCATTATAATTATCATTACCCAACCTGTACTTAATTTATTCAATCCTGGCAAATAAAATAATGTTTTCATTATAATTACATAACCTACTATTTCTATATATTTTATTTTATCTTTTAATGCTGAAATAATTAAACTAAAATATGTTGCATAAAGTACAAAACTCATACTCATTCTAAACATTTCCGGTATTAAATTTCCAAATAATGAACCACATACAGAACTTAATCCATAGGCAAAATACGGTATCGTATTAAGGCCTATTGCATACCATACATTATTTATTCCTCTTAAATTAAAATATGTTACCGTTTCATCTGTAAGCCCTATTCCCGTCAATATTTTTTCAAAAATTGATGTTCCATCTTTTAATTTTCTAAAAACTATAATATTTAGCAATAAATATCTTAAATTTATCATAAATATTGCAATTAAAATTTCTATTATTGTAGTGTGTTGTTCGTAAACTGCTTTTAATAACATTGATTCTGCTGCTCCAGCATAAATCCCAAAAGACAAAACGGCATCAACTGGAGTTGACATTCCAAAGTTTTTTGATATTAATCCTATCGTTATACCAAAAGGAATATACGCAACACCTATTCCAATTCCATCTTTTAATCCTTTTAAATAAAACTTTGATTTATTCATAATTTTAATTTTACACCTCAAATCCATTTATAGAATATATTATAAAAAATAATAAATAAAAATATGCAACAATTACGCTACATACTTTTATTTTACACTATTTCTTCCAAATTGTATTTCATTAAGCCCATCCTGAGCTGCCTTCATCACTTCTATATCTGGTATTTTTTCAGCTGTTATCAATGCTTTTTCCAACCAATATTTCGCTTTTCTATTATTTTTTAAACGATAATATGTATATCCTAAATTATTTTGTGATTTTACATGATTTTTTTTAGCTGGCTTTTCATACCATTTTATTGCCTCTTTATAATTACCTTCACTTGAAGCTAAGGTCCCTAAATAAAACATTGCATCCAAATTTTTTTCATTAGATGCTTTTATATACCATTCTTTTGCTTTTTTATAGTTTCTAAGATTCTCATAAACTAATCCTACATTAAGATATATATCTCCTTTTTTTTCTTTTTGTGCCAACTCTTCAAATAAAATTAATGCTTCATCATATCTTTGCTGAGAATAATACAATTCTGCTAATCTATGTTTAGCTTCATCATCACCTTCCTCAGCAACTTTTAAATACAATTTTTCCTCTTTTTTTTCATCACCTAATATTGAATATAATTTAGCCAAAACTTTTTCAACTCTAGTGTCTGACTCATTACCTTTTAATATTTTTTCAAAAAGATTTACAGCTTCTTTTATATTTCCATTTCTTATTTCAATATTTGCTATTTCTAATAATTTATCTTTTTCTTCTTTACTAATCTCTGAAAAACTTATTGCTGTTATAGAAAAAAAGCAAAATATAATTATCAATATTTTTTTCAATGTCTTTTCTTCCTTTTCTCTAATCTCGTACTCATATTTTATCATATTTCCTAATTTTTTTCAAAGTTTTTTTTTTTTTTTTTAGCGGGAAGTCAATAAAAACAATACTTCTAGGGTTTGTTATATTTTATATTTCTCGGTTATTTTTCTAGGTTAATTCTAATTCATTTCATATAAGCAATAGCTTCAATTTCTACTAAAGCTCCTAATGGTAATTTTCCTACTTCAAAAGCCGATCTTGCTGGATAAGGTTGTTCAAAATATTGTCCATAAATTTCATTTACAGTAACAAAATCATTAATATTATCTAATAAAACTAATGTTTTTACTACATTTGCTGTCGTTAATCCATTATTTTCCAATATTGCTTTTAAATTTTCCATCACTTGTTTTGTTTGTTCTTCTACTGTCACTCCTTCAATTTTACTTGTTTCAGGATTAATTCCTATTTGTCCTGATATATATAAATAATCTCCTGCTTGTCTAAAAGCTGAATATGGTCCTACTGCATTCGGTATTTTTTTCATTGTTCTCCTCCATTTTTTAGTTGTTTTACCTTATTTTATCATATTTTACTTAATTTATAAACACCTTTTTTATAAATTATATATATTTTTTTATGAATAAAATATATATTTAATTTTTGTTGACTTTTTTTTTTTTCAAGTTATAATATAATTGAGATAAGAGAGGACGTGGTTTTATGAAAATCATTATTAGCGGAAAACACTTAAAAATTACAGATGCAATTAAAAGTTACACGGAAGAAAAAGTTAGTAAAATTTCTAAGTACACAGATGCTATTACGGAGGTCGATATCGTCTTAACTGTTGAAGATACTAAGTCAAGTGGGCAAATTCACAAGGCAGATGGACTTGTCTATGCTAGTGGAACAAAAATAAAAGTTGAAACTGAAAATGCAGATCTGTATGCTGCGATTGATGAATTAGAAGAAAAATTAGAAAGACAAGTTAGAAAATATAAAGAAAAACAAAAAGATTTCACAAAAAAGGGGAACTAAGGTAGTCATTAATATTTAATTTATACTTCAAAAAATGGGAGTTTAATACTCCCATTTTTAATTATACTAATTTATTCAAAACTTGTTCTTTTAATTTTCTAAAAGCTCTAGCTCTATGACTTACGGTTACTCTTTCTTCCATTGTAGCTTCACCAAATGTTTTCTTTAATTCTTGTGAAAAAAATACCGGATTATACCCAAATCCATTTGTTCCTCTTCTTTCAAATATAATTTCTCCTTCAACTTCTCCTCTAAAAGATTCAACTGTCCCATCTGGTTTTGCAATACTTACAACTGACACAAATTTAGCTTGTCGTTCTCCTTGAGGAATATTTTTCATTTCATATAATAATTTATCTATATTTGTTGAATCGGTAGCATTTTCTCCAGAATATCGTGCAGAATAAATCCCGGGAGCACCATTTAATGCTTCAACACAAAGTCCAGAATCATCTGAAACTGTTATCATTCCTGTATATTTTGCTATTTCCAATGCTTTTTTTACTGAATTTTCCTCAAAAGTATCTCCATCTTCTACAACATCTGGGAAACTTATATTTTCATCTAAAAATGATATTACCTCTATTCCCATATTTTCTGTTAATTTTTCAAAATCTGCCACTTTTCCTTTATTTTTAGTTGCTAAAATTATTTTCATCTTTTCACAGTTATCTTTTTGATAACTAACTCCTTTTATTTAATTTTTATTATTGTATTTATCAAAATTAGATTTAACAATTTCATTCACAATTATATGTATTTTTTTTTGATTATTTCTTTCTAAATTTTTATAATCTATTGGTTTATCAACTATAACTTTTACCTTTTTTCCACTATAAATTTTAAGACTTTGTTTTGATTGAATATCATATGTCCCAATAATAGTTATCGGCACTATTCTTACTTCTGAATCTATCGCCAATTTAAAACTTCCTTTTTTAAACTCTCCAACTTCTCCATTTTCACTTCTTGTCCCTTCAGGAAAAATTACATACGAATTACCATTTTTTACCATTTGAATCGCATTTTTCATATCTTTCATACCTTGTCTGGCATTTTTTCTATCTAAAAATATACAATTTAGACCTTTCATCCAAATACTCAATATTGGCCAATGTTTCATCTCTTTTTTAGCAATAAATCCAAAATTTATCGGTAAATAACCTGCTAAAGTAGGAATATCTAAATTACTTTGATGATTTGATATTAAAATTACAGGCTCATCATTTTTTACTATATTTTTTATATCTTCTTCCGAATCATTTGTATAAATTATTTCTACTTTTGCTTTTGCTGCCCAAATAAGACCAATACTCCAGTTTCTACAAACTTTTCTTGCAAACTTTTTAGCTTCCTTACCTTTTTTCATTAATAAAACAGGTATTCTAAATACTGCTCCATATAAAAGCATTCCTACTAATGCTACATGATAAAATATCGTTCTCATAATATTAATATAAAATTAATAATTTTATATTTTCCTCCTTATCATTTTTATTCACAAAATTCTCCATACTCTTTATATTCTTTCAATTTTTCAATTATTTTACTAAATTCAAATCCTTGTCTTAAAAGGTATTGTATTAACTTTTTTTCATCTTTGTTTATACATTTTTTTATAGCTATTTCCAATTTTTTTATTTCAACAGATTTTTCTCCATTATTTTCCTCTTCATCTAAATAATTATAAGCATTTTCAATTATTTCTTTATTTATCCCTTTTTGATACAACTCAAAATTTATTCTTTGCTTTCCATATTTTTTGTTTTTTATAAATGTTAACGCATAGTTAAAATCATCAATATACCCTAATTCTTCCAATTTTTTAACTGCTCTTTGTATCATTTGAATATTTTTATATTTCTCTTTAAGCTTTAATGTAATTTCTTTTTTTGTCCTATCTCTTAAAGACAGTAAAAATATCCCTTTTTCAACAGCTGCATCATAAATAATTTCATTATAATATTCATTAATACTATCTCCAATTTTTAAATTATATCTCATTCTAATTAAAGGACTTATATCTATAATTTCCCCTGTTGATAAATAAAGTTTATTTTTTTTTATTTGCTCAATAATCATTATTCAATCTCTAATCCTTCATCTTCTATTTCAATTTCTTCTATTTCTTCAATTTCATCTACTTTCTCTTTTTTAGATGTTTTCAAAGTTTTTTCTTCCGTTTCCACTGGTTCAGTCTCTTCATTTTCTACTGAATAGTCAGGTTTTATTTTTGCTAATACTTCTGCTTCTAATTTATTATAAAGTTCTTTATCTTCTTTTAATAAATTTTCTACATTAATTTTTCCTTGTCCTAACTTTCTATCTCCATAACTGAACCAAGCTCCACTTTTTGCAACTATATCTAATTTTGTTGCTGCATCTAAAACTTCTCCCACTTTAGAAATCCCTTTTCCATACAATACACTAAATCTTGCTTCTTTAAATGGTGGTGCAACTTTATTTTTCGTAACTTTAACCGATACTTCGTTCCCTATTATCTCTTCACCTTGTTTTACTGATCCGATTCTTTTAACTTCCATTCTTACAGATGAGAAGAATTTTAATGCTCTCCCTCCAGATGTCGTCGTTTGTGGTCCCGGTGTGAATGAATATCCACCTATTTTTTCTCTAATTTGGTTAATAAATATCATTACTGTATTTGATTTTGCAATACTTCCCGTTAATTTTCTCAAAGCTTTTGACATTAATCTCGCTTGCAATCCCATTTGTTGATCTGCCATTTCTCCATCAATTTCAGCTTTTGGCACTAAAGCAGCAACTGAATCCACAACAATTACATCCATAGCACTACTTCTAACTAACATATCTGCTATTTCCAATGCTTGTTCTCCAGTATCTGGTTGTGAAATCAACAATTCATCAATTTTTACTCCTAACGCTTTAGCATAAACTGGATCTAATGCGTGTTCTGCATCTATAAACGCTACAATTCCTCCTTCTTTTTGTGCTTCAGCAATTATATGTAAAGCTAATGTCGTTTTACCTGACGATTCTGCTCCATAAACTTCAACTATTCTTCCTCTCGGTACTCCGCCAATTCCTAGAGCTATATCTAAATTCAAACTTCCTGTTGAAATTGATTTAATTTCCATTTTTTGATTTTCCCCAAGTTTCATTATAGCTCCAGCACCATAACTTTTTTCTATTTGTGCTAATGTTTCTCTTAACGATTTTTCTTTTTCTAATATTTCTTTATCTTTTTTGTCTTCTACTGCTTTTTTTCTAGCCATTTATTTTCATTCTTAATTTTTTATTAAGAATACTCCTCCTTTTATTTTAATATTTATTTCTTTATTTATTAGATATATTTATACCTTTAATTTCCCCTCTCCTTTCTTTTTATATTATATCAAACTTTATTTAAAATATAAAGATATTTATATTTCTTTTTTGCTTCATAAAAAAAAATCTCATAAAATTTAATTTACAAGATCTTCTTTGCATTTTTCTTTTTTATTTCATTTTTTCAACTTCAGTTAAAACTGCTGACGCACCTTCTACTTTACTTGCAACTGCTTCTTTTAATATTGCTATTGCTTCTTCTTTTTTACCAGTTGAAGCATAAACTTGACCTAATAATAATTTTGCTTCATTATTTTTATCTTCCGTTATCGCTTTTTTCAAATATTTTTCAGCTAATGCACTTTCATTTATATTAAATAAAAGAACTCCTAAATTTCTATTTACATTTTCTTTTATTATCGATTTTAAATCTGTATAAGTTTTAGATATATTTACAATATCTTTTTTATTTTCGTATATTGCCAATAAAATTAATTTTTGCTCTACTGCATTAGAGTTTTTATCAGTTATTTTTTTGAAATATGTTATTGCTTTGTCATAATCTTTATAAATATAATAGAATTTTCCTATTTCATTAAATAACACTAATTCTTTATTCCCAGTTTTTTCATTCACATCTAATAAAATTCTTTCAGCTTCTGCTTTATTGTTTTGATACATAGCAATTTGTACTAATATCATTCCTGAATTTAACATTCCATCTACTGATTGATTATATGATTCAGTTAAATATTTTTTAGCTTCATCCAATTTATTTAATACTACGTACGCCCTTCCAACATTATAATTTACTACTGATTTGAATTGATTATCATGTTGTTGTGCCATTACTGATTTATATTTTTCTATAGCTTTTGCTTCTCTATTTGTTTGTAAATACATTGCTATATAACTTGAAGCATATAAAGCATTTTGTCCTTTTGTTTCTGTTTCTAAATATTGTAATTGTTTTTCTTGTTCAGCTATATTGTTTTCTGATGTCGCAATTTCATATAAAAGTTCTGATGTTGCTAATTTTTCATCTTTTGTTAAATTAACATTTTTCCAAGCTTGATTTACATATTTTTTAGCATTTGTAAGATCTCCTGCTTGTAAATACAACATACCTAATTGTAAATCAGCTTTTTTAGCATATTCTTTATCTCCTGAAGTAGAAACTTTTTGTAATAAAGTCACACTTTCTCTAACTTTGTTTTCATTTAATAATTTCCCTGCATTTGCATAGTCATCTTTAACAGCTGCATACCCTAATGCAGTTATACTTAATACTCCTAATACTACTAATAATTTTTTCATTTTTCACCTTTCTCTTTTTCATTTTTAATTTATACTTCTTAAAAATTCAAAATTTTTTATCTTCTTAATTCGTCTACTATTTCTGTTTTTGAAACCGTTTTATCATCTACAGATTTGATGATTTTAGCTGGCGTTCCTGCAACAACAACTCCTGATGGCACATTTTCAGTAACAACTGAACCTGCTGCTACAACTGAACCTGCTCCAATTCTAACACCTTCTAATACTACTGCATTAGCTCCTATAACAACATTATCTTCAACAACAACTGGATCAGCTGAAGGCGGTTCAATTACCCCTGCTAAAACTGCTCCTGCCCCTATATGGCATTTTTTACCAACTTTAGCTCTTCCACCTAAAACAACATTCATATCAATCATTGTTTCTTCTCCAATTTCAGCTCCTATATTTATAACTGCCCCCATCATAATAACAGCTCTATCTCCAATAGTTACTTTATCTCTAATATACACTCCCGGTTCAATCCTTGCATTTATTTCTTTTAAATCAAGCATTGGCACTCCAGAATTTCTTCTATCATTTTTTAAATGATAATTTGTTAAATTATTATCTTTTATAACTTTTTCAACATTTTGCCAATCACCAAACACAATTTTTAAACCATCTTTTCCAATTATTTTACAGTCATGTGTTTTTATAATTGTTTCATCGGTATACAATTCAACCGGTGTCGTTTTTTCTGCATTTGCTATATATTTTATAATTTCTTTTGATTTTTCTAATTCTGTCATTTTACTATATAATATTAAATATTACATCCTCCTCTCTTTATGTACAAAATTGAAATTAATTTATTCCTAAAACATCTTTCATAACATATTTACCGGGTTTTTTATCTTTTAAATACATTATCCCTTTTACAGCTCCATCAGAAAACATCTTTCTCGATAAAGCTTCATGTTTTATTTCTATTATTTCATCATTTTTAGTAAAAATTACTGTATGCTCTCCAACAATATTTCCACCTCTTATTGCATGAACACCTATTTCTTTTTCTTGCCTTTTAGAGTTTCCTTCTCTTCCATAAACAACATTACATTTTTCAGGTAAATTTTCCTGAATATTTTCTAATAATGTTGTCGCTGTTCCACTTGGTGCATCTATTTTTCTATTATGATGTTTCTCTATAATTTCAATATCAAAATCACTTAATAATTTTGTTGCATATGCTACTATTTCATTTAAAACTGTCACTCCTAAAGAAGTATTAGTTGCTTTTATTATAGGTATTTCTTTTGATGCTTGATTAATTTTTTCTAACTGTTCAGCAGAATGCCCTGTTGTAGCCAAAACTAAAGGAACTTTTCTTGCTACGGCATATTTTAGCACATCTTCCATTAAAGAAAAATGAGAAAAATCTATAATTCCATCAAATTTTATATTTTTATCTTCTAAATTTTTAAAATTTCCTTTACCTAAAGGGTCTACAAATCCTACAAATTCATTTCCCGAAGCAATAACCGAATCTTTAACATATTGAGCCATTACTCCAGCTCCATAAACTATTATTTTCATATTACTCCTATACTTATTTTTTTATTCCAGATGAAGTTAAATTAGATGAACCAATTTTATTAAGATTATTCAAATCTCTTGTATCAATTTCATATATCGTTTCTGAAGCACCTACTTGTCTCATTCTTACTATAACTTCTTTTGTATATTTTTCATATTCTTCCGGTGATAATCTATTTAAAAATTCCGAACTGTCTGGAACTAAATGAGAAGAATTAATATATTTAATTATTTGATTTGTATTTTCGTCTACTCTTACTGTTCCCCAAGTTAAATCTAAATTGTTTGAAATTTCATTTTTTGGAACTACTGCTATTGTAGAATGAGATACTTCCACATAATTTCCATAACTATCTTCATAACCTACTGATGCTTCATAGTTTGGACTAGCTTCCACATCATTTATAAAATGTGACCCTATTCTTTCATGTCTTATTATTTTTCTATATTCATGTCCATCTTTTAATATTTTTATTACAACATTATCTACAACATTATGTTCTTGTTGTAATTTTTTAAATGTATCTTCTCTAATTTCCCAATAAGCATATAATGTCGTAGGATTTTTAGGCATAAGTACAATTTCATCTACGAAATAAGATTCAGGTAAATATCTTTTATCAAAATAAATATCTTCTTGAATTACACTATATTTTGATTTATTAATTTCTGTTTCTATTTCTCTTAATTTTATATTTTCTTGATTTAATTCTCTAAATCCAAAATTAATTTCTTTATCTTTTACTTTAAATCTATATCTTTTTTTCAATTTTTTTATCAATTTAGGATTAGGATAATTTCTATAAAATCTTCTACTTCTATCTCTGTAAAGAGGTATTTTAGAAAAATCAATTTCTTTAACTTTTTCTACTTTTTTTGTTTCTTCTACCAAAATTTTATCTTCATTTATCTCTTTTTTCACTTTACGAATATACCCCAGTTTTTCCAATTTTTTAATGATATTTTCTCTATTAAAGATTAATCCTAAAAAAAGTTTTTCTGACTTTCCTAAAGCTGTTAATTCTTTATCTGTCATTTCATCTAAATACTTCATTCTATAACCTCCTAAACAAAATTAAGTTCTTAAGATATTATACCATACTTAGATGTATATGTCATTTTATTTTGATAAATTTTCACGAATTTTTCTTTTGGTATCAATAATATCTTTATTTTCAAATTTCTTTTTACGAGTTGCAGCTTGAATTGCTTTCTCTTTAGCTAATTTTTTAGCTTCTAATTGGCTCATTTCGACTACTTCTTCTCCTAATACGACAACTTTATCTTGTCGTACTTCTAAAAAACCACCGTCTACAAAATAACTTGTTTCTGTTTTATCAGCTTCTCTAACCAACATTTCACCGGTGCCAAGAATATTGACATAATTTATATGTTTTGCCAATATTCCTATATCACCAGTCACTGTTCTAACTTTTGCAAAAACAACCGGTTTTTCAAATATTAATCCTTCAGGAGTTACAACTTTCAAAATATATTCTTGTGCCATAATTTCTCCTTATTATTCACTCATTAATTGCTCTGCTTTTTTAACAGCTTCTTCAATCGTTCCAACATATAGGAAAGCTTGCTCCGGTATTTCATCGTGCAATCCTTCTAAAATTTCTTTAAATCCTCTTATTGTTTCTCTAAGTGGTACATATTTCCCTTTCATTCCAGTAAACTGTTCGGCAACTGAGAATGGTTGTGAGAAGAATCTTTGAATTTTTCTTGCTCTACTTACGATTAATTTATCTTCTTCATCAAGTTCATCCATTCCTAAAATTGCAATAATATCTTGTAATTCTTTGTATTTTTGCAACACTCTTTGCGTTTCTCTTGCAACTCTATAATGCTCAAGCCCAACAATTTCAGGCTCTAACATTCTTGAAGTTGATTCTAACGGATCAACTGCCGGATAGATTCCAAGTGATGCTATTGGTCTTGATAATACCGTTGTCGCATCTAAATGTGAGAATGTTGTTGCTGTTGCTGGATCTGTTAAGTCGTCTGCCGGCACATAAACTGCTTGAACTGATGTAATTGATCCCATATTTGTTGATGTAATTCTTTCTTGTAAAGCTCCCATTTCTGTCGCTAAATTTGGTTGGTATCCAACTGCTGATGGCATTTTACCTAATAATGCTGATACTTCTGCCCCTGCTTGAGTAAATCTAAATATATTGTCTACGAATAACAATACATTTTGTCCTTCTTTATCTCTAAAATATTCAGCCATTGTAAGTGCAGTCAATCCAACTCTAAGTCTTGCACCAGGTGGTTCGTTCATTTGCCCATAAATCAAGGCGGTTTTATTTATAACTCCACTTTCTGTCATTTCGTTATAAAGGTCACGCCCTTCTCTAGTTCTTTCACCTACTCCGGCGAAAACTGATAAACCTCCGTGTCCTTTTGCTATATTATTGATCAATTCTTGAATAAGTACAGTTTTTCCTACTCCTGCTCCTCCAAATAAACCGATTTTTCCACCTTTTAAGTATGGTGCTAACAAGTCTACTACTTTTATTCCAGTTTCTAGTATTTCCGTTTCAGTTCCTAATTGATCAAATGTTGGAGCTGGTTTGTGGATTGATTCTTTTTCTACATCATCCAAACTTTCTCCATGATCAACAGTTTCTCCCAATACATTAAAAATTCTTCCTAAAGTTTTTCTTCCCACTGGAACTTGTATTGGTTTTCCTGTATCTATAACTTCAATTCCTCTTTTTATCCCATCTGTTCCAGACATTGCGATTGCTCTTACGATGTCATTCCCAGTATGTGAATAAACTTCTGCCACTAATTTACTTCCATCTTCTTTATAAACTTCTAGGGCATTATAAATTTCTGGCAATTCATTTTCAAATTTTACATCTATAACGGGTCCAATTACTTGAACTAATTTCCCTTTATTCATCATTCGACCTCCTTTTTTCTATTTTAATGCGTTTGCTCCACCGACAATTTCCGTCAATTCTTGTGTAATTGCTGCTTGTCTTTCTCTATTATATTTTAAAGTCAATTTATTTATCATTTCTTGTGCATTATCACTTGCTTGTTGCATTGCCGACATTCTTGCCGAATGCTCACTTGCCGTATTTTCAAGCAATGCTTGATATAATTTTATATTTAATGCCTTTGGAGTAAATCTTCTTAACACTTCACCTTCTGAAGGCTCAAAAATATACTCTCTATTTGTTGATAAATACTCTCTTTTTAATTTTATTGGAAGAATTTTTTCTACTTCCAAATTATATTTTATTGCTGAAATAAATCTAGAATAAAGTAAATAAACTTCATCATAATGATTTTCCATATATAAATCTACAATTTTTTCACTTATTTCTCTACCTTTTTCAAACATTATTTCTGGAATTAATTGATGTAACTCGGCATCAACTAATATTCCTTTATTTTTACAGTAGTCTTTTGCTTTTCTCCCAATTGCTATAACTGAAACTTCTTTATTTTCTTTATGAAACTGTTTTTGCATTTCTTCAAATTTTCTTAAAGTTGAAGTATTAAAAGCTCCACAAAGTCCTCTATCAGAAGTCATAATTATAACTCCTACTCTTTTTACTTTCTTTTTACCATCAAAAATAATATGTCTATTATTTTTCATACTTCCTACTAAATTGTCAAACGCAACATCAATAGTATGAGCATATTCTCTTGAATTTAAAGTTAATTCTTGGTATTTTTTAAATTTTGTTGATGAAATAATATTCATAGCTCGTGTAATTTGATTTGTATTTTTTACACTTCCTATTCTTTCTTTTATTTCTTTCATGTTTCCTGCCATGAATAATCACCTACCATATATAATTTTGTCTATATTCTGTAATATATTCATTCATTAACTCTTTTAATTCATCAGTTACTTCTTTTTTCTCTTTAATTATTTCTAAAATTTTATTTCCTTCAAGATTTTTTATTAAATCATTTTCAAATTTTCTTACTTTTTCTGTTGGAATTTCATCAAAGAATCCATTTGTTACAGCATAAAATGACACGACTTGCTCTTCAACTGTGTAAGGACTATATTGCGATTGTTTTAGCACTTCCATAATTTTAGCTCCTCTATTTAGTTGATCTCTTGTTGCTTTATCTAAATCTGAACCAAATTGAGAGAACGCAACTAATTCTGTGTATTGAGCTAATTCTATTTTAACTTTTGCCGCTACTTGTTTCATCGCTTTAATTTGTGCTGCTCCTCCAACCCTAGAAACTGAAACTCCTGCATTTATTGCCGGTCTAAATCCTGAATTAAATAAATCTGTTTCTAAGAAAATTTGTCCATCTGTTATTGAAATAACATTTGTTGGGATATAAGCTGCAATATCTCCAGATTGTGTTTCTATTATCGGTAATGCTGTTATACTTCCACCACCTAATTCATCACTAAGTTTTGCTGCTCTTTCAAGTAATCTTGAATGTAAATAGAACACATCTCCCGGATATGCTTCCCTACCTGGCGGTCTTTTTAATAATAATGACATTTCTCTATAAGCAACTGCATGTTTTGATAAATCATCATAAATAATTAAAACATGTTTCCCTTGTTCCATAAAATATTCTGCCATTGAAGATCCTGCATAAGGTGCAATATATTGTAATGAGGCTGCTTCAGACGCTGTTGCCGTTACTATTATTGTATAGTCTAGTGCATCTTTTTCTTCTAATTTTCTATATATTTGTGCAACAGTCGACCTTTTTTGCCCTATAGCTACATACACACAAATTACATTATTATTTTTTTGATTTATTATAGTGTCTATTGCTATTGCTGTTTTACCTGTTTGTCTATCTCCTATAATAAGTTCTCTTTGACCTCTCCCTATTGGAAACATTCCATCTATAGCTTTTATACCTGTTTGCATAGGTTCTGTTACTGGTTTTCTGTCAATTATTCCATATGCTTCTCTTTCAATCGGTAAATATTTTGTTGCCTCTATATTTCCTTTACCATCTATCGGCTCTCCTAAAGCATTAACAACTCTCCCTAATAACGCTTCTCCAACTGGTACTTCTGCTACTCTTCCTGTCCCTCTTACTTCGCTTCCCTCTTTTATAGCGTTACAGTTACCAAAAACAACTGCTCCTATATTATTTTCTTCTAAGTTTAATGCCATTCCCATTACTCCATTTGAAAATTCAAGTAATTCTCCTGACATTACTTCACTTAATCCGTATATTCTAACTATTCCATCTCCAACTTCTAAAACTGTACCTGTATTAGAAATATTTAAAGATGTTTTATAATTTTCTATTTCTTCTCGGATTACTTTACTTACTTCTTCGGGTTTAATTCTCACGAAAAAATACCTCCATTCTTAAAACATTCTCTTCATATCTTCCAGTTGATGTTTTATTGAACCATCTATAACTTTATTTCCTATTTTCAAAATTCCGCCACCAATGATACTTTCATCTACTTCAAGATTCAAGACTATTTTTTTTCTATATTTTTCCTCTAATTTTTTTATCAATTTATTTTTTTGGCTTTCTGAAAGTTCTTTGGCAAATACCGCAATTACAGGTAATTTACCTTCTTCTTTATAAACTTCATTTAAAAAATTATTTCTAATTAAAGAAATATATTCAATTCTATCTTTAGACACAACATAATTTAAAACATTTTGTGCATCTTCTCCTAAAAATGGAAACATTTTATTTAAAAAAACTTTTTTTTCCTCATTTGTTATTATCGGATTTGTGAAAAATATTTTTATATCTTCTTCTTCTAAATATTTACTATTTAAAATATTCAATGCTTCTCTTATTTCATCTATATTTCCTTTAGCTTTAGCTGTTTCAAAAATTGCTACTGCATATCTTTTTGCAATTACATTTTTATCCATCATTTTCACCTATATTTTCTCGATAAAATCATCTATTATTTCATCTTGTTTTTCTTTTATATTTTTCATAACAATTTTTTCAGCTAATTCTACAGCCATTTTTCCAACTTCTTGCTCTAATTCCAATCTAGCTTTTGTTCGCATTTTTTCAATGTCAACTTCTGCTTTTCTCATCATTCTTTCTCTATTCATCATAGCAGAAGAAATTATTTGATCTTTTTTAGCATCAGCTTGTTCTTCTGACTTTATAAGAATATCATTTGCTCTTCTTCTTGATTCAGTTTTAAGTCTTTCAGCTAATTTTTTTTGCTCTTCTAATTTTGAATATTCTTCTTGAACCATTTTCATTTCAGATAAAGCTAAATCTTTTCTATCCTCTAATAATTTCCCTATTTTTTTTGCAAAAAATTTATTAAAAAATAACACTAAAATTAAGAAGTTTATTATTTGTATAGCCATAGAAAAATCTATATTTACTAATTTTGAACTTTCCATTTATTTTCACTCCTATATTTTTAGTTATTATCCTTTTAAGAAAATTAATAAGAATGCGATTACTAATGCATAAATTGCTGATGACTCTGTAATTGCCAATCCTGTTATTAATGTTTGCATAATATCTGCCTTAGCTTCTGGCTGTCTTGATATTGCTTCAACTGCATATCCAGTTGCTATCCCTTGTCCTACTCCTGCTCCTGCTCCACCTATTGCTGCTATTCCTGCTCCTAATAATGCTGCTGCTTGTACTAATCCTTCCATTTTTATCCTCCTAAATTTTATTCTTTTATTGGTTCTTCCTCTACATTCCCCATAGCTAATGATTCTGACACATAAACTGACGACAATATTGTAAATACAAATGCTTGAATGATACCTACAAATAAGTCAAGATAAAGTTGTAAAACCATAGGCCACCCTACTGAAAATGAAAACAAACCATCTACAGCATTTTTTGTTGCTGTTTCTAGTAATGTTCTACCTACTAAACTGTATAACAATCCTGCTATTACTAATCCTGCCAACATATTTCCAAACAATCTCATTGATGTATTTAATACACTTGAAATTTTTTCTACAATATTTAATGGTAACATAAACCACATCGGTTCAATGTAACTTTTAAAATATTTTTTTGCTCCAGCTCCTTTTATTGCAGCTATAGTTGATACTATTAAAACTACTAAAGCTAAACCAATTGTGGTGTTAGGATCTGCTGTTGGTGTCCTGAAGAAATGGTGCATTTCAAGTCCATGTTCTCCTTTTGTTAAAATTACAATGAAAGGGAACAAAAATAAACTTAAATTTGAAAATAAAATTATTGCGAATAATGCTGAGAAAAATCCAACATATTCTTTCTTTTTATCACCATAAGTTACTAAAAAAGTTTTTTCAATAAATTTATAATATTCTTCCATTATTACTTGTAACTTTGATGGATCTCTCAATGCTTTGTCTTTTGTTTTTCCTATATCTTTTGTACCAAATAAAACTATAAGCATTATTAATATCATAAGTACCCAAGTATTTAATACCGTTTGATTTATTGTAAAATTAATATTTCCTACCAAAAAATTAAATTCTCTTGCCGGTTCTACTAACCCTTCCGGCATTACAAATCTAACTGGTAACACTTTACTAACTAATGCTAGTAATAAATTTACAACTATAGTTAAGATTACTAAAAAAACTATTCCAATCCTTAATTTCTTCATTTCTTTACACCTCCTCTCAGTTTTTAAGTATAAAGAGAATTAATCAACTCTGTTTTTCATTATACTCCTATTTTTAAATTTTTTCAAGTATTATAAAATAACTGTAATTTGCAATGTCTATAGATATAAATGATATGCAAAAAATTATGCTTTATTTAATCAGTTACTTTTCTAGTTCTTCTATCATTTGATTTAGACTTTTAAACCCCAATACTTTTCTTGATATATCATTATATCTACTACAATATTTCTTTACTGCTCTCTTTAATGCTTTTAAACTATAAAATCACTTATTTTCATAAAATTTACTATCTAATCTATGACTTCTCTCTACTATCCCATTTTGCCACGGTGAATACGCACGGCTTCTTATATTTTATCTTCGCTTCCTTTAGCTTAAGATAATAGTATTTTTTGTTATCACTCATTTTCTTTTTGTAAAAAAAGAAAAGCAGCTTATTCTCCACTTCTCTCATTTATAAATTATTTTGTTTTCTACTATTGTACAACATCTCTTGCATAATTTTCAATTGACTTTATTTTTTCTTGTAACTATTTAAAACTCTTTCAACTTGTTCTTCTAATAATTCTCTATCAGGAATATATAAAGTGTATTTAGAAGCAAATATCTTATTAGACAAACTGCCAAGTGCATATTCTGCCTGTATACTATCCTTATCAGTACAAAGTATAATTCCAATCGGTTCATTATCTATATCGTCATTAACTTCCGTCTTATAGTAGTTAAGATACATATTGATTTGGCCGACTGCTTCCGGCATTAGCTTTCCTGTTTTTAACTCAATCAAAACATAGCACTTAAGTATCTTGTTATAAAATACCATATCAACATAATAATGGGTATTTCCAAGTGTTACCCTTTGCTGAGAACCAACATACATAAAGCCCTTTCCAAGTTCAAGTAAAAATTTTTCAATATGAGTTATTAAGGCTTTTTCTAAATCACTTTCCATAACCACTTTTTCTTCAGGTAGTCCTAAAAATTCAAATACATAAGGATCTTTCACAACATCACTTGCCTTATTTATTTCATTTCCATTTAAGGCTAACTCTAATACCTTTTTTTTATTTTCATCTCCTGATGAAAGCAAAAGTCTTTCAAAAAGTGATGTTTTTATCTGCCTTTTTAACTCTCTTACAGACCAATTTGCACTTATCGTTTCTTTTTCATAAAAACTTCTTTTCTTCTCATCGCTTATAGAAAGCAGTTCGCAATAATGCGACCAACTTAATTTTCCAGACACCGTCTGGAAAATTGGAAAACATAAATAGAAATTTCTCATATTAAACAAGTTAGATTTTGAAAATCCCTTGCCATATTCTTTTGTTAGTTTCTTTGATAAATCTGTTATTAACTGTTTCCCATACTCAGCTCTATCAGAATTTCCTTGCTCTTCTTCTACGATAATTCGCCCAATCTCCCAGTAAGTTTCAATAAGGATATTATTAACTTCTCTTGCAACTCTATTTCTTGCATTATCCATCAATTCTTTAATACTGCTATATACATCTTTATGAATTTTATCTATTTCATTATTCATGTAGCTCCCACCTCTTTATTTATTATGATTTTAATTATTGTACCATAAGTATTGAGTGTATTCAATATTATATTACTTTTGTAAGTAATATAATTTCAAACTCAAAGTGTCATACTTTTATGAAATATATTTTTTATTATTATAACACAGACTTACATAAACTCATAAATAATAAAAATATTTATTCTAAAAAAGAGAGTTATCAACTCTCTTCAATTACCTTAATCTCTTCTTCACTTAACCTATAAAATCTTCCCTCTTTTTCCCAGTGCCATACGTTTTTGACTTAGCGAATAGCGACTGAGTTCATGTGAAAATCATTGTCTGAAAACGAGCTTACGCAGAAGCGAATTTGAGTTTTTTGATTTTCACAAAACGATGGAGCGTATGAGCTTAGCAAGAAAACGTCGGCACTCAGTCTTTTTGCCATACTTTTGGGACGCCAAAAGTATGAAAGAGCTTTTGCACGCTGCAAAATTAAGCTATCTGTCAAGACAAAAACGACTTTAATTAAAATTTAATCTAAAAGTGTTATCAACTCTCTTCTACAACTTTTATTTCATCATCACTCAACCCATAAAGCTCATATATCATTCTGTCTATTTCTTTATCAGTTTTTGTTATTTACCATTCTAGTGCCAAGCCATCATTAGACCAATATTCATCCATGGTACTCTTCTTAAAAACTATTTACTTTTACATCTCTAAATAATGGAGTTTTACTTTCTTTGTAAGGATTATAATTATTACAACTACAGCTAAATTCTTTTAGAGTTTTTATTTTATTATCGACTGTCCAATCAATCAAAGAGATGCCATCAAACTCTTCAACTTTCTCCTCATTCATTTTACATTTGAAGTGCCATTCTACAATAGTTTGATTATCTTTATGAAAAAATTGTTTTATATCCCATGCAAGTACTTTTCCCCTTGTATTCCACTCATTAAACCAATGCTTTACTGTTTGACGATTTTCATACTTAGGACACCAACTCTCAATATAAATTATATTATCTAAAAAAATATCATCTATTCCTAAATCTTGTTGTGTAACCCACATTTTAAACCATAAACGGATGATTTTCTCTCTCTTTATACTCATAATTATATCCTTTTTAATTTTTCAAAAACAATCTATATTTCCCTCATCTCTAAAGTTCTAAGTAATTTTTTGTTATCAAATGCAAGTCCACCACCAACAACAACTGATTCTAACGAATTTTTAGCTCTTTTTATTGGTATACGAACTTCCTTTTCTATCAATTTGTCTAAATTTTTAATAAGTGAACCTCCACCTGTTAAAATTATACCGTTATCTAATATATCTGCTGACAATTCTGGAGGACATTTACCTAAAACTTCTTTTAAAGCTACAATTATTTCTCTAATAGAATCTTTTATAGCTTCATAAATTTCATTTGAAGTAATTTCAATATTTTTCGGTATTCCCGTATTCAAATCTCTTCCTTTTATTTCTGTTTTTAAATTTTCATTTCCTGAAACTTGTATTGCCGTTCCAATGTCTTTTTTTACATTTTCTGCCGTTTTATCTCCAATTAATAACCCATATTTTTTCTTAACATATCTTATTATATCTTCATCAAATTTATTACTTGCTACTCTTATAGATTTACTTGAAACTATTTCATCCAACGATAAAATCGCTATATCAGTAGATCCACCTCCAACATCAATTACTGTATGTCCTTCAGGAAGTGAAATATTTACTCCAGACCCTAATATAGCTGCTCTTCCTTCTTCAATTAAATATATTTTTTTTGCCCCTATCGCTGCATCAAATATAGCTTTTCTCTCGATTGTCGTAACTTCTATCGGCACACAAATCATAATTTCCGGTTTAAAAGGAGAATTCCCGTAAATTTTTCGTATAAAAGCATTTAACATTTCCCTTGTTGCATCTATATCAGTTATAACTCCCTCTCTCAAAGGTCTAATTACAACAACATTATCTGCAGTTTTTCCCAACATCTCTTTCGCTTCTAATCCTACTGCCACGATTTCTCTTGTTTTTTTATCTTTTACAACGACAGATGGCTCATTTAAAACAACTCTTTTTTGTTGTTTATCATAAATCAATACATTTGAAGTTCCTAGATCTATCGCTATACTTTTTTTCACTCTAAAAAAATTAATAAATTTTGTCATTCTAGACATTAGTGATTTCTCTCCCTATCTTTATTAAACAGTTAATAATTCTTTTTCTTTTTTATTTAAAGCATCGTCAATTACTGCAACAAATTTATCAGTTAATTTTTGTACTTTATCTTCTCCTGTTTTTAAATCGTCTTCTGTTATTTCACTATCTTTTTCTAATTTTCTTAATTTATTATTAGCATCTTTTCTTACATTTCTAATTGCAATTTTACCTTCTTCAGCTTCATTTTTTACCATTTTAACATATTCTTTTCTTCTATCTTCTGTTAATTCAGGTACAACTAATCTTATAATTCTTCCATCATTTGAAGGATTAAATCCTAAGTTTGCTTGTAAAATTGTTTTTTCAATAGTAGGAATTAAAGATTTATCCCAAGGATCTATAACTAATAATCTTGCTTCTGGAGCAGATACTGTACCTACTTGATTTAATGGAGTCGGTGTTCCATAAGCTTCAACTGTAATTCCATCTAACATTGAAACATTAGCTCTTCCCGCTCTAACATGTGAAAATTTTTCTTTCGTATTTTCTACTGATTTTAACATTTTTTCTTCTGTTTCATTCAATATTGTATTTAACATTATTATTCCACCTTTTATTTTTATAATTTTAATTTTTTATTTAACTACAACTGTTCCTACATTTTCCCCTTGTGTCATTTTTAAAATATTCCCTTCTTCCAACGCATTAAATACTAATATAGGAATATTATTTTCATTACACAAAGCTAAGGCTGTCGTGTCCATAACACCCAAATTTTTAGATATTGCTTCATTAAATGAAACTTTATCATATTTCACGGCATCACTATATTTCATAGGATCTTTATCGTAAATTCCATCCACTTTAGTTCCTTTCGCTAATACATCTGCATGAATTTCTGCTGCTCTCAATGCACCACACGAATCTGTTGTGAAATAAGGATTTCCAGTTCCTCCAGAGAATATAACAACTCTTCCTTTTTCTAAATGTCTTATAGCTTTTCTTCTAATAAACGGCTCTGCAACTTGAGGCATATTAATTGCTGTCATTACTCTTGTTGGCACTCCCAATCTTTCAATTGCATCTTGTAACGCCAATCCATTCATAATAGTCGCTAACATTCCCATTGTATCTCCAGTAACTCTATCAAAGCCCTTTTCCGTACCTGTTGCTCCTCTAAATATATTTCCTCCACCTATAACGATGGCAACTTCTACACCTTTTTCATGTACATCTTTTATTTGTTTTGCAAAACTATCTAAAATATCTTCCGAAAAACCAAAATCTTTGTTTCCTGCAAGAGCTTCTCCACTTAATTTTAATAAAATTCTTTTATATTTAAGCATTTTTTTCATTCCCTTCTGAACTTTTAAAAAAAGGGGATTTTAATCCCCTAGTTAATTACTGACCTAATTGTGCAGCTACTTCTGCAGCGAAATCTACTTCTTCTTTTTCGATTCCTTCTCCAACTTTGAATCTGTCAAATGATACTATTGTAAGTGGGGCAATGAATTGCTCAATTGTTACACTATCATCTCTAACATATTTTTGATTTAATAAACAATTTTCTTCATAGAATTTTCTCATTTTTCCTTCTAATATTTTTTCAATAATATTAGCTGGTTTTCCTTCAGCTTCTAATTGGTGTCTAGCAATTTCTTTTTCTCTTTCTAAGTCATCAGCTGTTACTTCTGCAGAATTTAAGTATTTAGGATCCATTGCTGCTACGTGCATTGCGACTCCTTTTGCTTTTTCTACATTTTCAGGAGTAGCTTCTCCACCGTTTAAGCTTAATAACACTCCAATTTTTCCACCTAAGTGAGTATAAGTTGTAACAAATCCTTCTGATTTAACAACTTTTACTCTTCTAATATTCATGTTTTCTCCGATTTTAGCGATTAATTCAGTCAAATGAGTTTCAACTTTTTTACCGTCTAATTCGTAAGCTGCTAATTCTTCAACTGTTTCAAATCCTTCCGCTAATGCAATTTTTACTAATTTTTCTCCAAATGATTTGAATTCATCATTTTTAGCAACGAAATCTGTCTCTGAGTTAAACTCTAATACCGCACCAGATTTATGGTCTTCTGAAACTACTGCAAACACTAATCCTTCTGCTGCAACTCTTCCTGATTTTTTAGCTGCTTTAGCTATTCCTTTTTCTCTTAACCAGTCAATTGCTTTTTCTATGTCTGCTCCATTTTCTTCTAAAGCTTTTTTACAGTCAAGCATTCCTGCTCCTGTTCTTTCTCTTAATTCTTTAATAAGCGCTGTTGTTATTGCCACCTTATTTTCCTCCAATCAAATATATATTAAATCAATTTTAGTTGTGAATAATTATTCAGTTTCTTCTATTTCTTCAACTTCTTCTTCAACGAAAGTTTCTGAATCTACTACTACTTCTTCTGTTTCTTCTTCTGAAACAAATCCTTCTACTCCACCATTTCCTTCAACTGCTGCATTTGCAATTACTGAAGCAAATAATTTTACTGATCTAATTGCGTCATCATTTGCTGGAATTCTATAAGTTACTAATTCAGGATCTACATTTGTATCAATTAATGCAATTACAGGTATTCCTAATTTTTTAGCTTCTTCTAATGCTAAAAACTCTTTTTTAATATCAACTACAAATAAAGCAGCTGGTAATTCGTTCATATTTTTAATTCCACCGATATTTTTAGATAATTTAGCCATTTCTTTTCTTAATAATCCAGCTTCTTTTTTAGTGTAAGCTGTATCTAAAGTTCCGTCAGCGTCCATTTCTTCTAATTCTTTTAATCTTTTTACTCTTGTTTTAATTGTTGCTAAGTTAGTTAATAATCCACCTAACCATCTGTGGTTTACATAGAATCCTCCAGCTCTTTCAGCTTCTTCTCTTACTGCGTCTTGAGCTTGTTTTTTAGTTCCTACGAATAATACTTTTCCACCTTCTTCTGAAATTTCTCTTACAAATTCGTAAGCTCTTTCTGTTGAAGCTAATGTTTGATGTAAATCTAAAATATGAATTCCATTTCTTTCTGTAAAGATATAAGGTTTCATTTTAGGGTTCCATCTTTTTGCTTGGTGTCCAAAATGTGCTCCTACTTCTAATAATTGTTTCATTGTGATTACTGCCATTGTTTTTTTCCTCCTAATATTTTTTTGGTTTGACTCCCACTTATCTTTGATAACAGATTGCAATCGTCTTTATTGCAACACCCTATCATCAAATAAAACAAAGTGTGATTAATAATCAATATATCTTATCAATTTTTACTGTTTTTGTCAAATATATCACAATTTATACTTATACAAATTATTTATCTTTTATTTTTTTATCATTAATCTTATTTATTTTTCATAATATATTAAATATAAAAAGGAGCTTTAGCTCCAATTTTTACTTTAAATATCGCTTAATTTCATTTTTATACTCCAAAAATTTCGGCATCATAACTAATTCATCTACTGTTTTTGTTTTATCTAATTCAATTTTAATTTCTGTCAAAATTCTTCCCGGCTTATCGCCCAAAATATAAATCCTATTTGATAACAAAATTGCTTCATCAATATCATGAGTAATAAAAAGTGTAGACATTTTTATATTTTTCATCAATTCTATATACCAGTTATGCATTTTTTGTTTTGTTATAGCATCTAAAGCACTAAACGGTTCGTCCAATAAAGCAATTTCATTTGAAAACATATATGTTCTAAGAAGTGCCGCTCTTTGCCTCATTCCTCCCGATAACGATTTTGGGTAAAATTTTTCAGTGCCTTCAAGCCCAAATTGCTTAAAATATTTGCTTGCCTTTTTCCTAGCTTCCTTTTTTTCCTCTCCACGAATTATTAAAGGTAATGACACATTGTCAATTATAGTTTTAAATGGTAAAAGTAAATCTTTTTGCAACATATAGCTTATCTTTCCCGTTTTTCCTACTATATTTTCTTCATTCAAATTTACTTTCCCATTTTTAGGAATTATTAGACCTGCAATAACATTGAATAAAGTTGTCTTTCCACCACCACTTGTCCCTAAAATTGAAACAATTTCCCCTTCATACAAGTTGATCGAAACATTATCAATTATCGTATTTCCATTAATTTCAACTGTTACATCTTTTACTTCTAATTTTTTATTCCCCATAATTAAAACCTTTCACTTTATTTTAAATAATCATTTGAAAATCCAAAGCCACTCGGTATTTCTTTTTCAATTAATTTATTTACAAACAACCAATTATAAAATGTATCCCAACGATTTTTATCAATTATTCCCCAAGATTTTGCATCTGCTTGATATTTATCAGCTAACCATTTTTGACTTGCTATCGCTAATTTTTCATCTACTTCAGGAGCATTTTTAACTAATATTTTTGCTGCCTCTTCCGGATTTTTCATAGCATATTCATATCCTTTTTTTATTGCAGCTAACACTTTTTTAGCTTCCTCTGGATGAGTTTTTAAATACTCATTATTTGCAATAATTACAGGACTATAATAATCTAATTCTTTTCCATAATCTTTAAAATACCAATAATTTGTTTGTAATCCTGCAAGTTCTGTCGCAATACCGTCCCAAGCATAATATACCCAAACTGCATCAATATCTGTTTTAAGACCTGTCACTACATCAGTTACAGTGTTCGGTATCATTTTTATTTTATTATAATCTCCACCATCATCTGTTACAAGTTTTTTTATCATTGCTTTTTCAATTTCATCATCCCAAGTCGCATATTTCATACCTTCCATTTTTTTAGGTCTATCAATCCCTTTATCTT
This sequence comes from uncultured Leptotrichiaceae bacterium, assembly GCA_963528625.1. Lineage (GTDB taxonomy): Bacteria > Fusobacteriota > Fusobacteriia > Fusobacteriales > Leptotrichiaceae > CALHVR01. The sequence goes on along the minus strand of CAURVQ010000011.1, from coordinate 1,842 downwards.
TTAGAGATATTATTCCAGAAGTATTATGTTGAATAATTGCAGCTACTGCCGTTACTGGAACTGAATCCTCTTTTGCAAATGATTTAGCTAATGTATCTTGAAAACTTATTCCAAATTGTGCTCCTCCAGCTCCAATAAGTGCTGTAGTACTTCCTTCTGGCGGTTGTACTATTTCCACATTTTCAAGTCCTAATTCTTTAAAGTAACCTAATTCTTTCGCTACAAAAAGCCCTGTATGATTTGTATTAGGTGTCCAATCCAAAACTATACTTATTTTATCTGATTTTTTTTCAGCTCCCTCTGTTGCAGCTTCTTTTTTTTCTCCACAACTAATTAAAAAAACTAACATTCCTATTATCATTAAAAAAATTTTTTTCATAAATTTCAACTCATATATTAATTTAATATATGCTCCTTTCTCTATATTATTTATTTTCATTATTTTCCCACGGCATACTTAATATTTGAATTTTTTTCACTAAATACATTAATAGTAAACTTATTATTGAAATGAAAAAAATTACTGCAAACATTTTATCAAACGAATACGATTTTCTCACTCGTGTCATATAAACTCCAAGCCCTTCAAATCCACCAAGCCATTCTGCTACAACTGCTCCAATTATAGAATAACTTACTGAAATTCTTAAACTTGCAAAAAAATATCCCATCGAACTCGGTATTTTTAAAAGGATAAAATTTTGAAACGGTGTCGCTCCCATTGTTTTCATTAAATTTAAAGCATCCTTGTCTGTTGCTTTAAAACCATCAAGTAACCCTACTGTTATTGGGAAAAATGATGTAATTACAATTAAAGTAATCTTTGGTAAAATTCCATAGCCTAGCCATAGCACTAATAACGGTGCAATCGCTACTGTTGGCACAGTTTGAGTTATAACTAACACTGGATAAATGGACTTATATGCAAAATCGTATTTATCCATAATTACTGCCATTACAAATCCTAAAATTATACCAATTCCAAGTCCTAAAAACGCCTCAATTAATGTTACTTTTGTATGAAGCATTAATAACAGAAAATCTTTTATAAATGCTTTCACTACTGCTAACGGAGAGGGCAACATAAATTTAGGAATAATTCCAATCACTGACATAATTTGCCATAAAATTAAAATCACAACAATTATAATAAACGGTGCTATTTTATCTATTATATTTTGAAATTTTTTCTTCAATAGTCAAAATCTCTCCTTTCGGCTTATAATTTATTTTAACATAAGACATTACTCCGGGAGCTCCTGCTTCAACTGCGATTATTTGACATTGTTTAACTATTTCCATAAGCTCATCGTAATCTCCCTCGATTGTCGTTTCAAAAGGTCCTATAACTGTTTTTAAATTTTTACTTTCTATATAAGCAATAACTTCATCTACAATACGAACAACCTCTTTATTTTCAATAACATTAGGTAAAACTTGTATCGCTACACTTGCTTCAATCTTTTTTTCCATAAAAAAAACTCCTTTCATTTACCGAATAGAAGCTTATTTAATAATATTTTATTTATATCAAAAAATAGATTAAAATAACTTCCTACGCCGGCATTATCCGTTTCAGGTACTTGGGTTTAAGTTTTCACTATTCTCAGCTTTTCTGCTCCCCAGTATTTCAACATTTCACTTATAGTATACCATATTTTTTATTTATATCAAAAAATATTTTCATCTATTTTTATAAAAAATAGAGCAAAACTATTGTTTCACTCTATTTTGCTTAAATTCATTTAACTTTATAAATTAGACATTTTTTTAGTTTTAATAAACCGTTCTAACTCCAATTCCTCCTCTTACATTATGACCTTTCGTATCATAACCGACATT
>CAURVQ010000010.1:0-33065 GCA_963528625.1 uncultured Leptotrichiaceae bacterium | reverse complement strand
GAGTTGTTGTAGGAATAAATATTGGACCTCCTAAAAATTCGTGTAAGTCACTTCCGCATATACCACAGTATTTAACAGCAACTTTAATTTGCTCATCGTGTTGTAATACAGGTACATCTATTTCTTCAATCCGTACATCTCCTCTTTTATGCCATCTAGCAGCTTTCATTTTGCTCATTGCATAACCTCCTAAATTTTAAATATATAGCTAAAATTTATAGCTATATTAATATTTTAAAATTAAAAGATATAAAAGTCAAATTTATTTTAAAAATTTTATGTATATTAAGGTGTATGCATAATAGTAATATATAAAAAATACATAATATGAAATAATAAACAAAATTAAAATAAAATATGGTTGAATTGTAATTTTTAACTTTTATGTTTATATCAAAAAGTTTACAATGTATTATAAATATGATACACTAATACATATTTATAAAGAAAGAGGTTATTATGAAAAATAGAGTTTTAAAGTACATATTGGTAATAATTTTATCAATATCTGTATTAGGTGGTTTTGTTGGAAATTATTTTGTAAATTTTGCATTAAGCAATAAAGTTGATAAAACTAAAGTTAATAATCAGGATAAAGATGGATTAAAAGATAAAGATAAAGAAAAAAATCAAAGATGGTTTGATGAAAATGCAATTGAAGTTAAAATGAAATCTAAATACACAGGTAATGATTTAGTTGGGTATCAATTTTTATCTAAAAATACCAATAAATGGGTTATTGTTGTGCATGGTTTTGGAGAAAATGCTCGTCATATGGCAACATATATTAAAAATTTTTATGATAGAGGATATAGTGTTTTTGCACAAGACTTAAATGCTCATGGTAAAAGTTCAGGTGAATACTATACTATGGGTGGATTTGATGGTAAAGATTTAAAGGATTGGGTAAATTTAATTTCAAAAGAATATGATAATCCAGATATAGTTTTATTTGGTATTAGTATGGGTGCGGCAACTGTAATGAATAGTTTAGATGAAGATTTACCTAATAATGTTAAAGCGTTTATAGAAGATAGTGGATATTTAAGTTTAAATGAGGAATTTTCTTATCAATTAAAAAAATTATTTAATCTTCCACCTATACTTGTACTTCCAGAGGCAAGTATAGTTGCAAAAATAAAAGCAGGATATTTTCTTAAAGATGTTGATGCAACTAAGGGATTGGAAAATACAACATTACCAGCTTTAATATTACATGGGGATAAAGATGGATTTGTTCCTGTTAGTCATGCAGAAAAAATATATAGTAAAATAAATTCAAAAAAAGAAATATATATATTTAAAGATGCTAAACATGTAAGAGCTGAAAGAATGTATAAAAAAGAATATTGGGAATATATAGATAAGTTTCTTGAAAAATATTTTAAATAAAACGAGATAAAAAAGATGTAACTTTAAATTATTTTAATTTTTTGTGTTCAGTTTATTGACAGATATTCTCTTAAAATTGTAAAATAAAGTGTCACACTTTGATAAAAAAAGAACCATGATATAATTTTCTATGGTATGATTAGTTTAGAAGACAAAACACCAAAGGAGAAAAAATATTATGGTTCAAGTTAATTATACAACAAAAAGAGAAAAAGGTAAACACTTAACTTACATTTGTAATTTAAAATAATTGAAAATATTGACAAATGCTGTAGAGGGGGTATAATTATTATGGATGTATTGATGTTGGCAAAATATATTAAGGTTTTTGTAATTACTACCACAAATTTTGCTATTATCAATATATTTAAATTAAAAAATAAAATAAGAGGAGAAATTTATGAAAAAATTAAATTTTATTAATACTTTATTTTTTTTGTATGTTTTAACAAGTGGAGTTTTATTTTCAAGTGATATTACAGAAGCTCAAGGTATGATTGGTAATAATAATAAAGTTAAAAGTGGTACATATACAGGGGAAAGTGGAAACTCATTTGTAACGACTAAAGATGGAACAATACTAGAGGGAGAAGTGAAATTTGATATAAAAGATACAGGAGGAGAATCTCACTTAGAACTAGCTGGTAAAGGTGTAAAAGCAGATGATTTAAGTATAACTATTGCACCTAAAAATGGAGTAAATCATACAAGATCAAAAGGATTGATAACAAGAAGAGATTCAGATGTAAATGTTAAGAATCTAAATGTAGATGTTACTTTTAAAGATACAACAGGTGTATTTTCAGGTTCTGCAGATTCAAATGCAAGTTATGGAGTAGCTGTTGGGTATAACTGGGATGGTGGAAGCAAAACAGACACTTCTAAATTAACTGTAAATAATATGGATGTTAAAGTTAGAAATACAGAAGATACTACTTTTAATATTAAAACAGTTACAAAAAGAATTTTTGGATTACCAATAACTGCAAATGTTAGGTTTGGCTATCAATTATCAGGGTTAAAGGTATATAGAACAGGTGGAGCAAAAGCTGAATTTGTTTCTAATGGAACATCAAATATTCTTGTAGAAGATGTATCAAAAACTAAATCTGGAGATTATTTAGTAGGAGTATATGTTTCTGGAGAAGAATCAAAAGCTACATTTAATGGAGATACAAATATTACAGTAATAGGAGAAGGTATAAATTCTGCTGCAATTAAGATAGGTAAACCAGTAGAGAGCTTTGATAAAGACAAAGCTTCTAAAGTTGAGGTAAATGGTAAGTTAAATATAGATACAACAAAAATGCCGAATTCTGGTGCAGTAAGATTATTTACTAATAATACAAGTTTTGAAGTAACAGGTAAAAATACAACTGAAGCATCTTTAATTAAAGCAGGAAATTCTGCAATAGTTTTTGATATGCAAGATTATGTTTTAGGATTTTCTTTAAAAGAAAGGGTTGATCTTAGTAATCCAGAAGATTTTGGATTGGTTACTAATCGTAATTCAAATGCAGAAAATCAAAATGTAAAATTACATAATACTAAATTAAGTACGGTATCAAATGACAAATCTCTAATTTTAGTAAAAGCAGAAAAAACTAAAGATAGTTCATTTGGTCTAGCAAGTACATTTGAGCCTAGTTTAAATGGTGGTAGTGGATATGCTTCAAAAAATGCTGTATTTGAATTATCAGGAGAAAAATCAGAAGCAATAGCTGCCAAAAATGGTTGGTTAATAGAAACGCAAGGAGTTGATAAAAATACTGTATCATCATTAACAGCAACAATTAAAGATAAAGCTAGTATTTATGGAATGGTAAATAAGGCTTATGGCAAAGATTTTGATGCAAAATTAGATATGAATTTAGAAACAGGGGCTAAATGGGTGTTGAAAAATAAAGGTGATGTAAATGAATCAACTTTTAATAATTTAACTATTGGAGAAAATTCTATACTTGATGCATCACAAATTAATTTGAATGCAGGGGATCATAGCAATATTCCTATTCCTGAAAATTTAACTAAAGATCTTGAAAAAGCAAATAACGATATTAAAAGATTAAAAAAGTTTAAAATTGAGGTAACACCAGAATATATAGAAAAATTAGAAAAAGCAGAAAAAGCAATAGAGGAATATAAAAAGAATAATCAAGATCCTAAAAAAGTAGCAAATCCTCGTGCAGAATATGTACTAAATTCAAATAGTTTAGATAATAAATCAAGTATTATCAATTCGGGAACAATAACAATGAATAATGGTAAATATTACGACACATTAACTATTAACGGTAATTATGAAGGTAGAAATGGGAAACTATTAGTTAATACACTATGGAACACACCTGGAACAAAAGATGAGAGTGGAACTAATTCAGAAACAGACTTACTAGAAATAAAAGGGAAAGCATCAGGAACAACAGAAATAATAACAGTAAATAGTAATGGAGAAGAAAAAGTATTAGATGGAAGTATAGGGGAATTAGAAGATAAACTAGCAGTATCAAAACCAGTAGTAAGAGTTGATAATGATACTACAGGAGGGACAGCATTTACAGGTAAAGTAAAATCTGATTCAGCAGCAGATATAGAATTAGACCATAGATTAAAAGATGGTAAGACAGAATATTTCTGGAAAGTAACAAAAATAGCAGAAGCAGTAGGGAAATATTTAGCAATACCAGAAACAATATACGAAACAGGTTATGCAACATTAGGAACACTAAATGAGAGAAAAGGGAATTTTGTAAATATATCAAAAGATACTCAAATGTGGGCTAGAATATACGGAAGATACTTAGGACAAACAGGTAAAGTAAGAACAAAATACGATAGTTCATTAGTGGGAGTATCAGTAGGAGTAGAAAAGATAAAAGAAAATAATCATACAGGAATATATTTATCATATACAGGGAATAGAGCAGAAATGAATACAAAAAGAGCAATAAAACCTAAAGCTACAGATGAATATAAATATGATGGAATGCTAAATAGCTACGGACTAAGCTTAGGATTAACACATACAAGATATAGAGAAGATGGAGCATATGTAGATTTAGTAGGACAAGTAACATATAACATGCATAATATATATAATACATCAAATATTTATACAGCAAATACAAGAGGTTGGGGCTTAGTATTATCAGCAGAAGCTGGGAAACCATATTACTTTAAAGAAAATAAATATATATTAGAACCACAAGCACAAATAATATATCAAGTGAATAAGACATTTGGAGTAAATATAGATAATAAGAAAGTTACATTTGATACAAAACATGGATTAAGAGGTCGTGTAGGAGTAAGAGTAATGGATACGAAACAAAATTATTATGGATTAGCGAATTTATGGGTAGATCTTACAAACGATACAAGTATCAATGTAGGAAAAGATAAATTACAAGATAGCTACGATGAGATGTGGTTAGAATTAGGGTTAGGCGGACAAAAAGAAGTTAAAAAAGATACGTATCTATATGCAGATGCAAGATTAGAAATAGGATTTAACCGTTTTGGAGTAAAAGGTAATATAGGTATAAAGAAAAGTTGGTAAATAATGTAAAGTAAAAAAAGTGTGTAAGTTTTTTGAACTTATACACTTTTTTTTCAAGTTTTTCGGACATTTCTAATTTTTATTAACAAATTTAATAAAAAGGAGAAATATACATTTTATTTAATAAGAAATGATAAAAAAATTAACAAGTGATAATGGTAAAAAAATTATAGATTGTGAAGGAAAGCAATAGGGATACAACATTTTTTGTTTTAATAAAATATAAAATGTGTTATAATGAAAAGCAGAACAGAATGAAAAAAGAATTGTAGAAAGGGAAAAAATGAAAATATTAGCATTTGAAACTTCGTGCGATGAAACGGCAGTTTCTGTTGTAGAAAATGGAACAAAAGTTTTGAGTAATGTAATATCAACGCAAATAGATATTCATAAAGAATATGGTGGTGTTGTACCAGAAATTGCATCGAGACATCATATTGAAAATATAATGCCGGTATTTGAAAAAGCGATGAAAGAAGCTAAATGTGAACTTAAAGACATTGATTACATTGCTGTTACAAATACACCCGGATTGATAGGGTCACTTTTAGTCGGTCTTATGTTTGCGAAAAGTTTAAGTTATGCAAATAATATTCCATTGCTCCCAACGAATCATATTGATGGGCATATATTTTCAAGTTTTATAGAAAATGAAGTGAAATTACCTGCTGTGTCACTTGTTGTATCGGGAGGTCATACAAATCTTTATTATTTAAAAGAAAAAGACGGATATGTAGACATTCAACTTTTAGGAGAAACATTGGATGATGCAGTTGGAGAAACATACGATAAAGTGGCAAGAGTGATAGGACTTTCTTATCCGGGCGGTCCAATGATAGACAAATTATCGGAAATAGGAGAAGATATTTTAAAAATAAAAAAACCGAAAGTTGATGGATATGATTTCAGTTTTAGTGGAGTGAAAACATTTATAACGAATTATGTGAATCACGAAAAGATGAGAGGTAATGAAATTATAAAAGAAAATATAGCTTCGTCGCTTCAAGTAGCAGTTGTAAACATTTTATACGATAAAGTTGAAAAAATATTACGAGAAAAAAAAGTGAATACGATTTTGGTAGCAGGTGGAGTGTCAGCCAATAAAGGACTTCGTAAAAAGTTTGAAAATTTTAAAGAAAAAGGAATTGAAGTTCATTTTCCTAAAATGGAATATTGTACAGATAATGCGGCAATGATTGGTTGTGCAGCATATTATAATTTGAAAAAAAGTAAAATTTTAGAAAAAAATGAAGCTATAAATAGTGACGCTTTATCAACTAAAGAGAAGAAAAAATTATAAATATTAGATTAAAAATAACATAAATAATTTTACTTTTATTGAAAAAAATAAGGATTTTTGGTATACTTATATGTAAAAGATAAAAATGAAATAAAACATATATATAAAGGAGAAGAATTATGTCAAAATTAAAATTTAGTTATAAATTTGCAAAAAACTTTTTAAATGAAAATGAGGTAACTCAACTTAAACCATATACAGAATTAGCTCATAAAGTTTTATTAGAAGGAACTGGAGCAGGAAATGACTTTTTAGGATGGGTAACTTTACCATCTGATTACGATAAAGCTGAATTTAAAAGAATAAAAGCAGCAGCTGAAAAAATTAAATCAGATTCAGAAGTATTAATAGTAATTGGAATTGGTGGATCATATTTAGGAGCAAAAGCTGCGATAGAATTTTTATCACATACATTCTACAATAATTTGCCTAAAGAAAAAAGAAAAACTCCAGAAATTTATTTTGCTGGAACAAATATGAGCAGTGTTTATTTACAACATTTAATTGATTTAGTTGGGGACAGAGATTTTTCAGTAAATGTTATTTCAAAATCTGGAACTACAACTGAACCAGCGATTGCATTTAGAGTATTTAAAAAAATGTTAGAAGAAAAATATGGAAAAGAAGAAGCTGGGAAAAGAATTTACGCAACAACTGATAAAGCTAGAGGGGCATTAAAAACATTGGCTGATGCTGAAGGATACGAAACATTTGTTGTACCTGATAATGTAGGAGGAAGATTCTCAGTATTAACAGCAGTTGGATTATTACCAATTGCAGCAGCAGGAATTAATATTGACGAATTAATGCAAGGAGCAGCTGAAGCACAAAAACAATTTGCTAATCCAAATTTAGATGAAAATGAAGCATTACAATATGCTGCAGTTAGAAACGCTTTACATAGAAAAGGAAAATCGTTAGAATTAATGGTAAACTATGAGCCAAGAGTTCATTATTTTGCTGAATGGTGGAAACAATTATTTGGAGAATCAGAAGGGAAAGATAATAAAGGATTATATCCTGCATCTGCAGACTTCTCAGCTGATTTACACTCTTTAGGACAATATATCCAAGAAGGGCAAAGAATGTTCATTGAAACAGTAATTTCTATTGGAAAACCAGAAGTTGAATATGTAATTGAAAAAGATGCTGATAATTTAGATGGATTAAACTTTATTGCAGGAAAAACTTTAGACTATGTAAACAAAAAAGCTACAGATGGAGTAATGTTAGCACATATTGATGGAGGAGTTCCTCAATTAACTGTAAATATTCCTGAAGCAACACCTTATCATTTAGGATTTACATTCTATTTCTTTGAAATTGCATGTGGTGTAAGTGGGTATTTATTAGGTGTAAATCCATTTGATCAACCGGGAGTTGAAGCTTATAAGAAAAATATGTTTGCTTTATTAGGAAAACCTGGATTTGAAAAAGAAGCGGCAGAATTAGAAAAAAAATTGAATGAAATGAAATAGTAATGAATTGAATAAAACTAAAGGACTACATAAGAAAAGGATTTTTAAAATAGGAGTAGTCCTTTTTGCCTTTATAATAAAAAAGAAAGAAGGAAAAAATATGAATAGAGAGAATTTGTGGAAATCTTACACAGAAAGAGAAAAAGAAGAAATTTTTAAATTTGCAGAAGAGTATAAAGCTTATTTGGATTCAGCAAAAACAGAAAGAGAATTTGTGACAGTAACTGAAGCTGAATTACAAAAAAATGGATTTAAAAATGTGAATGATGTTAAAGAATTAAAAAGAGGAGATAAAGTTTATTTCAATAATAGAGATAAAAATTTAGTTGCAGTTATAATTGGTGAAGATGTAAAAAGTGGAATAAATATGATTGTTTCACATATTGATTCTCCAAGATTAGATTTAAAACCAAATCCGATAAAAGAAGATGAAGAGTTTGCATTGTTAAATACACACTATTATGGTGGAATTAAAAAATATCAATGGGTTTCAACGCCTTTAGCTTTACATGGTGTTGTGTTCTTGTCTAATGGAGAAAAAGTAACATTGAAAATTGGAGAAAATGAAAATGACCCAGTTTTCAGTATTTCTGACATTTTACCTCATTTAGCTTACAATGTTCAAGATGATAGAAAAGCAAGAGAAGTAATAAAAGGGGAAGAATTAAAATTATTATTTGGAAATATGCCTGTAACTGATGAAAATGCAAAACAAGCTGTGAAACAATTTGTATTAGATAAATTAAAAGCAGACTATGGAATTGAGTACGATGATTTCTTTACAGCAGAAATTGAAATTGTACCAGCAGGAAAATTAAGAGATGTTGGGCTTGATAGAAGTATGATTGGAGGATATGGACAAGATGATAGAATTTGTGCATATACTTCGTTAAGAGCAATTTATGAAATTGAAAATCCTAAAAAAACAATAATGGTATATTTAGCAGATAAAGAAGAAATTGGAAGTGAAGGATCAACAAGTTTAAAAACTACTTTACCTGAATATGTTGTTGGTAAATTGTTGGAGCTTACTGGTGAGTACAAAAGTGACCAAACTTTAAGAGAAACTTTGTGGAATTCAAAAGCATTGTCTTCAGATGTTACAGCTGGAATGAATCCGTTATTTAAAGCGGCTCATGACTCAGAAAATGTAGCTAGATTATCACATGGATTAGCGTTCGCTAAATATACAGGAAGCCGTGGAAAAGTTCAAGCGAATGATGCTGACGCTGAATTTTTACAAGAAATAAGAAGAAAATTTGATGAAAATAAAGTGAAATTTCAGTCAGGAGGATTTGGAAAAGTTGATGAAGGTGGAGGAGGAACAGTTGCAAAATTCTTAGCATATTATGGAATTAGAACTGTTGACGCAGGGCCTGCATTACTTTCAATGCACTCTTTATTTGAAATATCATCAAAAGCTGATTTATATGAAACATATAAAGCGTATAAAGTATTTTATGGAATATAATTAAATAAAGATTAAAGTTTACGGAGCAAAAAATGAAGTATAAAGTATTAATATATAAAAATAATAAATTTTTGGCTGAAAAAATTTTGAAAAAATTTGAGGAAAATAATTATATATATAAATGGTCAAATGTAGAATCTGGAAGTTATTTTTTTGAAATAAAAGATGAAAATGATGAAGTGAGAGGAGTAACTTATACACATACTGCTCCTTTTGCTACAGATTTTGAAGCAGTAGTAGAAAAAGATAGACCCCCAAAATCAATAACAGGATTTCAAAATGGTATAGATATAATTTTAACTTATTTAGAAAACGAACAAAAATTTTTATTGAAAAAAACTAAATTTTTCAAAATGAAGCTAGATTTAAGTGAATTTGGATTGGAAAAAGCAGAAAAATTGGCAATAACAGGAAGTTTTAACGGATGGAAAATAGATGAAGAGCCAATAAGACAAAGATCAGATAATATATATGAAATAACATTGGCAATCCCTGAAGGTGTGTATGAATATAAATATATAATTGACGGAAAATGGTATCCAGAAAAAGATAATTTAAGATTAATTATTGGAGAAAATGGACAGTTGTTTCCAGAAGGAAAACTAGGAACGGGGAATTTTGTGTTTGAGGGGCTTGATAAGAATAGAGATTTAAAAGCAATAGTTCATAATAATAAAAATTTAAAATATTTTAATAAAATATCAGGAAGAGAATATGAATTTAAAATAAGAACACAAATGAATGATGTTGAAAGAGCTTATATTAGTGTTGTTTTAGATAAAGAGAATGGATATGAAAAAGTATACGAGCTTGAAAGACATAGAGATAAAACTAATGGTTTTGATTATTTTATGAGAATTATTGATTTTGGGAAAGAAGTTAAACAAATTTTATATCACTTTATCTTACAAGATGGAGGGGTAAAAGCTTATTTTGATGGTGAAACATTATCTTTTAAAGAAATAAAAAATATATTTCTTGATACGAATAGTGAAGATATTCAAGTATTTAGCATTCCAGATTGGTCAAAAGAAGTAATTTGGTATAATATTTTTCCAGATAGATTTTATAACGGTAATCATTATAATGATCCTATATTTAATGAGTTTGGGCCTGAGGACTTTGAGATAAATAGACAAGATGAACAAAAATTTATTGAAAAGTATAAATGGTCAAAAAATAATTATACAAAAGGTAAATTTAAAAGAAATAGATGGACTGCAGATTATGGTGAAAGAGTTTCTTGGGAGAAAATTGGAGAAAAAACGATTGATCATAGTTTGAAATATGCGAGAATGTATGGTGGAGATTTACAAGGAATAAAAGATAAAATTCCTTATTTAAAGGATTTGGGTGTAAATGCTGTTTGGTTAAATCCAGTATTTTTCTCATATCAAAATCATAAATATGGAGCAAATGATTTTAGGCATATATCTCCGGACTTTGGAACGATAAAGACAAGTGGGAGTAAACACGGAGTAGAAATTAATAAAGATAATTTGTATGGAAATAAAAGTTATATTGATGTACTAGGAGTTAATGCTAAACATAGTAGTGAATTGGAGTTACTTGAAGTACAACTTAAAGGAGAAAACAAGTATAAAAATGGATATGGAGAAACTGAAGATCCAAGTACATGGGTTTGGACTGAATCTGATTTGATAATGGTTGATTTAATAAAAGAATTGCACAAAAATGGAATAAGAGTAATTTTTGATGGAGTATTTAATCATAGTAGCGATAGGCATTGGAGCTTTAATATTGTATTAGCAGAAGGGGAAAATTCTAAATATTGTGAATGGTACAAGTTTACAGATTTTACACACCATGAGCCAATAACGGATGAAATGAGTGATGAAGAAGCTTATGATATTTTAAGAAAAAATAAACAAAGAGTAAAATATAACGCTTGGGCAGGATTTAATACTTTGCCAGAATTTAATACATTTAACCAAGAATATAAAGAGTATATTTTTAATATTACTAGAAAATGGATGTATGGACCTGATGGTATAGAAAGTGAAAATTGGATGGAAGATGATGGAATCGACGGTTGGCGACTTGATGTGCCGAATTGTCTTGAAAATCAAAATTTTTGGATTGAATGGAGAGAAGTTGTAAAAACGGCGAAAAAAGAAGCGTATATTACAGCAGAACTTTGGGGAAATGCTTCATCAGATATAAATGATGGAAATAAATTTGATACAGTTATGAATTATGAATGGTTAAAAACGGTTATTGGCTTTTTTGTAAATCAAAGTCATGAAGGTGGGGAAAGATATAAATTATCATCACAAGATTTCTTTAATGAATTGAGAGAAAAACGAAGTTGGTATCCTTATCAAGCGTTACAAACTTCTCAAAATTTAAATGGTTCTCACGATACGGATAGACTTTATTCAAGAATTGTAAATGATGGAATTGGAAGAAATTTGGAAGAGGGAAAACAGTTAGAAAAAGGATATAATAGTATACGACCTGATTTAGCATCAAACTATCATCCAAATACTTCAATTGATTGGAAAAGGAGTCAAATTAAACCTAAAGATATATTAAAATTAATTTCAATTTTTCAAATGACATACATTGGAGCACCGATGTTATTTCAAGGAGATGAAGTCGGAATGTGGGGAGCGACAGATCCTTATTGTAGAAAGCCGATGTTGTGGGATGAATTTTTATATGACGATGAAAAAAATCCGTCAATTGTTAATGAAGGTGAAGTATACTCACAAGAAGTTGATAATGAATTATTCCAATGGTATAAAAAACTTATTAAAATAAGAAAAGAAAATAGAGTTTTAATATATGGAAGATTTAATGAATTATTGGCAGATAACGAAAAAAATGTAATTGCTTATGAGAGAATAAGTGAAGATGATTCTATAATTGTTGTATTGAATAATTCGTTTGATGATGTAGAAAATATTGAGTTTCAGACAAATTATAGAGATGAAAAATATTTGGATTTAATTTCTGGAAATATGATAAAAACGGCTACAAATGGAAGAGTTGTAGTAAGTCTTGAAGCAAAAAAAGGTATGATTTTAAAAAAATGGAATAAATAATAGAAATAGAAACAATCATTTAAAAGATATTTTATTTGATTGTTTTTATTTTGAGAAAGACATTGTAATTATGTTGAAAAAATTTAGACTTTAATATATAATATAGATTGAAAAAGTAAAAAAAATAAATTTGTATATAAAAATAATGAATTGTTAAAAAATAGAAATGAGGATGAAAATGAGAAATTATGATGTTATTGTAGTTGGTGCAGGGCATGCAGGAATTGAGGCAGCGTTGGCGTCAGCAAGATTAGGATTAAGCACTGCGATTTTTACAATAACTTTAGATAATATAGGAGTTATGTCTTGTAATCCATCTGTTGGAGGACCAGCAAAAAGTCATTTAGCTAAAGAAGTTGATGCTCTTGGTGGTGAGATGGGAAGAAATATGGATAAAAGTTTTGTACAAATGAGAATTTTGAATACAAAAAAAGGTCCGGCAGTAAGATCGTTAAGAGCACAGGCTGATAGAAAAATTTATGCAAGAGAGATGAAAAAAACGATAGAAAATCAAAAAAATTTAGATACAGTTCAAGACATTGTGACAGAGTTAGTTGTTGAAAATGGAGAAATTAAAGGAATAAAAACTAAAACAGGAATGGAATTTAGTGCAAAAGCTGTAATTGTCGCAACAGGAACATTTATGGGTGGACTTTTATATATTGGAGAAAAAAGAGTTCAAGGTGGAAGAATGGGAGAGTTGTCAAGCGAAGAATTACCAGAGTCGTTGAGAAGTTTAGGATTGAAAATGAATAGATTTAAAACGGGGACATCGCCAAGAATTGATATTAGAACACTTGATTTAGCAAAATTGGAAGAACAACCGGGAGAAACAGGAGTTCCTCTTAAATTTTCTATGAGAACACCAGATGAGGAAGTTGTTGCAAAACTACAGCTATCATGTTATTTAACAAGAACAAATTTAGAAAGTCATAAAATTATTTTAGATAATTTAGATAAAGCACCAATGTATAATGGAAGTATTCATAGTACAGGACCTAGATATTGTCCGTCAATTGAAGACAAAGTAGTAAAATTTGAGGAAAAAGATAGCCATCATTTATTCTTAGAGCCAGAAGGATTTGATACATCCGAAGTTTATATAAGTGGACTTTCAACAAGTTATCCAGCTGAATATCAGCAAAAAATCGTAAATACAATAGAAGGGCTTGAAAATGCACACATTATGAGATATGGTTACGCAGTTGAGTATGATATTGTTGATCCGAGTGAACTTGATTATACTTTGGAAACAAAAAAAGTGAAAGGTCTTTATTTAGCTGGGCAAATAAATGGAACAAGTGGATATGAAGAAGCAGCAGCACAAGGAATTGTTGCTGGAATTAATGCAGTGTTAAAAATTAAAGGGGAAGAGCCGTTTATTTTGGAAAGAGAAACTTCTTATATTGGAACAATGATTGATGACTTGATAAATAAAGAATTATTTGAGCCGTATAGAATGTTTACAGCAAGGTCGGAGTATAGACTTATATTGAGAGAAGATAATGCAGATATAAGATTGTCAGAAAAAGCGTATAAAATTGGACTTTTAGATAAAAAATATTATGATAAAATAGAGACTAAGAAGAAAAATGTTCTTGAAACTATAAAAAATCTTGAAAATATAAAATTAGGAAGTAGTAACACAAGACTTATGGAAGTTTTAGAAAAATATGATGAATCGTTAAAAAGTGGAACGACATTAAAAGAAATTTTAAGACGACCAAAAATTACTTATGCTGATATAAAATATATCGCAGAAATTATTGAAAATGTACCGAATTTCACATTTGATGATGAAACAGAATACCAAATAGAGGTACAAGTGAAATATGAAGGATATATAGCAAAAGCGATGCAAATAATGAATAAACAGAAAAAACTTGATGACAGGAAAATACCGAAAGATTTTGATTATGATAAAATGCAAGGAATTACAAGAGAAGCAAAACAAAGATTGAAAGAGAAAAAACCTTATAATGTAGGTCAAGCATCAAGAGTGGCAGGAGTTACACCTGCAGATATTTCAGTATTGTTAATGTATTTAGAAGGAGTTTTGAGTAATTAAAAAAAGAAAGGGGAGAATAATATGGCAGTATTAGCTAGGAATAAAAAGGCTTTTCACGATTATTTTATTGAGGAAAAGTATGAAGTTGGAATAGAGCTTATTGGAACTGAGGTAAAATCGATTAAAGCGGGGAAAGTGAGTATAAAAGAAAGTTTTGTTAGAATTATAAAAAACGAAGTCTTTGTAATGAATATGCATGTAACTCCATATGAATTTGGGAATATAAATAACGAATCTGAAACGAGAGTTAGAAAATTATTATTAAAGCAAAAAGAAATTGAAAAAATAGCTCAAAAAATAAAAGAGCAGGGTTATACAATAATGCCGTTATCAATTTATACAAAACAGAGATTGGTAAAGATGGAAATTGCTCTAGCTAAAGGGAAAAAACTTTATGATAAAAGAGAAGATTTAAAACGAAGAGATCAAGATAGAGAGATTAGAAAAATTCAAAAAGATATTTCAAGATATTAAAATTATAAAATTTTATGTAGAAAACTTTTTTAATTTTTGTGGAAAACTGTGGAAAAGTATGTGGATAAGTGTAAAAGTATGCACATAATATACAATTTTTGAGTAGTAAATAAAAGAAAAAAATAACATTGTGCAATAAAATTAATAAATTTTTTACAAAAAAGTTAAATGAAAAAATATTTTTAAAATAAATAGAAATATGTTAAAATAAATTATAAAAATAGAAAGGAGAGACTATTTTCTTATATTTTAAGAAAAATAGTTGAAAAGATATGAATATAATATTATTTGGAGCACCGGGAGCAGGGAAAGGAACTCAAGCGAAAGAATTAATAGCAAAATACAATATTCCTCAAATTTCAACAGGGGATATTTTAAGAGGAGCGATTGCAGCTAAAACTCCTTTAGGATTAGAAGCTAAAAAATTAATGGATCAAGGGCAATTAGTGTCAGATGAAATTGTGAATGGATTAGTTGAAGCTAGATTGCAAGAAGCTGATTGTGAAAAAGGATTTATTTTAGATGGATTTCCAAGAACAGTAGTTCAAGCTGAAAGTTTAGATAAAATTATGGAAAATATTGGGAAAAATATTGAAAAAGTTATAGCTTTAGATGTTTCGGATGAAGAAATTATAGAAAGAATTACTGGAAGAAGAGTGTCAAAAGTGACAGGTAAAATTTATCATATTAAATATAATCCACCGGTAGATGAAAAAGAAGAAGATTTAGAGCAAAGAGCTGATGACAATGAAGAAACTGTGAAAAAAAGATTAGCAGTTTACAACGAACAAACAGCACCAGTTTTAGATTATTATAAAAAACAAGGAAAAGTATTTGAAATTGATGGAGCACAAAAATTAGAAAAAATAACAGAAGATATTATAAATATTTTAGAAAAATAAGAAATACTATGTTTTTATAGTATATTTAATAAAAATTGAAAAAAGTGATTTTCATAGAAGGAAAAGATAATGATAATATATAAAACATTAGATGAAATAAGAAAAATTAAAAAAGCAAATCAAATAATAGCAAGATTGTTGGAAGATGTATTGCCAAAATATGTAAAAGCTGGAGTAAGTACATGGGAAATTGACCAAATTGCAGAAGATTATATAAGATCTCAAGGTGCAATTCCCGGAACAAAAGGGTATGACATAGGAAAACCGTATCCACCATATCCAGCAGCAACTTGTATTTCTGTAAATGAGGAAGTTGTTCATGGTATTCCAAAAAAAGATAAAATATTGCAAGAGGGGGATATTTTGACAGTTGATACTGTAACTGTTTTAGATGGTTTTTTTGGAGATGCTGCAACAACTTATGCTGTTGGACAAATAGATGAAACTTCTAAAAAATTAATGGAAGTAACTAAAAAAGCTAGAGAAATAGGAATTAGTGTTGCAAAAGTTGGAAATAGAATTGGGGATATTGGAGCTGCCATTCAAGAATATGTTGAAGGGCAAGGATTTTCGCTTGTAAGAGATTTTGCAGGACATGGTGTAGGACATGAAATGCACGAAGATCCAATGGTGCCAAATGTTGGAAGAGCAGGAACTGGAGCAAAAATTGAAAATGGAATGGTTATAACGGTTGAACCGATGGTAAATGCTGGGAAATATCAAGTAAAAATAATGCCTGATATGTGGACGGCTGTTACTAAAGATGGTTCTCGTTCAGCACAGTATGAGCATAGTTTAGCAATTTGGAATAATCAAACAGTTATTTTAAGCGAAAAAGATTAAAAGAGGGAAAATAAAACTTGAAAAAAATAAAAAAATAAATTATAATATACAAGTTAATCCAGTAAGAGTACCAGTAGTGATATTGGTATTTTATTTTATGAATAAGAAATTTAATTTTAATTCATATATAAATTTTATGTATACAAAAATAATCATTTAAAATATGAATTAAAATTATAAAAAATAAAGAGAAAAAAAGTAAAATAACTGGACATTTTTTTAGAAATTTGTTATAATGGAAAGGATCCGAGGTGATTTTTATGGCAAAACAAGATGTTCTAGAATTGGAAGGTGAAATTTTAGAAGCCTTACCAAACGCTATGTTCCAAGTAAGATTAGAAAATGGACATGAAGTGTTAGGACATATCTCAGGTAAAATGAGAATGAACTATATCAAAATCTTACCAGGAGATAAAGTAACTGTGGAAGTTTCTCCATATGATTTATCAAGAGGAAGAATTGTATATAGAAAAAAATAATTTGTTGGAAGGAGGGTTTTTAGTGAAAGTAAAAGCTTCAGTAAAACCTATCTGTGATAAATGTAAAATCATTAAACGTCACGGAAAAGTAAGAGTAATATGCGAAAACCCTAAACATAAGCAAATACAAGGATAGTAACTGACAAAAAAGCAATCTGAAAAATTTTTATTTAATAACATATACTAACTGACAGGATATTATAAATAAAAATTGTAAAGATATGTTTGGCTGTAGAGCTTATACCTTAGTTTTATTTATGTAAGGGCATATTGAAGAAGATTAAAAATATCAAAACAGAGGAGGAAGAAATTTGGCTAGAATAGCGGGAGTAGATATTCCTAGAAATAAGAGAGTTGAAATCTCATTAACTTATATTTTTGGAATTGGAAGAAGCACTTCAAACGAGATTTTAGAAAAAGCAGGTGTTGATAAAGACATCAAAGTTAAAGATTTAACAGAAGAACAAGTAGGAAAAATCAGAACGGTAGTTGAAGAGTACAAAATTGAAGGAGAGTTAAGAAAAGAAATTAGACTTAACATAAAAAGATTATTAGACATTAAATCTTACAGAGGATTAAGACATAAAATGGGATTACCTGTAAGAGGACAAAAAACTAAAACAAATGCTAGAACAAGAAAAGGGCCAGTTAAAATGGCAGTAGCTAAGAAAAAATAATAAATTTATAAGTTAAGGAGGAAACCATAAATGGCTAAGAAACCAGTAGCTAAAAAGAAAAAATTAAAAAATATTCCTAATGGAATAGCATACATACATTCTACTTTTAATAATACTGTAGTAACAATTACAGATGCAGAAGGTAAAGTAGTAATCTGGAAATCAGGAGGAACTTCAGGGTTTAAAGGAACTAAAAAAGGAACTCCATTTGCAGCACAAATAGCAGCTGAACAAGCAGCTCAAGTTGCAATTGAAAACGGAATGAAACAAATTGAAATTAAAATAAAAGGACCAGGATCAGGAAGAGAAGCTTCTATAAGATCAATTCAAGCAACTGGATTAGAAGTAACTAGAATAGTTGACATTACTCCAGTACCTCACAATGGTGCAAGACCACCTAAAAAAAGAAGACCATAATTTTATAAAATAAGGAGGATATAGATAAATGGCAAGAAATAGACAGCCGGTTTTAAAGAAATGTAGAAATCTTGGGTTAGACCCAGTTGTTCTAGGTGTAAATAAAAAATCAAATAGAAATATAAGACCAAATGCAAATAGAAAATTAACTGAATATGGAACACAGTTAAGAGAGAAACAAAAAGCTAGATTTGTTTATGGAGTGCAAGAAAAACAATTCCATAAATTATATGAAGAAGCTACAAGAAAAGAAGGAGTAACAGGGATACTATTACTTCAATATTTAGAAAGAAGATTAGATAACGTAATTTATAGATTAGGATTTGGAGCAACTAGAAGACAAGCTAGACAAATCGTAAGTCATGGACATATTTTAATTAATGGAAAAAGAGTAAATATCGCTTCTTACAGAGTAAAACAAGGAGATGTAATTACTGTTAAAGAAAATTCAAAAGAATTAGCAATTATTAAAGAATCAGTTGGACAAAAAACTGTTCCGGGATGGTTATCATTAGAAGAAGGTACTTTAACTGCTAAAGTATTAGAAAATCCTGGAAGAGATGCAGTTGACTTTGAAATCAACGAAGCAATGATTATCGAGTTCTACTCAAGATAATAACATTTTAATCCAAGGAGATGATTTAGCTTGTTAAATATTGAAAAAATAGCTAAAAATATAAAATTAACAGAAATAAAAGAAGATAGATATACAGCTAAATATGTTTTAGAACCTCTATATAGAGGTTATGGAAACACTATTGGTAATGCTTTAAGAAGAATATTATTATCTTCAATTCCTGGATCTGCAATTAAAGGCGTTAAAATAGACGGAGTTTTAAATGAATTTTCTACAATAGAAGGTGTCAAAGAAGCAGTTACAGATATTATTTTAAATATTAAAGAAATAATAGTTGCAACGGATGAGCCTGGAGAAAAGAAAATGACTTTAAATGTTAAAGGACCTGCTACAATAACTGCTGCTGATATAAAAGTAGAACCGGGAGTAACAGTAATAAATCCTGAGCAAGTTATAGCGACTATTACAACTGATAAAGAAATCAATATGGAATTTTTAGTAGATTCTGGAGAAGGATTTGTTGTGTCAGATGAAATAGATACAGATGGATGGCCAATAGGGTATTTAGCAGTAGATGCTATATATACTCCAATCAAAAGAGTAAATTACTCAGTAGAAGATACTATGGTTGGAAGAGTAACAAACTATGATAAATTAATTTTAGAAGTTGTTACTGATGGAAGTATAGAGTTACAAGATGCGTTATCATATGCAGTTGAATTATTAATAGCTCATATTAATCCATTCACTAATATAGGAAATAGTATGGCAAAATATAGAACTTCAGAAGAGGAAGTTGAAGAAGTAGTAGTGGAAACTAACAATAAAACTGAAGATATAAAAATAGAAGAGTTAGACTTTACAGTTAGATCGTATAACTGCTTGAAAAAAGCAGGTGTAAACACTGTATCTGATTTAACATCTATGTCATACACAGAATTATTAAAAATTAAAAACTTAGGTAAAAAATCATTAACAGAAATTATAGATAAAATAAAAGAATTAGGATATGACTTAAGTGAAGAAATAGAATAAAACTTATATACCGAGGAGGGAAGCGAACGGATGAATCATAATAAATCATATAGAAAATTAGGTAGAAGAAGTGATCACAGATTAGCTATGATGAAAAATATGACAATTTCTTTAGTAAAAACTGAGAGAATTGAAACTACTGTAACAAGAGCAAAAGAATTAAGAAAATTTGTTGAGAAAGCGATTACTTTAGGGAAAAAAGCAAATGCAACTGAAGATGTAGCAAAAAAAGTACATTTAAGAAGACAAGCTTTTGCATTTTTAAGAAATGAAGAAGCAGTTGCTAAAATTTTTAATGAAATAGCTCCAAAATATACAGAAAGAAATGGTGGATACACTAGAATCATTAAAACTGATGTAAGAAGAGGAGATTCAGCTGAATTAGCTATAATTGAATTAGTTTAATAAAAATCAGTTTAATAAAAAAGTTGAAGATATTAGAAAATTAGGCACTGTAAAAAGTGTCTTTTTTCTTTGAAAATAAAAATTAATTTATAGGGAGGAGTATAATTATAAAATTTTTATAATTATAATACAAAATGAAATTAAGTAAAGTTGAAATTTTAAAAATAAGTTTGTTGACATTTTCTTTATTTTTTGGAGCAGGAAACTTAATGTTTCCACCAATGTTAGGTAAAGAAGCTGGAACAAACTTAGTATTTGCAATGTTATATTTTTCAATTACAGCTATAGTATTTCCAATTTTAGCAATAATAGTTGTAACAAAAACTGATGGATTGAAAAATATGGCAAATAGAGTAGATAAAACATTTGGAATGTTATTTACGATTGCAACAGCGTTGGCAATAGGGCCGGGACTTGCTGTGCCTAGAGCTGGAGTATTACCTTATGAAATTGCACTATCAAATCATACAGGTAATATGAAATGGGTATTATTATTATATACAACTATATTCTTTGGAATAGTATGTTGGTTTTGTCTAACACCAAATAAATTATTAGATAGAATAAGTAAATTTTTATCGCCATTATTTTTATTTTTAATAGTTCTATTACTTTTTGGAACAATATTTAAAGGAATGACTTCTTATGCTCAACCATTAGAAAAATATGTTCCATTAAAAGGAGTTCAAGGATTTTTAGATGGTTATATGACTTTAGATATTTTGGCAGGATTAATGTACGGACTTGTAATTTCATATGTAATAAAAGATAAAGGAATTACAGATGAGAAAGAAGTTATAAAATCAGTTAGCAAAACAGGAATATTAGCAGGAATTTTCTTATTTGTTGTGTATTTCATTATTGCACATATTGGTGGAGTGAGTGGTGTAATTTATCCAGATACAAAAAATGGATTAGAAATTTTAAGAAATATGTCATTAAATATTTATGGTCAGTTTGGATTTATAATATTAGTAATGTTATTTTTTATAGCTTGCTTAAATATAGCTGTAGGAGTTACAACTTCAATAAGCCAATATTTTGCACAATTATTCTCAAAAATATCATATAAATATTGGGTTATAATTTGGGTAATATTAAGCTGGGCAATAGCAAACAATGGATTAGCACAAATTTTAAGCTACAGTGTTCCAGTATTATTATGTCTGTATCCAGTAGCAGTTGAACTTATAGTTTTAAGTATACTAAATGATAAAATAAAAAATTATAAATATGTTTATTCATCAACAATTTACACAACATTATTTATTAGTTTTGTAAGTACTTTAGATAAATCAAATATAAAAATACCGGTAATTACTGATATTATTTCAAAATTACCGTTGTATAAACTTGATTTAGAATGGATTTTAGTTGCAATAATTGTAGCAATAATTACAATATTTATTAATAAAATTTTCAAAAAATAAAATAAAAAAGCTCTACAAAGAAATACCTTTTCTTAAGGTTTTATCTTAACTAGAGCCTTTTTTTTAAAATAAATTATCCACCTAAATATGCTTTTTTAATTTCAGGGTTAGTAATTAATTCTTTACCAGTTCCTTCAAGAATAATTTGTCCAGTTTCAAGCACATAACCTCTGTCAGCAATTGACAAAGCCATATTTGCATTTTGTTCAACTAATAAAACTGTAACTCCCTGTTCTTTATTTACTTTTTCAATAATTTTAAAAATCTCTTGTACAAATAATGGTGCAAGTCCCATAGAAGGTTCATCTAAAAGTAATAACGATGGTTTAGACATTAATGCTCTTGCCATTGCTAGCATTTGTTGTTCTCCTCCACTCATCGTTCCAGCAAGTTGTTTTTTTCTTTCAGCTAATCTTGGAAATAATTTAAACATTTCTTCCATATCTTCTTTAATTTGAGAGTAATCATTTCTAGTATAAGCACCCATTTCAAGATTTTCTAATACAGTAAGTTCAGTAAAAATTCTTCTTCCTTCAGGTACATGAGCCATACCTTGAGTTACAAGTTTATGAGCTTCAATATTTGTAACATTCATTCCATTAAGAGAAATTTCTCCAGCTTTAATAGGAATAAGTCCTGAAATAGCGTGTAATGTAGATGTTTTACCAGCACCATTTGCACCTATAAGAGATACAATTTCTCCTTTTTTTATTTCAAATGATATATTTTTTATTGCATGAATTCCACCGTAGTAGACATTCAAATCATTTACTTCTAAAATATTCACAAAGTCCTCCTCTGTTAATTTTATTACTCACCTAAGTAAGCAGTAATAACTTCTTTATTATTTTGAATTTCCTCAGGTAACCCTTGAGCTATAATTTTTCCAAAATTTAATACATATAATCTTTCACAAATTCCCATAACTAAATCCATATCATGCTCAATAAGTAAAATTGTAATATTAAATTTTTTTCTAATAAAACTAATTGTATGCATAAGTTCTTTTGTTTCATTAGGATTCATCCCAGCTGCAGGCTCATCTAATAATAGTAATTTTGGTGAAGTTGCTAAAGCTCTAGCAATTTCTAATTTTCTTTGTTGACCATAAGATAAGTTTCCGGCAATTACATTTGCCATTTCAGCCATATCAAAAATATCTAATAAATCTAATGCTTTATCTGTAATTTCTTTTTCTTCTTTCCAGAATTTTGGAAGTCTAAAAATAGCCGACAATGTAGAATATTTCATACTATTATTTAATGCCAATTTAACATTATCTAATACTGATAATTGTTTGAATAATCTAATGTTTTGAAAAGTTCTTGCTACTCCCATTGTAACGATTTGTGGAGTAGTTTTTTTGTTTATACTTGTACCATTAATAGAAATATCACCATCTGTTGGCTTATAAACACCTGTTAATAAGTTAAAAATCGTAGTTTTACCAGCACCATTTGGTCCAATTAAACCAATCAATTCACCATCATTTATTTCAATATTAACATTATCAACTGCTCTAAGTCCACCAAATGATATTCCTAAATTTGTTGTTTTTAATAATGACATTTTTTTACTCCTCATTTTTATTTTTTACTTTATTTTTAATTTTTTTAACACCTCTCGCAAGTCTTGTTAAAGTAAATTCTTTTGTACCAAAAATTCCTTCTGGTCTAAAAATCATTAAGACAATTAAGATAATAGCATAAACTAAATATCTAAATTGTGAAATATCTCTTAATTGTTCGTTTACTAATGTAAGAATTGTAGCTGCAATTACACCACCTGTAATACTTCCTAATCCACCGAATACAACCATAACTAATATTTCAATTGAAAACATAAATCCAAATTTATCTGGCGTTAAAATTCCTAAGTTATGGGCAAATAAAGAACCACCAATTCCAGCAAAAAATGCAGATACTGCAAATCCATATAATTTTACTTTGTTAATGTCAATTCCAATATTTTCAGCTGCAATTTCATTTTCTCTAATTGATAAAACTTCACGACCTTTTCTTGAAGTCATTATCATTGACATAATAATAACTGAAATAATTACTATAAAGAATGAATTTACAAAACTGGTAATTGTTGGAATATTTTTAAGCCCTGTTGCTCCACCTAAAAATGGTAAATTTTGAATAATATATTTTACAATTTCTCCAAAAGCTAGAGTAATTATAGCTAAGTAATCTCCTCTAAGTCTTAGTGTAATTCCACCTAATACTAATCCAAATATACAAGCTACTGCTCCACCAATTATTGATGAAATAAGAAGTTGTACAAAATTAGGTAATCCTGAAGATAGCATTGATTTTGATATTAGAGCGGCAGTATATCCACCAATTGCGATAAAACCAGCGTGTCCTAAACTTAATTGTCCCATAAGTCCGACAGTTATATTTAAACTGACTGCTAATAAAATATAAATTAGTATATTTATATAAATTCCTGCAGTGTAACTAAACATATCAGTTGGGTCAAAACTAAAATATAAAATAATAAATAAAGCTACTAATAGAAGAGAAGTTAAAATATAGTTTTTTGTATGAAACTTATTAAAGTAGTTTAAATCTCCCCATTTAGTTTGTTGTTTTTCTTTTTGCATTTTTCCTCCCATTAAACTTTCTCTTTTAAATTTTTACCAAATAATCCACTTGGCTTAAATACAAGTATTAAGATTAATACACCGAAAACAATAGGGTTAGCCCATGTTGATGAAATATATCCTTTTGTATATGATTCAATAATTCCTAAAACATATCCACCTACCATTGCTCCGGGAATACTTCCAATACCACCAAATACGGCAGCGATAAATGCTTTTAATCCGGGTAACATTCCCATATAAGGTTCAATTCTAGGATACATTAAAGCGTATAAAACTCCACCTAAAGCTCCTAAACCTGAACCAATCGCAAAAATAGTTGCGATAGTTAAATTTACATTAATTCCCATAAGTTGAGCTGCTCCGGCATCTTGTGATACAGCTCTTGTTGCTTTTCCTAATTTTGTTTTTTTGACAAATAAATTTAATATTAACATACAAACTAATGTAATAAGTATAACAAATATAGATAAAACACTAATATTAACAATACCTAAATTAATTTGGTTATTACTTGAAAGAAATGCAGGTATGTATTTTACATCAATTATTTTAGGGTCAGCTCCAAAAATGATTAAAGCTAAACTTTCTAATAAGAAACTCATTCCAATAGCAGTAATTAAAACTGATATTTTTGGTGCATTTCTAAGAGGTCTATATGCGAAAAAGTCAATAAGTACTCCTAATATAGCACAGAAAATAATTGATAAGATTAGTGCTGGAATAAATGGCATTCCATTTGAAACTGCTATTAAAAGTCCATAAGCTCCAATCATTAAAATATCACCGTGTGCGAAGTTAATAAGTCTAACAATACCATAAACCATTGTGTATCCTAACGCGATCAAAGCGTAAATACTTCCAGTTTGTAATCCGTTTATAGTTTGTTCTATAAAGTTTTTAAACATTTTTACTCCTTGCTTTTAAAATTTATATTTATAATTTGATGTTTATAAATGGAAAGAGATAGTATAAAACTATCTCCCTGCCATACTTCTTTTGTAAACTATATTATCTTTTTTCTTTTAATGTTAATTTTCCACCTTTTACTTCTATGAAAGTAACTTTTTTCTCAGGGTTTCTATCAGCATCAAATTTGAAGCTTCCAGTTACTAAGTTTAATCCATTTGTAGCAGCTAAAGCATCTTTAATTGCATCTCTTGTTGAATCTTTAGCATTTTTTAAAGCATTTTCAACAACAGTTGCTGTATCATAACCTAAAGCTTCAAAAATAGTTGGCTCTTTAGAGTATTTTGCTTTATAGTCAGCAATGAATTTTTGTACGCTTGGCTCAGTATCATCTGGAGCGAATTGACTTGCAAAAATAGCTCCTTCAGCTTGAGCACCGAAGTTAGTTTGGATTCCATCCCATCCGTCTCCACCTAAGTATTGAGCTTTAATTCCTAATTCATTTGCTTGAGTTAAGATTAATCCAATAGTGTTATAGTAGTCAGGAATGAATATAACTTCAGGATTTTGTCCTTTAATTTTAGTTAATAATGATTTGAAATCTTTATCATCTTTAGTATATTTTTCTTCAACAATGTTAATTCCATCTTGAGAAGCTTGAGCTTTGAATGCATCAGCTAATCCAACAGAGTAATCACTTGAACTGTTTGTTAATACTGCAACTGATTTGAATCCTTTTTCTTTTGCATAAGATGCAACTTCTTTACCTTGGAAAGGATCTGTAAATGTAGTTCTAAATACATAATCTTTACCTTTTGTAACATCTAAAGCAGTTGATGAAGCAGTAATCATAGGTACTTTAGCAGCTTGAGCTAAATCTGAAACTGCTAATGAAGCAGATGAGATAACTTCTCCAATTAATAAGTCAATTTTATCTTGTGAAACCATTTTTTTGAAAATATTTACAGCTTCTTGAGAATCACCTTTACTATCTGCGATAACTAACTCAACCTTTTTACCGTTTATTCCACCGTTAGCGTTAATTTCGTCAACTTTTAAAACAATTCCATTTTTTACAGCTGTTCCGTATTGAGCAACTTCTCCCGTTAATGGAGCGATAACTCCTATTTTAATAACATCACCGTTTGATGCTTTTTTTTGTCCACAGCTAATAACGAATGCTGTTAATGCTAAAATCATTAATAATAATTTTTTCATATGTCCTCCTAAAAATCTTTTATTTATTTTTTAATTATTATGCAAGAATTATAGCACAATAATTGATATAAATAAAATATCTATTATTAATGGAATGATAAATTGAGTTTATGTTTAGAATGATTAAAGATTTTAAAAATATATAATTTAAGTATAACTTAGATAAATGAAATATGAATTTAATATATTTTACTAAAGATATATACATTTGTTATAATATAAAGTAATAGATTTTATTGATTAAAAAATTAAAATATTTATTATAAAAAATAGAAAGAGTTTATGTTTTATATGTTTGGAGGCAAAATGATTATTAAAATAGATTCGAGTGAGGATCAAAAAGGTGTAGAAAAAGTTTTGAAAAGAATTAAAGAAGAATATAAATTAGATTTTCATATATCAAAAGGGAGTGAATATACGATAGTCGGTGTTATAGGAGATACAAGTATTGTAGATATGGATAGAATTTTGGCAATAGATACAGTTCTTGATGTACAAAGAGTGAAAGAACCGTATAAAAGAGCAAGTAGAAAATTTAAACCGAAAGATACAATAGTAAAAGTAGGAAATGTTGAAATTGGAGGGAATAATCTTGTTATGATGGCAGGACCTTGCTCTGTAGAAAATGAAGAACAAATAATGGAGACGGCAAGAATTGTAAAAAAATACGGTGCAAATATGTTGCGTGGAGGAGTTGTGAAACCGAGAACTTCACCTTATGCTTTTCAAGGATTGGGAATGGCAGGCATAGAGCTTATGAAAAAGGCTAAAGCTGAAACAGGATTACCTATAATATGTGAAATAATGTCTATTGCACAGTTGCACGAATTTGGTCCACATTTAGATATGATTCAAATAGGTGCAAGAAATATGCAAAATTTTGATTTATTAAAGGAAGTTGGAAAAACTAAAATTCCAGTGTTATTAAAAAGAGGACTTAGTGCGACAATAGAAGAATGGCTTATGTCAGCTGAGTATATTTTAGCTGGTGGAAATGAAAATGTAGTACTTTGTGAAAGAGGAATAAGAACTTATGAAACTGCATATAGAAATGTGATGGATATAAATGCAATTCCTATGATAAAAAAACTTACACATTTACCAATAGTTTTTGATTCAGCACATGGAACGGGTAAATACTGGATGGTAGAGCCAATAGGAATGGCAGGAATAGCAGCAGGAGCTGATGGACTTATGGTGGAAGTCCATCCTGAGCCAGATAAAGCATTGTCAGACGGTCCACAGTCATTAAAAGAAGAAGTGTTTGCTGAAATGATGAAAAAAGTGGAAGCTATTGCAAATGTTGTTGGGAAAACTTTTAAAACAAAGTAGAAAAAAGTATAGGAACTTAATGTAAATTAACATTTTAACAATAAGTTAAATTTGTAAAAACTAAAATAAATATAAATTTTATAAATAAAAGTGGAGAGAAAATGGGAAAAAATATTAAAGATTTAACAGTGACAGTGGTTGGTCTTGGAGTAGTAGGAGGTGCATTTGCAGAAGCTCTTACGAATATTGGTGTTAATACAGTTTACGGAATTGATATTGATGAAGATACACTTGAAAAAGCTAAAAAAATGGGAATTATAAAAGAGGGATTTGTTAAAACAAAAGAGCCGTTACAAAAAGCAGATTTAGTAATAATAACTCTTTATCCTAATATAATAAAATCATTTTTTATAAATAATTTAGAAAATTTTAAAGACGGTGTTGTAGTTACTGATGTTGTTGGAATAAAAGGGAAAATAATGGAAGAAATTAATCCTATTATTAAAAAAAGTAATAAAAATATTGATTTTATTTTTGGACATCCAATGGCAGGAAGAGAAAAAAGAGGGATTGACTATGCAGATAGTACAGTTTTTAAAAATGCAAATTATATTTTAATAAAAAATGAAGAAAATAAAAAAGAAAATATTGACTTATTTGAAAAAATAATAAAAGCTGTTGGGTTTAAAACAGTGAGTTATTTAACAGAGAAAGAACATGATGAAATAATTGCGTTTACAAGTCAGCTTACTCATGTGATAGCAGTTTCGCTTGTAAATAGTGACAATAAAAAATATGACACGAAAAAATATGTTGGAGATTCATATAGAGATTTAACACGAATTGCTAAAATAAATGAAGATTTATGGTCAGAATTATTTTTAGGTAATAGAGAAAATCTATTAAATATGATCCAACAATTTGAAAATGAATTAGATATTATAAAAGAAGCTTTAATGAGTAAAGATGTTGGGACATTAAAAGAAAAATTTATAAATTCAACAAGAGGTAGAGAAAAGTTGGAGGAAGCTGAGTAAAATAGGAAGTGAAAAAGATGGACGAAAGAAAATATTATAAAAAAATAGTGGGAGATAAGTTGTATTTAAGTCCAATTTCGTATGATGACGTGGAGCAATATACAGAAATGGTTAATAATACTGAGCTTATGGTTGGTATTGGGAGTATTGTTTATACAAATATAATTGATGTAGAGAAAGAAAAAGAAAATTTAGATTTTTTTAAAAAACAAAAATATCAATTTGCTGTAAGAAGAATTGAAGATGATGAACTTGTTGGGAATGTTGGGTTTAATCATATTGATGAGTTGCACAGAACTGGTGTTTTAGGAATAATGCTTGCAAATGATAAATATCAAAATATGGGATATGGAACTGAAGCTATGAATTTATTGTTAGATTTTGGATTTTCATTTTTAAATTTGAAAAATATATCGTTAGCATGTTTTGAATATAATACGATAGCGTATAATTTATACAAAAAAGTAGGATTTAAAGAAGTAGGTAGAATTAGAAAAAGTATAGAATTTATGGGAAAAAGATATGATGATATATTGATGGATATTTTGCCTGAGGAGTTTGAGTGTAAATATATAAAACGAAATTTAGGAAGATATAATTTAAAATAAAATATAAAAATTTAAGGAAGTATTTTTATGGAAAGTATACAAAAATTACAAATTGATTTAGGTGAAAAAACTTATAATATCATTGTTGGAGAGGATTATTTAGAACAATTCTCTTTTTATATAAAAGAAGTTTATAAGGGAGAAAAATTATTTATAATAACGGACTCTAATATAAAAAAAATATATAAAAATAAGTATAATTTGATGTTTAAAAATTTTGATTATACTGTTTATGTGCTTGAAGCGGGGGAAAAAAATAAACATATTGGTGTAATGCAAGGCATTTACTCGGCAATGGTAAAAGCTGATATTAAAAGAAAAGATTTAGTTGTAGCTTTTGGTGGTGGAGTTGTTGGAGATATTGCAGGATTTGCAGCGGCCTCATTTTTGCGAGGAATTAATTTTATTCAAATACCTACAACTATAATTTCTCAAGTAGATAGTAGTGTTGGAGGAAAAGTTGGAGTTGATTTGCCAGAAGGGAAAAATTTGATAGGAGCATTTCATCAACCTAAATTGGTGCTTATAGATAATAAATTTTTGAAAACATTGACTGATAGATATTTTTATGATGGATTTGCTGAAATAGTTAAATATGGTTGTATTTATGATAAGAAATTTTTTGAAAAACTTGAAAAAATAGTGTATGAAGTGTCTGAAAATAGTTACGCTAAAAATTATAAAAAAATAATACGAGAACATTTGATGAAATATATAAATGAAATTGTAATGCGTTCGTGTGAAATTAAAAAAGAAGTTGTGGAAAAAGATGAAAAAGAGGAAAATTTACGAATGATTTTAAATTTTGGACACACGATAGGTCATGCCATTGAGCAATATACAAATTATGATGTGTATTCACATGGAGAGGCAATCTCAACAGGAATGATAGATATTATACGAATTGGTGTGCAAAAAAATATTACACAAAATGGACAGCTTGAAAGAGTGAAAAACTTGTTAGAAAAGCTTAATTTACCGACAGAAATAAAATATCCGATAGAAAAAATAAAAGAAATAATGAAAAGAGATAAAAAAAGTATTTCAGGAGGAATAAATTTTGTATTTTTAAAAGAAATTGGAAAAGTTGAAATTGTTAAAATGAATGAAACTGAGTTTTTTGAATAAATTGTAAAAAAGAGGAGAAAGTAAAGTGAAAGTTAAAATTAAACCAAAGGAATTGTGTGGAACGATAGAAATACCTCCATCAAAAAGTTATTCACATAGAGCAATAATTGCTGCATCTTTGGCAAATAGTGAAAAAAAATCAAAAATTGATAACTTAAAATTTTCGGTAGATATAACAACAACAACGGAAATAATGGGAAATTGGGGAGCAAAAATTAAAAAAAGTGAAAATAGTTTAGAAATAATTGGAAATAGTGGAAGAGTTATACCTAAAATATTAAAGATACAATGTAATGAATCTGGATCTACAATTAGATTTTTAATTCCTGTTGGATTAACGAATGAAAATGAATTAGTTTTTGATGGGAAAGGAAAATTGGTAGATAGACCACTTGATGTATATTATAAAATATTTGATGAGCAAGGAATAAAATACGAAACAAGCAAAGGTAAATTGCCTTTAAAAGTGAACGGGAAATTAAAAGCGGGAAATTATAAAATTGATGGAAATATAAGTTCTCAATTTATAACAGGATTACTTTATGCTTTACCTCTACTTGATGGAGATTCAAAAATTGTAATTAATAAAAATTTGGAGTCAAAGGGATATATTGATTTAACATTAGAAATATTAAAATTGTCTGGAATTAAGATAAAAAATAATGATTATAAAAGTTTTGAAATAAAAGGAAATCAAGAATATAAGCCATTTAATTATACAGTTGAGGGTGACTATTCGCAAGTAGCTTTTTGGATTGTTGCTGGAATAATTAGTGCGAATAAAGATAATGAAATAAAATGTTTGTATGTGAATAAACATTCGTTGCAAGGAGATAAAGCTATTATTGAGATAGTACAAAAAATGGGAGTGAGATTAGAAATTTTTGATGATTATGTAATTGTAAAGCCGAGCAAAACGAAGGGAACAATAATTGATGTATCACAATGCCCGGACATTGCACCGATTTTGACTGTACTTGGGGCGTTGAGCAAGGGAGAAACTAAAATAATTAATGCTGAAAGATTGCGAATAAAAGAGTCTGATAGAATAATATCTATTAAAACAGAATTAAATAAGATTGGAGCAAAAATTGAAGAAGTTGGAGATAATCTTGTAATTCAAGGAGTTAACGAATTTGAAGGTGGAGTAGAAGTAAGTGCGTGGAACGATCATAGAATTGCGATGTCACTTGCGATAGCTTCAACAAGATGTAGAAATGAAATTGTAATTGATGAAGCAGAAAGTGTTAGAAAATCATATCCACATTTTTGGGAAGATTTTGTTAAAATGGGTGGAGAAATAGAAAAAATTTAAAATATATTTTAGAAAGGGATTTTTCTTGTAAAATAGAAAAAATAGAAAATATGGCAGCGAATTTTGGGAAAAATTATAAAATTTCACTATTTGGAGAGTCACATGGAGTGGCGTTAGGAATAAATATTGACGGTATTCCAGCAGGGACAAAATTGGATTTAGAATTTATAAAAGAGGAAATGAAAAGAAGAGCACCGGGAAAGTCAAAACTTACAACGCCAAGAATAGAAAAAGATGAATTTGAAATTTTGAGTGGATTTTTTAATGGAGTGACGACAGGAACACCTTTAGCGATGATTGTGAGAAATAATGACCAAAGATCAAAGGACTATAGTGAACTTAAGAAAAAGCCAAGACCAGGACATGCTGATTGGCCAGGAATAAATAGATATGACGGCTATAATGATATAAGAGGAAGCGGACATTTTTCAGGAAGAATTACGGCTTCTATCGTTTTTGCTGGAGCTATTGCAAAACAGCTTTTACAAGAAAAAGGTATCTTGATAGGGGCTCACATTAAGTCATTAAAGGATATAAAAGATAGAGATTTTGAGGAAAAAGATATAAATTTAAAAAAAATAAATGAACTTAGAAAAATGGTATTGCCAACATTAAGTGAAAATGTAGCAATTGAGATGGAAAATGTAATAATGAAAGCTCGAGAAGAAGGAGATTCATTAGGTGGAATTGTAGAAATAATGGTGAAAGGAATGAAAGCTGGAATTGGAGATCCATTTTTTGAATCGATAGAAAGTGAAATTTCACGAATGATGTTTTCAATTCCGTCAGTTAAAGGAGTAGAGTTTGGAGCTGGATTTGATATAACTTGTATGACTGGGTACGAGGCAAATGATGAGATGTATTTTGATGAAAATGGAGAAATCAAGTCTTACACAAACAATAATGGAGGAATTATTGGTGGGATAACGACAGGGATGCCGATTAATTTTTGTGTGGCAATAAAGCCAACAGCTTCAATTTCAAAGGTACAAAAAACTGTTAATTTAGAAACGAAAAAAAATGATATTTTGGAAGTGAAAGGACGACATGATCCAGTTATAGTGCCTAGAGCGATAGTTGTGTTGGAAGCAGCCACTGCTATTGTTATTTTAGATAGAATAATGGAATCTAAAAAATATAAATTATGATAAAAATATTTTAAATAACATTTAATAGTTTAAATTGTATAAAAAATAAAATGAGTTAATAAAAAGTAAGTTATTATAAATGTAGAAAAATTAAGTCGTAAAATTTTTAAAAAAAATTTTTTTAAAAAAAAGTTGACAAAAAAAAATAAATAGTGTATAATCAATTTTGTCAGTGCGACTTATGAATTATGCCTTGGTGGCGAAATTGGTAGACGCACAGGACTTAAAATCCTGTGGTAATTAT
>CAURVQ010000009.1:0-35502 GCA_963528625.1 uncultured Leptotrichiaceae bacterium | reverse complement strand
GTTCTTGGATAACTATACATTAATCCGTGTGCATCAACTAAAAAGTATCTTATTCCATGTTTATATAAATATTAAACTTGCCCGGGATAATAAGCACATTCTGCTAACCAAATTCCTTTTGGATCTCTACCAAAATTTCTAATATAATCTTTTTTAGCCATATATACTTGAGCATTTACTGCTTCAGGGTAATCTTTCATTGTCGGTAAAAATCCGTGTGTAGCAGTTACTGGTATTATTTCTAAATTTCCTTGATCTTGATATTTCCTAAATGCACCAACTAAATCTCTACCATATTTATATTCATAAACATCTCTAGCTCTTTTATTAAACCATAAGTTATGATTAGCAACTTTTAGCATATCTGGATATTCTTTTAATCTTTCAACTTCTAATTCACAAAATTTAATTAATTTATTAAGATGATTAACATATCTTTCTCTAAGTAAACTATCATTTAACATATTTACTAAAGTTCCAGACATTGTCATAGTCAATTCCCATGGTATTCTATCTCTTGTTAAATTTTCAAACATCTCTAAAAGAGGAATATATGTTTCAGTAATCCCTTCAAATAACCAATCTTCTTCTAAAAATTCTTCATACTCTGGATGTCTTACATATGGTAAATGTGCATGCAAAACAAAACTTAAATATCCATTCATACTATATTTCCTCTCTTTCCATTTTGTATTATATTATTTTATCAATATAAATATTTATTTATTATAGCTATTCATTATATTTATATCATATTTTTTTATTTTTTCAAAACTTTTTTTAATTAAGTTTTTATCATTAAAAATCTATTTTTTTCTTTTATCTTAATTTCTATAAAATTTCATATAATTCTTCATAACTTTCAACTTCAAATGTGGCATTTATCGCTTCATTTTTTTTACGTTTTACTAAATTTATCCAACAACTATCAATTTCAAAATTATTAGCTCCCTTTATATCTGCCGTCTGTGAATCTCCAATCATTATAACTTTACTTTTTTCTCCATTATAATTTAATTTTTCTAACGCTTTTTCAAATATTAATGGATTAGGTTTACTTACTCCAACTTCTTCTGAAATAATAATAGTTTCTATATACTTATTTATCTTTGAATTTTTTATTCTCGGAATTTGTACTTCTTTTATACCATTCGTTATAATTGCTAATTTATAATTTTTTTCACTTAAATATTTTACAAATTTTTCTGCACCATCAAATAAATAAGTCCCTTCTCCTAATTTCTCTAAATATTTTTTACTAAATTTTTTCTCATCATAATAAACTAAATTGATTTTATTAAAAGTTTCTTTAAATCTATTTATTTTTAAATTTTCTATCTTTATTTTACCTTTTTCTAATTCTTTCCATAATTTTAAATTTATAATTTCATATTCTTTTACAAATTTTTCATAATCTTTTTTACTATTTTGTTCAAAAAATCCTAATTCATAAAATGTTTCATACATTGCTTTTTCTTCTGCTTTTTGATAATCAAACAATGTATCATCTATATCTAATAATACTACTTCGTACATTTTCCTCCTTTAAATATACCATTCACTATCTTCAGTAATTTTATTTTTATATATTATTTTGGCAAATTCATTCAAGACATCTCTTTGAACTTTATATGTAATAAGCTTCATTCCTTCAGCGACATTGCACCACTCATAATCTTCAATTTCATCTTCTTGAAGTATTATATTTTCTTCTCCAACAGTTTCTCCTAAAAAAAATACAACTTCTTTAAAAATTTCATTATTTGGTATATATTTTACAACTTTTCTAATTTCTTTATTTATTTCTATATCAACATTTGTTTCTTCTTTAACTTCACGAATTGCTGTTTCAACTTCTGTTTCACCGTTTTCAATATGACCTTTTGCAAATCCCCAATTACCATTGTACATTTTTACAATTAAAAATCTATCTTTTTTGTTACTATAAATTACTGCTCCACAACTCTTTTCATATTTTAATTCACAAGTTAAATTATATTTTTTTATCAAATAATCTACAATTTCTTGTTTATCATTTTTTAAATATTTATCAAGTATTTCTTCATAAATTTCTAATTTAATATTATTTATACTCCTATTATCAAATCCTATATTTATCAAATCCACACCTGTTATATCTAAATCTTTTAATCTTAGAATTGGTCCTTCTGACATTATTGCAAATATTTTATTTTTCAAATTATTCACTAATTTTGTTTTTTCAACATCATTTTCATCTAAATCTGCTTCAATTAAATCTAATAATCGATTAAAATTTCTATCATCAAAATCTAAAATTATTTTTTTTAATATTTTATCACTTATATTTTTTTCAGGCAATAAATGATTATACACTATTTTTTTTACAGAACTTGTTATTTCATTTGATGCACGATAATATTTTAATACTGTTTCTGCTAAAAAACTACTCTCTCTTTCATATCCATCATAGCTTCTTTGCCCTTTTCCATCAATTGTTTCACTATTTACTTTTCCAATTTGATAAAATAAAGCTGATAATCTTGTTATTAAATCACATTTTGTTTTAGAAATTGTAGATAATATTTTTTTGAATGTATCTTTTTTTTCTATTTGATCCACTTCATATAAATATTTTATGTCTGGAATTAATATTTCTAAAATTAGTAATCTTTTCATAATTTTTAATGTATTTTTTACATAAGGTGCTACCAAAATTTTACTTATTTCATCAAAAATTCTTTCTTTTGAAATTTTATTTAAAAATTTTCGTTTTTCATATATAGCATTTTCCGTTTTTTTATCTAATTCAAATCCTAGTTTAGCCATAAATCTAAAAGCTCTCATTATCCTTAAAGCATCTTCTTCTATTCTTAATTTTGGATTTCCAACAAATCTTACCACTTTATTTTTTATATCTTGAACACCACCATAAAGATCTATTAAGCCCTCTTTTTCATTATACGCCAACGCATTTATAGTAAAATCTCTCCTAGCTAAATCATCCGTAATCGTTTGAACAAATTTAATTTTTTTAGGATATCTACTATTTAATATACCAATTTCTTTTCTATATTTAGCAATTTCAAATTCTTTGCCATTTACTTTTATCATTAAAATCCCAAAATGTGCTTCAACCTCTTTTGGATTATTCTCTTTAAAAATTATTTTTAATTTATCATAATCAATATCAGTAGCAAAATCATAATCGTCAGGAATTATTCCTAAAATCATATCTCTTATAGCTCCACCAACTAGAAATCCAGTCCCATTTTGATTTAATTTATCTAAAACATATTTTACTTCTTTTTCTAATGTAAACTGCATCTCTTTCTCCTATCTTTACTACATTATTTTTTCTTAAATTTAGCTATATAAAATCCATCTAAATATATATTTTTATAATTTATATATACACCACCGAATTCATCTTTAGTCACATTAACATTTTCTGGCACTAAAACTTCCATCATTTCTAAATCATCATATTTTTCTAAAAAGCTTTTTACATTATTTGTATTTTCATTTTTTGTAAAAGTACATGTACTATAAACTAAAATTCCTCCAGATTTTAATACCTTATATCCACTATCAAATATAGTTTTTTGCAATTTTTTTAATAATTTTATTTGTTCATTCGTCAATTCATAAATTTTTTCAGGCTTTTTCCGTAAAACTCCAAGTCCACTACACGGTACGTCCAATAATATTTTATCAAATTGAATGTTCAGTTTTTCTATCTCTCTTGCATCATTTAATTTTATTTCAAAATTATTATATTCATATTTATTTTTTAATTTATTTAAAATTTCAATTTTATGTTTATGAATATCTGTTGCAATCAATTTTTTAGGGTTATATTTTTGTAAAATAGCTAACGATTTTCCCCCGGGAGCCGCACACGCATCAAATACTACATCTTCTTCTGTTACATCAAGATTTTTTACAGCTAAGTACGATGAAGCATCTTGTACTATAATATTTCCCTTTTTAAATTCTTCATGCGTTAAAATATTTCCATTAGATAAATAATAAACTTCATCTACATTAAACAAAATCTTACTTTTAACTTCTTCTATTATATTTTCAAAAATAACTTTATTTAAAACTTTTGAATTATATCTCACAGACAAGTAACTTTTTTGTTTATAACTTTTCATTATATCTAAATATTCATTAAAATTTTCAGCTTTTAACTTATTTACAAACCATTGTGGATACGACAACAAAATTCCATCTTTCTTATCGTCAGGAATTTCATTTTCATATTTTTCTTTATTTTTTAAAATTGATTGTAATACAGCATTTACAAATCCTACCTGATGTTTATTTATAAGTTTCACTATTTCTCCTGCTTCAAAAACAACTCCAGCATTATCACTATCCATAAAATATAATTGTGCAACTGATATTCTCAATAATTGTTTTATCTTCCTTTTTTGAATGTTTTTAGTAGCTTTTCCTAATAAATAATCAATATAAATTAAATTTTTTAAAGTAACATTTATTACATTTGTTACAAACATTTTTTCTTTTATATTATAATTATTTTTATTAAAATAATAATTCATTTGAATATTACTATATTTACCATTTTGAATTTCATCAAACAAATTTACTATATCTAATTTTATATTATTTTTAATCATTTTTTTCACTTTCTAACTTGAATTTTTTATAGTTTTAATACTTAGTTTTTTCATAATTTTAGTAAAATAATACTGCCTATAAATTATATCAATAAACTAAATTTTTTTCAATAAAAATACAGACAATATATTTAAAATTTAATAATTAACAAATAAAGCAA
Organism: uncultured Leptotrichiaceae bacterium; assembly: GCA_963528625.1. GTDB lineage: Bacteria > Fusobacteriota > Fusobacteriia > Fusobacteriales > Leptotrichiaceae > CALHVR01. Next base: position 30,713 of record CAURVQ010000009.1, on the reverse strand, counting down.
CATAAAAATTACTTATTTTAATAATTTATTAGATAATATAAAATATGAAAAAATATCATTTAGAACAATTTAAAAAGATTGACTTCTAAAATTTTTAGAAATCAACCTTTAACAGTTTAACTTTATTCAATTTCTTTATATCAATGATAATTTTTTTATCTTTTATTTTTTAAAATTTACTAAAATGCTGGTAATACACTTCCGTTATATTTTTCTTCAATATATTTTTTAACTTTTTCAGAGTGTAAAGCTTTCATTAATTTTTGGAATTTAGGTTCATTTTCTTTTCCTTTAGCAACTGTTACTATATTTACATAAGGTGAATCTTTATCTTCAACTAATATTCTTTGATCATTTGATAATTTAGCATCTAAAGCATAATTTGCATTAATTATTGCTGCTGTAACTTCCGATAATCTTGGTGCAATTTGTTCAGCTGCTAAACTTTCAATTTTTAAATTTTTACTATTTTCAACTATATCGTTTACTGTAGCTGTTAAATTTGTATTATCTTTTAATTTAATGATTCCTGCTTTATCTAATAAAATTAATGCTCTTCCACCATTAGTTGGATCATTTGGAATTAATATTGTATCTCCATTTTTGAAATCTGCTGGATTTTTAATTTTATCTGAATATACCGCCATTGGCTCTAAATGAACTCCTCCAATTGATACTAATTGTAAATTATTTTCTTTTGCAAATGTTTCCATATATGGAATATGTTGGAAAAAGTTCGCATCCAATTCACCTGAAGCAACTAATTTATTTGGTTGCACATAATCATTAAATTGTTGTATAACTAATTCTACTCCTTCTTTAGCTAAATCATCTTTAATTAATTCTAATAATTCTTGATGTGGTACCGGTGTCGCTCCGATAACTAATTTTTCTGTTTTTGCTTCTGCTTTAGCTTCAGGTACTTCAGCTTTGTTACCACAAGCTACTAAAACTAAACCTGCTACTAATCCTAATAATAATTTTTTCATTTCATTCCTCCTATTTTGTATTTTATAAAATATATATTTTAATTTTGTAAACTTATTTTATTATATATTTCATTTTTTGTAAAATATCTTTTTTTATTAGTTTGATATAACTTTTTTCTATATCAAAACATTAAATTATTTATGTATTAATAATAATATTTTAATTTCTATATAAAAAACACTATTATTTCTTAATAGTGTTTTGTGTTAAAATTATCATTTATTTATTTTGAACATTTAGACCCAGCAAATTTTTCGGCAACTACATCCCAGTCAATTACATTGAAAAATGCAGCAATGTAGTCAGCTCTTCTATTTTGATAATTTAAGTAATATGCATGTTCCCAAACATCTAATCCTAAAATTGGTCTACCTTCTGAACATTCACATCCAGTTGCTCCTTTTATAAATGGAGTATCTTGATTTGCTGTTGAAGTTACTTTTAAATTTCCATCTTTATTTACTACTAACCAAGCCCAACCTGATCCAAATCTAGTTGCTGCAGCTTGTGAAAATTTAGTTTTGAAATTTTCAAAACTTCCAAAATCTTCTTTAATTTTATCAGCTAATGCACCTTTTGGTTCTCCCCCACCATTAGGGCTAATTGTTGTGAAAAATAAGTTGTGATTATAAAATCCTCCACCGTTATTTCTAACAGCACCTCTTATTTCTTCTGGTAATTCATCTAATTTTTTTAAAATTGAACCAATACAACTTTCTAATAAATGTGGAGCATTATTTTTTAATGTTTCATTTAGATTGTTTGTATATGTTGCGTGATGTTTACCGTAATGTATCTCCATTGTTTTTGCATCAATATGTGGTTCTAACGCACTAAATTCATAAGGTAATTTTACTTGCTCAAACATAATTCCTCCTAATATTTTTTATTTCTTTTTCATTCTTACAATATTTTAACATACAAATTTAAAAAAAGCAAATTTTTATTTTGCTTTTTCTTTTATTTACTAATTTTCTACATTTTCATCTTTAATAATATAACCTACACCTCTCATAGTAGTAATTATTTTTTTACTATGCCCTTTATCTATTTTCACTCTTAAGAAATTAACATAAACATCTACTATATTACTTTCTGATATAAAATCAATGTCCCATATTTTTTCAGATAGCATTGTTCTCGTTAAAACTCTATTTTTATTTCTTAAAAGATACTCTAATAATAAAAATTCTTTATTTGTCAATGAAATAACTTTACCAGCTCTTTTAACTTCTCTATTTAATGGATTTAATGTCAAATCATCTACCGACAACAATTCAGATCTATCTTTTTGAGAAAATCTTATTATTACCCTCATTATAGCTTGTAATTTTGCAGATAATTCTTCCATTGTATAATTATTATAAATATAATCATCTACACCATCCAATAATGCTTCCACTTTTGAATATTTATCTTTTGCATCTATTGACAATACTATATATTCTTTTACTCTATATTTCAAAATTTCTTTTATATATTTTTTTGTATTTTTTAATGATTTTGAATCAATTAAAACAACATCAATTGTCTCCGTTTTCAAATAATCAATCGCTTGTTCCTCTTCTCCAGTAACTAATGTATTAAATCCTATTTCTTTACATAATTGTGCTGATAATTTTCTATTTTTTTCATTTCCATTAAAAATTAATACTTTCATTTTTCCTCCAATTTATTAACATCTAAATGCGTTAATATTCTTTTTATAATCTTATTCATTTCAACTGTTGCTATTGAATTTTCATTTTCTACATAAGGGTAGCCATTATCTCCAGCTTCTACAACATTTTTATCCATAGGTATTGCACCTAAAAATGTCGTTTTTGTTTCAACTGCCATCTCTTCAGCTCCACCTTTTTTAAATATATCAACAACTTGATTACAATCCGGACAAACAAATCCACTCATATTTTCAATTATTCCTAAAGGTTGTAAATTTAATAATTTTGAAAATTTGACACTTCTTCTCGAATCAAGTAATGCGACCTTCTGTGGCGTTGTAACAATTATTGTTCTTGCATCTTTCCCTATATCTTGAGCTATTGTTAATGTTTCATCTCCTGTTCCAGGTGGTAAATCTACAATTAAAAAATCAATTTCTCCCCACTCTACATACAATAACATTTCTTGAATTGCCCCTAATTTTTGTGGTCCTCTCCATATTATAGGATTTTCATCTGGTACAAAAAAACTAAGTGATGTTATTTTTAAATTGTCATTTATTTTTAGTGGTTTTTCTAACTTTGATAATTTAATACCTTCTTTCCCAAACATTATAGGAACATTTGGTCCGTGTAAATCAGCATCAAGTATTCCAACTTTATATCCTTTTTTAGCTAGCCCATACCCTAAATTCACTGAAACTGTTGTTTTTCCTACTCCACCTTTTCCACTCATTACAATAATTTTATTTTTTATTTTTAACATTTTCTCTTGTATTGTCTTTTTTCTTTGTTCTAAATCAATTCCACCTTGCATTTATTCACTCCTTTAATTATTATTATACACTTTTTTTAATTTTATACAAGTCTATTTTTAATTTTTTTTAATTTTTTACTATCTTTGTTTAAAATTTTATATCGCAATTATAACACAACTATTTTATAAAAAAAACTATAAAATTTATAAAAAATATGGTATTATATAGTAGTAAAATTTAAAGAAAGGAATAGTAATTTTATTACTTTTGGGAGAAAATAGTGACTAAAAATCAAAATATAAAAAAAGTAGATATTTTAGGATTATCTCTTGACGAATTACAAAAACTATTTATTGAAAATAATTTCAAAAAATTTACAGCAAATCAAGTTTTTGATTGGCTTCATAACAAAATGGTTTTTAATATAGATGAATTTTCTAATGTTTCTAAAAAAGATAGAGAATTATTAAAAGAAATTTTTTTATTACCTAAATTAGAAATTGTTGGACATCAAATTTCAGAAGATAAAGATACCGAAAAATTTTTATTTAAGTTAAATGATACAAAACTTATTGAAAGTGTATTAATTTTACATAAAAACAGACATACTCTTTGTGTTTCATCGCAGATTGGTTGTTTAGTTGGGTGCGATTTCTGTGCTACTGCTACAATGACTTACGAGCGTAATCTTAATACATCGGAAATTGTACTTCAATTTTATCAAATACAAAAATATTTAGAAAAAAGAGGAGAAAAATTAGGAAATGTTGTCTATATGGGAATGGGAGAACCTTTTCAAAACTTTAACAGTGTAATGAATTCTATTAATTTATTGAATTCTCCAAAAGGACAAAACTTTTCAAAAAGGAATTTTACAGTTTCTACAAGTGGTATTGTTCCCGGAATTAAAAAATTTACAGAAAGTGAACATCAAGTAAATTTAGCAATTTCACTTCACGCTGCTAAAGATGATATTAGAACAAAAATAATGCCTTTAAATAAAAAATGGCCTTTGGCTGAATTAAAAGAAGCTTTAATTGAATATCAGAAAAAATCAAACAATCGTATTACTTTTGAATACATTTTAATAGATGACTTAAATTGTGAAGTAAGTGATGCATATGATTTAATAAATTATTTGCGTTCATTTAATTGTTTGGTTAATTTAATTCCATACAATCATGTTATGGGAAAACCTTATGTTACACCATCTAAAGCTAAACAGAAAGAATTTTATAATATTTTGAAAAATAAAGGAATAAATGTAACATTGAGAGAAACAAAAGGGGAAGATATTGCTGCAGCTTGCGGGCAATTAAAAGTTAAAAAGGAGAAAGAAAATGGACAATAAAAAAGATAAAAAAAAGATTTATACAAAAATAAAAAAACGTAAACCTATTCCATTATTTGCTAAAATTATTATTTGTATTGCTATAATTATAACAGCTTCAATCGGCTATACATTTTATACATTAAAAAAAGAAGCCCCTGTTGAATTGATAGAAAGTTATAGTCCACTATCACCTTCTATTATTTACGATATAAATGGTAATCAACTTGATAGTATTTCAGTTGAAAATAGAGATCCTATCAGTATAAAGGACGTTCCACTTCATGTTCAAAATGCTTTTTTAGCTATTGAAGACAGAAAATTTAGAAGCCATCACGGATTTGATTTTTCAAGATTAGGGAAAGCTTTTTTACTTACAATTACCGGTCGTGGGCGTGAAGGAGGAAGTACAATTACTCAACAACTTGCTAAAAATGCTTTTTTAAGCCCTGAAAGAACATTTATTAGAAAATTTAAAGAAGCTATTTTAGCAATAGAAATTGAAAAAAAATATACTAAAGATGAAATTTTAGAAAATTATTTAAACACAATTTATTTTGGACAAGGAGCTTACGGTATTAAAAATGCAGCTTTAAAATATTTTAATAAACAACCAAAAGATTTAACGATTGCACAAGCTGCTATTTTAGCAAGTTTACCAAAATCCCCTACTAAATATTCAAAAATAGAAAATGCTATTGAAAGACAACATGTCGTTTTACATCAAATGTATAATTATAAATTTATAAATGAAGCTGAATATGAAAAAGCTATGAATGAAAAAATACAATTTGCACAAGTAAAAGATGACAAGAAAAATGAAAATCAAGCATCTTCATCAAATATTGCTCCTGAATTTTCTACTATTGTTATTGATGAAATGCGTAAAATTCTTAAAATTGAAGAAGGCGATCAAAAATTCTTATTTGATGGTTTCAAAATTTACTCTACAGTTGATTTGAATATGCAAAGAGCTGCATACAAAGCATTTAACAGTAACTACAATTTAAGAAATTCAAAAAATTTAGATGGTGCTTTATTCTCTATAGATCCAAGTAATGGATTTGTAAAAGCTATGGTTGGAGGAAAAAATTATAAAAAAGGAGAATTTAATAGAGCTACAAGTGCTTTAAGACAACCCGGTTCTTCTTTCAAACCTATTATATATCTTGCAGCACTTCAATCTAATATGGGTATGAATACTGTTATGGAAGATTCACCTTTAAGAAATTCAAAATGGTCACCAAATAACTATGATCGTAAATTTAGAGATAATATGACATTGGCTAAAGCATTAGAAATATCAAACAATGTTGTTCCAGTAAAATTATTACAGCGTGTTGGTGTAGACAAAGTAGAAAAAATTTGGAGAGATGCTGGAATTTCAGGTGGTGATTTTCCTAAAGATTTAACATTAGCTTTAGGGTCAATTTCTACAAGACCTATTGATTTAGCTTTATTTTATGCCGCTTTAGCAAATGGAGGATATAGAGTTACACCTCAATATATATATAAAATTGAAAATAAATTTGGAGAAGTTATTTATGAAGCTAAACCTGTTAAAGAAAAAATCTTTGAATCTAGTGATGTTGCTATTTTAACTTATATGCTTCAAAATGCTGTAAACTATGGAAGTGGTGCTCCAGCAAAAGTATTTAAAAATGGAAACTTAATTCCTATGGCTGGAAAAACTGGAACTACAAGTGATTATATATCTGCTTGGTTTACTGGATACACTCCTACTCTTGCTACGGTTGTTTATGTTGGTAATGATGATAATAAACCGATGTCACATCGTATGACGGGAGGAAATGCAGCAGGACCTATATGGAAAACTTATATGCAAGGTGTTGTAAATATTGAAAATTACAATGTTGGAAATTTTGAATTTATTGATGACTACTTAAAACGTAAAGATTTAGTATTTAGAACTATTGACTTAAAAGTAGGATTACTTGATTCTGATGGATTTGATAATCGTATGGCTTTATTTAAAATTGGTACTGAACCAATAGAATATGAAAATAAATTTATTAATGGAATTACATATTAAAAAAATAGTCTCTTAGATATATTCTTTGAGACTATTTTTTATATTAATTATACTTCTCTTAAAGCTAACGGCATTGTAAAGTATAAAGATTTTTCATTTTCTTCATCTTTTACTATTACAGAATTTTTAGATCCTGATAATCTAATTTCTGTAACTTTTCCTTCTAAAATTGAAATATAATCTACTAAAAATTTAACATTTAACGATATTTTTAAATTATCTCCTTCTTGAATTGTAGATAATTCCTCTTTTATTTTAGCATTATCATTTATTCCAGTTAAAAATAATTTATTATTTTCAAAATTAAATATTCCACCATTTCTTGATTCTTTATTATCTCTAACAAAAATTAATGTTCTTTTTAATACCGATAAAAAATCTTTCGTATTTAATAATATTTTTTTATCATACTGTACACTTTTTAAAAGTGTTTTATAATTTGGAAATTGTAACTCAACTATTCTCGTTAAAATTTCAACATTTTTAAATTTGAATAATACTTTTATTCCATCTGATTTTAAAATTATCTCTTCTTGATCTATTAATTTCATTATTTTTATAAGACCATTTATTGTTTTAAGCGGTATACTTACACTTATACCTTCTTTATTTTTTTCATTTTCTTCTAATTCATCTTCAATATATGTTAATCTATATGTATCTGATGCTATTAATTTCAATTTATTTTCTTCAATTTCAAATCTTATACAATTTATTTCTAAATTTGCAGTTTCTTCTGAAGCTGAGGCTTTAACATTTTCAATATAATTTAATAATTTATTTTTATTAAATGTATATTCAACCCCCGTTTCTAATTTAGTTTGAATAGGATAATTTTCAGCATCATATAATGCAAATTCTGTATTTATACTTTCTGTTTTTATAATTAACTTTCCAGTTTCCTCTACTAATTCAATAAATTCATCAGAAATTTGTCTTAAAAATTCTTCAATTAATTTAGGCTTTATTACAATCTTTCCTTCACTAAATATTTCACCAATAATATGTGTATTGATTGCTAATTCTAAATCCGTACCATTTAAAATAACATTATTTTCTTTTGCTTCTATATAAATTCCAGACAAAACTTCTCTTATTTTATTTTCCGAAACAGCATTTTCTACGATTTGAATAGCTTTTAATAATTCTTTTCTATCTACTTTTACATTTAGCATATTAAACCTCCTATTACTTTCTATATTCTTTAAAATGATTTTTTAATTTTATTATAGACTTTTTCTCTATTTGTCTAACTCTTTCACGAGTAATATTTAAAATTTCCCCTATTTCTTTTAATGTATGTATTTTGTTATCATAAAGTCCATATCTTAATTCTAATATTCTTTTCTCTCTATCTGATAGTATTTTTTCTAAAAGTTCTCTCATCTCAATTAATTGATCTTCTTTTATCATTTCTTCTTCCACACTAGCGTCTTCCCCTATAACATCTTCTAAATAAATATTATCTCCTATTGTTTCATTTAGTGATATTACATCTTGAAATTCATTCAATAATAATATAACTTTACTTTCTTTCAACTCTATTTCTTTAGCTATATACTCAATTGACGGTGCCTCTCCATGACGATTTGTATATTCTGTTATTACTTTATTCACTTTAGTTAATTGTTCATATTTATAAGACGGTATTCTTATATCTCTTCCCGTATTAATTATAGCTTTTTTAATTGATTGTTTTATCCACCAAACAGCATATGTACTAAATCTATGACCTTTATCATAATCAAATTTATTTATAGCCTTTATAAGTCCAATGTTACCTTCACTAATCAAATCTATTAAAGGTAATCCATTTCCTAATAATTTTTTAGCTGTACTTATAACTAATCTTAAATTTGATAATATTAAAAGTTGTCTTGCTTGTTCATCATTTTCTTCTCTAATCCTCTTAAAAAGTTCCTGTTCTTCCTCTTTAGTTAATAATCTATATTTTTGTATATCACTTAAATATAAAGACATTAAGTTTAAGTTATTCTCTTCCAAAGCACTCTCCTCTCTCACTAATATAATAACGTCCATATATTTACTTTATATAAATTCTGATCTTAAATCTCTATTCATAAATAATGAAACTAATTCTGTTACAGGTTTCCCTTTATATATTACCTCATACAATGCACTAAATATCGGTGCTTTTATATTATTATCTTGTATTATTACATACAATGCTTTTATCGTTTCTGCCCCTTCTGAAACCATATTCATATTAGCAACTATTTCTTCAATTTTTTTTCCTTTTCCTAATTCTTCCCCAACATATCTATTTCTACTATGTTGACTTGTACATGTAACAATTATATCTCCCAAGCCTGAAAGTCCCATAAATGTTTTTGGATTTACATTATAAAATTTACCAATTTCTAAAATTTCATTAAGTCCTCTAGTAATAAGAGCTGCTTTACTATTATCACCATATCCCAAACCATCTGCAATTCCCGCTGCTATTGCTAAGCAATTTTTTAATGCTCCTCCTAATTCAGCTCCTATCAAATCTGTTCCTGTATATACTCTAAAATAATTATTACTAAATAATTTTTGTATTATTAAAGCTGAATTTTCATCATGTGATACAGACAATATTGCTGAAGGTAATTGAGCTGCAACTTCTTCAGCATGAGTTGGTCCAGCTAATAATACATATGTATATTTTTTACCTTCTAATTCTTCATCAATTATTTCAGAAATTCTTTTTTTACTAAAAATTTCTATTCCTTTTGCAACATTTACAATAATTACATTATATGATAATGCCTCTTTTAATTGTTTTAACAACGGTCTTAAAAATTGTGTCGGTGTCGCAAGCAATATAACATCTATTTTACCATATTTCTCTACATTATTTAATACTTCATCAAATTTATTTACTAATTTTAATTCTTTTGGTAATTTTATTCCCGGTAAAAACATTTTATTTTCATGTGTTTCTTCAATAATCTTTTTTACTTCCTCACTATATTCCCATAAATATACATTATTTCCATTTTCAATTAATAACTTTGATAGGCAAGTTCCCCAACTTCCACCACCAATAACTAATATATTTTTCATTTTTATCTCCCAATTTATTTATTTTTATTTTTTTTAATTTCAAATTTTTGCTCTGTCCCATTTAATAATTTTTCAATATTTGATTTATGTCTTACAACTATTAAAATAGCAATTATTATACCAAAAAATGTTAAACTTATATTTTTATATATTAAATATATAAATATTGGTAAACTTAATGCTGAAAACATTGATGATAATGAAACATATTTAAAAATTGCAAATAATCCAAAAAATATTATAGCAGCAAACAAAATCGCTTTAGGCACTAAAATTAAAAATACTCCAACTGTAGTTGCGACAGCTTTACCTCCTTTAAATTTTAAAAATATTGAAAATGAATGTCCAAAAATTGATACAATTCCAACTAAAATTCCATTTATTGCTGTATCTTGAAATAAATTCCCATATTTCATCGCTAAAAATGTTGGAATCGCTCCTTTTGAAATATCTAATATTAAAGTTAATATTCCCAATTTTGCTCCTAAAACTCTTGCTGCATTAGTTGAGCCTGTATTTTTACTTCCATACTCTCTCACATCTATTCCTTTAAATATCTTTCCAATCCATAAAGCATTTGGTATACTTCCTAAAATATATCCCAATATCATTAATATTATCGTATTCATTAATTACCTTCCTTTACTTCTATTTTTTTATTTTTTATTTTTTCATTCAGTCCTTTTATTTCAAAATAGAAAAATCCTAATAATACTACGAAAAATAATCCATCTGTAAATGGCTGAGCGTACCAAACACCATCAAGTCCCCAAATTTTTGAAAATATAATTACAACTAACAAAAATATAACAACTTGTCTAAGCAAATTTAATACTACTGCATATCTCGCTCTTCCCGTAGCTTGAAAATAATTAGGTATAATAATTCCTAAAGAAGCCGGTACTATTAAAGAAAAGTATATAACTAAAGCTTTTACTCCTATTTGTACACTAATTTCGGTCCCTTTAGAATTAAAAAATTGTATCATTTCTCGTGGTATAAGCATAACGATTATCCAAAATATCGTTGATAATATAATACCCATTAAGGTTGCAATATAGAGAGATTTTTTTACTCTTTTATAATTTTCACCACCATAATTAAATCCAATTATTGGTTGAATTGCTTGTGACACCGAATAAACTGTCATTGTCATTATTGGTAAATACGAATTTATAATTGTCACTATTGCAACTCCATATGTCCCTCCGTTTAATTCTACTATTTTATTTATCACAAGTCCTACTAAAGAACTTGCTACTTGTAATAAAAATGGAGACATTCCTATTGACACAATATCTTTCACTATTTCTTTTTCTAACTTCATATTTTTAAATTTTAATCTTATCAAACTTATATTTTCTAATTTATATCCAAATAAATTTATTTTAAATGGTAATTTCCCTAAAAATAAAAAATACATTACTATAATCGCACCAAAAACATTTCCAATTAATGTTGCATATGCCGTTCCTTCTATTCCCATTTTTAAAATCACAATTGCAACATAATCTAAAATTATATTTGTTACAGCACCGACTATTAATGAAAACATTGCCAATCTCGGTGTTCCAGCTGCATTTAATATATTTGTCATTCCATATGAAAAAAATAATGGAAGAATAGCATAAAGTATTATTTCTAAATATGATTTAGCATACGGTAATGTTTCCGTATTTGCTCCTGAATAAAGTAAAATTGTATTCATATTTAATTTTAATATAACATACAAAAATAATCCTAATATAAAAAATATTGAAACTGCATTTCCTAATATTTTTTCAGCTTCATCGTCTTTATCTTTTCCAAGTCGCAATGAAACTATCGTTCCACTTCCAACTCCTACTAACATTGCAAAAGCAATTAATAGCATTATTATATAAAAAGCAACCCCTACTCCTGCTAATGCTTCCTCACTTATTTTTCCTACAAAAAATCTATCCACAATATTGTATAATACAACCACAACTGATCCAATTAATGTTGGAATAAAATACTTTATGAATAACTTAAATATAGAACCATTTAACAGTTCCTCTTTCTTTTTTTCCATACACTTCCTTCTTTTTAGTTTTATTATTTTTAAATATTATATTTTACTTAATAAATAATTTTCAATTTTATAATTTTTTCTTTTCTAGCACAACAAGACCGGAAATGTCACATCTCAAAAATGAGATACTATCTTTCCCGGTTATGCTATACTGATTATCTAGCTAATCCTATTTTATTTAATTTTTTACTATTTATTATAAATCAGTTACTGCAAATTTTAATTCTGCTTCACTAACTACAGCTCCATCAACTACACATCTTCCCTTAGCAACAACAACATTTCTTCTTGCATTTACTTTTTCTACTTCTAATCTAATTTGATCTCCAGGTACTATTGGTTTTCTAAATTTACATTTATCAATTGACATAAACAACGGTATTTTCCCTGGTTCTAACATCATAAGACCTACAGCTTGTGCCAATGCTTCCATTTGTAAAACTCCAGGCATTACTGGTTTTCCGGGAAAATGTCCTTGGAAAAATTCTTCATTCATCGTAACATTTTTTATTGCCACTAATGAATCTGTCCCATTTTTTTCTATAACTCTATCTACTAATAAAAATGGGTATCTGTGTGGTAAGACACTCATAATTTCTTCTATATTCATAACTGTTTCCATTTTATCCTCCTAAATTTATTTAATATATTATATTAAATTTTTGTATTTATTACAACTTTTTTTATATTTTAAACTTTATCTATATTTATTTTAAATATTTTTCGCTTTTTTCATTAATTTTATTTATTTTAATATTATTTCTCTACATTCTAATCAATTAAAAATTTATCAGCTAAAACTAATGCTAATTTTTTTCGTCCAGCAATAAACTCAATAGTCAAACTTTTTTCATCAACAATTCTTATTCTACCTTTTCCAAATTTTATATGATTAACTAAATCTCCAACTTTATATTTTCCATCATCTGCCTTTGATGATGTTTTTTTCTGTATAATTCCACCTTTTCCAGTAAATGGATTAAAGTTTTCAATTTTAGATTTTGCATTTATTTCTACTTTATTATTTAATCCAGAACTAAATTTTGTTGTCCCATTAATTGACGATTTTGATTTTAAATTCAAGTATTCAATACATTTTTGATCCATTTCAAATATAAATCTTGACGGTTTTATAAACATTTCAGTTTGTCCCCACTTCATTCTTTCCGAGGCATATGTTATTATCAATTCTTTTTTAGCTCTCGTTATAGCTACATAACAAAGTCGTCTTTCTTCTTCTATTTCTTCTTCATTTACATCATAATAACTTATTGATGGGAAAAGTCCCTCTTCCATTCCGGCAAGATATACATAGTCAAATTCAAGCCCCTTTGAACTATGAATTGTCATTAATTTTACAAACTCTTCATCTTCTTTCATATTATCTGTTGAAGCAGTAAGTGATACCATATCTAAATACTCACTTAATGATATTGTAGGATTACGCTTTTCAATTTCTGTTATTGAATTTAATAATTCTTCAATATTTTTTACTCTATCTTCTTTATTATCTTCTATAAAATCTATATATTTTGTTTTAGACATTATTACATCAAATACTTCTTTTACCGTCATCATATCTAGTTCTTCATAAATTTCCATCATCATATTATAAAAATCTTTTAAAACTAATTTTGTTCCCGCTCTAATTCCATCAATTTCATCAATATAAAATAAAGTATCTAATAGTGGTAATCCTTTTTCATTTGCTACTTCCGAAATTCTTTCTAAAGTCTTCTCTCCAATAGATCTTTTTGGAACATTTATTATTCTTAAAAAATTATGATTATCATTTTTATTATTTAATAAATTCATATACGCTAAAATATCTTTTATTTCTTTTCTTTGAAAAAACTGCATTCCACCATAAATTTTATAAGGAACATTATTCTCTAGTAATTTTTCTTCCAATATTCTTGATTGAGCATTTGTTCTATATAAAATTGTAATATCTTTATATGGAACACCTACACTTTTTTTATTTTTTATTTCTTTAACTATAAAGTCTGCTTCATCTATCGCATTTAACGCATTATAAATTTTAATTTTTTCTCCTTTTTCTCCATCAGTCCATAATTTTTTACCTTTTGAACTTTTATTATTTTTAATAATTTCATTCGCTGCATCAAGTATTGTTTTTGTGGATCTATAATTTCTCTCAAGTTTTGCAACAAAAGCCTCTTTATAATCTCTTTCAAAATTTAAAATATTGTTAATATTTGCACCTCTAAACGCATAAATACTTTGATCTTCATCTCCTACAACACAAATATTTTTATATTTAGATGCAATCATTGAAACTATTTGATATTGAATATCATTTGTATCTTGATACTCATCAACCATTATATATCTATATCTCTCCTGTACTCTTTCCAAAACATACGGATCTTCCAATACTTTTTTTGCATTTAACAATAAGTCCGAAAAATCCATTGCATTATTTGCTTTCAACACTTCTGAATATTTTTGATAAATATCTCTAAATAATCTATTTGCCGGTATTCTTATATCAATTTCTTTCTCAAGACCTTCTACTGTAATTCCTTCTTCTTTCAATTTACTTATTCTATTTGCTAATTTTACCGGAGTCAAATCATCATTTATTATATTAAATTCTTTTTTTATTTTATTTAATATTGATTTTTGATCATCCACATCATAAATATTAAAGTTTCTTCCGTATCCAATTCTGTCTGAATATGTTTTTAATAATCTCACTGAAAATGAGTGAAATGTAGATACAACTAAACTATTTGCCTCATCTCCTATTAATTGCTCAGCTCTTTCTTTCATTTCTCTTGCTGCTTTATTTGTAAATGTTAAAGCCAATATATTTAATGGTGATATGCCCAACTCTTTTATCATGTAAGCCATTCTATATGTAACAGTTCTTGTTTTCCCACTTCCTGCTCCTGCTAAAATTAATACAGGACCTTCTATTTTTTCAGCTGCTCTTCTTTGCTCATCATTTAATTGATTTAAAAAACTCATATTACTCCTATCCTTTTATTACTCTCTCGTATAATTAAATACATTTAATATTTCTTCTTCTCTTTTTCTCATTATTTTTTTATCTTCTTCATCTATATGATCATAGCCTAATAAATGTAACATTCCATGACAAAGTACATAATAAAATTCCCGTTCAACACTATGCCCATAATCTTCTGCCTGTTCTTTTACTCTATCTATTGAAATTATAATATCTCCCAATACATTTACAGGTCCAACATTCTCTGTTTCATTATAAGCAAATGAAATTACATCTGTTGGCATATCTTTTCCTCGATAAATATTATTTATTTCTTGAATCCCATCATTTGTTGTAATAGTCAAAGATAAGTAATATTCATTTTCAGCATATTCTTTTCCATATTCATCTTTTACAATATAGTCCGTAAATTTTGTTATTTTTTCTTCATCAAAAAACTTTTCTAACTTTTCTATATCGTAAGTTATATCGCATTCTAACATATTTATTATAATAATTTTATCTAATTATTATTTCTCCTCTCTTTATTTTTTTCTAGCTTCATCTAATTTAGGATATTTAATTCTTTCATGATACATGCCTTGTAGTGTATTTAAAAAGGCTTGAATTATTTTCTCTATTTCACCTAAACTTAAATCAGAATTATCTAATTGTCCATCTTCTATTTTAGTTTTTATTAAATATCTAATTAAAGATTCTATTCCTTCTCTACTTTTATTATCTGACGACCTTACAGCTGCTTCAATCGTATCTGCCATTAAAATTATTCCAGATTCTTTTGTTTTTGGCTTAGGTCCACTATATCTAAAGTCTTGTTCTGATACTTGCTCACCTTTTTCTAACGCCTTACTATAAAAATATCCAACTAATGTTGTTCCATGATGTTCTAATATTATATTTAATACTTCTTTAGGTAATTTATGTTGTTTTCCCATAATATATCCGTCTTTAGTATGTGAAGTTATTATTAAAGCACTTAAAGAGGATTTTATTTTATTATGAGGATTTTCTCCACCTTTTTGATTTTCTACAAAAAATTCCGGTCTTTTCATTTTACCAATATCGTGATAATACGAAGAAACTCTTGCAAAAGTGGCGTTTGCTCCAATAGCTTCAGCTCCACTTTCTGCCAATGCACCGACCATTATGCTATGATGAAATGTCCCAGGTGCAGTCATTAATAATTGTTTTAATAATGGATGTGAAAAATCACTCAATTCTACTAATTTTATATCTGTCAATATATCAAATGTATTTTCATAATATGGTAATAATGCAAGTGATGTCATTCCTGTAAATATTCCTGACATTACCGAAAAGACAATCATCACTATTATTGATGATAGCTCTAATTGATTTACTAATCCATAACTAAATGCTAATGTTGCTTGGAACATACCTAAAAATATACCTAGCTTAACTATTTCACTTCTATTTGTAAGTTTATCAGCTTTATAAATTGCCACTAAAACAACAGCCATCACAACTAAAAACCAATTATCATCTCTCGTCAATATTATCATATTCATTATCGTAAATAACAATGCAAACAATTTATCTCCCAAAATTGTTAAAATTATAGGTATTGTTGCAAATGGTAATAAATACAACAATAATTCATCTTTTAAAAATAAAACATGAATTAAATTTATTATAATTATCGTCATTAACGAAGGATAAAAAGCTTGTGATTCTACCGTTTTTTTAGAATATTTTTTTACTAAATAGTAAAATACATTCATTAAAAGTCCAAAAGTTAAAAACATTCCAATTCCTTTTCTAACTTTATCTCCACTTCTAACTAAATTTAATTTTTCCATTTTTTCATAAGCATCCGAATCTATAATTTGATCTTTTTTTACAATTATATCTCCTTTATATATTTTTACTTCTCTATTCCTTAACGATTTTATATTATCTTCAATTTTTCTTTGTGTTCGCAATTCATCTAAAAATAAATTTGGTTTTATAAAATCTGAAATAAATTTTTGATTTATTTCTGTCATTATTAAATGTTTTTGCTCCACAATCTTTTTAAAATCTGTATTTTTTACAATTCCTATTTTATATATTTCTCTCACTTGTTCAATTATATCTAAAACATAACTCACATCACTTTTACTTATTATTTCCTTAAATTCATCAACACTTAAACTACTTTTTCTATCTGTTAAAAAAGTTTCTATACTTTCATTATTATTCAAATCTATTTTTTTCCCATCATTTATAAATGACTCTATTAAATTTATCGCTTCTGTTTCTGCTTTTTCACTTCTAACATATTCTGGCGTCGTATTCTTTTTAACTTTATTTTCTAAATTTTTATCAAGTAAATCTACATAATATGTTACATTTTTATACGCAATTATGTCTTTAGGTGCTTTTGACCCAATTTCATAATTTTTACTTAAATTAGAAATTTCCATAAATATTCCAAATATAAAAAATATTGATACTGCTAATAAAAATCTATATAAAAAAATATTTTTATTTGATATTTCCGTTTTCTTTTTTTTCTCACTAATTTCAAATACTATCTCTCGCCCAAACAAATTATATTTCATTTCAGCCTCCATCTATTCATTTTTTAGCATTTTAATAATTTCATTTTTCTTATCAATAAATTTATTTTTTGATAATGTTTTTAAGAATTTTTTCCCATACGCTTTTTTTATAATTCTATTATCTAATATTGTAATTATCCCTTTATCATCTTTACTTCTTATAAGTCTTCCAATTCCTTGCTTAAACTTAATAACAGCTTGTGGTACTTGATAATCGTTAAATGGATTTTTACCTTTTTGTTTTATATTTTCAATTATCGCTTCCGTCACTGGATCATTTGGAACTTTAAACGGAAGTTTTATTATTATAACTGATTTCAATTTATCACCTTGAACATCAACACCTTCCCAAAAACTATCTGTCCCAAACAATACTGGATTTTCACTATTTTTAAACATTTCTATCATTTCATGCCTTGGATAATCTCCTTGTTTTATAAAATTATATTCAACCATATTAAAATGATAATTTAATTTTCTGTAACAATATTCCATTGAACTATACGATGTAAATAATAAAAAACAATTACCTTTTGTTGCTTTTATCGTTTTTTCTAAATATTCTTCTACATCATCTAAAAAATATATATTATTTGGATCTAGCGTATCTTCCGGTATATATACTTTCATTTGTTTTTCATAATCAAATGGTGAATTTATAATTTTTTCTATTAATTTTCTTTTTGTTTTATCAAGTCCTATACTTTCTTTAAAATACTTAAATTTTTCATCTACTGCTAATGTCGCTGATGTAAATACAATTTTATCTAATTTATCAAATAAATTGTCATTCAACTGATTTGAAACATCAAACGGTGTCGCGTATAATTTTATATTTGTTCTATTTTTATCAATTTGAAACCAATAAACATACCCTTCTTCATTACTATTTAATATAAATATAAAATTTTCATAACATTCTTTCAATCTATCAAAATATTTTTCAAAATCAAAAATTATTCCATTATCATCATTTTCTTCTAAATCAAACTTTTCTATATAATTTTTAAATTCTCTTAATTTTTTTATTAATTTTGCATATAAATCTTTAAAATTATTTTTTACATTCTCTATTTCATTCCAAAATTGTTTATTTTTATTTTTTGAAACATCAATTCTTAATTTTATTTCCCCACTTCTAAAGTCATTCAAATAAGGGGCTATTATTTTATCCAATATTTCAATTCCTTTATCGTAAAACGAATTTAAACTACTAATCATTTCTTCTTTCAAATCATCTGCTCTATAATAATCTTCTTGTGCTAATTTTTCAATTAATAATTTCATGACTCTTGTTATCGCACTGTTATTATTATCTGTTTTAGTTCTATTATTATGTATATTTCCTACAATTCTACCAAACTTAAATTTTGAAATCTCATAAGTAAAATAATTTCTTGCTGTATCTTCAATATTATGTGCTTCATCAAATACTACTATATCATAATTAGGTAAAATAG
The DNA here is from genome assembly GCA_963528625.1 of uncultured Leptotrichiaceae bacterium. Lineage (GTDB taxonomy): Bacteria > Fusobacteriota > Fusobacteriia > Fusobacteriales > Leptotrichiaceae > CALHVR01. The sequence goes on along the minus strand of CAURVQ010000009.1, from coordinate 11,780 downwards.
AATAATTAGTATGAAATCCAGCTTCTTGTCTTATTGCTAAATCAGCAAAAAACATATGATGATTAACTATTAACAAATCAGCATCATTAATATCTTTTCTAGCTTTAAAAAAATAACAATCATTATAGTACGAACATTTCACTCCATTACACAAATCACTTTCACAATTTATTTTTTCCCATACTCTATATGGAACTTCATATTTTAGTTCATTTTTATCGCCATTTTGTGTAACTTTATCCCAATTTTCAAAAGTTTTAATTACCTTTTTTTCTTGTTTTTCTTCTTCACTATCTTTTTCTTTCACAGTTGTACTTATATTATACAATTTTCTTTTACACAAATAATTTCCTTTACCTTTTACAATTTCATATTTAAAGTCTTTTTCTATAATTTTTTTTATTAAAGGTATATCTTTTTTTATTAATTGTTCTTGTAAATTTATTGTATTAGTTGAAATTATTACTTTAAGATTATTTTCTAAAGCATACAATAATGTTGGTAATAAATATGCAATTGTTTTCCCTGTACCCGTCCCTGCTTCAACAATTATTTTTTTATTTTCATTCAAACTTTTTTCAATATATTTTGACATTTCATACTGTTCTTTACGAGGTTCAAATTTATTAATTTTTTTATGAATTATTCCATTTTCCCCAAAAAATTCATCTATATTTATTTTACTTTCTTTTTTTAACGGAACAATAACATATATATCATTAACCTCATTATTTATTATATATGAAGCTCCTCCACTATTTCCGTACATACTTGAAACTGTAAGATCTGCATCTGAAGGAAGTAAAATCCCTGATGGATGATTATGAATTATTACTTCATTTTTTCTCATCTTATTTACTAATGCTGCAACCGAATTTGTGTTTCCTCTTGCTAATACTTCAATATCAATAACTATTTGATTTTTATCTGGTATTCCTCTAAAGAACACTTCATTCCCATTAGAGTTTATTATCTCTTCTTTAATCTTTTCTATAACATTCTCATTAATAAAATCAGTAATTATCATCACTCCTCCTATTACATAATTTTACTATATTTACACCTTTTTTTCAACCTTTTTAAAATGCTCCAATCATAAAAATTCTATATTTATTAACAATACTAATTAAAGAAAAAAAGAAGAAATTTTAAATTCTTCCTTTTTCATAACATTACATAATATTTCTTATAGTTTTTTCAAAGTATTTTCTACTCTTTTAAGTGTTCTAGCTTTACCTATTACAGCTATAACTGTATATAAATCTGCTCCTCTAGCTTTACCTGTAACAACTGCTCTTAATGGCATTAACACCGCTGCCGGACCTTCCCCTAACTCTTCTTGCAATTCATATAATACTTTTTTAGCTTCCTCTTCAGTAATATCTTCATTTAATGCTAATATTTTTTCTACAAATTTATTTATTGAAATTTTACCAATTTCTGCCTCTAATGAACTTCTTAATTTTTCAACAGATTTTCTTTCTTTTTTATTCATTTCTTCAGTTACAACTGGTAAATCAAAATCATCTTCAAAATAAATTGCTCCATTTACTGTCAATTCTTTTAATGTTTGAGATCCTTCTCTTGTAATTTCAACAATTCTTTTCAATTTATTATATTCTTTTTCTGATAAGTTTTCATCTTTATAAAATCCAGCTTGTACGAAAAACGGAATAGCTAATTTAGTCAATTCATCTAAGTCTTTTAATCTCATATGATGATTATTTACCCATCCTAATTTAACTAAATCAAACACTGGACCTCCAAGTGAAATTCTATCGAATGAGAAATTTTCTACCATTTCTTCTAAAGTAAAGATTTCTCTATCACCACCGAAGCTCCATCCCATTAATGCTAAGAAATTCAATACTCCTTCTTTCAAGTATCCTTCCTCTTTATAATAATTTAATGATACAGGATTTTTTCTTTTAGAAATTTTAGTTTTATCTGCATTTCTTAATAACGGCATATGATACCATTTTGGCTCTTCCCAACCAAATGCTTTATATAATTGAACATGTTTTGGTGTAGAAGCAATCCATTCTTCTGCTCTTATAACATGAGTAATTCCCATCAAATGGTCGTCAACGATATTTGCCAAGTGATAAGTTGGGAACCCGTCAGATTTTAATAATACTTGATCATCAATTTTACTATTTTCAAATCTAATTTCTCCTCTTAATTGGTCATTAACTATCGTTTCCCCTTCATAAGGCATTTTAAGTCTTATTGTGTACGGTTCTCCTGCTTCAAGTTTCGCTTTTATTTCTTCCTCTGTAAGTTTTCTACAATGTCCGTCATACCCCGGTGCTTGCTTCATTGCAACTTGTCTCTCTCTTAATTTTTGTAATCTTTCAGAAGTACAAAAACAATAATATGCTTCACCTTTTTCTACTAATTTTTCTGCATATTCTTTATATAAATCAAATCTTTCTGATTGTCTATACGGACCTTTATCTCCACCAACATCCGGACCTTCATCATAATTTAATCCTAACCATTTCATTGCATCAAAAATTTGTTGTTCAGAATCACCAGAAAATCTTGTTCTATCAGTATCTTCAATTCTTAATAAAAAATCTCCACCATTATGTTTTGCAAAAGCATAGTTGAATAATCCAATATATGCTGTTCCAACATGAGGATCTCCTGTTGGTGAAGGTGCTATTCTTACCCTTATTTTTTTATCCATGTACTTCTCCTCTCCTATTCATTTATATTTATTTTGATACGATTTATTTTACATTAATATTTTTTACTAATACATTATAAATCTTATATTGTTTTTTGTCAACATATATTCCACTTTTATTAAAGCCTGAAAATTTCTATTTTCCCATGTTACATATTATTCGCTTTACAAATAATTACTGAATTTATAAAAATTTATCATCTAAACGAACAAAATAAATATATTTTTTTATAAAGCAATAAAATATATGGTTTATAGACTTAACTAAAAAACATTTAGACTAATTTTTTAATAATTTTAAGATTTACCAAAAGTAGACACCCATTTCAAATACTCATTTATGAATAAATCAATATCTCCATCCATTACTTTTTCAACATTTCCTTCTTCTGCTTTAGTTCTATGATCTTTCACCATTTTATAAGGTTGGAAAACATAAGATCTTATTTGACTTCCCCACTCAATTTTACTATCTACTCCTTTAAGGTTTGCCATCTCTTTTTCTTTTTTCTCCATCTCAATCTCAAATAATTTTGATTTTAATATTTTCATTGCTGTTTCTCTATTTTTTAACTGTGATCGTTCATTTTGACAAGTAACTACTGTATTCGTTGGTAAATGTGTTATTCTAACAGCTGAATCTGTAGTATTTACATGTTGTCCTCCTGCACCACTTGCTCTATAAGTATCTATTTTTAAATCTTCAGTTTTTATATTTATTTCAACATCATCTTCAATTTCCGGCATAACATTTATTGCTGCAAAGGAAGTATGTCTTCTTGCATTTGAGTCAAAAGGCGATATTCTAACAAGTCTATGAACTCCTTTTTCTCCTTTTAAATAGCCATAAGCAAAACTCCCTTTTATATTCATAGTAATACTTTTTAATCCTGCTTCTTCTCCCGCCAAACTATCTAAAATTTCAACTTTAAAATCTTTTTTATTTGCCCATCTATCATATAATCTATATAGCATTTCTGCCCAATCACACGCTTCTGTTCCTCCAGCTCCAGAATTTATAGTCAAAATCGCATTATTTGAATCATATTTTTCATCTAATAAAAGTTTAATTTTAAAATTATCAATCTCTTTTTCTAACATATTCATTTTTTCTTCTAAATCATTTTCAAATGAACTATCTCCCATTTCAATAAATTCTAAAATCATTTCTATCTCTTCATCCATTGAATTAAGAGTAATGTATTCATCTTTTACTTTTTTTAAATTTGTTATTTCTTTTAAAATATCTTGACTATCTTTTCTATTCCAAAAATCTGTTTCAAATGTTTGTTCTTCAAGCTTTTTAATTTCAATTTCTATTTTTTCTAAGTCAAAGATGCCTCCTAATATCTTCTATTTCTAACTTACTTTTTTCTTTTCTTTTTTTTATTTCAAATAAATCCATTTTTATCCTTTTCTTTTTAATTTTAATAATAACTAAAAAGATTATATCATAACGACATAACCTTTTTTTATTCTATATTTTTAATTTAAACTATTTTTTAGGTTTTAATCCTTCTACTATTTTTTTAGTATCCACATCATACCAAACTTCATTAACTAACTCTTCTTTTTTAGCAAATGATAATATGTTGCTTAATGTAGTTTCTACAATATTATTTAATGCTTCTGTTGTTAAGAACGCTTGATGCGAAGTTACTACAACATTATTGAATGATAACAATCTCGCCAAAATATCATCTTCTAGTACATTTCCTGATTCATCTTCAAAGAAATATTCTCTTTCATTTTCGTAAACATCAAGTCCTGCTCCACCTATTTTTTTAGATTTTAATCCATCAATTAATGCTTCAGTGTCTACCAATCCACCTCTTGCACTATTTACAATTATAACTCCATCTTTCATTTTTGCTATTGACTCAGTACAAATTGTATGTCTTGTTTCTGGGAATAGTGGACAATGTAATGAAATTACATCCGAATTTGCATATAATTCATCTAAAGTAACATATTTGAAGTTTTCTTCAGCTGCTGCTTGTTCATTTGGGAACTTATCGTAAGCTATTACATTCATTCCTAATCCATTTAATATTTTTATGAAAATTCTAGCAATTTTACCCGTTCCAATAATTCCTGCTGTTTTTCCATTCAAATCCATTCCTGTCAATCCAACTAAGCTAAAATTACCTTCTCTTGTTCTTGCATATGCTTTATGAATTTTTCTATTTACTGACATTAATAAAGCTAATGCATGTTCTGCTACTGCATACGGAGAATATGCTGGAACTCTAAACACTGTTACTCTATTGTGATAAGCTGCTCTAATATCAACATTATTATATCCTGCCGCTCTTATTGCTATTGCTCTAACACCATTTCTTGATAAAATTTCTATAACTTTCTCATTCAAATCATCATTTACGAAAGTACAAACAACATCTTGATATTTAGTTAAAAGTGCTGCCGTTTTTAAACTTAGTTTTTCACTATAATAAGTTATTTTAGCTCCATAAATTTTATTCCATTTTTCAAAAAACTCTATATCATATGGTTTTGCATCAAATACTACTATATTCATAATATGTCCTCCTATTTATTTCTATGAGTACATTATAACAGAAATTAAAAAATTAATCAACGATAATAATTCAAGTATTTATTATTATAAATAAAATTCTATCATTTTTTGCATATTTTTACTTTTTAATTATACCTTTATTTTTTAGGAATTCTTGTGCCACATCATAAGCTTTCTTACCATTTACTTCTACTTCGTAATTTAATTTTATCATTTCATCTGTTGTTATTATATTTCCTAATTTATTTAAAATATCTTTTATTTCAGGATATTTTTTCAAAGTTTCCTCTCTTAAAAGAGGTGCTGCTTGATATGGAGGAAATAATGCTTTATCATCTTTCAATAATACTAAATCATTTGTTATAATTTTACTATCAGTTGAATAAACATCTATTAAATTTACTTCATTATTTTTTATTGCATTATATCTAAGTGTCGGTTCCATCGTTCTCACTTTTAAATTTAATCCGTAAAGTTTTTTAAGACCTTTATTTCCATCTTCCCTATCATTAAATTCTAATGAAAAACCTGCTAACAAATTATTTTCTACTTTATGTAAATCAGAAATTTTTTCTAAATTATATTTTTTACCAAAATCTTTTTTTACTGCTATTGCATATGTATCTTGAAACATTGTCGGTTCTAAATACACAAGTTTATCTTGATTATATATTTTTTCTTTTGCAATTTCATAAACTTCACGACTATCATTTGATGCTTTTGGAATTTCTTTCAATAAATTTGTAATTACAGTTCCTGTAAATTCTGGATAAATATCAATACTCCCATTTTTTAATGCTTCGTATAAAAAACTTGTTTTCCCAAAATTCGGTTTCACCGTTACTTTTATATCTGTATTTTCCTCTATTAAAATTTTATACATATTTATCAAAATTTCCGGTTCTGCACCTAATTTCCCAGCAATTACAAGTTCTTTTCCATACATCATATCGCTAGGAATAAAACTAAATCCAAGTAATGCTATTATACTTATAAAAATAGAAAATATTACTTTAGGTCGCTTATTTTCAAGTTTTTTTATAAAATATCCAAATAATATAGCAAGTAATGCAGATGAAAACGCTCCTATAAAAATTAATGACGAATTATTTCTATCAATTCCTAAAAGAATAAAACTTCCAAGTCCTCCTGCTCCAACAAGTGCAGCAAGTGTTGCTGTCCCTATTATCATAATACTTGATGTTCGTACTCCTGCCATTATAACAGGCATTGCAAGTGCTAACTTGAATTTTTTTAATTTTTCAAACTTTGTCATTCCAAATGCTTCTGCTGCTTCTTCAAGTGAAGGATCTATAGAATTAAGCCCTGTTATTACACCCTGTAATATAGGAAATATACCATAAATTGTAAGTGCTACTACTGAGGGCAATGTTCCAATTCCCATAAAAGGTATAAATAATCCAAGTAATGCAAGTGATGGAATTGTTTGGAAAACACCAGTTATTTGCAATACCCATTCACTTATTTTTTTATACTTAAATGTTACAATTCCTATTGTAAAAGCTATTAATATCGCAATTATTAACGATAATAACGATATTTGGAAATGTTCTATTATAGCTTTTAAAAGTTCGCTTTTTTTATCAATAAAAGTCAAAAAGATATTCATTAATTATCCCCCTTTATATTTATAAATTTTTTAACAAATTCATTTGCAGGTTTATTCAATATTTCATCTGGCTTATCAATTTGTACAATTTTACCTTCTTGCATCAAACAAATTTTATCTGCTAATTTTAATGCTTCCGTCATATCATGAGTCACAAATATTATTGTTATTTTAAATTCTTCATGTAATTTTTTTATTAAATCCTGAAGTTGTGCTTTACTAATTGGATCTAATGCCGAAAACGGTTCATCCATTAAAAGTATTCTTGGATTCGCAATTATCGCTCTCAATATTCCAATTCTTTGTTTTTCTCCCCCAGATAAATCAAATGGAAATCTATTCATATATTGTGAAGGCTCAAGTCCTACTTTTTTCAGCAATTCTTCCGTTTTTGTTTTAATTTCTTCTTTTTTCATTTTTTTCATTTCAGGAATTAAAGCTATATTTTCTGCCACTGTCATATTTGGAAATAAAGCTATTTGTTGCAATACATATCCTATTTCCAATCTTAACTCTCTTAAATCATACTCTTTCAATCTTTTTCCATCAAACCAAATATCTCCATCTGTTTGTTCTATAAGTCTATTTATAAGTTTTAAAGTTGTTGTTTTTCCACTTCCACTTGGTCCAATTAACACAAAAAATTCCCCATCATCTATTTTGAAACTAAGATTATCAAGAATTTTTCCATTTATTTTACATATCAACGATACATTTTTATATTCTATCATATTCTCTCCTTATTTTTTTACAACATTCAAATTTTATTTTGTATAAATATTATATAATAATAACTATTTTTTGTAAATACAATTTTAAATCTAAAAATTTGAACTTTCTATTAATTTATTATATAATATATGTAGCTATTTTTTTAGTTTCAATCAATTACTTTTAATTTTGAAACAAAAAAAATTATTATATTTTACAATTAATATATATATATAATTTATAGTTAATTGTATACTTTTTAGGAGGAAAAATGAAAAAAATATTTGTCTTTTTATTTTTAACTATTAATTTTACAATTTTTTCAAGCGATAATATTATTAGAAAAATTAATGTTACCGGAAATATTGAACGGCAAATTTTACCAAACATTGCCACAGTTTCATTTAAAGTAAAATCAAAAAAAGAAACGATTACTGAAGCTAAAAAAGAAGTAAATGGTAAGATTGAAAATTTTAAAAAAGAATTAGTAAAACAAAAAATTAATTTTACAAATTTTGAAACTACAAATGTTAATAACTTTAAAACTGCAGAAACTGAAAACGACGATAATGATATTCTGGATTTTAAAGGAATATTACCAAAAAAAGAAAATTTTTCTAAAAATATAACTGGATATAATGTAAATATGACTTTTTTAATTAGAAATAATGATTTTAACAAACTCGTAGAAATTTTAGGATTTAGCAATGATGAATTTTTACAAAGTATTGTAAAAGATTATGATGAAAATGCTTATATTTTTACTATAACTGAAAATAATAAATCAATAGATGACGCTTTAAAAAATATTTTTATTAAATTTACAACAATAAAAAATAAATTAATCGCAAACAATATTGATGAAAAAAATATTATTTTAGGTGAATACTCAATTGAAAAAGTATTTGGAGAACAAAATAATAATATAAAAAATTATTTTACTGTAATAAATGAATTTAAAATTACGATAAACAATATTAATCAATTAAATAATATCATTAGCTTAGCTTCTGAAAACGATATTAATGTTACTGGAAATATTAATTTTAATATCTCTAATCGTGAAGAAATTGAAACGGAAATGTATAATGAAGCATTCAAACAAGCAAAGGATAAAGCTACAAGTATTCTAAAATCTAGTAAAATGATATTAGGTTCCCCAATAGTTGTAAGTGAAGAACAAAATAAAATGATTGATAAAATTAATGAAAATTGGTCATTTAGAGCCGTTCCACTTACTGCAAATTATTCGGTTGAAGCTGTTGATTCACCATCAAGATTTATGTCAGCTAAAAGTTTATCAAGTAATAACAATATTAATTATAAACCAAAGCCAATCACTCTTTCACAAAATATATCTATTATATATGAAATAAAAGAAAGTGAGGAAAAATAATGAAAAAATTAATTTTAATTTTAAGTTTTATATTCACTGTAACAATTTTTGCTAATAATAGTTTGAGTAAAAGAATTGAAGTTAGTGGTACATCAAAAAAAGAAATTACACCTGATATTGCTAAAATTCAACTTATTATAAGTACAAATAATGAAAATTTAGATAAAGCAATAAAAATGAATAATGATACACTTGAAAAGTATAAAAATATCTTAAAAGAAGTAAATATAACTTACAATAATATAAATTCTATTGATTTTAATACGAATAAGTATTATAATTATAAAAATATCATTTTAAATAAAAATCAAAAAGAATTTGAAACGAGTTTAAAAATTAATTTAAGTAAAATTGATATAAATTTACTAGAACAATTAATTTCTATATTAGTAAAAAATGATATATATTTTATGGAAAAAGACAAAAATGATAATTATAGTTTCGTTATAAAAGATAAAGCATCAACACAAAAAGAAGCCTATCAAAAAACTTTAAATAAATTTAATAAAATAAAAACTAAATTAGCTGAAAACAATATAGATTCATCTATTATAAATTTAGTAGGATTTAATAATCAAACTATAAATTTAGAAAAAATTGAAAATAAAAAAGTTGAATATTACAATGTCGTGCATCAAGTAGAATTAAGTACTAACGATTTTAAAAATTTAGGGAAAATTATTGACTTGGCTTATCTTTTAAATATTGATACCAATAATTATATTGAATACGATATAAAAAATAAAGTACAATTAAATGACGAACTTTATCAAAATTCATATAAAATTGCATTGAATAAAGCAAAAATAATTTTAAATAAAACTGATTTGTCTTTACAAAAACCTATAACAATTGTAGACAACTCTACTGACAACATAAAATCTTATTTTTCTTATTTTAATAAAGAAAATTATTATGAAAATAATAATACAACTGAAGAAAATATTAATGAAAGCAACACTTCTATCATAGCAAAATTACAAGAAGCCAATACTGTTATTATTCCTGAGAAAAAAAATATTAATAAAAGTATACATGTTGAATTTGAAATGAAATAATTTATTATAATTTAACATAATTTGAAAGGAGTTTTTATGAAAAACCTTATATTAGCAACAGATTCATATAAGATGACACACCCTTGGCAATATCCAGAGAATGTTACTTATATGCATGATTACATTGAAAGCCGTGGAGGACTTTATGGTTACACAAAATTTTTTGGACTACAATATTACTTAAAAGAATATTTGACTAAAAAAATAACGCAAGAAATGATTGATGAAGCAAAAGAAATTTGTAATCTTCACGGATTACCTTTCTATGAAGAAGGATGGAGTTATATTGTAAATGAATTAGATGGTAAAATTCCAGTTCGTATTAGAGCTGTTCCTGAAGGAGCAGTTGTTAAAAATCATAATGTTTTAGTTACAGTTGAATCTACCGATCCTAAAGTTCCGTGGATTGTTGGTTGGGTTGAAACATTATTATTAAAAATATGGTATCCAATTACTGTTGCAACTTTTTCTTATAAAGTAAAACTTATCATAAATTACTTTTTAGAAGAAACTTGTGACAATCCTAAAGATGAACTTTTATTCAAATTCCACGATTTTGGATATAGAGGTGTTTCCAGTGAAGAAAGTGCTGGAATTGGAGGACTTGCACACTTAACTAATTTTGCTGGAACTGACACATTAAATTCTTTACTATTTGGACGTAAATATTATAATTGCAACATTGCTGGATTTAGTGTTCCTGCATCAGAACATAGCACTATGACTTCTTGGACTAAAAAATTTGAAAAAGAAGCTTATGAAAATATGTTAGAAAAATTCCCAACTGGTATTGTTTCAATCGTACTTGATAGTTATAATTTCTTTGACGCTGTTGAAAATATAATTGGGCGTGAACTTAGAAATAAAATACTTTCTCGTGAAGGAACTGTAACGATTAGACCTGATAGTGGAGATGCTATTACAAATATTTTATTTGCACTAGAAAGTCTTGAAAAAAACTTTGGTTACACTACTAATTCAAAAGGATACAAAGTTATAAATAAAATTCGTATATTGCAAGGAGATGGAATCAACGAAAATGTTGCTTGGGATATTTATAAATCATTAAAAGAAAATGGGTATTCTGCAGAAAATGTTATTCTTGGTTGTGGAGGTTCACTACTTCAAGGTAATTTATCTTCAAGTATAAATCGTGATACACATAAATTTGCGATGAAATGTAGCTGTGTAAAAATTAAAGATGAAATTATTGACGTTTACAAAAATCCTATTACAGATAGAGGAAAAGTAAGTAAAAAAGGACGACTTGACTTGATTAAAACTAACGAAGGAGAATATAAAACTGTAAATATTTCTCATTTACCTGAAAATACTTATCACAAAGATTCTGTTTTAAATTTAGTTTTTGAAAATGGAAAAATTATAAAAGAATATACTTTAGAAGAAGTTCGTAACAATGAAAATCTATTGTTCAAACCTGCAAAAGATAGAAATTCGTTACATAAATAATTAATTATAAAATCTCATTTGTAGCATATTTGCATATTCAAGTGAGATTTTTAATTTTATATTATTTTTTAGTTGACAAAGAGCTTTTTTTTTAATATAATGTATTTGTTAGTAAATTGTAATGATTTCAAAAATAAAAATAAAATATTATAGGAGGACAAAATGTCATTAATTGGAAAAAAATTAGAAGACTTTACAGTGCAAGCTTATCACAATGAAGAATTCAAAGAAATTAACTTTGAAAAAGACTTTTTAGGAAAATGGAATGTTGTAGTATTCTACCC
>CAURVQ010000008.1:0-60761 GCA_963528625.1 uncultured Leptotrichiaceae bacterium | reverse complement strand
AATCGCTAAACACGGGTATTAGCCACCCAGTCCATGCGTATACCTTGTTAGTATAATATAATTAAATATTATTGTTAAATATTAATTAGAAATGTTATATATTCTGTAGGCAGAAATTGCACACATACTATATCTCCATACTTTTTGAGTTAATTCTGCCACTTCTAATTCTCCATTAGACTAATCATCTCATCAACTTCTAATTTATCTTCCTAAAAATCCAATAAATAAAGCCTGAATTGCCGATACAATTGAAATAAATAAGAAAGTATCCTCCAAAAAATGTTCAAAAACTATCAAATATTTCATCCAGTTATCAAATTCATAATCCTTGTACCCCTCTGTTCCCGGGATGACAATCCTGTTTTTATACTTTCCCAAAAACAACAGACAATCTAACAATAAAAAATCACCTAAGTTTAATATGCTCTACTAAATATATCTCGTCCAAAACACATTCCAAAAACTGGTAATTCCTTTGTGTAAAACACTTGGATTTCATCTATAAAATTCCCTCTTGTAAAGTTTGAATTTAATCATATTTTTCTAAAGTTGAATTTTTCTATAAGATTTCATATTATCTATGGCAAACTTTCCACTTGCTGCAGCAATAGGGAGCCCTCCACCAGTTTGAATCCATTGACTTGCAAGGTATAAATTATTTATCCCTTTAATAGTGCTTTTAACATACTTATTTTTATAACCTTTCTGTGGATTAAAACTCATATATCCCCCTTTGTAGGCATTACACCAAGTTGTGAATGTAACTGGAGAATATGTTCCAAGCACAATGAGTTTACCCTCAAGCTGAGGGTACTTTTTTTCAACCCTTAATCTCAGTTCTTCTGCAAGTCGATGTTTTTCTTGATTATATTTCTCCTTATTATCTTTTAGCCTAAGCCAATAAGCATAATTTTCAGCATTTTGTAAAATATTACACTGAATAACTCTTTTTCCAATAGGAAATAGTGTTTCATCATAATCATAAACTCGCATTCCACAAAAATTGTGTGTTTCTCCTGCAACATCATATTCGTCACAAGGGAAAATGATGCTTCCTTCAGGTAATTTCAAATCCGCTTCAGTAACTATTCCAAATGCAACCTGATAACCTGTATTAGAAATATACCCCTCCGGATTATCATACATGTATCTAAGATTTTTATCCAAATATTTTTCATCAATTAAGTCATAGAAAAGAGAATGTGGATCTGCACACCAAATATAGTTATCTGAGTTGATAACCTTTCCATTATTACCAAGAATACTAACAACCTGCTTATCTGCAATATTTATTTTTTCAATATTAACGCCTAAATATAGTTTCCCACCCAATGATTCAAATTTTTCAAGCATTCTACTAACTAAGCCAACAGAACCTCCTTTTGGAATAGCTGCTGTATTACTTGTATAAAAAGCATACGATGCAACAAAGGTGAGAGCAATGAAGTTGCTATTAAAGTAATTTTTAAAAATTGCTCTAATGTAATGATTTTTAAAACGATTTGTAAACTCTTCCATAGACTGTTTTCCATATTCCTTTATAGCCTTATTTGCATCTTTCATGCTCATTCCTAGTTTAATAAATTGTATTAGGTTCATATGAGCAATTGAAATATCACATGGAGGCTTTACACACTCTAAGCTTTTAGCACAGTCAAAAAACAAATTTAATTCTTTGGTATCTTCTGGGGCAAGCTCTAAAAACTCTTTTCTTGTTTTCTCTAAATTTCTCCACAAATGTAGTGTTATCCCGTCCATTTCCATACAATAAAAATATGGTTCACGATAAATCTCCAAACTATCAGAAAGAACTCCTAGATTTTCCCACATTTTGTATAATTGTTCATCCTTATTGCATCCAACAAGAAAATGAATACAATTATCTATATGATATCCTTTCCTATTCCAACCTGTACACTCACCACCGGGCATTTTGTTTTTTTCATATATTTCTACCGAATATCCAGCCTGCAATGCATATATTCCAGCACTCAAACCCGAAACACCTGCTCCAATAATTACTACTTTTTTACCCATATTCTCTCACTTTCTATAATATAATTTTTTAGAACAATCTTAGAGTACCAGACAATACACAATACTCATACATTAATCTAAGGAACTAGACAAATCCTAATTTGTTTCACTTAATATTTTCATAATATTATAACATATTCTTATCAAGTTTTATAGTTCTAACTCTTACTTCTTTCTTTGTGTTATCTATAGATGTCAATGATATATAACATAAAATATAATAAAATGTACCTTTAAACTACTTTCACATTTAAGTGTTTAGTTTATTGGTACTTTTTTATTTCTTTAACTTTATTCTTAAATTATTTTTAATCATTTACTTTAGATAATTAATCACAGCTTCAGCACATTTTATGCCATCTACAGCTGCAGACATTATTCCACCAGCATATCCTGCTCCCTCTCCACAAGGAATAATACCCTCTATATTTGAAAAATATCTTTCATCTCTTGGTATTTTCACTGGAGATGAACTACGGCTTTCCACTCCAGACAATACTGCGTCATAATCTCCAAAACCTTTAATTTTATTGTCCATCAAACTTATTCCTTCTTTTAAAGATTCATTAATAAATTTAGGAAAAATTTTATTCAAATCAGCAAATACATATCCTCTTGCATAACTAGGCTTTACTTTACCAAGTTTTTTCGATACTTTCCCTTGACAATAATCTCCAAAAAGTTGAACAGGTGCTTTATAATCTTTTCCTCCTAATTCAAACGCTTTTTCTTCTAATTTTCTTTGGAATTCAACTCCAGCAAGTACATCTTCTCCTTCAAAATCTTCTGGAAATACATTTACTAATATTGCCGAATTAGAATTTTCTTCATCTCTTTTTGAATAACTCATACCATTCACTACAAGTCTTCCTTCTTCACTCGCAGCAGGCACTACAACTCCACCCGGGCACATACAAAAACTGTAAACTCCACGACCATTAGTTGCCTTTACACTCAATTTATATTCTGCTGTCGGCAATTTATCTGCAAATTTCCCATATTGAGATTTATTTATCATTTCTCTTTTATGCTCTATTCTAACACCAACTGAAAATATTTTTCTTTCCATATAAATTTTTTGCTTTTTTAACATTTCAAAAGTTTCTCTAGCACTATGTCCTATCGCTAAAATCAATGCATCTGTTTCAATTTCATATTTTTCGTTATTTCCATTTTTAGACACATTTTTTATTATAGCTTTTGTTATTTTATCATTTTTATATTCTATCAAAGTTAATTTTTGTGAAAATCTATATTCTCCACCAAGACTTTCTATTTTATATCGTATATTTCTCATTATATCTATCAATTTATCTGTTCCAACATGTGGTTTAGACATATAAGCTATCTTTTTTTCAGCTCCAGCCATTATAAGCTCACTATACACTTTATTCATCCTAAAATTACTTGTATTCGTATTTAATTTCCCATCAGAAAATGTCCCTGCTCCACCTTCTCCAAACTGTACATTTGAATATTTTTTCAATCCACTTTTATTATTAAAAAAATTATAAACATCTTTTTCTCTTTCATCTACATTTTTCCCTTGCTCAATTATTATTGGCTTTAATCCACTTTCAGCCAAAATTAATGCTGCAAAAACTCCTGCAGGTCCACTTCCCACAACTATCGGTCTTTTCCCTTTATAATTTTCAACTTTTTCTGTTTCATAAATTTCTTTTATTATATTTCTTACATTTTTTATTTTTAAATATTTTTCCTCATTATCAAGTTCCACATCAACAGAATAGACATAAACAACATTATTTTTTTTTCTTGCATCAATCGCTTGACCTGATATTTCAAAACTTTTAAACTTTAAAACATTTATTTCTAATAAATTTGCTACAACACCTTTTAACATATTTTCTGTATGTTTTACCGGTATTTGTATATTACTTATTCTTAACATTTTACTCCTCTATTTATACTTACTTATTTTATTTGCTTATATTTTCTCCAGCTTTTTTCCCTGAAGCCCAAGCCCATTGAAAATTAAAACCACCACATTCTCCATAAACATCAAGAATTTCTCCTGAAAAATAAAGACCTTTTACTTTTTTTGATTCTAATGTTTTCATATCAACTTCATCTAACTTCACTCCACCAGCTGTTACTTGTGCATTTTTATAACCTGTTGTATTAATTATATTTAATCTATATTTCTTTAGTGTATCACACAATTTAATCAAATCATTTTCATTCAAATCAATTATTCTTTTTGATAATTTTTCAATACCTGAAGCTTTAGATAAAAATTGTCCTAATTTTTTATTTATCATCCCATTAAAAAAATATTCCATTGTTAAATGACTAAGAATTTCTTTTCTCTCTTTTAGTTTTTCTAATAACTCGTTATAACTAAATTTCGGCATAAAATCAACTTCAAATTCAATTTTTTTATATATTGGAAACACAAATGAAATATTAAAAATAACATTCCCTGAAACTCCATAATCTGTAAATAAAAGTTCTCCATCATAAGTACATATTTTTTTATTATCTCCATATGCTGTCACTTTAGTGTCAAGTTTTATTCCTTTAAGCCCCTTTACTTGATATTCTTCCGTTTTAAACTGTACTATACTCGGATATAAAGGTGTTATTGTATGTCCAAATTCACGAGCTAATTCAAAACCACTTCCATTAGATCCTAATTCAGGATATGATTGTCCTCCAGCTGATAGCAATACACGATTTGAAGTTATTATTTTTTTATCTTCTGAATAAATTGTAAATTGAAATCCTTTTTTTTCTATTTTTTTTACATAAAAATCTAATAAAAATTTCACTCCAACTCTTTCAGCTTCAAATCTTAAAGCATCAATTACAGAGCCAGCCTGCCCACTAAGTGGAAACACCTTTCCTCTCGCCTCTTCATTACATACTACTCCAAGACTTTCAAAAAAATTCATCGTATCTTTTGGCTGAAAATCATTCAGTATATTTTCTATTTTTTTTATGTCACTCCCTGTTGAAAAATAATTATTTATTTTTGCATTAACATTTGTTAAATTACATCTTCCATTCCCTGTAACTAATACTTTTTTCAAAACTCTATCTTTTCTATCTATTACAACTACATCTTTTCCACTTTTAGCTACTTCAATCGCAGCCATCATTCCTGATGCTCCACCACCTATTATAGCAACTTCTGTTTTCATTTCATCACTTCCATTTTTAATTTCATATACAACTTTACTATATTTTATCATATATTTTATATTTTTTCTCTGTTTTTTAATATTATTTTTTATGTTATTTATATTTCATTTTTTTACAAAATAAAAAACGAGCCATGTGCTCGTCTTTTGTATGAAAGAAGTCTAAATGTAGAGATGGGGCGTCTCTTTTAGACAACATAATATTATCATAAAATAACATTATAGTCAACAGTTTTTTTTATAAATATTTATTTATTTTTTTATTTAAAGTGTTATTTATAGTTTTTTATATATAAAATAATTCCCCTTAAAATTCAAATAACCATTCTTTTGATAATTCATGTTCTCCATTAATTACTTTTTCATATTCTTCTTTTAATAATTGATGAAATTTCCCGGCTTTTCCTTTTTGACTATAGTCTAATTGTCCAATAGGTCTTTGATCTAGTGACTCTGCAAAAGCTATTTTCATTGCAGTTCCTGTTATTAACATTTCATCTGCAGTGTAAATCATTGATCTATCTACCTTACCTCTAGTTATTTCATATCCATTATACTCTAATAATTCTAATGCTGATCTAACAGTAATCCCTTCCAATGCTGCACTTCCTGTATCTGGTATTATTACTTTACCTCTATAAATTAAAATTATATTTGCGACAGCAACTTCGGCTACATTTCCCATTTCGTCAAACATCAATGCATCATCATATCCGTTTCTTTGTGCATCACTTGTTGCTAAAAATGAATTTATATAAGCTCCACCTGCTTTAGCTTTAGTCGGTATCGCCGAATCATTATATTTTCTATAATTTGAACTCATAAGTTTTATTCCTTTACTAGAATCAATATAATCAGCTAATGGTAAAATATAAATTGCCAACTCAAAGTCTAACCCAATTTTTTTAGGTGAAATTTTAGGTTTTTTACAAAAAATAAATGGTCTCATATAAAAGTCTTCTTTAATTTTATTTTTTGCTACTAACTCTTTCACAATATTATAAAATTCTTCCCAAGTTATATAATATTCAAATCCTAACATTTTTGAAGCTATCATTAATCTTTCATAATGATCTTTCAATCTAAATATACATACTTTTCCATTCCTAAAATATCCTCTAATTCCTCCAAAACATGTTGTTCCATATTGTAAACTATTTGACGCAATACTTACTGTTGCTTTTTCAAATTCAACTATTTTCCCATCAAAATATGCATAATCAAAATGTTCTTTATTTTCAGCCATAACCAAATCTCCTTTATTATTTAATTCTGTTATGTTTTATATCTTATCACTTTCAATCATTTATGTAAAATATATTTAAAATATCTTTCTATATATCTTGTTTATTATAATTTTTACTTACTTTTCTTCTATTGATTTTTCAAAATTTCATTTATTAATTCAAAACTTATATGACAATAACCATCAGGATTTTTATATAAATAATTTTGATGATATTCTTCAGCTGAAGCATAATTTTCTAACACTTTATTTTCAACAGCTAATGGTAATTCATAATTTTTTTGTAACTCATCCAATGCAACTTTAATTATTTTTTCATCATTCTTATCCACAAAATAAATTCCAGTACGATATTGTATTCCTTTATCTGCCCCTTGCTGATTTATACTTACAGGATTTATTGTTTTAAAAAAATAATTTAATATTTTTGTCAATTCAATTTTTTCACTATCATAAATAACTTTCACAACTTCAGCATGACCACTTCCATGACAAACATCCTTATATGTTGGATTAATTTTATTTCCATTTGCGTATCCTGTTTCTGTTTCTAAAACACCATTTATTTTTTTCAAAAATGCTTCAGTTCCCCAAAAACATCCTCCAGCTAAATAAATTTCTTTACGTTTCATACCTTTTCCTCTTTTCAAATTATATTTTATTAATTTATAAATCTATTTCTATTTTTTAATAAACTTGATTTCTCCTCCTCCAATTAATTCATTTTCTTTATAAAATACTATATGCTGTCCTTCACTATTTTCATGAGTTTTCTTATAAAATTTAAAAATTATTTTTTGATCAGTATCATCTTTAATAATTTTCAATTCCCCTTCAAGTCCTTTTGATGAAAATCTAGGTCGTGCAACTAATGGTATATTTATGATTTTTTCTATATCATAATAAAATTTCCCATTTTTTATCTCAATTTCATCAATTAATAATTCCTCAAAATCACCAACTACAACTTCATTTGTTTCTGGGCGTATTTCCAACACAAAAAACGGCTTACCTAAATTTAATCCAAGCCCTCTTCTTTGACCTACTGTATAAAATTGATAGCCAATATGTTCTCCTATAACATCTCCATTTTTATTTATAAAATTTCCTATTTTCGCTTTATTTCCCAAAACTTTTTTCAAATAAGAAATATAGCCCTCTGGAGCAAAACAAATCCCTTGACTATCAGGTTTATCGTGTGTATGAATACCATTTTGTTTTGCAATTTCACGAACTTCTGCTTTTTTATAATTAGCAAGTGGAAATAAAAATCTCTCTATTACATTTTTATCTAATCTATATAACATATACGACTGATCTTTTTGGTTATCTTTATCCCATAAAAGTAAATTATTCATACTTATTTTAGAATAATGTCCTGTTGAAATATATTTTATTCCCATTTTATTTGCAAAATCTATAATTCTTTTTATTTTAACTTTTTCATCACAAATTATACACGGTGATGGTGTTTTTCCTTCGCTATACATTTTTTCAAAATAGTCCATCACTTCTTTTTTAAATTCATCTGTAACATTTATAACATAATGTGGTATTCCTAAATTATAACATGTATATCTTGCATCATTTATATCATCAAGCGAACAACAAGTTTTTCCCGGATTTTCCGACAACTCATCTGGTAAATGTTTCAGTGTAACTCCTACCACTTCATAGCCTTGTTGCTTTAATAATAAAGCTGCAACAGAACTGTCTATTCCTCCACTCATTCCAACTACTACTTTTTTTTCATTCATTTTTTACCTTTTCTTATAATTAATTTTTTATTTTCTCCTTCCACCACATATAATATCCTATTGGTATACTTATGAAAACAAACCATTTACTTTCAGCTTCACTAATTATTTTTTTAAAATTATAACCTGCAATTTTACAAAATTTATAATATATCGCATTATTCAACAATTTTTGCTTAAATGTCATTTTATGTCTATTTCTCTCATTATGATAAAGTGCCTGTCCTTGTGGATTTTTCACAAGAAGATCATTATATTTTGAGGTCAATCCATCACTTTGATATTCTTTAATTTCAATTTTTTCGTTTACATAAATCATCTTATATTTTTCAGAAATTCTATTGTAAACAACTGCTTCTGTCGTAAATTTTTCGCCATCAAAGACAGGAAATGGAAATTGTTTCAAAATATTTGTTCTAAACATAAGGCCTTTATCGCCCTTCACTTTATATTTATTATAAATATTAAATTGTGTTTCTATCATTTCATTTTCCGGAAATTTTGTTCCAATAACTTCACCATTTTCATAAATTGACAAATATCCCATACCAGCTATCTCACTATCATTCTCATACTTTTTCCAATATTTTAATATAGTTTCAAGTGCATTATCCACATATTTGTCATCAGAGTCAAGACAAATAAACAACTCGCCTTGAGCTTTTTCAACTCCATAATTATACGCTCGTTGCTTTCCACCATTTTCTTTATAAAAATATTTTATATTCAATATTTTTTCCTCTAAAAATTGCCTCACACTATTTTCTGTCCCGTCTAATGATCCATCATCAATTATTAACCATTCAAAGTCTTTATATGTCTGTTTTTTTAAAGATTCGTATAATTTTTCTAACAATTCTTTTCTATTATATGTCGGTGTAAATATTGTAAATTTCATATTTTCCCTCTTTTTTCATTACTTATTTTTTATAAAAAATTTTTTTAATATTTTAATTTCCTAAAAATAAAAGGTAATTAAAATCAAATATATTTCTTTATAAGTATTCTTTCTTTTCCTTTTTTTGTTTCTCCTCTATCTTCAAAAAGTTTATACTTCCCAAAACCTCTTATCGTTATTTGTGACCCTATTTCAACATTTTTAGCTTTATCTTTCTCTACATAATAATCAACAAAAACTTTCCCTCGCTCCAAAGCCTCAACTACTTTTGCTCTCGATAAATTTGTAATAGATGCAACAATACTATCAAGTCTTTTTGATGATACCGTCACAATTTTATCGTCATATTTATATTTGGGTAATTTTTCTAAATTTAAAATATCAAGTACCTCTATTTTACAAGGAGCTTGACCAATTTGTCTTAAATCTGATAATATTACATTTACAATTTTTTCAGACACTGGAATATAGCCAATTCCATCTTCTAAAATTAAATCTCCCATCAATTCTCTTTTTATATTCAAGCCCATTACACTTCCTAAAAAATCTTTATGTAAATACTCTTTAAATTTTGAGTTTATTTTAATTTTTAATAATTTACTTGGATATTCTAAATTATTTTTTAATATATTTTCATTATTCCTATCAATTTCATTTTGAATAAAATAACTTTCAGGAATAAATACAATCTGTCTTCTATCACTATTTTCAAATATTCCATTCGTATATACAAAAACTTGATTTATCTTTTTTGTCAATTTTTTCCAAAAATTAGGAGTATAAAATTCCTCTGTATAACTTATAATTTCATACTCTTGTGCTATTTCCAAAGCGTTATAAAGTTTACTCGCTTCGTACTCCACCTCTTTTGGAAATTGTTTCAAAAAATTTTCTTTTACCATTTTATTCCCCCAATTTTTTCATTACTCTCATTAAATTTTTGACTAAAAAATTCTAACATTATTTCCCAAGACTTTACCCAATAACTTTTTCTATGTTTTCCTTTTCTCTCAATATAAGTATGCTCAATTTCTAATTCATTCAATTTTTTATGTAATTCCCTATTATCTTCCAGAAAAAAATCTTTATTTCCCACATCTATAATAATATTAGTTTTAAAATTATTTTCTTTTAATTTACCTACATTATCAATTATATTATATTTAGAATAATCCTCATTATTTATAACTTTATGTATACCCCATTTTCTTTTCCATTTTTCTACAAAAACTCCACCACTTATATCTCCTATATTCCCAAAAACATTTGGATAATTTATACCATTATAAAAAGCTCCAAATCCTCCCATACTAAATCCTATAATCGCTCTATGATTTCTTTCCTTTATCGTTGAATATTTACTATCAACATAATTTACAACTTCTTGTGATATAAATGTTGAATAATTTGAATTTTTCTTTTTTTCACTATTTATATACCAGCTATTCCAGTTTCCATCTGGAAAAACTAAAATAACATTATACTTATCTGCTAATTCTTTTATATTTTTTGCTCTTGCAAAACTTCTAAATGAACCACCCCAACCGTGTAATCCATATATTACAGAATATTTTTCCTTTTCACTATATTCTTTAGGCAAAATTATCGTAATAGGTATTTTTTTATTCATTATTTCACTTTTCACTTTTTCTATTTTATGTATAAAAGCAAAATTTTTTAACGCTATTATAAAAAATGATATTAATATAAATTTTTTCATTTTTCTTCTTTCTTTTTTTCTTAAAAATTATTATTTTTATTTTTCATATAATGAAACGCTAATATCGCAAACGGCAAAGTAAATAATATCGTATGCTCTTTAACTTTTATATGAGTAATTATAAACGAACAAATTAAACAACCTGTTATAAAATATAAAATTGATCCAAAATAAATTACTACCTTTTTTTTATCTTCTTCTTTTCGCTTCATTACATATTGGTAAAGCCATTCAGTTCCATTTCTTAAATTACCAGTACACATTGTAGTTGCCACTACACTTCCATATGTTTTTTTAAATGTTTGATATTGTAATGCAGAAACATATGATAACGCCATATTTACAAAAACATCATATTTTCCACTTGGTACAAATGCTACTAATGTAAATATAATAACCTCAACAAGCAGTATAATTTGTCGCCAATGAAGTATCTTATCATTTCTCGCATTAATTTCCTTTAAATGACCTCTTAAAACTTCAGCACTAAAAATCCCAAGAGTAAAAATTGATAAAGGAAATAAATAATATCCCGCTTCTTTCCACTCACTTTTCATTATATGCATTGACATATTTATTAAATTTCCTGTTTGTGCATTTACAAAAACTTGTCCTCTTACAAAATATGTATATGTATCTGTAATTCCTCCAACAAAACATAATAAAATTAAAAGTCTAATTGTATCAGATGGTTGCTTTAATTTTACTGTCATTAATTTCCTCCATTTCATCTTTACTTTTCATAGTGTTATTGTATCAAAAAAACATCTATTTTTCAAAGAAAAATTTGACATAAATCTCTATTCATTATATAATATGACTATATTTCTGGTCTATTCGTGACCTTCTATACAATTTTTGGGCTTTACTCTTTTTTAATGGGGTCATCCCTATATTTTTTGTTTCAGAATAATCACGGCGGTTACAAACTTTGCACGGATCCTGTACAAATCATATAAATGGCTACCACCTGTTACATTTACAGGCAACCAAAAATTCAGTAGGAACGGTAGACTGGTTTTAGATAATTACTAAATTACTCATTAATAAAAAGGTACACTTATTTTTTATGTGTACCTTTTTTCTACATTCTTAAACTAAATTTAATTTATTTATTAATCTCATAATTAAATTTCAACAAATTTATTTTCTATATATTCATAAATTTTATATTCTGCATTTCCAATTAATTTTCTTTCATCTAAATCACAAACAGACTTATTATCAATATAATTTAAAAATAATTCTATTACTGTTCCATGAGTGACAACTAAAATATTTCTCTCTAATTCTTGATTTTCTTGGACTATTTTCATTAATCCATTCAAAAATCTTTTCAATCCAGCAAGTAAATCTTCTCCATTATTCTCTTTAGAATTATATTTTTTAGGATTATTAAAATAGTTATTTCCATTTTCAGGATATTTTTCATAAATTTCTTCATATGTCATTCCTTGCCAATTCCCAAAATGTATTTCATTTAACTCTGACATTTTTACAAACTCTATTTTTTTATTTTCAGTAATCTTACTATTTTCTATAATTATTTTAGCTGTATTTATTGTTCTATCCATTTCACTTGTATATATTTTCTCAAATCTAATGTTTTCAAGCTTTTTTGCCGTTTCTTTTATTTTTAATATCCCGTCTTCTGTCAAAGAAGAATCAAGTTGCCCTTGAAATCTTTCCTCTACATTCCATATTGTTTTTCCATGCCTTAATAAATATAGTTTCATTATTTCCTTTCTATTCTTTATAAATTTATTTTTTACAAGATTTCAGGATACTTCCCAACAATTTTCGTTATATTTAGTGCCGCATCAATCATAGGAAACATTAAAATCGCACCTGTTCCCTCACCTAAATTCATTTTCATAAAAAGTCCCGGATCAAAATTCATTTCTTTCATTATATATTTTTCTCCTGGCTCTTTACCTATATTAGATTCTATCATATAATCTCTAACTATTGGATTTAATTTATACGCAATTAATGCTGCAATAGCTGATATTATTCCATCAATTACAACAGGTACTTTATTTTTAGCACATCCAATATAAATTCCTGTCATTCCAGCTATATCAAGTCCTCCTATTTTTGCTAAAACATCTATCGGATCATCATTATTTATTTTATTCATATTTATTGCTTTTTTTATTATATTTTTTTTATGCTCTAATGTTTCATCACTTATTCCGCTGCCATGCCCTACAATATCATCTAACGGCAATCCAGTAAATACATGTAAAATTGCACTACTTGTTGTTGTATTTCCTATTCCCATTTCACCAGCAGTAAATAAATTATATCCTTTTTTTACAAATTCATCTACTTTTTCTATACCTATTTCAATTGCTCTTTTTGCAATTTTATAAGTCATAGCTGGCTCTTCTACAATATTATTTGTTCCAAATTCCATAAGTTTTTCATTAATAATTCCTGACAAATCCACTTCATTATTTATATCACAACTTTTATCTATACCTAAATCTACTGCCACTACATCTGCTCCAAATGTTTTAGCTAACGCATTTATAGAAGAATGTCCTTTTATCATAGCTTCTACAACATATTGTGTTATAATTCTTTTTGAAAAACTTACTCCTTCTCTCTCTACACCATTATCTGCCGCCATTACAAGTGCCATTCGTTTATTTACTTCATAATTCTCCTGTATTCCTTCTAATTGAATTGCTAATTCTTCAAGTTTCCCAAGTCCTTTTGGTATTTTTAAAAGGGAACTCAACTCTTTTTCTTTTTTTTGCATTCGCTCTTTACTTATTGGTTCTATATTTTTCAAAACTTCATCTAATTTTACCATAATTTTTATTTCAATATATTTTTAATATATATAACTCCTCCGCTCAACAGTTTATTTTTTCATATTTTTAAATGCTTTTTCCACTGTTCCCAATATTTTTTTTATATCTTCAAAACTATGAGCTAAAGATATAAAATGAGCCTCATATTTTGATGGCGGTGCAATTATACCGTTTTCCAACATAGTTGTAAAATATATTTCGTACAATTTATCATCTGTATTTATTGCATCTTTAAGTGTTTTTACTTTATTTTTTGAGAAGAAAATTGTATATAAACTTCCAACACTATTTATTGTTGCAGGAATTTCATATTTTTCTATTAATTTTCTTATTCCTTCTACTATTTTTTTAGTTTTTTCATTTATTTCTCTATAAATTTCCGGTCTATTTTTTAATATTGAAATAGTTTTTATTCCAGCTGAAACTGATACAGGATTTCCTGATAAAGTCCCTGCATGATAAACTCCTCCAACTGGTGACACTAAATTCATTATTTCCTCTTTACCACCGAAAGCTCCAACCGGATACCCTCCACCTATTATTTTACCTAAAGTTATTAAATCAGGCTTAATTCCAAAATATTCTGCAGCTCCTCCAAGTGATACTCTAAATCCACTTATTACTTCATCAAAAATTAATACAATATTCTCTTTTTGTGTCAAATCTCTTACTTCTTGTAAATATTTTTTATCAGTTTCCACAAGTCCCATATTTGCTGGTATAGGTTCCATTATTATACAAGCTATATCTTTTTCTTTTTCTATTAATTCTTTAATTTTTTCTATATCTCCAAATGGTAAAGTAATAGTGTCTTTCATCACACCTTCTGTAATTCCATTACTATCTTGATGCTCAAATGTCAAAAGTCCTGATCCAGCTTTCACCATTAATGAGTCCGAATGTCCATGATAACAACCTTCAAATTTAAGTATTTTATTTTTCCCCGTATACGCACGAGCAAGTCTCACGGCAGCCATTGTAGCTTCAGTCCCTGATGTTGTAAGTCTTATTTTATCAATCCCTTTATAACAACTTTTTACTAATTCAGCAAGTTCTACTTCTTTTTTAGTCGGTAATCCAAACGATGTCCCATTTTCAATCTCACTTTTTACAGTTTCAAGAACTTCTGGATGATTATGCCCTAAAATCATAGGCCCCCAAGAACCAATCATATCAATATATTCATTTCCGTCCTCGTCATAAAGTTTACACCCTTTAGCAGCTTTAATAAAGATTGGGTACTCTTTATTTACTGACTGAAATGCCCTAACAGGACTATTCACTCCACCCGGTATCGCTTTTTTAGCTCTTACAAATATTTCTTTTGAACTTTTTGTATCCATTTTTACTCCTACTTATTTCATTTTATATTTTAAAATATATTAATTTAAAATTTCTTATATTATAAAAACAAGTTAATTATACTTTAGATTTTAATTTTTTCTTTTATAGCTTCAAACAATCCTTCTTCCGTATAATTTTTTGCTTCAATTTCTACTTCTAAACCATAAGATTTTATAGTTTTTGTTGTAACAGGTCCAATAGATGTAATCATTTTATTTTTTAATTTTTGTACTATTTCCTCATCTAAAATTTCCTCAATTTTTTGCCCTTTTTTTACTCCTAAATTTTCCATAAATGACTCAAATGTAGATGAACTTAAAAACATCAAAATATCACTTTTATTTAGATAATCTAACATTTTTTCAAAAGAATAACTCACTTTTTTTGTTTTATAAACTACTAATTTTTCATAATTTCTATTATATAACTCTGAATATTTTTGTTCTTTCACTGGCGAAATGTCCGACACTATAAATAAGGCTTTTTCATTTTCTCCAATGTAATTCACACTTTCACTAGCAAGTCTTTCAACCGTATATTCTTTAGGATAAAAATCAGGAATAATTTTATATTTTTCTATTTCCTCAGCAGTTTTTTCTCCAACAACTCCAATTTTAATATTTCCTAGCACTCTAATATCTTTTACTTTTTTCATAAAACCGATTACAGAATTTATACTATTAAATAAAAGTGCTGAATATTGTGATAAATCTGGCATTTCAAAATCAATATATTCAATGTCAATAAATGGTGCGTTTATTCCTTGCCCACCAGCTCTATTTATTTTATCTATAATTTTTTCTTGTTTTTCTTTATTTCTAGTCACTAAGATATTTTTACCAAATAATTCTTTCTTTTCAACCCATTTCATCGTTTCTCTTAAATTAACAACTTCTCCTATCAAAATAATTACTGGAGATTTCACATTATTTTTTCTAATAATTTCAGCTATCGTTTCCATTGTTCCTGTAAATACTTGCTGTCGTGTTGTTGTTCCATTCTTTATAATTGCAACTGGAGTTTTTGAATCTTTCCCATATTTTATTAAATTTTCTAATATTTTTTCAAGATTACTAAGTCCCATTAAAAATATTAATGTCCCTTGTAATTTAGCTATTGTTTCAAAATCTAAATCTTTACCATCAATCTTTGTATGCCCTGTAAATATATGAAATGATGTATTAATTCCTCTATGCGTTACAGGTATTCCTGCATACGCTGGAACAGCTATAGCTGATGTTATCCCCGGAATTACTTCAAATTCAATACCATTTTCTACAAGACTTTCAATTTCTTCTCCTCCACGCCCAAATACAAATGGATCCCCACCTTTTAATCTTAAAACTTTTTTACCTTCTAGTCCTTTTTCTACTATTGTCTTGTTTATTTTTTCTTGTAATTCGCCACCTTCAGTATTTTCTTTTCCCATATAAATTAATTCTACATCTTTTTTAGCAAAATTTAATATATTTTCATTTACTAATCTATCATAAACTATACACTCTGCTTCTTGTACAACTTCCTTCAACTTAACTGTTATTAACTTTTCGTCCCCACAACCTGCACCTGCTATATAAACTTTTCCATTTTTCATATTTTTATTACTCATTTCCCACAACTCCTTTTATTTTATTAGCAAGTTCTCTTGCCAATTTTACTCCATCATATTTAGATCCTGTGATTTTTTCAAAAATTCTTTTCCCATTATGATTAAACATCCCTTGTATTTCAATGTTTTCTCCTTTTATTTTTGATGAACATCCTATCGGTGTATGACATCCACCGTCAAATATTCTTGAAAATTCCCTTTCAGTTTCACACATTATTCTTACTTCTTTATCTTCTAAAGTTTCTAATAATTTTAATATTTTTTCATCATTCTCTCTACATTGAATACATAAAATTCCTTGTCCGGGAGCTGGAATAAAATCTTGTGAATTAAATCTTTCAGTTATTCTGCTATCAAGCCCAACTCTTTTAAGTCCTGCAGCTGCTAAAATAATAGCATCGTATTCCCCATCATCTAATTTTTTCAATCTTGTATGAATATTTCCTCTTATAGGTTTAATTTGTATATCTTTTCTCAAATTCAACAACTCTACTTCTCTTCTTGTACTTCCTGTTCCTATAACACTGTTAGTTTCTAATTCCATTAAAGTTTTATTATTTTTTGAAATTAAAACATCTGCATTATCTTCTCTTAATGGAAAACAAGCGTTAAACAGTCCTTCTGGAGTTTCTTGTGGCATATCTTTTAGAGAATGAACAGCTAAATCAATAATTCCTTCCAACATTTCTTTTTCTATTTCTTTTACGAATAAATCTTTTTGTGATGTCCCCTGTATTTTTTTAAAATCTCTAAAATCTCTATCTCCTTTAGTTACAATTACTTTTAACTCAATTTCTACATTTTTATTTTTTTCCTCTAACATTTCTTTTACTTTTTCTGCTTGTGCTAACGCTAAAATACTTCCCCTTGTTCCTATTATTATTTTTTCTTTTATCATGTTTTCACCCTTCTAGTTATTCTCTTACATACTTTTGTCTTTTATCTAATTTTTCTCTTATTTTATCTAACTGTTCTTCAATTATATAAAAATATTTTTTTACAAGCTCATCTCTTTTCTCTACATTTTTATTATACTCTTCCCAAATATTTTCTAAATGATAAAGCTCTATATTTTTATATTTTTTTATTTCAACATCTATATCTCTTGGAACTGCTAAATCAAGAAAAATTCTATGCTTATTATCATATAAAATTTCATACATTTTATTTTCTTCCAATATTAAATGAGGAGCAGATGTAGCACTTATTATAATATCACTCTCTTTAACAACTTCATATTTCTTGTTATATTCAGCTGTTTTTGTCCCACTAAATATTTTTTGTATTTCCATTGATTTATGATCACTTCTATTAGTTATTGTTAAATTACAATTCTTCATTTTATGTAATAATGCTAAGATTGATTGACTTAAATCTCCCACTCCTATTATAAAAATATTTTTGTCATCAAGATTTCCCATCTTTGATTTCAAAAATTTTACAGCTATGGAATCTAAAGAAATATTTTTTTCATTTATTTTACTTTCAGCTCTAAATTTTTTCCCCGTTTCAACTGCCTGATTAAATATCATATTCAAAACAGTTGAAGTTTTATTTGCTTCCATATGAGAAATATACGCTTTTCTTAATTGTACTAAAATTTGATCTTCTCCCTTTATTATTGATTCCAACCCACAAATTACTCTTAGCAAATAATAAATTGCTTCATTACCGCTATATACTTTTACTTTTTCTACTTTAAAATCTTGTTTCATTTGTTTTAAATCAAAATTTTCACCTATTTCTATATACAATTCTATTCTGAGACATGTTTCAACTGCAACATATCCTAATATTTTTTCTTCAATTCTATATCGTTCTATTATATTTTTATATCCATTTTTTATAAATGCTTCTCTTTCCTCAAGTGGCAGATGTTTATAATTAAAACTTAGAATATAAAAATTTTTTTCAATTTTATTTGGAGTATCCATCTTACTTATCTTTCTCCCTTTTTTCTCTTTTAATATTTTCAAAAATTTCTTTTAACGCTTCCAATACTCTTACATTATTTTTTCTATCTTTCACTGCTAATCTAAAATAATTATCATTAAGATACACAAAATTTGAAGCATCTCTTATTAAAATTTCTTTTTCTAGCATTTTTTCTCTTAATATTTGAGCATTAACTTTATATAAATATTCATTTTTTATTTTAACTAAAATAAAATTAATTTCTGTTTTATAAGTTTTTAATCCTTCTATTTCTTTCAAATTTTCATACATATACTTTTTTTCAATTTTTATCCAATTATTTGTCTTTTCTATATATTCTCTATCTTGCAACAATATTTTTCCTGCTAATTCTGCTATATTATTTACACTCCAAGGCTCTTTTTTTTCAAGCATTTTTATCATAAATTCATCATCAAAACAAATTCCATACCCAAGTCTTAACCCCGGTATAGCAAAGAATTTAGTAAAAGCTCTTAATACAAACAGATTTTTTTTATTTTTCTCCGTTTTTATTATACTTTTTTCTCCCCAATCTTCCACAAATTCCACAAAAGCCTCATCAACAAATAACTTTGTTCCAACTTCTGTACATTTTTCCAATATTTTTTCTAATTCTTTTATTGATAAAAATTGTCCTGTTGGATTATTTGGATTACAAATTACTAACAAATCATATTTTTTATCCAATTCAGCTTTTATTTTTTTTATATTTGGTATAAAACTGTCTGCTTCTTCTAATTTAAAATAATCTACTTGTATATCATCTAAAGTCGCTTTCATTGCTCTTTCATACTCTCCAAATGTAGGAGATACTATTAATATTTTTTTTGCTTTTAAAACTTTCATATATAAAAAAATAATTTCTGTCGCTCCATTACCAACTATTATATTTTTAAGTTCTACTTTATTTGTTTTCGCTATTTCTTCTCTTAATTCTACATAATCTGGATCCGGGTACTTCTCTAATACTGACAAATTCTCAATAACAGCTCTCTCAAATTTTTTTGGAAGTCCGTATGGATTTATATTGGAGCTATAATCCAATATTTCTTTCATCCCTTTTTCTCTATAAATTTTATATATATTCCCACCATGAAAATCTACTTTTTTTTCGTTCATTTTTTATCCTCTTTTTATATCTTTACATTTTTATATACACTATTAATTTTATCTCATTTTTTATAATATTCAAGTGCTTTTATAAAAATGTTTTTACTATCTCATAATCCTAAACAAAAAACCTTTAAATAACATTTTTATTTTTTATATCATTTAAAGGTTCTATTTTATATTTTTATTATCTAAATTCCCATTCTAGTTTTATATTCATTCAATTTTTCAATTACACTATTTACTCTATCATTGAACATCATATCAGCTTCTGCTTTAACTCTATCTTTTGAAATCGTATATAAAACTACAGTTTTTCTTTTACTTGTTGACCAAGTTCCTATTTTTTGACCTTCAACTACTAATTTTTCTCCTATATTTTTTGAAAATTCTTTCATTTTACTTTCATCAAATCCAGGTCCTGTAACTAAAACACCTAATATTCTTTCTTTCAAAATACTATAAGCATAATTTTGAATTGCCGTTTTCAATCCAGATTTTGCATCATTTTCTAAATTTAACACATCTACTTGATTCACAATTTTCCCTGTAGCTGTAACTACTAATTCTTTTTCTAAATTATAACTTCCAGAAATTAAACTTCTAACTTCTCTATTTGGAAAAAGCTCATATATTTTATTATTTAAAATTTGTGCTGAAAATACATTCATTGAACTTATTAACACTATTCCTATTAATATTTTTTTCATAAATTTTCCCTCCATCTTTATTTATTATTAAGTATACCATTTTTAATTAGATTTGTAAAATTTTAACCTAATTTTTTTCATTTTATTTTCCTATTACTTTTATTTCTTTTAATAACTCTTTTACTGTTTCAGTAGTTGCTCTTGGATCATTTATTGCTCTTTTCCAATATTTGCTCCCTCTTTCTCCATAAAACAATCCTTGTGTATGCATCAAAAATAAGTGTGGTCT
The DNA here is from genome assembly GCA_963528625.1 of uncultured Leptotrichiaceae bacterium. Classification (GTDB taxonomy): domain Bacteria; phylum Fusobacteriota; class Fusobacteriia; order Fusobacteriales; family Leptotrichiaceae; genus CALHVR01. The sequence continues at coordinate 40,156 of CAURVQ010000008.1, read as the reverse complement.
TACTTTCCCTTCTTTCTCCATTTTTTCCACATACGGGATCATTTGCTCCACAATTTCTACTCTATTCACTTCTATTTCTTTCCCATAATATTTACCAAATTTAGTTAAAATCATAGGATTATCATAAATTTCTCTTCCCATCATAATACTGTCTACATATTTCAAATGCTCATCTATTTGATCTATTGTTTTTATCCCACCGTTTATTTCAATATGTAGATTTGGCTTTTCTTGCTTCAATTTATACACATCTTCATATCTCAAAGGCGGTATTTCTCTATTTTCTTTTGGATTTAATCCTGCTAAAATGGCTATTCTTGCGTGAACTACAAATTTATTCACTCCCACTTTTTCATTTATTTCCACAAATTTTAACATATCTTCATATTTATCTAGCAAAACTCGTTCATAATCTTCTGGTAATACATTTTTACCATCAATACCAATTCTATGTTTTATTGAAATCGGCTTTTTAGTCACTTTTTTCATCTCTAATACCATCTCAGCTACCATTTCAGGATACGCCATAAGATAAGCACCCATAGCATTTCCAGACACTCTATCTGACGGACAACCAATATTCAAGTTTATTTCATCATAATTATATCGCTCAGCTATTTCTACTGCTTTTCTAGCTTCTTCTTTATTCGTTGCCGCTATTTGTAAAACTATTGGATTTTGTTCTTTCTCAAATCCTAACAAATATTCTAAATCTCCATTTATTATTGCTTGAGCTGTTATCATCTCTGTATACAATAAAACATCTTTATTAATCATTCTCACAAAATTTCTAAAATGTCTATCTGTTTTATCTACCATCGGTGCAACACTTATAATATGTTTCATTTATTCCTCTAACTTTCTATAAATTATTTTTATAATATTATCTTACTTTACTAATAAAACCTAATCATTCACCTATTCTTTTTTTACTTTTATAAATAATTTAAGTAAAAAATTATTTTTTATTAAAAAATATCAATCTTTTCCCCATAATTTCTCTAATCGTTCATTCGCTACTATTTCAAATTTATTTTCATTATATTTGTAAAATCTAATTTTTTCATTCATATATTTTTGTTTTACAAAATTATTTTCATAATCATGAGGGTACTTATACTGCTTTGCCCCAATTTTAGTCAAATGAATAGGGACATCTTGTATTTTTTCATTTTCAACATACGACATTACACTATTTATAGCATTATATGCCGAATTACTTTTTGGTGATAAAGCTAAATAAATAGCTACTTCTCCTAAAATTATTCTAGCTTCAGGCATTCCAATTTCTTTTACTGCAGTCATTGCTGCTGTTGCTATCGGTAATGCCTGTGGATTAGCAAGGCCTACATCTTCCGTTGCTAAAATTGTAAGTCTTCTAGCTATATACAACGGATTTTCTCCTCCTACAAGCATTTTCCCAAGCCAATAAACAGCAGCATCCGGATCACTTCCACGAATACTTTTTATCATTGCAGAAATTGTATCATACTTATCTTCTGTCCTATGATATGATTTTTTTGTATGCAGTATTTCTTTTACTTCTTCTAAATTCAAATCAACTCCAATGTTAGACAATAATTCTAATATGTTTATAGCTTGTCTTGCATCTCCTTCAATTATTTCTGAAATATAATCCAAAATTTTATTATCTATATTAAATTTTTCTTTTTCATTTATTTTTATCAAAATATTTTTTAAGTCATTTTGTGATAATTTCTTAAACTCAAATGCCAAACATCTTGAAAGTAACGCATTATTCAAATTATAGTAAGGATTTTCTGTTGTTGCACCAATTAAAATTATATTTCCATTTTCTAAATCTTGTAACAAAGAATCTTGTTGTAATTTATTAAATCTATGAATTTCATCTAAAAACAATATTGTTTGACGCCCTTCCATCGTAAAACGCCTTTTAGCTTTTTCCGATATTTCTTTAATGTCCGAAACCGAAGCCTTTATTGCATTCAAATATTCATAATAATAATTTAATTTTTGCGAAATAATTTCTGCCAATGTCGTTTTTCCTGTCCCGGGTGCTCCCCAAAATATAGCATTCATTAAATTGCCTTTTTCTATTATTTTCCGTATTATCCCATTTTTCCCAACTAATTTCTCCTGCCCATAAAAATCCTCTAAAATTTTAGGTCTATATCTATAGGCAAGTGGTTTTTTCTCCGTATAAATTTCATCAAATAAATTCATTTTTTATCTCTTTTCCATTCCATTTTCAATTACATTTAACTCAATTCCACTTTTATATTTTCCACCTTTTTTCCCTATAATTGCAACTAAATCTAATTTTTTATATTTTTTTATATTCATTGAAATAATATTTAATTTATTCAAATAAATATAATTAAATATATCATTTAATCTATTATTTGGAATTATTATAAAAAAATATCCGTGATTTTTAAGCAATCTTTTTATATTTCCTACTAATTCCTCCAAAGTCAGTTTTATTTCATACTTACTTATTAACTCCGTTTCATCTGCCGGCAATTTACCTTCATTTAATTTATAATAAGGCGGATTCGAGATTATAAAATCGTATTCTCCTTTTATATTTTTTATATTATCATTTATTGGAATTATTTTTTCATTCAATCTATTTTCAATAATGTTATCTTTCAAAATTTCATACAATTCTTTTTGTATTTCAACTGCATAAATTTTATTTATATTTTCTATATTAGATAACAAAATAGAGACTATTCCTTGCCCTGTCCCTATCTCTAACATATTTTTATATCCACTTATTTTTAATTTATTAAAAAATTTTCTAACACTATCTACTAATAAAAGTGGATCTTCCGTTATTTTCAATCCTTTATTTTCTATTTTTATATTCTTATCTATAGAATCTAATTTTTCAATATAATTTCCTAAATTTCCCATTTATTTCCTTTTTACCAATAAATTTCTCTTCCATATTTCCCAAATGCACAAAGTATTCTACCTTCATCATTTATTTTAATTTGATAAAATTCTACTCTTTTTTTAAATGTTCTATTTACTTCTTTAACTAATTGTCTAAAATCTAATCTATTTTCAGCTGTAAAATAAAAAATTAATTTACTTTCATCAAAAGTATATTCACCTATAACAAGATTCATTTCCGGCAATATCTCTTTAACTATTTTTTTACATTTAAAGTAAGCTTCATCTGCTTTTATATCTAATTCCTTTAATTTTTCTACTTCTTGTAATGTTAATTTTCTCTTTACCTCTCTTATTTTCATTTCTTCTTTTTCTTCGTCATTCACTTCATATTTTTCTGTTATTCCTATAACAATTCCTATTTGTTCACCTCTTATCGTATCTACGATTACATGTTCTCCTTTTTCATAATTCTCATTATCATTTATTAAAAATGGATAAACTTTTTTTGTCTTTCTAAATTTTATATTTAATATTTTCATCTTTTCACCTTTATTTTTTATAAAATACCATCTTCTAAAAAACTGAAATAACCTTTTTCACTTATTATTATATGGTCTAAAACTCGCATTTCTATATTTTCTAATGCTTCCTGTATTCTCACCGTTAATTCAATATCTGCCCCTGATGGCTTTAACGATCCTCCCGGATGATTATGTACAATTATTATTGATTTAGCATTATATTTTATTATTTTTTTTACTAATTCTCTAATATAAACTGTACTTCTATCCAAAGTTCCTTTAAATAAATCTTCTTCAGCTATAAGTTCATTTTGTGTATTCAAAAATAAAACTTTAAATACTTCTATATCTCTTTTTACAAGTGACATATTCAAATAATTTATTAATTGATTATTATTTGTTATTTTTATTTTTGATTTATATATTTTTTTATACAATTCATCCTCAATTATATTAAAAATTGTTTTTAAATATATAACAACTCTTTCTGTTATATATTTATTTTTTTGTAACTCTTCATTACTTTGTGAAAAAATTGTATATAAATCTCCATATTTCTTTAATAATTCCTTAGCCATATTTTTACAATCTCTTCGTACTATAACATAACTTAATAATAGTTCTAAAACTTCATAATCATGAAATCCAGTTAATCCAGACATCATAAATCTTTCCCTCAATCTTTTTTTATGTCCTATATTTTCCATCATTACCCCTAATTCCCTCTTTATTTTTTATATTATACTATATTTTTTAAAAACTGTTAATATATTTTTTAATTTATTTTTTATTTTTTTTATATTTTCCTTTTATATACAATATTATTTTAAATGACATAAGTCCTACTCCTGCAGCTATTATATTATTACTCACAAAATTAGGAAAATATTTTTTACTTACAAGTGAAACAATTAATAATCCAACTATTACAACTCCAAGTCTTTTAAAATAACCAAATGGATCTCTTACAACTTTTTCCTTTTCATAAACCATTTTATAAACTTCGCTCGTTATCATATACATTACAAGCATAGAAGTTAAAACTCCTATTGTATAACCAAAATATAATTCCACTCTTTGTAAAATTACTCCTAAAATTATTACAATTAATAAAATTATTCCATTAAGTTTAAATAAGTCTTTCACATCTTTAGGCATTTTCATCTTCTTTTTCTCTCTCCTTATCTTCCTCTTTATTCATTGTTGTCAACTGTTTTATTAGTGAATAATATCCAGTAATTGCCCCTAAAAACAAAAATATTACTAATAAAATTGGTTGTTCTTTTTGTAAAATATATTTTTTCAAAAGCAAATAAATTCCTAACATTACAACTATAGGTCCAGCTAAAATATACATCATATTTGTTGCCAATAAAAAATATTTTATCATTTTTTGATTTCTTTTTTCTATTTTTTCATTTTTATTTTCATATCTACCTAATTTTTTCTCTATTTCAAAAATCTTTTCTTCTTCCGTCTTTTCATAAAAAAATTTTTCATCTTTCATATTTTTTTCTTTATTCATTTTACTATTTTCGTTATAATTTCCAGTCATTTTTCTCATTCCTTATCATTATAATTTTTTAAAAATGAAAAATATTCTACTTTCTCCAAATTCTGGATTAGATGCTGTATCATAAATATCAAATCCATTATTTCTAGCCGTTTCAATTATCCAAATTGGATCATAAATATATTTATATTGTTTATCATTATATTTTCTAAACAAATTATCATTTTTATCTTGTCTTATAAACAAATCAATTTCAACTAAATGTTTCTTTTTTCCAAGTTGTTCATGTCGCCAAATACTCGTATATTCATCTTCCTCATCCAAAAACAAATCATTTTCAAAAATTTCATCAAAAATGTCCTCCGTTACAGCATCAAAAATTAAAAGCCCATCTTTTTTTAAATTTTCTTCACAACATTTCACAAATTTCAAAAACTCTTTTTCATCTTTCAAATAATTAACTGTATCAAAATTACAAATAATATAATCCACTTTTTCATTATGTTTATAATTTATTATATTTTCTTCTATTAACTTATATTTTTTCTCATCACATCTTTTTTGTTCTAATTTTTTCCCTGCTATTTCAAGCATCTTTTTAGAAATATCAACTCCTGTCACATTATGTCCATCTTTCAACATTCTAAAAATAAATTCTCCTGTACCGCACCCTAAATCTAAAACTTTTCCATCTTTTTTTATATAATTTTTTAAAAATTTATACCAATTATTATAATCCACATGTTTCATAAAAATATCGTATATTTCTGCAAATTCTCTATGTTTCATCTCCTTAAATAATCATTATTTGACTATTTTCTCCTTCCTCTTATTTAAAACTTATCATAGCTGTTGCCCTTCCAGCCATTTTTCTCTCTCTTCTATGTGAATGAAATTTATATTGTCCATTCTTATCTTTTTCACTATAAGTGTCCTCACTCGCTATTATAATATTTTCTTTTTTTATTCCTAAATTTAACGCTCTTATTTCGTTAAATTTTATATTATCAAAATGATATTTTTTTGTATTTTCATTAAACCAAAAACTTTTTTGTATTAATTCACTATTTTCTCCATATTTTTTTATAAACTTTTCATAAAACTCATCTCCTACTTCATAAAATTTAGATTGCATTCCTATTCCAAATGCTACTAAAATGTCCTCCATTTTACTTCCATAAGTTTTATTCATAAGTTCAAGTCCATTTTGTAATATTCCTTTAAATGTTCCCAGCCATCCTGAATGCCACACTCCAATTACTGCATTCTTCTTATCATACACAAATATCGGTAAACAATCTGCATAAAATGTAAATATCGCAACATCTTTTCTATTTGTCACAAATCCATCTATATCGCACTCTTTTTCATAATAATATTTATCCGTGCTTTCGTCAATCACTTTCACATTATTTGAATGTGTTTGAAAAGCAAAAACCTGTTGTTTTTCATTCATTTCCAAATCATCTAATAACTTTTTTCTATTTTCAAGCTGTATTCCTTCAACTTGATTTTCTAAAGGGCAAAAATCAGACATATTTCCCATATTTTTTTTCGTATAAACTGCTTTTATTCCCAGATTTTCAAATTCCTCTATATAATAATAATTTTCTTTTTCTACAAACATTTATTTATCTCTCATTCATTTAATTTTATAATTTTCTCTCTACAAAATATTCTAATAATTTCAATAATAACTCTTTATTTTTATTTTCTAAAAAATTATTTTCTATTATTCTTTTTGCTTTTTCTACATAACCATTTAATATTTCTTTAGTTTTTTCAATCCCAAATAAACTAGGATATGTCGTTTTCTCATTTTTTTCATCTGTTGATTCTTTTCCTGTTTCCTCAAAACTACCTTCTACATCCAGAATATCATCTTTTATTTGAAATGCTATACCAATAATTTGTGCAAATTCTAACAATTTTTCTTTTTTTACTCCCTCTACATTCAACACAATTAACGGTAGTTCAACTGATGCTAACAACAATTTCCCCGTTTTATGATTATGAATATATTCAAGTGTTTCTGCTCCTACTTTTTTATTTTCAGACTCCATATCTACATATTGTCCACCAACCATACCATAAAATCCAGCATACTCAGACATTTTTTGTATTACTTTCACTTTATCTTTATCTGTTATCTTATTAGAATTTGCCACAATATTAAATGCTTCTGTCAATAAAACATCTCCAACTAAAATGGCTGTCGCTTCATCATATTTTATGTGAGTAGTAAGTTTTCCTCTACGATACATATCATCATCCATAGCAGGTAAATCATCGTGAATTAATGAATAACAATGTATAAACTCCAATGCCACTGCTATATCTTCAATTTTCGTATAACTCTCTCCAAATAAATCACATATCATATACATTATAATAGGTCTTATTCTTTTTCCACCATTCATAACTCCATATTTCATAGCTTCCGACAGTCTATGTGGATATTCATATTTTTTCAGCATTTTTTCTAAATTTTTTTCAATAATTTCTTTTTTTTCTTTTAAATATTCTTTAAACATTTTAGTCCTCTTGTTTTATCAATATAATTTATAGCAAAAAATTTCAGTTTCGTACATCTTATACAAATCTGAAATTTCTAAAATTAATCTAGTTCTTCTGTTTCTAATTTACCATTTTTTTCTAAAACTTTTAAAACTTTCCCCTCTCCAGCTTCAAGTAATTTCTCTGATTCTTTTATCAATTTTATTGCTTTTTCGTATTCTGCTATCGAATCATCTAAACTTAATGATTCAGTTTCAAATTTTTGTAAAATTTCATCAATTTCTTTTATGTTTTCCTCATATGTTTGTTTCTTAGCTACCATATTATTCTACTCCTTTATTATTTATATTTCATCAAAATATTTATAAAATGTAATTATTTTTTTATTATAATTTCTTTCATCATATTTCACAAAACGACCTATTCTGTCATCCATTTTTTCATAAATACTATGTTCTGAAATAATAATTCCATCTTTTTCAAGCAATTCGTTAATATCAATTCCTTTTATTGTTTTTGTAGAAATATTTTCTTTATAAGGCGGATCCAAAAATATTACATTAAATTTTTCATTTTTTCTCCCTAATATTTCTATCGCTCTATGGACATCATTCTTATAGGCTCTACATCTATTTTCAAGTCCTATATTATTTATATTCTCAATAATTATTCTAAGTGCTTCTGTATCTTGTTCTATCATTATAGCTTTTTTCGCTCCACGACTTAATGCTTCCAATGCCATATTTCCAGTCCCTGAATATAAATCTAAAAATTTTGAATCTAATATTTTTTCTCCAATTATACTATAAATTGCTTCTTTTATTCTTTCTAATGTTGGTCTTGTATCGTGTCCTTCTCTTGATTTTATTCTTCTATTTTTAAATTCTCCTGCAGTTATTCTCATTCAAATTTTTATATGATAATCGCATAAAATTTATTTTACACAATTTCATATTCTCCTTTCTCATATTAAAACTCAATAACTAAATTATTTTCTAATTTTTCATTTCCTATTAACAGTTCATATTCTTTATATTTTGAATTTTCTATTTCTTTAAATATATAATCTTTATAATTTATATTTTTTATGTCTAAATTTGATTTATTTAATATTTTTACATAAAAGATTTTCACTTCATTTTTATTATTAAAATTTTCTACTAAGTCAAATGAATAAGTAAATTTTTTATTTTTTTCCAATTCCAAATTCACTAAATTATAAGAAACATTTACTTTCCCTATTTCATTCGGCTTTATAATTTTTGAAATTGCAAACCATTCTCTTTCAATATTATCACTTATTTGATTTTCATATTTTTTTTCTTGAAAATTAATTAACGCTCTTAAATTTTCAGCTTTTTTATAATTAGAATAAAATTGTATATTTTTTATATATTTACCTTTTTCAGCTTTATTTTCTTTATCTAAAAAAAACATATATGTTGATTTTATATTATATTTTCCAATATTCTTAAAAGTATAATCTGTATCTATTTTTATACTTTTATCTTTATTTATTATTATTGTCAAATCTTCTCTTTCAATACTCAATGGCTCTTGCCTTACAATTTTTAAATTTCCAACCGATAAAAATCTACTTATTTCTCCTTCATTCGCATTTATAAAAATTGAAAAAATAAAAAATAAACTTAATAATAATATTTTAGTATATTTAAACATTTTTCTCCTTTAATTAATTTAATAAATAAACATACTATCGCCAAAGCTATAAAATCTATATTTTTCTTTTATCGCTTCTTCATAACTTTCAAATATAAACTCTTTCCCACCAAATGCAGAAATTAACATAATTAATGTTGATTTTGGTAAATGAAAATTTGTTATGATTCCATCTACTACTTTAAATTTATAATCTCCATAAATAAATATACTCGTATTTCCCTCTTTTGCTTCAACAATTCCATCTTCATTAACTACCGATTCTAATGTTCTTACAGAAGTTGTCCCTACTGCAATTATTCTTTGATTATTTTTTTTAGCTTTATTAATTATATCTGCTGTTTCTTCTGGTACTCTATAACTTTCGCTATGCATATTATGTTCTAAAATATTTTCTACTTGAACAGGCCTAAAAGTTCCAAGCCCTACATCTAAAAATACTTCAGCGATAGTTACTCCTTTTTCTCGTATTTTTTCAAGCAATTCTTCTGTAAAATGAAGTCCTGCCGTTGGTGCAGCTACTGATTCTCCTTCTTTTGCGTACACTGTTTGATACCTATTCTTATCTTCCAATTTCTCAGCAATATACGGAGGAAGTGGCATTTCTCCCAACTTATCTAATATTTCTTCAAATCTACCTTCAAATTCAAATTTTAAAATTCTATTTCCATCATCTTTTATTTCTACTAATTCTGCACTCAACTCATTTGAAAATATAATTTTTTGTCCTAATTTTAATTTTTTTGCAGGTTTTAATAATACTTCCCATGTATATAAATCATATCTCTTAAGTAAAAAACATTCCATGACACTGCCCGTTTCTTTTTTCCCAAACAATCTGGCAGGTATTACTTTTGTACGATTTATAACTAAAATATCATCTTTTTTCAAAAAATCTATAATGTTAAAAAATTTTTTATGTTCTCTCGTTCTATTTTTTCTATTCAATACTAATAACTTTGAATGATCTCTCGGCTCTATCGCGTGCTGGGCTATCAATTCTTCCGGTAATTCAAAATCAAATTCTTTTATATTCATATTATTTCCTCTATTTTTTATAAGTGTCAACTCTATTATGCCAACCAATTAACCACTGTGTTTCATTTCTCGGTGCATTTAAAACTCTATTTGTTAAAATCTCTTTTGCTGATTCTGCAAACTCAGTTACAGCACTTTCTCCATTTGAAGTTCCATGCATATTTTCTAGTACCTGTCTTAATCCCCAACCTTGATTGTTATATAACGAAGAGGTAGCAATCCCCTCTCCTTTAAAATTCACATAATCTATTAAAGCATACAATCCATTTTTAGAATTCGCCACTCTATAAAATTGATTTTTAATATTTTCACCATTTTCTGATGCTTTAATCATTTTGTCTAAAGAATCCTCAAGCCTATTAAAAATATATAAAATTTGAATATCTCTTGTATTATCAAAAAAATTTATTAATTCTTCTATGTCATTATCTCCATTAGATTTTTTTTCCATCAATTCTGCTCTATTTTTCCAAGGTGCAAATCTATTTTCTGATAAAAGTTTTGGTAATTCTACTCCTTTTTCTTTATAAAATTGCACAAGTCCAGGTAGAGATTCTCCAAAAATTCCATTTGAATCACTTGATTTTGCCCAAATAAAATGACCGACTCCTAATGACGGAAAATTTTCTCCACTATTCCATGCAACTAAGTTTTCTCTTTTTCCACCAGTTTCATTCCTATAAATTTTTTCTGCAATTTCCATTAATTCACTATTTGAAATCTTTAGATTTGATTTTCCTCTATTTATTACAAAATTTGAATCTATCGTTTTTTTATTTCCATTTTTATTATATAAATTTTCATTCTTTTCATTGTAATAATCTTTTATTAATAAATCTAAAACATCATTTGCAAACACTTGATTAACTAACATTAAACAAATTAAAATTATTATTTTTTTACTCTCGTTTTTCCAAAGCATGTTTCCCTCACTATTTTCTGCCTACAACGACTCTGTCTAGTCCTTGTAAATCTTTAATTATTTCAATTTCTTTATATCCTTTTTTTTCCATTATCGTTTTAACTTTTTCCCCTTGTTTATACCCTATTTCAAATAACAAATACCCTTCTTTTTGTAAATACTCATATCCTTTATCACATATTTCATTATAAAAATATAATCCTTCATTTTCAGCAAAAAGTGCTTCTTCCGGTTCCCAAGTCAATGTATTTTCTGACATCACATCTATTTCATCTCGAGATATATACGGCGGATTAGAAATTATCATATCAAATTCTTTAAATGACACATTTTCAAATAAATTTGATTTTACAATTTTAATATTTTTTGCTTTTAAAATTTCTCTATTTTTATTTGATATTTCAATCGCAACATCCGATACATCAATTCCAAGAACTTTTGAATTTTCTATTTCTAATGCCATCGTTATTCCTATAACGCCACTGCCACTACCAATATCTAATATTTTAGGAGTTTCTATCTTTTTATCTTTCACTATATTTATCGCTTTTTCAACTAAAATTTCTGTATCTTGTCTTGGTATCAAAACACCTTTATTAACATAAAATTTTCTACCATAAAATTCTTGTTCATTAAGTAAATACTGTAACGGTAATTTATCTTTCGCTATTTTCTTTAAATATTCTCTAATTTTTTCAATATCATTATCGCTAACAATTTCTCTATATTTTGTAAATAACATCATTCTATCTACATTCAAAATATTAGAAATTATAATCTCTGCGATAAGTTTATTTTCCTCCACATTATTTTTTTCTAAATATTCTATACTTTTTTCAAGTAAAATTTTTACAGTTTTAATACTTTCACTCTCTTTTTCATTGTTATCAATATTTGCTAAAATTTCCATTTCTTTCTTCTTTACATCGTCAGTTGAATATTTTTTTGACATTTCTACAAAGTCATTTAACTTTTTCCTTATTTGTTCTAATTCTTTTTCAGTCAAAATTCTTTCAAAATTGGCATAAAGCATTATCCTTTGAATTTCAAAAATCTCTGCTAATATTGTTTCCACAATAAGTCTTGCATCTTTAATTTCTTTTTTTTCTAAATAATTAACCGATTTGTTTAATATATCTAGTAAATTATTCATTATCACCAACAGCTTTCAGTAATTCTGCTTGATCAAATGCAATTAAAGCATCTATTATTTCATCTATATCACCATCTAACACTCCATCCAATCTATGTAATGTTAATTTAATTCTATGATCTGTTACTCTTCCTTGTGGGAAGTTGTAAGTTCTTATTTTTTCTGATCTATCTCCACTTCCAACTTGTGATCTTCTTTCACTCTCAACTTCTTTTCTTTGTTTTTCATATTCCATTTCATATAATTTTGAAGCCAATACTTTCATTGCTGCTTCTCTATTTTTTATTTGAGATCTTCCATCTTGTGATGTTACTACAATTCCACTCGGTTTATGCGTAATTCTTACAGCTGAATCCGTAGTATTTACGTGCTGTCCACCCGCTCCACTTGATCTATATGTATCAATTTGTAAATCACTTGGATTTATTTCTACTTCGCTCACATCTTCAATTTCTGGCAATACTGCAACCGTTATTGTAGAAGTATGTACTCTTCCTGAAGATTCTGTAGCTGGAACTCTTTGCACTCTATGAACTCCACTTTCAAATTTTAATCTTGAATAAGCTCCATTACCTTTTATTAAAAATGTTATCTCTTTTAATCCTCCAACACCAATTTCACTTTTATCTATTATCTCTGTTTTCCATTTATTTCTTTCAGCGTATCTTGTAAACATTCTAAATACATCTGCAGCAAATAAAGCTGCCTCATCTCCACCTGCTCCTGCTCTAATTTCCATAATTACATTTTTATCGTCATTAGGATCTTTTGGAAGTAATAAAATTTTTAATTCATTTTCTAATTCAGGCATTTCCTCTTCAATTTCTTTGATCTCTTCCAACATCATTTCTTTCATTTCAGCATCTTTTTCTATTTTTATGTCTTCTTTTAAACTTATCATTTCATTTTTTCTAGTTTTATAATAAGTATATTTTTTTACAACTTCATCAATGCTATTCAACGCCTTATTATATTCCATTATTTTTTTTGGATCTTTCGTAACTTCCGGATCCATCAATAAATTCGTTAATTCCTCGTGTCTTAATACAACATCATCTAATTTTTGAAACATATATATTTTCACTCCTATTTTTATCTTTCACTATCTTATTTATTCTAGTTATTATATCATATTTTTTACTTTTTTTCAATTACAACAATATTACATATTCCTAAAAGTTATTACTTAAATTAACTTTCTTATAAAATGATTTTTTTAATTTTTATTTCTATATTTATCTTTATATTTTTATTACTTAGCCATAAAAAAACTACATCTCAAATTCCAAACTTTTGTTTAAATTTCAAAATGTAGTATCTTATAATTTATTTTCTCATAAAATCAATGCTTTATTTAACTATACTCAATATAATTGGTATTACAATAACAAACAATATTGTGCTTGTCGTTACAACATTTGTAGCATATTTTACATCCCCTTTAGCTTCATGGACTAATATCGGAAGAACTGCAAATACCGGAGCTGCTGTTTGTATCATATATGTTTGTTTATCTAACTGTGTGAAATCTCCTGAAATTACTGTACTTAAAAGTATCAATCCCATCATAACAACCGGTGAAAATATAAATCTAAAAAATAATGCCAAAATTGTATCTTTATCAAAATGTATACTATGCAACCCTGCATCAGCTAAAACAATTCCAATATACATAAGTGATAACGGAGTTACAATATTCCCTAAATATCCTAATGTTGATAATATAAATTCTGGTGTTTCAATTCTTACAAATAAAACTATTAAAGCTATAATAAATGCCATCAATGGAGGAGACATCAATTTTTTCCAATTAAAATGTCCTTTCTCTATCGCTTTATCATTTACATAAATTGGATCATTATTTATAAAATAAACTCCCAATGTCCAAATTGATACCGTATTTGTTACATAATAAATTAAATAATAAGGCATACTCGCTTCACCAAATAAAGCTATATTTAACGGCATTCCTATAAAAATAGTGTTAGCATTTACTACAGCATTTATAAAAACACCTCTTCTTCCGGGTCTTATTTTAAAAATTTTAACCATAAATACAGCAACAACATACCCTAGAATTGCTGATGCAAATGTATAAAGCAATCTATCCGATAATTTTATTAGTTTATCTAATTCTAAATATTTTTGAACCGAGTAAAATACTGAAGCCGGTAATGCAATATTTGTTATAAGTTTTGAAACATTAGCACTAAAACTATCATGAAACCAATTCTTTTTTCTTAACACATACCCTAACGAAATTATAAATATTATTCCAAATATACTTTTTAACGATGTTAAAAATATCATTTTTATTCCTTCTTTCTACACAATTAAATCTTTATAAAATCTATTTATTTTTTATAAAAAATCAAAAAGAAGAAATCTTTTCAGACCCCTTCCTTTAAATATTCTATTTATTTTATCCAACTCATCAATTTTCTTAATTCTGCTCCAACTTTTTCAACTTCATGTTTAGCAAATTCTTCTCTTTTAGCTTTTAAGTATGGTTGTCCTGCTTTTGAATCAGCTAAGAACTCATTTGCGAATTTACCTGATTGAATATCTTTCAACACATCTTTCATTGCTTCTTTAGTTTCTGGAGTTATAATTTTAGGCCCTGTAATATAATCTCCATATTCTGCTGTATTTGAAATTGAATTTCTCATTGTAGCTAATCCACCTTCATAAATTAAATCAACAATTAATTTCATTTCATGTAAACATTCAAAATAAGCATTTACCGGATCGTACCCAGCTTCAGTCAATACTTCAAATCCTACTTTCATTAACTCTACAACTCCACCACATAAAACAGCTTGTTCTCCAAATAAATCAGTTTCTGTTTCTTGTTTAAATGTCGTTTCTAATATACCTGCTCTTCCACCACCTATAGCTGAAGTCCAAGCTAAAGCTATTTCTTTTGTATCTCCACTAGGATCTTTTTCTACTGCTATTAAGCACGGCACTCCACTTCCTTCTTGGAAAGTTCTTCTAACTAAATGTCCCGGTCCTTTTGGTGCAACCATAAACACATTTATATCTTCTCTTGGTACTATTTTATTAAAATGAATGTTAAATCCATGTCCAAATCCTAAATAAGCTCCTTCTTTTAAGTTTGGTGCTACATCTGCTGCATATGTATCTGCTTGTAATTCATCCGGAATTAATATCATTACTATATCTGCACCTTTTACTGCTTCAGCTGTTTCTTTTACTACAAATCCTGCTTCTTCAGCTACTGACCATGATTTTGATCCTTTTCTTAGCCCTATTGTTACATCCATTCCGTTTTCTTTTAAATTTAATGAATGTGCATGTCCTTGTGATCCATATCCTAATACTGTTATTTTTTTACCTTTTAATTTATCTAAATTACAATCAGCATCATAATAAACTGTTGTTCCTAAAATGTTTCCTGCCATTGATTTGTTCCTCCATCTTTTTTGTTTTACATATTATATAATATTTCAATTATATTTGCAAATAATAATTATTTATACTTTAATATATTTTTTTTATCTTTATTTGTTATTATTGAAAAAAGTGAAGTTTAAAAAAATATAAACTTCACAATAATCTTTTTATTATATTTAATATCCATAAAGCTATAATTGGTGAAATATCTATCGCACCATTACCTATTGGTATTATAACTTTAAACATTTCCAAATACGGATCTGTTAATTTTCTAATTGTATTAAAAATTTGTATTCTATACATTGGATCAATCCAAGATGCTAAAACACTTATAATAATTAAGATTGAATAAAAATCTATTATTTTATAAAATATTGATAACATTTATTTCCTTTCTTATTGTAAATCTATTTCATATACAACATTTATTTTATTAAAATTTCTTTTGATTTCATAACATATTCTACACCTGATTGAATCGTTAATACTAATGGTATTAACATTAAAATATTATTTACAATTCCACTTGTAGGTAATAAAATCATAATTGTTAAAGCTATCATTTGTGTCGTTGTTTTCCATTTCCCTAATGTTTCTGCTGCAATAACAACTCCTTCTGCTGCTACAATTGATCTTAATCCTGTTATTAATAATTCTCTAAAAATTATAACTAAAACAATCCACAAACTAAGTCTATCATATTTTGTGAAAACAACCATCGCTGAAATTACTAAAAGTTTATCTGCTAAAGGATCTATCAATTTCCCTAAATTTGTAATCATATTATACTTCCTAGCTATTTTCCCGTCAAAATAATCTGTAATTGCTGCTCCCACAAATATAATTGTAGCAATTAATCTCGTAAATATTTCTAAAGATAAATTATCTGTTGACAATGCAACTTGTATTATTAACACAAACGGAATTATCAAAATCATTCTTAACATCGCTAATTTATTAGGTAAATTCATAACTTTCTCCTATTTTTTGTTATTATTTTTAAAATATTCCCACTCTTCCACTTCATTTTCATTTTTATATTTACAAACTCCATACTCTGAACCTGCATAAGTTTTTCTCATTTCAAATTTCCCACCTTTTTTTAAACAATATTTTGAAGCAGGATTTACTTCCTCTACTTTTTCATTTTTAGAAATTGATGTGCAAGATACTAAAATTAATAATAAACTTATTACTAATATCACTTTATTTTTCTGTTTCATTTTTTTCCTCATCAGTTAGTAATGCTTTTATACTTAAATTAAATTTATTTTCATCTTCAAGAGTTATAACTTTAACTGTCACAATTTGACCTTCTTTTAAAACATCTTCAACTTTAGCTACTCTTTTATTACTAATTTCTGAAATATGTAATAATCCTTCTTTCCCCGGCAACACTTCTACAAAAGCTCCAAATTTAGCAAGTTTTGTAACTTTTCCTTCATAAACTGCATTCAACTCAACTGATTGTGTTTGAAGTTTAACTAATTCTAACGCTTTTTTCATCATTTCAGGATCTTTTCCATAAATTGCCACACTTCCATCATCTTCAATATCAATCGATACTCCTGTTTCTTCAATAATTGATTTTATCATTTTCCCACCAGGTCCAATTAATATAGAAATTTTGTTAGGATCTATTTTTAACATCTCAATTTTTGGTGCATTTTCTGAAACTTCTGGTCTTGGTTTATCTATAACTGTTTCCATTTTATCAATTATAAATAATCTTCCTTCAAGTGCCTGTTTTAAAGCAATTTCCATAATTTCTCTTGTAATTCCTTCAATTTTTATATCCATTTGAATTGCAGTTATACCATTTCTAGTTCCTGCCACTTTAAAGTCCATATCTCCTAAATGATCTTCTAACCCTTGAATATCAGTTAATATTGTAAATGTGTCTCCTTCTTTAACAAGTCCCATCGCAATTCCGGCAACAGTAGATTTTATCGGTACTCCAGCTGCCATTAATGCTAACGACCCTCCACAAATACTTGCTTGTGATGACGATCCATTTGATTCTGTAATTTCAGAAACTAATCTTACTGTGTATGGGAACTCATCTTGTGATGGCATTACATATTTTAAAGCTCTTTCTGCTAAGTTTCCATGCCCTAACTCTCTTCTCCCCGGTGCTCTCATAAATCCAGCTTCACCTACTGAATACGGTGGGAAATTATAATGTAAGAAGAATTTTTTGCTTGTTTCTCCTTCCATTAAATCTACAATTTGTTCATCTTCTTTACTTCCTAAAGTCGCAACTACTAATGCTTGAGTTTCTCCTCTTGTAAATAATGCCGACCCATGTGGCATTGGTAATGTATCAATTTCTACATCTAAAGGTCTTATTTCTGTTGTTGTTCTTCCATCAGCTCTATATTTTTCATATAAAATTGCATCTCTAACAACTCTTTTCTCTATATCGTGATAATAATTTTTAAATACTTTTTCTAATTCTTCCGGAAATTCTCTTCCTTCAGCTTCAAATTTTGCAACAAATCCTTCCAATAATTCTGCTTCTAAATTATCAATTGCTTCATATTTTTCTAATTTCCCCGGAACCATTATTGCTTCTTTAACTCTTCCAATAAAATTATCTAAATATTCTTTTACTTCTGCATCAACTTCAGCTTTTTCAAATTCATATTTTATTACTTCAAATTGTGATAAGAATTTATCTTGCTCAGTACAAATTTCTTTAATTCTGTCGTGTCCAAACATTATTGCTTCTAACATCACTTCTTCTGAAACTTCTTTTGCTCCAGCTTCTACCATCGTTACTGCATCTTTTGTTCCAGCAACTGATAAATGTACTTCTGAAACTTTTAATTGTTCTTCAGTTGGATTTAAAATATATTCCCCATTTATATAACCAACAGTTACTCCAGCTACAGTTCCTACAAATGGAATATCAGACAATCCTAAAGCAACCGAAACTCCTATTGTTGCCAAGTTTTCAGGTTTATTCACTCCATCAAACGACATCACGGTAATTACAATATGTACCGCATTTAAAAATCCATCTGGAAATAACGGTCTTATTGGTCTATCTACCAATCTTGAAATTAAAATTTCATCAGTCGATGGTTTTGATTCTCTTTTTATAAATCCACCAGGGAATTTCCCCGAAGCATAAAATTTTTCAATATAGTCAACTGTTAATGGAAAAAAATCTTGTCCATCTTTTACATCTTTACTTCTTGTTGCTGTAACTAATAAAACTGTTCCTCCTGCTTGAATCATTGCCGATCCACCAGCTTGTCTAGCTATTTTACCTGTACTTATTTTTATTTTTTGATTTCCTACATTAAATCCATAAATCTTTTCATCAAACATATTTTCCTCCTACTTTTTTGTTTTCAAGAAGAGAGCAAATAATAGTAAAATTTTCTTCATTTAAAAAATATAAATTTCAATGTATTTACGATAAACGAATAACATAAAAAAAGAAAAAATTTTACAATTACTTACTCAAAACACCTTCTTGCCTATTATGATAATTATATCATTTTTTCTCATTTTTTACAAATTATTATTTACTTATTTTCATTTAATTTTTTTAAACTATCTACTGCCACTTGTGCCAATATTTTTGATAATTGTGGAACTATTTCACTCCTAAATTCAAATAATGGATGATGATGTATCGGATTTTCTTTCCCTTCTTGGGCTATCCCAACATTAATGTAAGCTGATGGTACTTCATAACCAAAATATGCAAAATCTTCCGCTCCCATTGAAGGAATTTCCATATCTCTATAACTTTCTTCTCCTAAAATCTTTTTAGCTGAATTTATTAAAATTTCACTTGCTTTTTCATCATTTATTAAAATTGGATAATATTTATTATATTCAAATTCATATGTCGCTCCGTGAGCTTTCGTTATTCCATCTACCATTCTTTCTATAAGTTTTGGAGCTTCCTCTCTTACATCTAAATTCAATGTTCTTACTGTTCCCCCTATACTCGCTTCACTTGGAATAACATTTGTCGCATCTCCAGCCTTTAACATCGTACATGAGATAACTAATGGCTTAAATGTGCTAATCATTCTACTTCTTATAGTTTGAATCCCTATTAATATTTCTCCAACAATAATAACTGGGTCTATTGCATTTTCAGGCTTTGAAGCATGCCCACCTTTCCCCTTTATCGTAATCATAAAATCATCAGGAGATGCCATCATAGGTCCCACTTTCATTGAAGCAATACCTTCTGGCAATCCCCCTTGGACATGTAATGCAAAAGCCATATCTACTTTAGGATTTTCTAAAATTCCTTCTGCTATCATCTTTTCAGCTCCTCCACTCAACTCTTCTGCTGGTTGAAACGCAAACTTTATATTTCCATCAATTTCATCTTTCAATTCATTCAAAGCAATTAAAGCTCCGAAAAGTCCTGCTGTATGTCCGTCATGTCCACAAGCGTGCATTACACCTTCTTTTTTTGATTTATACGGTATATCTGCCTCCTCTTTTATTTTTAAAGCATCCATGTCTCCACGCAACAATACTGTTTTTCTATTTGCTCCATTAACATTTCCTTTTGTTCCTCTTATTATCGCACAAATTCCAGTTTTAGCCATTTCCACATACTCAATTCCCAATTTATCCAGCTTTTCTTTTATTGTTTTTTGCGTATTAAATAAGTCTAAGTCAAGCTCAGGATTTTCATGTAAATACTCTCTTAACTCTATTATTTCTTTACTATTTTTATCTATAATTTCTATTATTTTTTCTGTCATTTATCTCTCCTTTTTTACATCCTATTCTTTGCTATTCCATCGTCAACTGTGTAATTTCTCCATTTACAATCTTCACTAACTCTGGCACTCCAACTTCCATTTGAAGACCTCTTTTACCAGCTGATACTATTATTTCTTCAAAATTATTTACTTTTTCATCAAAAAAAGTTTTATACAATTTTTTCATCCCAACTGGTGAACACCCACCACGAATATATCCCGTATTTTTTTCTAATTCATTTAACAGCAACAAATCTATATTTTTCTCCCCACAAGTTTTTGCAACTTTTTTTAAATCTAAGTGTTCATTCCCATTAATTACACAAACATATAGCTTTTTACTTTTCCCCATCAAAACTATCGTTTTAAAGATTCTCTCCGCCATCTCAGGAAATTTTTCTGCAACACCAAGTGCACCACTTTTTTCTTCTGTCCATTCATACGTATACAATTTATATTTTATCCTATTTTTATCTAATATTCTCAATGCATTTGTTTTATGTATTTTACTCATTTTTTCTCCCCTTTCTACAATAATCAAAATTTATTTTTAGATTATCAAATAATAAATTTAAAAAGAAGCTCCTAACAATAAAAGCTTCTTTCTCAAACTTATTTAGTTATATCTAATACAACTGTTTCTCCCGCTACTGCATTTCCATCTTTTTTTCCTAAATCTGAATAATCTTCATAATTTGAAATAATTACTGGTGTAATAATTGAACTAGCATTAGCTTTTAAAAATTCGTAGTCATATTTAATTAATGGAGTTCCTGCTTCTACTATATCTCCCTCATTTACTAATCTTTCAAATCCTTGTCCTTCTAATTTTACTGTATCCATTCCAAAATGAACAAAAATTTCAATTCCTGCCGGAGTTACAATGCTAAAAGCATGATTTGTTTCAAAGATTTTTTCTAATCTTCCTGCAGCCGGTGCTACCATTACTCCTGAAGCAACTGGTTCAATAGCCACTCCATCTCCTACCATTTTTTGTGCAAACACTTCATCAGGTACTTCTTCTATCGGTAATATTCTCCCTGAAACAGGAGCTAATATTTTCCCTTCAAATACTTGAACTTTTTCTTCTTTATTTTTCTTTAAAAAATCAAATAATCCCATTACAGACCTCCATATTTTGTTTTGTTTATTTTCTAAAAAAATCTTATCATAATTCTTTAAAATAGTCAAATTTTTATTTTGCCATTTCAGATAAAATTATTCCCCCTGCAACAGAAACATTTAACGAATTAATTCGCCCTTTTAAATGAATTTTTACAATCTTATCACAATGCTCTCTCACTTTTTTTCGCATCCCATTTCCTTCGCTACCTAACACTAAACAAACTTTATCTGGGTAATCTTCCTCATAATAATATTTCTCTCCATTAGCTTCAGCACCATAAACTGTATATCCATATTTTTTAAATTTATCTATCGTATCAGCAATATTTGTAACTTTTATTATATCAACATGTTCTATTGCACCAGTTGATGATTTTACAACTGTTTCAGTTACTTTTACATTATTTCTATCTTGCATTATAATTCCATCCACTCCAAAACATTCCGCACTTCTAATTATTGCACCAAAATTTCTTGGATCTTGTATTTGATCTAATATAACAACTATTGATTTATCTTTTCTAAGTACTTTTTCAAGAAATTCAATAAAATCTACATAGTAATCAAATTCAGAAACTAATGCTACTACTCCTTGAGAATTTTCAGTCCTTCTATCTGTATAAAATACTTTTATATTTCTTCTACTTGCTAAAGTTAAAACTTCTTTAATTGTATCTTTTTTAATTCCTTTATAAATTTCTAATTTTTCCACATTTCTATCTGATTTTAAAACTTCTAATACGGGATTCATTCCTATTATTTTTTCCATAATCTCTCCTACTTTAATATTTCATAATTTTATATTCATATTTTATCATTTTTTGGCAATTTAACAAAATAATATTATCACTTTTATTTTACTTTTTTTCTCCCGCAGATGATTTTATCACTTTTGCACTTTTAGTATAAATTGTATCAGCTACATTCATTTTCACATTAACTAATCTTGCTATAATAAAAAAGTAATCCGACAATCTATTTATATATTTTTGTCCTACCGAATTTACTAATTCCCCTGCTTCAATTACAGCAACTATTCTTCTTTCAAGTCTTCTTGTCATCGTTCTTGCTTGATGAAATAAAGCTGAAACTTTATGTCCTCCCGGAATTATAAATTTTTCTAATTTAGGTAATTGCACTCCATACTCATCTATTTTATTTTCTAAAAACTCTATCATATCTGGTGTTTGTTTATACGGTCTAAGCTCTCTTGGTGTTGCCAAATCACTTCCACAATCAAATAACTGTTGCTGTATTTCTTCTACCTCTTCTACTAAATCTTTTAACTCTATATATTCTTTCATCTCTGCAACTATTAGTCCAACTAACGAACATAACTCGTCCATCGTTCCATACGCTTCCACTCTTACATTCGTTTTACTTACCGTATCTCCTCCATACAACTTCGTTTTCCCTTTATCTCCGTACTTTGTATAAATTTTCATATTCTCAACTCCTAAAAATAATTCTAATTTAATTATACCACAATTATTTAATATATAATTTAATCTTAAATATTAAATAAAATTTTACTAATTTTTCGTATTTTCTGTTTCATTTATTTTATCTGTAATTATTTTTATCAATTCATCTACTGTAAATCCACCTTTTGCTGCAATCATATCAAGTCTTGCCACTTTTTTCATTATCGCAAAATGAATAGGATTTGTAATTTTTTTATATTCACTTGAAACTGTAGGCATAAATTCTCTAATATATGGATATTTCTCTACAATATCTCCTATAACTGTATCTTTCGTTAATCCATAATTTTCTTTTTTCATTGAAATACTATTCTCTTGAGATTTTTCCTCAACTTGCTTTATTTTTTCATTATCTTTTTCAAATATTTTTTTCTCATTTTCCCAAGTAACAATTTTTCTTTGACCTGTTAAACTTCTAATTTTTGTAGCATTCTGCATCATTTCAAGGACTCCTCTAAATTTACCTTTTTCATCTCTTACTGCCACATAATAAATATAAATAAAGTCGCCTTTTGGTGTTTGTATCCAAAAATCTATTTCATCTTGTTTTCCATTTCTAAAATTATCAATTATTTCCATTACAGAATCAACACTTTCTGCCGGATGACAATTTTTTACATTTCTACCAATAACGCCTGCACTTCTTGGAAATACTCTATGCTTTGTATCGCTATAAAATTTCACTAAATCATTTTCATCAACATACGACAAGTCAACTGGCATATGTTGAAAAATTAAATTAATTTGTTCCAATGTTAATTTCCCTTGTTTTACATCAAATATTTTAGTTTCTAAATTTTCATCACTTTTACTTTCTTCTTTATGCCCTGTCATTCCATATTTTTGTAAAAGTCCAGCTAAATCAGTCATAAAGTTATTTCCACTCACATTTTCAGCTTTATTTTCAATAATTTTTTCTTTTATTATTTCCTCTTCCTTATCAACAAAATAAAATTCTGTTGGTCTCTCTATTAAACAATAACCGATTTCATCATCGCCTTTTCTCATTTTTCTAAATTCTTCTTCCGAAATTAATTTTAGTGATGTTGGGTACAAAATTTGTTCCTCTTTATCCATTATATCTAATGTCAATTCAATCGCTATACTTTGTTGCTCGAAAAATGCTTTTTCATCAACATTTTCTTCATTTAACATACGAATAGCAGAATTTATATTATCTCTTACTGCATTATCAAATGTCCACATTATTCTTGACGGTCTATCAAAACCTTTTTTCTCTAACATTGAAAATAACTGATGTTGTTTTCTCGATAAATGTGTATTAAATTGATATAATTTATCATAAATCTCTAACCATTCATTTTTAATAAATTTTTTATCTATACTATATTTTTTTGTTTTTATTTCTATTTCTTTTATCAATTTTTTGATTGCATCATTTTCCTCAATATAAGTTTTAATTGGATGTCCTTTTGGTAATTCTTCTTCTTTTTGTACAATTTTATTTCTAAACAACTCAATTAAACTATTCATTTTTTCGTGCATCTCCATGTCAGTATATCCCATTTCTTTCATCTTTTGTTCAGAATATGCAAATTCCTCTGGAGTTATCGTATTAAATGTTTGCAAAATTTCTGCTTCTGCCGTTTTAAAATCAACCAACCCTTCAATATAATTTTTCTTTATTGCAGTCATTTTTTCTACTTTTTCTAAATTAATGTTTTCTAAATAATTTTTCATATCATTTTTCATAAAATTCCCCTCACTATTCATTTTTTAAAACTAATATTTTGAATATCAAATATATTATAGCACATTTTTTTAATTTAACTACACATAATTATTCTTTTATGTTAAAATATATCATAAAAAATAAGGAGTCTCAATTATGAATAAATATGAAAGTTTAATGAATAATATTTTAAAAGATAAAAATATACCACTTGAATTAATTTTAACACTTTCTGCTTCTGCCGTTTGTATCTGCGTTGGTTTAACAGTAAATTCTGCCACTTTAATTGTTGGAGGTAAATTACTAGCACCATTTATACGACCGGCTCAAGGTTTTGGATTTTCAATCGCTACCAAAAATAAAAAAATGGCTTTTAATTTTTTTAAACAATTTACTATTTTTTTATTAATCAGTCTTATTATTTCAACTATTTTTTTCAAAATTATACCTCTTGAAGAAAATATAAAACATCTATTAAATAAAACATCTTTTTCATATCTTGATATTTTAGTTGGATCTTTTTGTGGTATTGCCGCTATAATTGGTAAAACTAAAAATATTAGCGATAATATTTTATATGGTGTAGCAGTAGCTGCTTCTTTAATGCCTTCTGTTTGTATAATGGGTTATGGAATTTCAAATAATTTAATGACAGTATTTCTAAATGCTGGATTAGTATTTATGACACATATATCGTTAATTTCGTTTTTTGCATTTATTGGAACTTTAATTTATTCTAAAATTAAACAATAAACTTTTTATCTTTTATACTATCTTAATTTTAAAGACAAAATTCAATGAAAACATTTTATATTTTTAATAATTTTGTCTTATTTTTATATCATTTTTTTATTTTTAAATTTGCACAATTTTCATTTTTATTATAAACTATTTATATAATTTTTAAGGAGGAATGCATTGGAAAGTTGGATATTTTTATTTATTATTTTAATTATTGGGTATATTAGTAAAAATCTATCAATCGTATATCCTACAATTTTTGTTATGGTATTAAAATTTCTTCCGTTTACAAGAAATTTTATGTCAATATTAAGACAAAAAGGAATAAATTGGGGAGTTATGGTAATAACTGTTGCCATTTTAATTCCTATCGCGACAAAAGAAATTGGTTTCAAACATTTGCTAAACGCTTTTAAATCTCCAATTGGTTGGGTTGCAATCGTTAGTGGAATTGGCGTTTCACTTTTATCTGCTAGAGGTGTAAATTTATTACATGGACAGCCTGAAATTACCGTTTCTCTTGTAATTGGAACTATAATAGGTGTCACTTTTTTCCGTGGTGTTGCAGCAGGTCCTGTTATTGCGAGTGGTATCACATTTTGTTTACTAAAAATTTTAGAAATTTTCTTTAAATAACTATTGTTTTTTTCAATTTACTTTGGTATAATTAAAATATATAATAGTTGTATATAAAAATATACTAGGAGGAATCCTATGATTTTAATGAAAAATATTGAAAAAAATTTTACTAATTTTTCTTTAAATGTAAATTTTTCTATTAATGAAGGAGAAATTTTAGGAATAATTGGAGAGTCTGGAAGTGGGAAAAGTACAATTTTAAAAATTTTACAAAATTTAATTACTCCAGATAAAGGGGAAGTCATTTTTAATGAAAAAATTAAATCTTCTTATATTTTTCAAGATTTTAATTTACTTTACAATAAAAATGTATTTGATAATATTGCACTTCCTTTAATTTTACAAAAAGAGAAATGTAATCGTTGGATAAGAGAAAAAGTCAATGAAAATTTAGAAGTAGTAAATTTATTAGATAAAAAATATTCTAATATTTCATCATTAAGTGGAGGACAAAAACAAAGAGTTGCTATTGCAAGATCACTGATTACCAAACCTAATTTACTTCTTTGTGATGAAATTACATCTTCTTTAGACCAAAATACAAAAAATGAAATATTAGATTTACTTTTAAAAATCAATAAAACTTACAAAACAACCATTATTTTTGTATCACACGAATTAGATAGTATAAAAAAAGTGTGTAATCGTGTTTTAGTAATTGAAAAAGGTAATATTACTGATAATTTTAATATTGACCGTAAAAATAATTTTTCAAACAATAAAAAATATTCTGATTATATAAAAGAGGTATTAAAATGATTGATTTAGAATTAATTTTATCAATACGAGATACATTTATTATGATTTTATTTCCAATAATTTTTGCTATTTTTGCTGGAATACCCGTAGGTTCTATTTTATTTCTTACAAAAAAAGGAGGATTAAAAGAAAATATGTGGCTATATATACCTTTTAATCTTTTTGTAAATATCGTAAGAAGTTTCCCATTCATAATTTTTGTAATCGTAATTATACCATTAACAAGGTTAGTTTTTGGTACGGCATTTGGATTGCTTCCGGCAAGTTTTCCAATTTGCTTCATTGCAGTTGCTCTTTACGCTCGTTTTGTGGAACAATCTTTTTACGATGTAAATCACAATATTATAGATTTGGCAATCTCATTAAAAGCTACAACATTTCAACTTGTTTGGCATTTTTTATTAGTGGAAGCAAGAAGTAGTTTAGTTTTGGGACTGACATCTTCAATTATTAGCTTTATTTCATATTCTACTGTTATGGGAATTGTCGGTGGTGGTGGAATTGGTGACTACGCAATGAGATACGGTTATAATGAATACAATTTTACAGCAATATACAAAGCTGTAACAATTATGATTATTATTGTTTTTATTATTCAATTTACTGGTAACAAAATTTCAAAAAAATTAGATAAAAAAAGGAGTGATTTTTAAATGTTAAAGAAATTTATGTTAATTTTAGGGTTATTTATCCTTGCCCTTGCTTGTTCTAAAGAGGATAAAACTATTAAAATAGCAGCAGCTAGCTATCCTATGGACGAAATTGTAAAAATTGCAACGCCAGACCTTGAAGCTAAAGGTTATAAAGTTGAACTTACAGTTTTAACTGACTATGTTACTGCAAATGTTGGATTGAACGCAAAAGACTTTGATGCGAATTTTCATCAACATGAGCCATTTATGCAAATTTTCAATGAGAAAAACAAAGGAAATCTTGTAAAAATTAAAGGAATTTACGATGTTTATGTTGGTTTTTATTCAAACAAATATAAATCAAAAGATGAAATTCCTAATGATGCAAAAGTTGCAATTCCACAAGATCCAACTAACCAAGATAGAGCTTTAAGAATTTTAGCTAAAGAAGGATTTATTAAATTAGCTGAAAAAGATGGACTATACAACTCAAAAGATATTGTTGAAAATCCTAAAAACTTACAAATTAACTTAGTAAAAATTCCAGCTTTGGTACAAGCATATCAAGAAATGGATTTAGTATTTAACTGGCCATCTCATATGTTAAAAATTGGAAAAACTCCAAAAGATGCATTATTCTTAGAGGGAGATAAAACAGGAAGATATGCTGTAAGTTTAGTAGCTAGAGAAGATAACAAAGATAGCAAAAAAATTAAAGATTTAACAGAAGCAATGACTTCAGAAAAAGTAAAAAAATTCTTACAAGAAAAATATTCTACTGAAGGATTCCCTGTATTTTAATTTCAAAAAAATAAGCTCTCGTTGAGAATTTATCTTAACTTGAGCTTTTTTCTATTTTTATTATTTTATAATCTAACTAATCTAAATCATAAATAAAAACATAATTTTTCTTAACTTCATCTTTAATACTTCTACCAACAACACATCTATTGTAAACTGAATTTTCTAACATTTCTCTTTCTTTCTCTGTATATTTTTTAGATAAATGATATTCAATCGTTAAACTTGTCAGCATAAATTTCTCTTTAATGTCTGTTTCTTTAGACACTTCTGCATAAGAATTTACAAAAGATATTTTTTCTTTTTCAGCTTTTAATGCTAAAACTGTCATTCCACAAGCTGCAACTGATAAAGCCATCATATCTGAAGGTGACATAATTTCTCCTTTTCTGTCTGTTTTAACTTTAGTATTTTCAATTTCCGTTTCATAGTTTCCAATATAATTTACTTTCATTTTATTACATCCTCTCTATTTATAATTTTTTATTTTTCATTATCTTTTTCTAAAATAACTTTAAGCGAATGCCAAGTCAGCGTTGCACATTTTACTCTTGCAGGCATTTTTGATACATACTCCATCAAAACGGCATCTCCCATTTTTTTACTTTCATCTAATGTCAATTTTTTTTCATCATCAAGGCTCATCATTTTAAAAAATAACTCTACTTTTTCCTGTGCTTCTTCCACTGTTTTTCCTTTTATCAAATCTACAAGCATTGCACTTGAAGCACTTGAAATTGCACAACCATTTCCAATATAGCTCGCATCTTCTATCTTATCTCCATTTAATTTTATTAATAATGTCAAGTCATCTCCACAACTCGGATTATGTCCTCTTTCAACATAAGTCGGATTTTCAATTTCTTTTTTTACATCTTTTCGCCCACTATATTCTAATATTGTCTGTTGATATATTTTTTCCAAATTTACACTCATACTCCAAAAATCTCCTTCACTTTTTTTAATCCTTCTATCACTTTTTCAATATCTTTTTCTGTATTATAAATACTAAAACTTGCTCGACAACAAGATGGTACGCCTAAATAATTCATTAGTGGTTGGGCACAATGATGCCCACTTCTAATCGCTACATTAAAAGAATCAAGTATAAACGCAACATCGTGCGAATGCACACCTTTCACATTAAAAGCAATTACGCCAACTTTGTCTACATTTTTTGTACAATAAGTTTCAATTCCTCCTAGTTTCTCCATTTCTTTCAACATTTTATTTGATAATTCATTTTCAATTTCATCTATTTTTTCGTATCCAATTTCTTCCAAAAATTCTATTGCAGCTTTAAGACCTACTACTCCTGCAACATTATTTGTACCCCCTTCAAATTTATTTGGAAGTGGTGCAAAAGTGCTTTCTTGCTCTGTAACAAATTCTATCATATCTCCACCATATAAAAATGGAGGCATTTTATCTAAAATTTCTTTTTTCCCATACAGAATCCCAATCCCCATTGGTGCAAATATTTTATGACCTGAAAACACTAAAAAATCTACATTTAATTCTTGGACATCATGCCTAAAATGTAAAATAGATTGAGCTGCATCAATTATCACTATTGCCCCTTTCTCATGAGCCATATTTATAATTTTTTCTATTGGTTGAATTACCCCAGTTACATTTACAACCGCTGAAATTGATACAATTTTTGTTTTATTAGTCAACTTATTTTTAAAATCTTCTAAATCAAATTGTCCTTTTTCATCTAAATAAACATATTTTAAA
The DNA here is from genome assembly GCA_963528625.1 of uncultured Leptotrichiaceae bacterium. Classification (GTDB taxonomy): domain Bacteria; phylum Fusobacteriota; class Fusobacteriia; order Fusobacteriales; family Leptotrichiaceae; genus CALHVR01. The sequence goes on along the minus strand of CAURVQ010000008.1, from coordinate 10,147 downwards.
ATTACCTTTTTTTTCTTTGCAACAAATTGCCAAGGTACAATATTCGCGTGATGATTAGAAATTCCTAAAATTATTTCGTCCCCATCTTTTAAAAATTCCATACCATAACTATACGCAATTAAATTTATAGATTCTGTCGTATTTTTTGTAAATATAATTTCTTCACGCTTTTTAGCGTTCATAAATTTTTGAACAGTTTTTCTTGCTTCCTCGAGTAATCCTGACGCTTCCACAGATAAAGTGTGCGAGCCTCTCCCCGGATTTCCATTGTATTTCTCATAATATTCTCGCATTTTATCTAACACAACTTTAGGTTTTTGTGATGTTGCTGCCGTATCTAAATAATAATTTTCTCTATTTTCAAATATTAAAAATTCATTTTTATAATTCATAATTTCTCCATTTTCTTTTATATATAATCATTGTATCATAAAAAATAAAAAACTGCACCTTAATCTTAAACATAATATTGTTTAAAATCATTTGTACAGCTTTTATTTAATTTAAAATTTTACTTTTTATTTATCTTATTATTTGAAATATTACTGCAATTATCAAAAATAATGCTGCAACAATTTCTGTAAATTTCTCTATTCCTTCTTTTTCAACATCAGCCATATTCATACTTTTTGCCATTCCTTGACTTCTATCCGGTTGTAATAAAATCACACCTACCATAATAATAGCTAATATTACTAAAAGTATAATTAATAAAGTTTCTAACATTAGTCCTCCTATTTTATTAAACTAAGCTAGAATTTTCTCATTTTATTGAGCATCTCCAGCTTTAATAATAACAGCGAAACTTTCTGGAACTAAACTTGCTCCTCCAACTAATCCACCGTCTATATCTTTTTGAGCTATTAATTCTGCTGCATTTTTATCGTTCATTGATCCTCCATATTGAACTGTAACATTTTCAGCAACTTCTGCTCCATATAATTCAGTTAATAATCCTCTTATGAAAGCGTGTACTTCTTGAGCTTGTTCTGGAGTTGCAGTTTTACCTGTTCCTATCGCCCAAACTGGTTCATAAGCTAATACAACATTTGCCATTTCCTCAGCTGTAACATTTGCTAATCCACCTACAATTTGCTCTTTAACTACAGCTTCTGTTGTATTATTTTCTCTTTCTTCTAATTTTTCTCCAATACATAAAATTGGTTTTAATCCGTGAGCTAAAGCTGATTTAACTTTTTCATTAATAATTGTGTTTGTTTCTCCGTAGTATTCTCTTCTTTCTGAATGCCCTAAAATTACATACTCTACACCTAAATCTTTTAACATTAATGGTGAAATTTCTCCTGTAAATGCTCCTTTTTCTTTAGCATTCATATTTTCAGCTGCTATTTTAATGTTTGTTCCTTTTGTTTCTCTTGTTGCTGTTTCTAAAGCTGTGAAAGGTGCTCCTATAACGATTTCAGCATTTTTAACATCAGCTACTAACGGTTTTAACCCAGCGAAAAATTCTGCTGATTCTTTTGCAGTTTTATTCATTTTCCAGTTTCCTGCCACTATAATTTTTCTCATTAATATATCCTCCATCTTTTTTATTAACTATTTTTATTTCACAAATAAATTATACTATAATTTCCATTTAATTTCAATTATTTTTATAATTTTTTATTTTAACTTTTTATCTAAAAATAATTCTCTATTTATTTTATAATTACTTAAAAAATCAACAAATTTACTAATACCTTCTTTATCTTCATTTTCTCTAATTAACACAATTTGAAATTTCTCTTCCGATTTATCAAAACTATGTATAACTTTTAAGCTCCCTTTTACTATTTCCTCATAAACACTATAATACGGCAATACAGCAAATCCAAACCCATTTTTAATTAAATTTTTCATAGTTTCAATACTTCCATTAATCGCAATTCTTCTATCAAAATTAAATCCTACTATTTTTTCAAATTGATCTAAATATTTCCCTGTCAAAAATGTATCTCTTTTTAATAACGGAATTTCTTTTAAATCTGAATAAGTTTCAACTTCAGGTCCTGCCACAACAACAAAAGGATATTCTTCTGTTTCAATAACTTTTACCTCTTTATCTTCAATAAAAAATTCTTCCATCAAAGCAATATCAACTGTTCCCTCTTTCAAATGTTTTACTAATGATTCTCTGTTTTTTATATATAAATCAAATTCAATTTCCGGATTTTGTTTTGTAAATTCAACCATTATACTCGGTAAAACTGGTTCTCCAATATTATGAGTCGCCCCTATTGAAATTTTACCTTTTCTATATTGTAAAATCTTTTTCATCTCATTTTCCATACGTGAAATTTTTTCAAATACATCTTGAGACATTTTAAATAATTCTTTCCCAGCAAAAGTTAATTTAAAATTTTTAGAATTTCTTTCTATTAATTGTAATCCTAATGTATATTCAAGTTTTTTTATTTGAATTGATACTGCCGACTGGCTTATATATAATTTTTTAGCAGCTTTTGTAAAACTTTTTTCATTACATGCTTCAAAAAATATTTTCAAATGATGTATATCCATTTATTTCTCCAATCATATATTTTATTTATATAATTATATAACATATTTAAGCATTTGTCTAGTATATATTATAATACCCAATATTTATTTTTTTATCATAAATGAAGTCGTCTTTCAAATTCTTCTTTATATGCTCTATATGTATATCTAAGCATTATATTTAAAACAAATAATGGAATCGATGCCCATATAGACCAAGTACATTTTTGCTTTAATATTATTTCCAAAATTAATAAAAATATTCCTACAAAAAATATAAAAAAATTCAATATTTTTATTCTCTCTTTTTTGTATTTGTCCCATACAAATGAAAATATAAAACTTAATAAATAAAAAGTAATAACTATCGGCATTCCTCTTTTTAAACTCCAAGTTATTTCTCCATTACCATAATCTATTATTAATAAAAATGAAATTAATCCAATTAAAATTAACATTAAATTAATTCTCATTTTATAACTATTTAAAAATACAAATAAAAATAAATCAAATAACAATATAGAAGGAATCGCATAATATCCCCACTTTATACTTCCATAAATTATAATATTTTGAAAAAATATTTCCAGTATTGAAATTAATGAAATTGTAAAAAAGGACATAAATACTGCCTTTTTTATCTTATTTACTTTCAACTTATAAAAATTTATATTTATCATTGGATATTCTTCAATAAAATTTTCATTATTTACATATTCTGGAACTTTCGTTTTACATAAAGGGCATCTGTCTTGATGTTCTTCCAATTCAACTCCACATTTTACACAATACATTTTTTCTCCTTCTATTTGTAATTCGTTATTATTTTACTTTTTATTCCTCTTTTTCTCAAATATACAAAATAATCTCTTTCTATTTCGTGATTTGTAGTTAAATTCCCAAAGCTTATATATATTTTACTTTTGTCACTTATCAATCCAACTTTTATTTTACATCTTTTACTAGGAGGAGGTAAAAATCTATAGCCTTTCACAAATTTTTCATATTTTTCTTCTATTTTAAATATTCCTAAATTTGAAAATCCACTCGTATATCCTTTTTCTCCATAATAATCAAAAATAAATGGAATAAATATTTTTTTTATAAAATTAGGAACAATTTTTATAAATATATTTTTTATTGGATTCATTGCTTTATAAATACTTTTATAAAATTCTTTTTTTGTTATTTTCAATTCAAAATATAAATTCAAATATTTAACTATTTCTTCAACACTATATTCACCAAGACTTGAATCAATAGTTGGTGTTATATTTATAAAAAAGTTTCTATATGTTTTTTCATCATAAATATTTCGTAAATCAACCGGTACTCCTATAACAAATTGATCTTTTACATTTGGATATTTATCTAATAAAATTTTAAAATAAATTGCCAACAAATATTTTCCTATTGTAGTTTCATATTTTTTTGCTTCTCTTTTTATATCGTTAAGATCTAATTCTCCCGTTGTTATAAAATATTGTCCTTTTTCTTCTATTTTTATAGGAAAATGAAACGCTTTTTTTATAGTATTTTCTTTATTAACTTTTTTCATATATTTTGAATATAAGTCTACATATTCCTCTTTTTCTTTTATTATTTCATCTTTACCTAATTCATTTTTTCTTTGAAAATCAATTTTTAAATTATGAAAATATTTATTTTGCAAATAAGTTTCTATCAAATCTTTAAAAAATATACTTGCTCCAACTCCATCCGTTAAAAAATGTGCTATTTCAATAGAAAGTTTATTTTTATAATATAATATTCTTAATGGTTTTTTAGGATTCACATTTGTACAAGGATATGTTTTTTCTTTTACAACTGTTATCGGTGTTTTTTTATGTTGTAAATAATTCCAAAAAATTCCTTTTTTCATTTCAGAATTATAAAATGGGTATTTTTCTCCCAAAAATAAAGTTACTTTTTTTAATAACACAACATCTACATTCTCGATAAATAAAACTGAAAGTCTAAAGCAAGTTGTTCTTCCTTCACTTATTATTGAAGAATAAGTTTTTGCAAACGCATCTAATTTATACCATTTTTTATCTTTTATATTATTTTTCATAAACCTCCTTTCAAAAATAATTTATGATTCTAACTATTTTTCATTAAATATTCCATCATATTTCCATATTGTTTTTTAGCTGTATCATACCCAATTTGGTAAACTTTTTCTAATTTTTCTCTATTTTTTTCAATCCTTCCTAAATCTAAAGGAATTTCTGGCTGTATTATAAAAATTTCACCTTTTCTCTCTAAATCATAAATATATTCCACATTCTCATTATAATCTTTATATCTATTTTCTATTGCTTTTACTAATTTAGGATATTTTTTATAAACTATTTTCGCAATTTTCCCTAATTTACTTGGTGTCTTTCTATAATTTTTATCTCTTGTCATTATAACAACATTTTTTATATTTCCATTTTTTAACGATTTTTTTATTGGAATAGAATCTGAAACTCCACCATCAAGATACTCTTTACCATCTATTACAACTTTTCTTGATAAAAATGGCAATGAACTTGATGCCCTTACTAAAATTGTATCTTTATCAAAATCTTTAACTTCCGGATATTCTGCTTCACCCGTTTCACAATTTGTAATTACTACTTGAAATTTTGTATTATTTTTTTTAAAAGTTTCATTATCTATCGGTGCCAGCTTATTTGGAATTTCATCGTACACAAAGTCAACTCTAAAAAAATCTCCTGTTGTAATCAAATTATAAAAACTTGCATATTTTTTATTATCTAAATAATCTACCGACACATTAAATGCTCTTTTTGGCTGTTTTGCCAAATAGCTACACGCATGACACGCTCCTGCAGACACACCTATACATTCATCAAATTCTACATTTTTTTCTAAAAAATAATCTAAAACTCCTGCTGTGAATATTCCTCTCAATCCACCGCCTTCTAACACTAATCCCTTTTTCATTATTACCTCTTTCTGTCTATAATTTTATGTAATTAATCTCTAAAACTTATATCTATATTTTTTTTATCAATTTCTATTTTTTTTATATTTAAACCTGCATTTTCCAATATTCTTCTTGAAGCTTTTACACTATCCTTATGTTTATGCTTATCTGAATAATAGATTACTTTTTTTATCCCAGACTGTACTATTGCTTTTGCACATTCATTACACGGAAAATGGGTCACATAAATTGTACAATTTTTTAATGATTTTATACTATTCAGAATTGCATTTAATTCAGCATGAACTACATACGGATATTTTGTATCAAGAAAATCTCCTTCCTTCCCCCATGGCATTTCATCGTCATTACTCCCAATTGGAAAGCCATTATACCCAATTCCTATTATTTTTTTATCTTCATCTATTATACAAGCTCCAACTTGTGTAGATGGATCTTTACTTCTCATCGCCGACAAATACGCTATTCCCATAAAATATTCGTCCCAAGATAAATAGTCTGTTTTTTTCATATTCCCTCCATTCATTTATTTATTTTTAAATAATAGAATAATTTACTTAACAATAACCTTTTTCTTCATATCTACAAATTGAATATCTAAATTATCTCCTTTGCTTAGCTCAATCCCTCTTTTTATTATTTTTCCATTTTTTCGTGCCAACGCATATCCTTGCTTCAATATATCATCAACAGAATATTTTGATATTTTTATTTTTCTATATTCTAATTCTTTTTTTAAATCTAAAATTTTATTTTCTATTTTTTTATTAATTTCAGCTTTTTTCTCTTTTAAATTTTCTTTTTCTTTTTGAATATCTTTCATCAAGTCTATTCTGTTAAAACTACTTTTTCTAAAATTTAATTGCTCTCTATTTTTTTCAACAATTCTTTTTAATTCTTTAGTTAATTTTTCTTCTAAATCCATAAGTTTTATTTTCTTATCATTTAATAAAGTATTAAAGTTTTTTATGTAGTAATTATTTTTCCTTTGTTCCAATTCTTGTTTCATCATTGAAACTTTATTCAATAAAAATCTATTTAAAATACTTTCTTTTTGTAATAATTCCCTTTTAAGTTTATCTTTTTCAGGAATAATAATTTCAGCTGCTTGAGTAGGTGTTGCTGCCCTCTTATCTGCCACCAAATCTGATAATAAATTATCAATTTCATGTCCAACGGCTGAAACTACCGGTATTTTAGACTTGAAAATTGCTTCAATTACAGGCTCTTCATTAAAAGCCCATAAATCTTCAATACTTCCCCCACCACGACCAACAATCAAAATATCTACATTCAACTGTTCATCATCTTTCATTTTATTAAAAAACTCTATTCCATTTGCTATTTCCAACGAAGAACCTTCTCCTTGAACTTTTGCCGGATAAAGATAAATATTTATATTATTATTTCGCTTGTGTGTCGTATTTATTATATCTCTAATTGCTGCTCCTGTTGCTGCTGTCACTACACCTACATTCATTGGTAAAATTGGCAATACTTTTTTATTTTCTGTATTAAAATATCCTTTTTCAAAATAATATTTTTTTAATTGTTCCAATTTTTCAAAAAGTGAGCCTAATCCGTTCATTTTTTCAACACTTTCAGCTATTATTTGATAATTTCCAGCAGCTTCATAAAGTGAAGCACTCCCCATTATCTTGACTTTTTCTCCCTCTTTTAAATCAGTCGGAACACCTTTAGTCAAATATTTAAAAACTGCACATTTTACACTAGCTTTATCATCTTTTAATGTAAAATATAAATGTCCTGATTTTTGATAAGTTATATTTGATAATTCACCCTGTATAAAAATATTTTTAAATGTTTGAGTTCCTTCCAAAAACTGTTTTACAGCTCTATTCACTTCACTTACTGTAAATATTGTTGTCGCCATTTTACCTCCTTTCATTCACTCTACATTATTTTACTACTTTAATTTTTCCATCCATTCCGGCTCTTTTGCTCCAACTAATACAAAATCATCTCCAATTAATATTGGTCTTTTTATAAGCATTCCATTTGAAGCCAATAAATCTAATTGTTCTTCCTCTGACATATCTTTTAATTTATCTTTCAATCCCATTTCTTTATACTTAATTCCACTCGTATTAAAAAACTTTTTCAATTCCAATCCACTTTTCTTATAAATTTCTCTCAATTCCTCTTTACTCGGTGTTTCTTCCACAATATGTTTTTTTTCAACTTCCACACCTTTTTCATCTATCCATTTTAACGCTCTTTTACACGTTGTACATTTTGGGTAATAATATATTTTCATAACTTTTCCCGTATGATTACTTTTATCATACGCTCCTTTCTAATTTTTTTATAATTCTAATAACATTTTTTTCAATTCATTCATTTCATCTCTAAGTTTTATTGCTTCCTCAAAATTAAGTTCTTCGGCTTCTTTTTTAATTGCTTTTGCCAATCGCTTAATTTCTCTTTCAATATCAATTTGATTTTTAAATTGTTTTTTCATTTTAGATTTTATAGCATCATCTTTCTCAATTTCATAATCAACTAATGATTCAGCAATTTCTCTAACTACCGATTTTGGATTAATTCCATTATCTTTATTATATTTTTCTTGAATTTTTCGCCGCCTATTTACCTCGTCCATTGCCTCTTGCATTGAACCTGTAATTCTATCTGCATACAAGATCACTTGCCCCTCAACATTTCTCGCTGCTCTCCCCATCGTTTGAATTAATGACCTTCTCGAACGCAAATATCCTTCTTTATCTGCCTCTAATATTGCGACAAGCGAAACTTCCGGAATATCAAGTCCCTCTCTTAAAAGGTTAATCCCAACTAAAACATCAAACTCTCCTTTACGAAGCCCTCTTATTATTTCAGTTCTTTCAAGCGTATCGATGTCCGAGTGCATATATTTCACTTTTATTCCATATTCCAAATAATAATCCGTTAGCTCTTCTGCCATTTTTTTTGTTAATGTTGTCACTAGCACTCTTTGCTTTTTAGATACTCTCATTTTAATTTCATCCATCAAATCATCAATTTGATTTTTCGTTTCCCTTATCTCAATGCTTGGCTCTACAATTCCTGTCGGTCTTACTAATTGCTCTACAACTTCATCTCCTGAATGCTCCAATTCATAATCACTCGGTGTCGCAGAAATATATACAACTTGCGGTATTTTCCCAAAAAATTCCTCAAATTTCAAAGGTCTATTGTCATAAGCACTCGGCAATCTAAAGCCATTTTCTACAAGCGACTCTTTTCTCGCTCTATCTCCTTTATACATTCCATTTATTTGCGGAACAGATATATGAGACTCATCCAAAAATACAACTAAATCATCTGGAAAATAATCAATCAATGTATCTGGAGCTTCTCCTTCACTTTTTCCTGTCAAATATCTTGAATAATTTTCAACACCTTTGCAATAACCGATTTCTTTTATCATTTCCAAATCATACTCTGTTCGTTGCTTAATTCTTTGAACTTCTAAAAGTTTATTTTGGTTTTCAAAAAATTTAATTCTGTCTTCCAATTCTTCTTTTATGTTATTAAACATTTGTTCGCTATCTTCTGTTGATAAATAGTGCGTTGCTGGCATTATCGTTACTCTTTTTATACTTTTAATTTTTTGACCTGTCAATGTATTTATCTCAGATATTTCATCTAAGTCGTCTCCAAAAAATTCAAACCTATATCCTGTATCTAAATACGCTGGATGCAGGTCAATTATATCGCCTTTTACCCTAAATTTCCCCCGCTCAAATGCAATATCATTTCTTTCATATCTCAATTCTATTAATCTTCTAATTAGTTCATTTCTATTAAATCCAGTATCAACATCTATCGGTATCGATCTTTGCTTATAAGCTTCTGGCGATCCCAATCCATAAATTGCAGACACTGATGCGACAATTATTACATCTCTTCTATTCAATAGTGCAGCTGTTGCTGCATGACGCAATTTGTCTATTTCATCATTTATTGAAGAATCCTTTTCTATATATGTGTCCGTTGACATCACATAAGCTTCCGGCTGATAATAATCATAATAAGACACAAAATATTCCACTGCATTTTCTGGGAAAAATTGTTTATATTCATTATATAATTGTGCTGCTAATGTTTTGTTTGGAGCCATTATAAGTGCTGGTCTATTCACTCTCTCAATTACATTTGCAACTGTAAATGTTTTTCCTGATCCCGTTACTCCCAATAAAATTTGGTCTGTTATTCCATTTTCAAGATTTTCCACAATAGTGTCTATCGCTTTTGGCTGATCTCCTGTCGGCTTAAACTTTGAATGTATTTTAAAATCCATATTATTCCCTACATCTTTCATAATTTATCTCTTATTATAATTATATCAAAAAATTGCTTCTTTTCCCAGTATTAATATTTTATTATTTAACAATATTTTTAAATAATTTTAAATTTATATATTACTTTTATATTATAAAATTTTTTCTATATTTTAAAAAAATTGCCTTAAACATAAAGTCTAAGACAATTCTTTTTATTAATTTTTTATTTTTAAGTTTCAAAATTATTCAAAATATAGAATTAAAATTAAAATCTTATAATTATAATCTAATATTAAATGAAATAAATATCAAATTTTATTTTATAAAATTAATAACTTTACAGTAAACCTATTTAGTAATAGTTGCAACTACTCCTGAAGCTACTGTTCTTCCACCTTCTCTA
>CAURVQ010000007.1:0-66164 GCA_963528625.1 uncultured Leptotrichiaceae bacterium | reverse complement strand
CAAAAGTTGGAACTATTGAAACAAAAGTAAATTTGAATGAAACGAAATTAACAGCATTAGATACAAAAGTTACGGGAACAGAATCAAAAGTTGGGACATTAGAGAATAAAGTAAATACGACAGAAACGAAAGTAAATGCTTTAGATGGAAAAGTAACAACATTACAAAGTGATGTATCAACGGCAAAAAATGACTTAACAACATTAACAGGTAAAGTGAATACATCAGAGAAGAAAGTTGAAGCAATAGTAAATCAAGTGGATAAAAATACTCAAAATATTACACAAGTTCAAGGAGAAGTTGAAAAGATAAAAGTTGTGACAAATGTTGAAAATCTTGAAAGAATGGATAGAAAAATTGAAATTAATAGGGCTGAAATAAATGAAATTAAAAATGATATTAATATAATGGGAAAAGAAACAAACGCAGGAATTGCAACAGCGATGGCAATAGGGAATTTACCACAGTCAACTTCTGGAGATATGCTGGTAGTAGGAGTTGCATCATATAAAGCTCAAAACGCTATAGCAGTTGGATATTCAAGAATTTCTAAAGATAAAAGACAAGTAGTTAAGTTAGCAACATCGTTTTCATCAGGTGGAATAGGAGTTGCGGCATCATTTGGGATAAAATTAGGGAAATAATAATTTAAAAAGAGGATTTATTCCTCTTTTTTTTTGTGAGAATAATTTATAAATAAAAATAGAAAATATGGTATAATAAAGAAAATAAAAAATTGTGGAGGAAAGATGAAGATAAGAATAAGAATACTATTATTGATGTTAATGAGTACTGTATTATTTGCTAATAATCAAGGACAAAAAGAAAATGATAAAATAGAATATTATAAAAAGTATATAAAGGAAAAGTGGAGTTTTGTTTTGAAAGAAATAGAATTGTTAGAAGGTAGTAGTAATGCAGAATTGAATGGTGGGAGAGCTGAATTGTCAAAAAACGCGGTTAAAGACATTTATAATAAACTATTATTAGAATTAAGAAATGAAAAAAATATAAAATTTTTTAAAAATAATCAACAAAACTGGGAGAAAAATTTAGATGATAGATTGGTAAGATATCATGAAAAATTAGTAAAAGAAACAGGTGTTGGAAGTGGTGGAGCATCAATGGATTCGTTATTTATTCATGAAAATAGTAAAAAAAGAATGTGTGAGTTATTAAAAATATGGATAAAATTAGAAAAAGAATAAAAAAATATTCAAAATGATATAAAAAATATAGAAATGTTTGTCTTGCCTCTGGATAACAGCTCAAAGGAATTTAGGTTTTGTGGAGTAAGAAATCAGAGAAAAGCTAAAGTATTGTCAGAAATGTAAGGAATTGTGGATGGAATTGATAAGTACTTGAAAGGTTTGAAATAAAGAGAGAAAAGATGATATGAAAGTCATCTTTTTTATTTGAAAATTAAAAATAGTTAAATAAATTAATAAATTAAAAAATAGAGAGAAAAAGAGCTTGTATAATTGAAAAAAAGTATAAAATATGCTATACTGTTCTATAAAAGATGTAAAAAATGAATAAGAAATAGAGGTATAAATAATGGCAGAAACACCGTTAATGAAACAATATAAGGAAATTAAATCTAAGTATGAAGATTGTATATTGTTTTTTAGATTAGGTGATTTTTATGAAATGTTTTTTGAAGATGCGGTTAAAGCATCCAAAGAATTAGGATTAACACTGACATCAAGAAATAAAGAAAAAGGTGAAAATGTACCATTGGCGGGCATACCGTATCATACTGCAAATCCTTACATTTCAAAATTGGTAACTAAGGGATATAAAGTTGCAATTTGTGAACAAGTGGAAGATCCAAAGAGTGTGAAGGGAATTGTAAAGAGGGAAGTTGTAAAAATAGTAACACCCGGAACGGTTATTGATGTTGAAACTTTAGATGACAAAAGTAATAATTATTTGACAGCAATTAGAGTTTTGGAAAATTTGATAGGAATTGCATATTTAGATATAACTACTGGAGAATTTAAAGTTGTAGAAGTTGAAGTTGATAATGAATATATAAATTTATTTAATGAATTGAATAAAATTGAACCGAAAGAAATATTAATGACAAGTTCGTTTTATGAAAGTATAAAAGATAAAATAGATGATTTTATTCAAAAAATGGATGGAGTAGTAACTCCAATTCAAGTAATTAGAGATTCGGAAGAGATGCTATTAAACTATTTTAATATAATTTCACTTGAAAGTTTTGGGATAAATGATAAAAAAGCGATAATTGGTGCGGCGGCAATGGTACTTGATTATGCAATAACGATGCAACATGAAAGTGAATTGACGGTAGAAAAAATTGAATTTATAAATAATAAAAATTTTGCAGATATAAATTCAATAACGAAAAAAAATTTAGAATTATTAAAAAATCAAAGAGAAAAAACAACTTATGGATCACTTTTATGGGTACTTGATAAGTGTAAAAGCTCTATGGGGACAAGATTATTAAAAAGATATATAAATAATCCACTTTTAAATGTAGATGAAATAAAAAATAGACAAAATGATGTAGAATATTTTATGAATAATGTTTTAATTCGTGAAGAAATAAAAGAGAAACTTGAAAATATATACGATTTAGAAAGACTTGTTGCAAAAATAATTTTTGGAAATGAAAATGGAAAAGATTTAATTGCATTAAAAAATACGGTGAAATCAAGTATCGAGCTAATTTACATATTGAAAGAAACTAATTTTTTTAATAATATAAATTTAGAAATTTTATTAAATGTATATAAATTAATTGAAAAAAGTATATTGGATGACGCTCCATTTTCTGTAAGAGAAGGTGGAATAATAAAAAGTGGCTACAATGATGAGTTAGATGAAATTCATAAAATTATGAATAATGGAAAAGATTATTTATTAGAAATTGAAGCGAGAGAAAAAGAAGCTACAGGCATTAAAAATATGAAAATCAAATACAATAAAGTGTTTGGATATTTTATTGAAATAACGAAATCAAATTTAGAAATGGTGCCAGAAAGCTATATTAGAAAACAAACTTTATCAAATGCAGAGCGATTTATAACACCGGAATTGAAAAAATATGAAGATACCATTATAAATTCTAAAGCTAGAATTGAGGAAATGGAATATTATTTATTCAAAGAAATTAGTGCTAAAATTAAAGAGGAAAAAGCGACATTAACAAAATTGGCAGAAAAGTTAGCATATTTAGATGTGATAATTTCTTTTGCAACGATAGCAGTTGAAAATGATTACATAAAACCTGAAATTAATGAAAATTTTGAAATAGAAATAATAAATGGACGACATCCAGTTGTAGAAAAATTAATTGGAAGAAGTGATTTTGTATCAAATGACACGATTATAACCTCAGATGAAAGATTTATAGTGCTGACAGGGCCAAATATGTCAGGAAAGTCTACTTATATGAAACAGATTGCTTTGATATCAATAATGGCACAAATTGGATCTTATGTACCAGCGACTAAAGCAAAATTGCCGATAATTGACAAATATTTAACTAGAATTGGTGCAAGTGATGATATTTTGAGTGGACAAAGTACATTTATGGTTGAAATGAGTGAAGTGTCAAATATTTTAAATAATGCCACAGAAAATAGTTTGTTAATACTTGATGAAGTTGGACGAGGGACATCAACATTTGATGGAGTATCAATAGCGACAGCAATTTCAGAGTATATACACGAAAAAATAAAAGCTAAAACGGTATTTGCGACTCATTATCACGAACTTACAGATTTAGAAAAAAAATATAAAAATATTGTAAATTATAGAATAGAGATAAATGAAAAAAATGGAAAAGTAATATTTTTAAGAAATATAGTTAAAGGGGGAGCAGATAAATCTTATGGAATAGAAGTGGCAAAGTTAGCAGGATTGCCGAAAGAAATATTAAAGCAAAGTAAAAAAATATTGAATAGATTGGAGCAAAAAAAAGAATTAATAGAAAAAACGATTAATGTACAACAATTATCGTTGTTTGATCAATTATTAGAAATTGATGATGAGGATACAGAAACTGTTGAAGATACGAATAATGAAATTGTAAAAGAAATAATTTATGAACTTGAAAATAAAGATGTAAATAATATGACACCAATGGATGCGATGAAATTTGTGTTTGAGTTAAAAAATAAATTGAGGGAGAAAATGTAATGAGGGGAAGATAGATTGAAAAATGCTTAATAAAATAGAAAATAAAAAATATGTAAAACTATCAAAAATAATAAAAGAGAAAAAGCAAAATAGAGAGAAATATAAATCAATAGAGCTTTTTGCAGGTGCAGGAGGTCTTGCGTTAGGACTTGAAAAGTCTGGATTTGATGCGATAGGACTTATAGAGATAAATAAATATGCAGCACAAACATTGAAAACAAATAGACCTGAATGGAATGTAATAAATGAAGATATAGAAAAAATTTCTAATTTAGATTTGGAAGAATATTTTGGTATAAAAAAGGGGAAATTAGACTTGTTATCGGGTGGAGCTCCGTGTCAAAGCTTTTCTTATGCGGGGAAGCGATTAGGACTTGAAGATGCAAGGGGAACATTATTTTACCATTATGCATTATTTTTGGAAAAATTAAAACCAAAAATGTTTATTTTTGAAAATGTAAAAGGTCTTTTAAGTCACGACAAAGGGAGAACATATGAAACAATCTTAAATATTTTTGAGGAAGCGGGTTATTATATAGGAGAAAATCAAAAAAAAGTATTAAATTCTTGGGATTATGGTGTCGCACAAAAAAGAGAAAGACTTATAACGATAGGAATAAGAAAAGATTTAATAAAAGATAAAAAATTTGAGTTTCCTATACCACATGAATATAAGCCAGTTTTACGAGATATTTTATTAGATTGTCCTGAAAGTATGGGAGCAAAGTATTCTGAAAATAAAAGAAAAATATTTGAAATGGTGCCAGCAGGAGGCTATTGGAGAGATATTCCTGAAGATATAGCAAAAGAATATATGAAAAGTTGTTTTTATATGGAAGGTGGTAGAACAGGAATTTTAAGGAGAATGAGTTTAGATGAGCCTTCACTTACTGTGTTGACTTCTCCAAGTCAAAAACAAACAGAAAGATGTCATCCACTTGAAGCAAGACCATTTACAGTGAGAGAAAATGCTAGATGTCAAAGTTTTCCAGATGATTGGGAATTTGTGGGAAGTATTGGAGAACAATATAAACAAGTTGGAAATGCCGTACCAGTAAAATTAGCGTATGAAATTGGTGTGAAAATGAGAGAATATCTGGAGGAATTATAAAATGTGGGACTTAAACTTTATAACGGAAGAAAATTTTAAGAAACATGTCCGAGAAACTATAAAAACTTATGGTGAAAAATTAGAATCATATAATTTGAAAAAATTTAATAAAAATATAATTGATCCAATAAAAATGATTTTTGATAAGAATGTTTATGGAGCTAATTGGGAAGAAATTATAAGTAATGAAATTTTTAGACAAAGAGATAAGGCAAATAATAATGATATTGGATATTTTCATCAAAAAATATTTCAATATATAAAAAATTGTGAAGTGCCTACAGAAGGATGGGATGTTATTTTTATAAATAAAAATAATAAAACATTAGAAGAAGTTGGAGAAATTAGTAAAATTTATGTTGAAATGAAAAATAAGCATAATACAATGAATTCGGCGGCAGCTGGAAAAACATTTATAAAAATGCAAAATCAATTATTAAATGATGATGATTGTACTTGTTTCTTAGTTGAGGCGATAGCAAAAAAATCTCAAAATATAAAATGGGAAACTACAGTAGATAAGAAAAAAGTAGGACATAAATTAATAAGAAGAGTAAGTTTAGATAAATTTTATGAAATAGTAACTGGAGATAGAGAAGCATTTTATAAAATTTGTATGAAATTACCTAAAATAATAGAAGAAATAATTAAAGAAGAAGGAAATAATTTAATTCCTCAAGATATAGTTTTTGATGAATTAGAAAATTTAGTTAAAAAAGAAAAAATAACATTTGAAATGGCAATTTATTTATTAGGATTTAGAAGTTATGAGGGATTTTAAAAATAAATTAAATAAAAGTAGAAAAGTTTTACTACTTAAAAAAATATATAGCCAAAAATAATAAATAGAAAGGAGAAGAGATTTTAATTTTTTGAAAAAATAAAATTTCTATAATTATGATGACAGGAAATGAATTAAGAAAAAGTTTTATTGATTTCTTTAAAACGAAAGAGCATAAGCATTTTGAAAGTGCTTCTTTAATACCGGACGATAAAAGTTTATTGTTGACGGTAGCAGGAATGGTACCTTTTAAACCATACTTTTTAGGAGAAAAAGAAGCTCCATTTTCAAAGGTAACAACATATCAAAAATGTATAAGAACAAATGATTTAGAAAATGTTGGAAGAACACCAAGACATCATACATTCTTTGAAATGTTAGGAAACTTCTCTTTTGGTGACTATTTCAAAAAAGAGGCAATTGAATGGTCGTGGGAATATATAACAAAAGTATTAAAATTGGATCCAGAAAGATTGTATGTTTCGGTATTCACAACAGATGATGAAGCGTATGAGATTTGGAATAAAGATATTGGTATTCCGCATGAAAGATTAGTGAGATTAGGAGAAGATGATAACTGGTGGGCAGCAGGACCTATCGGTTCTTGTGGGCCTTGTAGTGAAATCTATTATGATACACAAAGAATGGGTAAAAATAATGAGGAAATTAATTGTAAACCAGGAGATGAAGGAGATAGATTTTTAGAAATTTGGAACTTGGTGTTTACAGAGTGGAATAGATTAGAAGATGGAAGTTTAGTTCCGTTACCTGAGAAAAATATAGATACGGGAGCAGGGCTTGAGAGAATAGCTTCGGTAGTTCAAAATAAGGAAAGTAATTTTGAAACAGATTTATTTATGCCAATTATAAATGGAATTGAAAAAATATTAGATATAAAAAAAGAAGAATTTGATGAAGTTGTAAAAATTATAGCAGATCATGTTAGAGCTTCAGTGTTTTTAATTGGAGATGGAGTTTTACCATCAAATGAAGGTAGAGGTTATATTTTAAGAAAATTGATAAGAAGAGCCTTTGGAGCAGGAAGTGCAGCTAAGGGGAAAGTGTTTGAAAAAGAAGATATTTTCTTGTATAAAGTTGTAGATTATGTTGTGAAAAATATGAAAGAAGCTTATCCTGAATTAGTTGAAAAACAAGAATATATTGAAAAAGTGATGAAATTGGAAGAAGAGAGATTTTCATTGACATTAAAAAATGGGATGGAAATGTTGAATGAAGAAATTAATAAATTAATAAAAACAGGATCTAAAAAACTATCAGCTGAAGCATCATTCAAATTATATGATACATATGGACTTCCATTTGAGCTTACAGAATTAATGTTGAAGCAAGAAGGTTATGAAGTTTCTGAAGATGAATTTAATAAAAAATTAGAAGAACAAGTACAAAGATCTAAAAATAGTAGAGTTACAGTTTCTGATATGATAAAAGATGAATTTATTGATGAATTCTTTGAAAAACATGGTAAGACTAACTTTACAGGATATGAAGTGACTGAAGATAAAGGGACAATTTTGCATATGGAAAAATCAGAGGGAATGTCAGGGTATGAAATGATATTTGATACAACGCCGTTTTATGCAGAATCTGGAGGACAAGTATCTGATACAGGAAAAGTGATAGCTGGAGAATTTATAGGTAAAGTAGTTGGAGTAGCTAAGAAAAAAGATATTTTTGTTCACCAAGTGGAAGTATTAAAAGGGACAATTCCAACAGTAGGTATGCAAGTTGAATTGGAAATAGATGTAGAAAATAGAAGAGATATTCAAAGAAATCATACTGCAACACATATTTTACATAAAGTGTTAAGAGAAACATTAGGGACACATGTAGAGCAATCAGGATCATTAGTAGACAATGAAAAATTAAGATTTGACTTTTCACATTTTGAAGGAATAGATAAAAAAACAATAAGAAAAATTGAAAAAGATGTAAACGATGTAATTTTAGCTAATATTCCGGTTGTGATTGGATATGAAAATATACAAGATGCAAAAGATAGAGGAGCAATGGCATTATTCTCAGATAAGTATGGAGATGTAGTAAGAGTTGTTGAAATTCCTAGTTTTTCAATAGAATTATGTGGAGGGACACATGTAAAATCTACAGGAGAAATTGGATTATTCAAAATTGAAAGTGAAAGTGGAATTGCATCGGGGACAAGAAGAATTGTTGCTACTACAGGACATAAAAGTCTTGAAAGTGTAAATGAGGCAGAGCAAAAATTAGAAAAAATATCAAAATTATTTAAAACAGATATTAATAATGTAGGAAATATTGTTGAAAAATATATGACTGATGTGAAAGAAATGTCAAAAAATATTGAAAAATTACAAAAACAATTATTAAAATATGAAATGGAATCAATGTTTGATGATGTTGAAGTTGTAAATGGTGTAAAAGTGTTGGCTCTTAACTTTAAAGATAAAGCTGTAGATGAATTAAAAGAAATAGTAGATAGAGCGAAAGAAAAATTACAATCAGGAGTTGTTATTTTAGGTACAAATAATGAAGGAAAAGCAGTATTTGTAGTTGGAGTTACAAAAGATGTAATAAATAAAGTTAAAGCAGGAGATATTGTGAAAGTTGCGGCTCAAGTTGCAGGTGGAAATGGTGGTGGAAGACCAGATTTTGCACAAGCAGGAGGGAAAAATGGAGAAGTAGTTATAGAAGCAGTGTCTAAAGCTAAAGAATTTACAATAACAAACTTATAATTTTACTAAAAATTATTGAAAATATAAAATAATTATTTATATTTTTAAGATAAGAAAATTGTAGGAAGGAAAAATTGTATTAAATATACGATGTTAATAAATTAATATGAAAAAATTTATAGGACTTGATGTAGGAGATGTGAGAATAGGTGTTGCAAAATGTGATCCATTAGGAATTTTAGCTACAGCACTTGAAGTTATAGATAGAAATATTACAAATCCTATTGAAAGAATAAAAAAAATAATTGATGATGAGGGAACGAAAAAAATTGTAGTTGGAATGCCTAAAAGTTTAGATGGAACAAAAAAAAGACAAACTGAAAAAGTTGAGGAATTTGTTGCAGAATTAAAGGAAAATATACCTGAAATTGAAATTATTTATATAGATGAAAGATATACTACAACAGAAGCAGAACATTATTTAAAAAACTATTCAAAAAAAAATGGGCGAGATAGACGAAAAGTTGTAGATATGGTAGCTGCAAGTATTATTTTACAAAAATATTTAGATACTTTAAAATAAAAAATAAAATTATTTTGGAAGGAAGGGAAAATGAAAATAAAAAAAACACATTACATTTGGCTTTTAGTTTTAATTTTATTACCAGTTATGTCGTTAGTATATAATAAAATAAAATTGGGATTAGATTTAAGAGGGGGAACATATGTTGTATTACAAGCTCAAGGTAAAATAGAGCAAGATACAATGGCGAAAGTTAAAGATATTGTTGAGAGAAGGGTTGACAGCTTGGGAGTGGCAGAACCTGTAATTCAATTAAGCGGAAACGACAGATTAATTGTAGAATTAGCAGGAATAAAAGATCCACAAAAAGCGATAGACTTAATAGGAACAACAGCAAAATTAGAGTTTAAAATAAAAAATCAAGATGGAACTTATGGACCAACATTATTAGAAGGGTCTGCAATTAAAACTGCAAACTTATCACAAGGACAATTTGGACAACCAGAAGTAGCTTTTGAGTTAAATGGAGATGGATCAAATAAATTTGCAGAAATAACAAGAGAAAATGTTGGAAAACAATTAGCAATAATGTTAGATGGGAAAGAACAATCAGCACCTGTAATAAATACAGAAATTTCTGGAGGAAAAGGAGTTATTACAACAAATAATCCTGAAGATGCTAAAAATTTAACAAATTTATTAAAATCAGGAGCATTACCAGTAGCAATTAAAATTTTAGAGATAAGAACAGTTGGAGCTTCATTAGGAAGTGATTCAATCGTACAAACACAATTTGCTGGAGTATTATCACTATTATTTATTTGGGGATTCATGTTATTTATTTATAAAATACCAGGAATTGTATCAAATATTGTGCTAATAATTTATGGATTATTAACTTTAGGTTCACTTAGTATGATTGGATCAACATTGACATTACCGGGAATTGCTGGATTTGTATTAACTTTAGGAATGGCAGTTGACTCTAATGTAATAACATTTGAAAGAATTAAAGATGAACTTAAAAAAGGAAGAAGTTTACAAGATTCAATAGAATATGGATTTAAAAATGGATTGCCAGCTATAATTGATGGAAATTTAACAACATTATTGATAGCGATTGTATTATTTTTCTTTGGTACAGGGCCTGTAAAAGGATTTGCAGTGACATTGACTTTAGGAACGATAATTACACTAATTACGGCAGTTTTTGTGACAAAAATAATATTTTTACTTGTAGTAAATGTATTCAAAATTAAAAAAGAAAAATTATTTTGGAAGGAGGTTAAATAATGAAATTTAATTTTCAAATAATAAAACATAGAAAAAAATATATAATTTTTTCATCAATAATGGTTATAGCTTCATTGATTTTCTTTTCAGTGATGCCATTGAATTTAAGTGTTGATTTTAAAGGTGGAGAATTATTACAATTACAATTTAAGCAATCGTTGAATAAAGATAAATTGAATAATGTATTAGAAGGATTGGAAAAAGATATTCCACAATTAAATGCGAGAAGATTACAGTATTCAGAAGGGAATACAATTGTTATAAGAACAGAACAATTACAAGAAAATCAAAAAGCATTATTAAAAGAAAAAGTAAAAGAACAAGTGGGAGAATTTGATGTTGTAAAAAATGATGCAGTTGGACCAACAATAGGAAAAGAGTTAGCAGCAAATGCTTTGAAGGCTTTAGGAATAGGTGCGATTTTAATAATAATTTATGTAACAGTTAGATTTGAGTTTGTATATGCAATAGCAGGATTGATAGCATTATTACACGATGTTATAATAACAGCAGGATTGATAGCATTATTCAAATTTGAAATAAATACACCTTTTATTGCTGCAATACTTACAATTTTAGGATATTCTATCAATGATACAATAGTTGTATTTGATAGAATAAGGGAAAATGAAAAAATAGATGGTAAAACTAAAAATTATGGAGAAATAATAGATGAAAGTGTAAGTCAAGTATTTGTAAGATCAATGTATACTTCAATAACTACGACAATATCTGTATTAATGTTATTAATTTTTGGAGGAGAAACATTAAAAACATTTAGTATGGCATTATTTATAGGAATGATATTTGGGACATATTCTTCAATATTCTTAGCAAGTCCATTAGTTTATATTATGAGAAAATTCAAAAAAAATAAAAATAATAATAAACCAAAAGGAGATACAAGTCCTAGAAGTGGAAAAATGATAAATGGATATGATGAAAAAGATAAAGTGTTAGTATAATTAAAAAAGCTAAGGATTGTATAATCCTTAGCTAAAATTAAATAAATAGATATGTAGAAGGTGAAATAAATGCGTTGTTGGGCAGAAATAAATATACAAAATTTATATGATAATATATCTGAAATTGAAAAAATAGTCACTAAAGATAAAATAATAGCAGTATTGAAAGCAGATGCTTATGGTCATGGAATGATGGAAATTTGTAAGGCGTTATTAAAAATAAATATAAGACATTTTGCAGTAGCAACAGTGGATGAAGCTTTAAAAATTAAAGAAATGGGCGATGATATTAAAGTTATTATTTTAGGACCAATTCAAAAAGAAGATATGGAAATAATTTATGATAAAAATATTTATTTTACGATAACAGATATAGAGGAACTAAATTATTTAGAGAATAATCAAAAAAATGTAAATATCTTTTTAAAATTAGATACAGGAATGGGTAGAGTTGGATTTCAAAAAGAGGAATTGGACGATTTAATATTTAATTTAGAAAAATGTAGATATGTAAATGCTTTAGGAATATTTTCTCATTTATCTTCATCAGATACAAATGAGGAATTTACTAAATTGCAAGAAACTAGATTTTTAGAAATATGTGATAAAATCACTAATAAAATACCTTCAATAAAATATAAGCATTTGTTAAATAGTTTTGGAAGTTTAAAATATTATAAAAATTTATATGATTTTATAAGGGTTGGAATTATAATTTATGGTGGTGTAACGCCTGAAGAAACAATGCCATATAATTTTAAGCCTGTAATGTCGTTGTATGCTAAAATAAGTTATGTAAAAAAATTATATGCAGATAGTTATGTAAGTTATGACAATACATATAAAGCAAAAAAGGGAGATGTAATTGCAACAGTGTCAATAGGATATGCTGATGGAATTAGGAGAGATCTTTCAAATAAAGGTTATGTATATTATAAAGGTTATAGATGTAATATAATAGGTCGTGTTTGTATGGATCAACTATTAATATTATTACCGAAAGAATTGGAAAGTAAAGCAAAAAAAGGAGATGCAGTAGAATTTTTTGGTAAAAATATAAGTGTTGTTGAAGTAGCAAATTTGTGTAATACAATATCATATGAAATACTTTGTGGTATGAGTAAAAGAGTACCGAGAGTATATATAAATAGGTAGGAGATAAAAATGTTATTAGATATAGTGTTTATAATGATAATAGTATTTCTATTTTTATTAGGAAGAAAAAGAGAAGTAACATTAGAGTTTTTTCAAACATTTAAGTTTTTATTAATATTATTTTTAATGGAATTTTTTCATCGTACTATGGGAAAAATTTTCATAAAATATATGAAAAATACAAGAAATAATTTAGAAATATATATTATTAATTTTATAATATTATATTTAATATTTTCTATCATATTACAAATTTTTAAAAAATTTTTGAAAAGTATAAAAATTGAAAAATATAATAAAATTTTTGGAGGAGTATTAGGGGTAGTAAAAGCGACATTTATAATTTTTATTATATATATATTTGTTTTAATTGGATCAAATTATAATAAGAAAATAAAAGAACAAAGAGATAATAGTCATATTGTGGAAGTAGTAACAGAATACGGGTATGCTTATACAGAATTATTTCCACAATTTATTCAAAATGATATAAATAATTATAGACGAAAAATAAAAGAAAAAAATTTAAAGAAAAAAATTTTGAAAGACTATAAAGAAAATAAGATAGAAAAGGAAAATGAAAACGAAAATGAACATTAATCTAATTGATGATAGGGGATAAAATGATAGAAAAAATAAAAACAGAATCAGGAATAAATTTAATTTTAGATAAATTAGAAAATATTTCAACTTGTTCGGTAGGAGTATTTGTAAAAACAGGTTCTAAAGATGAAAGTGATGAAGAAGAAGGAATATCGCATGTATTAGAACATATGATTTTTAAAGGCACTGATAAAAGAAATTATAAGCAAATATCAGAAGAAATTGATTATTTGGGTGCGAGTATTAATGCTCATACAACAAAGGAAGAAACAGTATTTTATATAAATGGATTGACAGAATTTTTGGAAGAGTCTGTAGATATTTTATTTGATATTGTTACAAATTCAACGATAGACAGTACGGAACTTGAAAAAGAAAAAGATGTAATAATTGAAGAAATAAAAATGTATAAAGATACTCCGGATGATTTAGTATTTGAGTTAAATTATTCAAATTGTATTGAAGGACAATATAGTAAACCGATTATTGGAACAGAAAAAAGTGTAAAAAGTTTTTCAAGTGAGATGATAAAAAAATATTATAAAGAGAGATATACAAAAGATAATTTAATTATTGTATTATCTGGACATTTTGAGAAAGAAAAAATTATAAAAAAAGTTGATGAATATTTTGGTAAATTAAAAGAAAATAAAGTTGATAGAAGAGAAAAAATAGACTTTAAATTTAAAGCAGGAAAAGAAATACATACAAAAGATATAAATCAAGTTAATATTTGTATATCACATAAAGGAAAACCTTATAATGCAGAAAATAGAATTTATAATGATATTGTAGCAAATATAGTTGGTGGTTCAATGAGTTCAAGATTATTTCAAGAAATTAGAGAAAAAAATGGATTAGCGTATTCTGTTTATACTTATAATCAATATTATGAAAAAGGTGGAGTTGTATCAACTTACATAGGAACGAATTTAGAAAATTATGAAAATGCAATAAATATTACTTTGAAAGAATTTGAGAAATTACGAGAAAATGGAATAACTGACTTTGAATTGCAAAAAGCTAAAAATAAATATTTAAGTAAAATATCTTTTTCAATGGAAAATCCTAGATCAAGAATGAGTATAATTGGGAATTATTTTACAAGAAAAAAAGAAATAATTAATATTGAGGAATTAAAAAAACAAATAAAAAATATTAGTTTAGAAAATATAAATGAATTTTTAAAAACAGAATTTTTAGAAAAAAATATAACAATATTAGGTAATGTGAAGGGATAAAAATGTTTCAAGATAGAAAAGTATTAGAAACAATAAAAATAAATTGGCTTAGAGCAAATAAAATATTACTTTTATATGTGTATGCACTTGTAACGATTAGTACAATATTTGTTTATAGTGCAACGAGATCACAAAAATTTGTATTTCAAAATTTATTATGGATAGGAATTGGGAGTGTACTTGTCGTAACTTTATCATTTATAGATTATAAAATTTTTAAAAAATATATTTGGTATTTATATGGTGGAAGTGCATTAATGCTTTTATTAGTTCGCTTTGCAGGGAAAAAAACATTGGGAGCACAAAGGTGGTTAAAGATAGGACCATTTCAATTACAGCCATCAGAATTTGTGAAAATAGCAATAGTTATAATAATAGCATTTTGGATTGTAGAAAAATATCAAAAAGGAATAAATAATTTAAAAGATATTGCAATGGCAGTAGTTCCAGTAACACCTTTACTAGCTTTAATTTTATTCCAGCCAGATTTAGGAACAACACTTATAACAGTAGTTGCTTATTTGACAATGATATTTTTGTATGGAGCAAATATGAAACCTATATGGCTTATTGGATTTTTAGTTGTTGTATCATTGTATCCTGTATATAAATTTGTATTAAGTGATTATCAAAGAACGAGAGTAACGACATTTTTAAATCCCGAAGCTGATGTACAGGGAAGTGGTTGGCATGTAACTCAATCAAAAATTTCGGTAGGAGCAGGAGGCTTTTCAGGGGCAGGAGTATTTCAAGGAAGCCAAAGCAGATTAGAGTTTTTACCGGAAGCACAAACTGATTTCATATTTTCGGTAATTTCTGAAGAGTGGGGATTTGTTGGCTCAACAGGTGTAATTTTATTATATTTTTTACTAATATTTGAAATAATGCAAGTAAGTAGTTTTATTCACGATCAATTTGGGAAACTCATATTGTATGGAATAAGTGGAATATTTTTTATGCATGTTATTGTAAATATAGGAATGACAATAGGTGTAGTGCCTGTAACAGGGAAGCCTTTGTTATTTATGAGTTATGGTGGAAGTTCGTTTCTTGCCGCATTTATAATGATAGGACTTGTAGAGAGTATAAAAATAAATGTAGAAGAATAAAATAGGAGAAATATGATTTTTTTTGAAGATATTGTAAATAGTGAAACTGAAAATATGAGAATAGATAGATATTTGAAAAAAATGTGTAAAAATGAAACAATGTCACGTATATTTCAAGCGTTAAAAAAAGGAGATGTACGAGTAAATGGTAAAAAAATAAAAGAAAATTATAGACTTTTATTGAATGATAATATACAAATAAAATATCTAAATGTTCAAAAATTGGGAAAAAATAAAGAAAAAACAAACTTAAATTATAATAAAAAAAAATATAAAGATATTATAATTTTTGAAAATGATGAATTTTTTATTGTAAATAAGCCGAATGATATACCGATGCATAAAGGGACAGGGCATGATTTTGGGTTATCTGAAATTTATAAAGATATGTTTCAAAATAATGATATAAATTTTGCAAATAGACTTGATTTAGAAACATCAGGGCTTGTAATTGCGTGTAAAACAATGAAATTTTTAAGGTATATTTCAGAAAAAATTAGAAATAATGAAGTAACCAAAAAATATATAACTGTAGTGCATGGAATAATAAATGAAAAAAATTTTGAAATAAAAAATTATTTAGAGACAACAGAAGATAGAGTAAAAGTTTATAATAATGAAAGAAAAAATGTCAAATTAAGTGTAAGTCAATTTACAAAAATTGAAAATATGGAGATAAAAAATTTAGAAAATATAAAAGAAAAATCATATCTTGAGGTCAAACTTATTACAGGAAGAAAACATCAAATAAGAGCTCAATTATCTAATAAAGGATTTCCAATAATAGGAGATAGAAAGTATGGTAAAAGAGATATGGTGAAAATATTTTATTTGTGTTGTTATTATATTGCATTTGACGAATATGTTTTTGAATTAAAAAATAAATATTTTGTATAAGCAAATAATATTTGTGATTAGTTATTTTAAAAAAAATATGTTATAATATAATTTGCAATAAAGTAATAAATTCATGTTAATTAAAAATTAAATGAGGTGAAAAAATGGGATTATTTTCTAGAAAAAAAAGTAAAAATAAATATGCTGTATTAACATCAAAATCAAGTTTAACAGTAGATGTAGTAGATGATAATAAATGGAAAAAATGTCCAAAATGTAATGAAATAATTTATAATGAAGATTTGAAAAAAAACTTAAATATATGTACCAAATGTGGTTCGTATTTTAGATTAACGGCTTTTGAGAGAATAGAGTTATTAATTGATGATGAAACATTTATAGAAGAAGATATGCTATTAAATTCACAAGATTATTTAGAATTCCCAGATTATAAAAATAAACTTGAAATAGCGAGAGAGAAAAGCCGAATGCTTGATGGAGTTTTAAGTGGAATTGGTAAAATAAACGGCATAGAAGTAAGTATTGCTGCAATGGAATTTAACTTTATGGGTGGAAGTATGGGTTCTGTTGTTGGTGAAAAAGTGACGAGAGCTTTGGAAAGAGGGCTTGAGAAAAAAATACCGGTAATTGTAGTATCTAGTTCAGGTGGAGCAAGAATGCAAGAAGGGATTTTATCTTTAATGCAAATGGCAAAAACTTCAGGAGCTGTAAAAAAATTAAATGAAGCGGGGATACCGTTTATATCTGTACCTGTAGATCCAACAACTGGAGGAGTAACTGCTTCATTTGCAATGTTAGGAGATGTAATTGTAACAGAGCCAAATACATTGATTGCATTTGCAGGGCCTAGAGTTATAGAACAAACAGTAAATCAAAAATTACCAAAAGGGTTTCAAAGAGCAGAATTTTTATTGGAACATGGAATGGTTGATGTTATAGCTGAAAGAAAAGATTTAAAAACAACAATCTATAATATAATTGAGAAATTAGTATAGTTTGGAGGAAAAGATGAGTATAAAAGATGAAATTAAGGAATTAGAAGTAAAAATAGAGGAATTGAAGCGTTTTTCGGAGGAACAAAGTATTGATTTTTCTAAACAAATTAAAGAATTATCAAAAAAATTGGAAGAAAAATATTTAGAATTTTCTGAAACAGAATTAGATTCGTGGGAAAGAATACAAATTTCAAGAAACCCTCAAAGACCGTACACTTTAGATTATATAAATGAATTATGTACAGATTTTGTGGAATTGCATGGAGATAGATTGTCAAAAGATGACCATGCGATAGTTGGAGGATTAGCGACAGTTGATGGGTACAAAATTATGATAATTGGACATCAAAAAGGTAGAGATATGGAATCTAACATTTTTAGAAATTTTGGAATGGCAAGTCCGGAAGGATATAGAAAAGCTTTAAGACTTATGAGAATGGCAGAGAGATTTAAAATGCCAATATTGACATTGATTGATACAGCAGGTGCATATCCGGGCATTGAAGCTGAGGAAAAAGGTCAAGGAGAAGCTATTGCTAAAAATTTATCTGAAATGTTTGGACTTAAAGTTCCGATAGTATCAGTTATAATTGGTGAAGGAGGATCAGGAGGAGCTTTAGGAATAGGAGTGGCAGATTCTGTTCTTATGCTGGAAAATAGTGTTTATTCTGTAATTTCACCGGAAGGATGTGCTTCAATTTTATTTAATGATTCAACAAAGGCAGCAGAAGCAGCAAAAAGTTTGAAAATGGATGCGATAAGTCTTAGAAATTTTGGAGTAATTGATGAAATAATAGAAGAACCGGTAGGCGGAGCTCATAGAGATTTACAGAAAATGGCTAAAAATTTAAAAAATGCAGTTGTAAAAGAATTTAAAAAAATAGATAAATTGACAATTGAAGAATTATTAGAAAAAAGATACAATAAATTTAGAAATATGGGTAAATTTTTTGAGCCAATAGAGAATATCTAAAAAAAATATCTATATCAGAAAGTAATAAAAATTGCAATTTGGTATAGTTTTTTTATAATTAGTTGAAAAAGGAGTAATAATGATAGGAATAATTGGAGCAGTTTTGGAAGAAGCTGAAGCTATAAGGAATGAAATGAAAAATATATCAGAAAAAACAATTTATGGAATACATTTTTATGAAGGAGAAATTAATGACCAAAAAGTGGTATTTGTTCAATCTGGAATTGGAAAAGTAAATGCAGCAATAACAGCAACATTATTGATTGATAAATTTAATGTGTCAAGAGTGATATTTTCGGGAGTTGCAGGGTCGTTACATGAAAGTGTAAATGTTGGAGATGTTGTAATTGGAACGGAAATAATACAATATGATGTTGATGCGACAGAATTTGGTTATCCAAAAGGGCAAATTCCACAAATGGCGACATTAGGATTTAAAAGTGACGAAGAATTAATAAATAAAGCAAAAAATATTAATACGAAAATAAATTTATCTTATGGTAAAATAATAACAGGAGATCAATTTGTATCTGGGAAAGATAAAAAAATATCTTTAGGAAATGAGTTTCAAGCTTTATGTGTTGACATGGAAAGCGGATCAGTGGCACAAGTTTGTTATAGATTAGGTGTACCGTTTTTAATAGTAAGATCAATTTCAGATTCAGTATCTGATGCGTCAGGAATAGAGTATCATGAATTTGTAAAAAAAGCAGCAAAAAATTCAGTTGAAATTATAAAAAATATATTATAATAAATAACATTTGAAAAGAGGAAAAATGGCATATCGTTTAGATGGGTATAAAATAATCCGAGCAATTATTGTTGTAATTTATGTAATTTTTATGTTTAATCAATTTAAAAAACTAAATGCAGAAAGAGAAGAAAATACAAAAGAAATAATGCAAACTATATCAATACGAAAAAGTGATTTTATAAATGATGAAAAAATAAAAAATATTATAAATCAACAAAATCAAGAAAATGTAGTTCAAGTAGATGAAAATGAACAAAAACAGAATGAAGAGCAAATAAATAAAAGTGAAAATAATGAAGATGAAAATATCCAAAATGAGGAAAATCAAAATAAAATAACTCAAAATGAAAATGAATTAGCTGAAAATGTAAAGAAACAGCAAAATGAAAAAGATAAATTGACTAAGACAGAAAATAAAAATCAAGCTAAAACAGTAAAAAAATATATTCATGCAGCAACATTAAAATCAGAAAAAGCGGCAAAAGAAGAAGCGGCAAGATTGGGTAAAAATTTTAGAGTGAATATTGTAAAAGAAAATGGAAAAGTATCGTATCAAGTTGTGTCTGTCGTTACAGCAGATGCAGAAAAATTTGCAGAAATTGAAAAGCAAGTAAAACGAGTGGGATCAAAATATTTTGTTAGAACGGTAGGTAAGTAATGATTGAAAAAAAATATAAAGGAAATACAACGCCTAAAGAAATTGTTGAAAAAATTAAAAATTCAAAAAATATTTTAATTACAGCACATATAAATCCAGACGGTGATGCTTTAGGATCTATATTAGCTTTTTACTATATGATAGAGCAATATAATGAAAAATATATTGAAGATAAAAAAAATTATATAAAATGTGATATTGTAATTGATGATAAATTACCTAGATATATGAGGCATTTTGTTGAAGAAAATAGTTTGATAAAAAGAATAGAAGATATTACAAGTGATAAGGAATATGATTTATTCATAAGTTTAGATTGTGCTAATGCAGAAAGATATGGACAAAGTATAATTTTTAAAAATAGAGCAAAAGAAAGTATAAATATTGACCATCATATTAGTAATACAGAACATGCTGATTATAATTATGTGGAAGATATTTGTTCTACATCAGAATTAGTATATCAATTTTTAGATTTATTTGGTATAAAATTGAGTAAAAAAATAGCTGACTTTATGTATTTGGGAATAATAAATGACACTGGGAATTTTAGACACGATAATGTAACAGCAAATACATTTTTTGTTTGTAGTGAAATTATGAAAGCGGGAACTAATAATCATAAAATTGCAAACATAATTTTTGAAATAAGCGAAAAAAAAGTTGATATAGTTGGAGAAGTATATAAAAATAAAATAACAAATAACGAATTTAAGTTTAGATATTATTATTTATCAAAAGAGAAAATTGAACAATATGGGATTGATAAAGATGATACAAATGGAATTGTAGAAATGTTATTAAAAATTGAAGATACGGAGCTTTCACTATTTATTCGTGATGATGAAAAAGGTGGTATTAAAGGAAGTTTCAGGGCAAACGATAGATATGATGTAAATAAAATGGCTACAATTTTTGGTGGTGGAGGACACATTAAAGCAGCAGGATTTAGGACAGAAAATATATCGGCTGAAGAAATAATAGAGAAAGTATTGATGTATTTAAAAGAATTAAAAGAGTAAAAGAAGTAGGATAAAAAATAAAATAGCACAAATTAATGTGCTATTTGTTAAACATAATATCAAAAAAGTGTAAAAAATCTTTTAGAGCAGTATTATTTTTTTCTAATTTTAATTTTAACATTGTTCCTTCAAGCAGTGAAATTAAAATTCGTGCATAAATTTCCGGTTTAATATGTTTATATTTTTCAGGGTAGGCATTTTGCAATGTTGTAAGAAAATATGAAAATCGTAGTTCAATTTTTCGGTATGAATTAGAAATTTCTTTTCTAATATTTTCGTTAATATCACCTAATTCATTAGCAAGATTTCCTAAAGGACTTCCGCCGTGAAATAGGTTGTTTTCAACATTCGTTAAATATTGAAAGAAAAAAGTTTTTAATTTGTAAATTGATAAATCGTCAACGGTATCATTGAAAAAATGTATAAGATTTTCAGTGTGATATTCAATTACATGAGTTAAAAGTTCTTCTTTTCCCTTTTTAAAATAATAGTAAAAAGAGCCTTTAGGAATGTTACAAACTGTAAGTATATCAGTTAAGCCAGTATTTTTGTATCCTTTATAATAAAAGAGTTTTGCACTCTCAATAATAACATTATTTTTTTTAGCATTTACTTTATCCATTAAATTATACCTCGCAAAAGTTATATAAATATTTTATAATTAAAAAAAAAGATTGTCAATAATAAAATAAAAAAGAAAGGAATACATAACTTTTTTGTTGTGTAAATTAAATGAAATGATAGAAAATAGAAAGAAAAAAGTAGTATTAGGAATGTCTGGTGGAGTAGATAGTTCAGTTGCAGCAATACTTTTAAAAGAACAAGGGTATGAAGTGATTGGAGTGTTTATGAAAAATTGGGATGAAACAGATGAAAACGGAGTTTGTCCGGCAGATGAAGATTACAAAGATGTAATTGCAGTAGCAGAACAATTAGATATTCCATATTATACTGTAAATTTTGTAAAAGAGTATTGGGATAAAGTATTTACGTATTTTTTAGATGAATATAAAAAAGGGAGAACTCCAAATCCTGATGTAATGTGTAATAAAGAAATAAAATTTAGAGCATTTTTAGATTATGCAATGAAAATAGGGGCAGATTATGTAGCGACAGGGCATTATGCAAGAATAATTCACGAAATGCAAAACGATGGAGCTATTAAGTCTACAATGTTAAGAGGAATTGATGATAATAAGGATCAAACTTATTTTTTATGTCAATTAAATCAAGAGCAATTAGAAAAAGTATTATTTCCAATAGGAGAATATACAAAACCTGAGATAAGAGAAATTGCTGAAAAATATAACTTGGCAACGGCAAAGAAAAAAGATAGCACGGG
Source organism: uncultured Leptotrichiaceae bacterium (assembly GCA_963528625.1). Taxonomy (GTDB): domain Bacteria; phylum Fusobacteriota; class Fusobacteriia; order Fusobacteriales; family Leptotrichiaceae; genus CALHVR01. The sequence continues at coordinate 43,933 of CAURVQ010000007.1, read as the reverse complement.
AATTTGCTTTATAGGTGAAAGAAATTTTAATGAATTTTTAAGTAAATATTTGCCTGCAACAGCCGGGAATATAGTTGATACTAAGGGAAATATCGTGGGAAAACATCACGGATTAATGTATTATACAATCGGGCAAAGAAAGGGAATAGGTCTTGGAAGTCCAAAAGATGGAAATGGTCAACCTTGGTTTGTCGTTGATAAAGATTTAGAGAAAAATGAATTGATTGTAACTCAAGGCGATAATTCTGTACTTTATTCAAAAGGTTTAATTGCAACAGATTTCAATTTTATAAATCCAATTGAAATTTCATTTCCTTTAAAATGTACTGTAAAATTTAGATATAGACAAAATGACAGTAAAGCGACAATAAATAAAATAAATGAAAATGAATATGAAGTGATATTTGACGAACCACAAAAAGCAGTTACTTTAGGGCAAATTGTTGTAGCTTATAATGGTGAAGAATGTTTAGGTGGAGGAATAATAGATAAAATAATAAAATAATGTCACTTTTTAGATAATAGTTAATAAAGACTATAAAAAAGGTACTATTGAATTTTAATAGTACCTTTTAAAATTTATTTATTTAATTTTGATAATTCAGTGGCAATTTGAGTAGCTAGTCTAACATTATTAAATACTAATTGAATATTAGCTTCTAAACTTTTTCCAGCTGTAATTTTTTGAATTTTATCTAATAAGAACGGTGTAGTTTGTTTTCCGTGAATTCCTAATTTTTCAGCTTCTTCAACAGCTTCATTTATAGCTTTAGAAATAACATCATAATCCATAGAATATTCTTCAGGAATAGGATTTGCAATAACAACTCCTCCATTTAAACCTAAATCCCATTTTGATTGTAAAACATTTGCGAACTCTGCAGGAGAATTTATAGCATAATCTAATTCAAAACCACTTTTTCTAGTATAGAAAGCTGGTAATTCTTTTGTTTGATTTCCTAAAACAGGAACTCCGTTAGTTTCCAAATATTCAAGTGTTAGACCTAAATCTAAAATTGATTTTGCTCCAGCACAAACAACAGCAACATTAGTATTTGCTAATTCTTGTAAATCTGCAGAAATGTCCATCGTAGTTTCAGCCCCTCTATGAACACCTCCAATTCCTCCAGTTGCAAATATTTTGATTCCAGCTAATGACGCAATAATCATTGTAGTGGCAACAGTTGAAGCACCATTTAATTTATTAGCTACAATGTAAGGGATATCTCTTCTACTAACTTTTGAAACTTTTAATCCTTCTTTTCCTAACAATTCAATTTCCTCTTTAGACAATCCAGCTTTTAATTTACCGTTAATAATTGCAGTAGTTGCAGGAACGCATCCGTTTTCTCTAACAATACTTTCTACTTTTAATGCCGTTTCAACATTTTGAGGGTAAGGCATTCCGTGTGAAATAATTGTAGATTCTAAAGCAACAACAGGAATATTATTTTCTAATGCATGTTTTACTTCTTCACTCACTTCTAAATAATTTTTTAACATATTTATCACTCCATTTCTTCCATTATTGATTCTATATTTTTTAAATTCACTTTATCTGTAATTGTGTTAATATCTAAAGCAGTAAGTGCTGAAGCAGCGACTCCATATCTTGTAGATTTTTCAATATCAAATTTGTTGAATTCCCCGTAAGCAATACCTGCAACAAAAGCATCCCCTGCACCGTTTGTGCTAACTACATTAATTTTAGGCGGTGCAATAATTCCATTTTTTTCTTCATTCATATAAAAGACACCTCTTGCCCCTAATGAAATATATACTTTTTCAACTCCTTTATTAATGAAATAACTTCCAACTTTTTTCAAATCATCGTCATTGTTAATAGTTATACCACTTAAAGTTTCAGCTTCAATTAAATTAGGTTTGATAATATCAAATCTTCCAATAAAGCTTTTAACTTTTAACGCTTTTTTAGTAGAAACAGTATCTAAAATTATTTTTGGTTTTTTTCTTAAATGAGTAATAAATTCAAGAGTTTCTGTTTCTAAGTTTGTATCAACTACTAATAATTCAGCAGCAGTTAATTTTTTTCTTATTGAATTTAAGTAATCAGGTGTAATGTGTTTACAAATATCCATTGAAGAAACTGCTAAGTCCATTTCATGATTTTCATCTAGAATAGAAATATACATCGCACTTTTTGTATCTGGAATAACAAGTGAATCATTAATATCAATACTTATTTTTTTTAAATATGATTGAATATCTTTTCCGTAAATATCATCTCCAAAAGCTGTAATAAATGTAGATGAAAGTCCTAATTTTCTAATATTTTCAGCTATATTTTTTCCAACTCCTCCATAAGAAATATTTATTGACCCCGGATTAGAATCTTGACGGATTAATTTATTATATGATGTACCTTGAATGTCAATATTAGTTCCACCAATAGTTAAAACATAAGGTTCTTCATTAATAATATATTTTTTACCGATGATTACTCCTTTTTTCATTAAATTACTTATATGTACTGCTATTGATGTTCTTGCACAATTTAATTCAGCAGCTAATTCTTCTTGTGTTATAAGAGGATTACTTTTAATTAAATTTACAATCTCTTTTTCTCTTTCTGTCATAAAAATTTCTCCTTCCAATATTAATAAAAATAAATTATCTTTGTATAAGTTTACAATTTAACTATACAACATAAATTAAAACTTGTCAATAGCAACTGACAATAAATTTTATTTAAGAATTATAAAATATTATGATATAATAAAATGTAAAATAAAAAAGATAGGAAGAGATAAAATGAAAAGAGCAGTAATATTAGATACGAGTGCAATGATTTATCGTTCGCATTTTGCTTTAATGAATATGAGAAATAGTAAAGGAATGCCAACGGGGGCAACTTACGGATTTGTAAATACGATAGAAGGTCTAATAAAGGAATTAGAGCCGGACTATTTAGTGGCATGCCTTGATGTAAAAAGAAATGAGCTAAAAAGGTCAGAAGAACTAGAATCTTACAAAGCACACAGGGAAAGTATGCCTGAAGATTTAGTTGAGCAAATTGATAGTATTATGGATGTTTTAGATGGATATAAAATTCCAAAGTATAAAGTTATGGGATATGAAGCTGATGATGTTATTTCTACATTAGCAACCAAGTTTTCAAAAGATGAAGACGAAGAAATAGAAGTTTATATCGTTACAGGCGATAAAGATTTATCACAGTTAGTGAACGGCAAAATAAATATCGCATTATTAGGTAAGGGCGATAAAAAATCAATGTTTAAATATGTAAGAAATGAAGCTGATGTCATTGAAAATTTAGGAGTTACGCCAGATAAAATACCTGATTTATTTGGTCTTATGGGAGATGCCTCAGATGGAATACCGGGAGTTGCAGGGATAGGACCTAAAACGGGAGTGAAACTTATAACAGAATACGGAGACCTTGAAACACTTTATGAAAATATTGATGAAATAAAAGGTAAAATGAAAGAAAAACTTATAAAAGATAAGGAAAATGCTTTTTTAAGTAGAAAATTGGCAACAGTTTATAAAGATGTTGAAGTAGAGTATGATAAAAATAAATTAAAAGTAGAAACTAAAAATTTAGAATTATTACTTGAAATTTATAAAAAAATGGAGTTCAAAAAGTTTAGTTCAAATATAGAAAATGAAATGAAAAAATTAGGTAAATTATCAAGTACAAACACTAAAAAAGATAATAATGAAGGACAAATTTCTTTATTTGCTAACACAAACGAAGAATTAGAAAAAATTAAAATAGAAAAAGTTGATGAAAAAATAGAAACTTTAAATATAGATGAATTTGTACAAAAAATGGTAGAAATTAATGATAAAATTGGCTATTTTGAAAATGAGTTTGGAATAGCAGTAAGTGAAAAAAAAGGGACTTATATTTACTTAAAAAATGAGGAAAATATTAATAAAATATATGAAAGCTTAACGAATAAAGAAATAGTAGGTTATAATATAAAAGAATTGTTGAAAAATAATAATAAATTAACAAATTATTTTGATGTAATGCTTGCGTGGTATGTGCTTGGGACAGAAAGTTCTCAAGATTTAGAAAATATTATTTTTTCTGAATTAGGAGAAAATATAGAAAAGTTTGAAGATCAATTCAAAAAAAGAAAAATTGAAACAATAGAAGACGACGAAAAAAAAGAATTTATCGCTAAAAGATCAAGTTTTTTATATGAATTAAAAAGTATATTAAAAGAAAGACTTGAAAATGAAGGTCTGTATAATGTATATAATGATTTAGAAATAAAACTTGTACCGGTTTTAGCTGAAATGGAAAAAAATGGTATAAAAATTGATAAAAAATATTTTGAAATTTACGGAAAAGAATTAGAAAAAAATATATTGGAATTGGAAGAGAAAATATATGAATTATCAGGAAAAAAATTTAATATAGGTTCACCAAAACAATTATCAGAAATTTTGTTTGAAAAAATGATGATTGAGCCGGTGAAAAAAACGAAAACTGGATATTCAACAGATGTGGAAGTGTTGGAAACATTGGCTGAAAGAGGAATAGAGATAGCTGAAAAGTTATTAGAATATAGAGGATATACGAAATTATTGTCAACTTATGTAGAGCCGTTACCAAAATTGGCAGATGAAAATAGTAGAATTCATACATCGTTTAATCAAAATGGAACTGCAACGGGTAGACTTTCATCTTCAAATCCAAATGTACAAAATATTCCAACAAGGACAGAAGAAGGGACGAAAATAAGAAAAGGATTTGTTGCTGAAAACGGTTGGAGTTTAATTTCATTTGACTATTCGCAAATTGAGTTAAGAGTATTGGCAGAACTTTCAAAAGACGAAAATTTAATATTAGCATATCAAAAAGATAGAGATTTACACGATTTAACGGCAAGACGAATTTTTTATAAAATGGAGGAAGAAGAAGTTAGTAAGTTTGAGCGAAGTGTAGCAAAAGTAATAAATTTCAGTATTTTGTATGGGAAAACATCGTTTGGATTGTCAAAAGAGTTGAAAATTCCATTGTCAGACGCAAGCCAATATATAAAAGCGTATTTTGAACAATATCCAAAAGTTAAACAATTTTTAGATAATGTATTGGAAGAAGCACAACTTAACGGCTTTGTTGAAACATTATATGGAACACGAAGATATATAAGTGGAATAAATTCTAGTAATAAAAATGTTAAAAATCAAGCAAATAGAATGGCAGTAAATACTGTAGTTCAAGGGACGGCAGCAAATATTATAAAAATGGTAATGATTGAATTATTTAATAAATTTAAAAATAATGATGACATAAAGATGTTACTTCAAGTACATGATGAATTAATATTTGAAGTAAAAGATGAAGTCGTTGAAAAATATATGATAGAAATTAAAAATATTATGGAAAATAGTCTTACATTAGAAAATGTAAAATTGAAAGCGAATGGAGAGCATAATAAAAATTGGGGAGAATTAAAATAAAAAGTGATTATAATTTATTTTAGAAATAAATATAAAAGCTAAAAAGAGTGAATAAATTTAAAGATAGGAATTGTTGTAGTAGAGCAAAGTTATAATTTGAAATAAAAAAAATTTGCAAAATTTTTAAAATTAAGGTATAATACAGTGAGATGGAATTATAGATTAGTATTATTTTATGTTGTAATATTAAGCGAAGCACAAAAAAATTAAAGAAAAATGAGAGAATAAAAAAAATACTTTACAAAAAAATAATATTGTGTTATAATCCACTTGAGATTGTTAAAATATTAAAAGTAAAATTTTAGGAGGAAAAGATTATGAAAAAAACGTTAGGATTATTAGCTTTAACAGTTGCAGTGTCATCTGTTTCATTAGCTAATCAAGATTTTGTAAAATCATTAAGTTTAGATGTAAAAGGAGAAAATCAATTTGATGTTAATCAAAATAGTCTTGTTAAAACAGGAGCAAGAAGCAAACTTAAATTTATTAAAACAGTAGCAGGAACTGTTGTGTTAAGTGATGAAGCTGGATTAGAAGCAGACTTCTCGTTAGGACATGTAGATACATTTAATAGAAGTACTACAACTCCTACAGGAAGAGCAAACTTAGAAGTTAAACCAGAATTAGCATTAAGAAAAGATGTTAAATTAGGAAACTTAGATACAACATTAAAAGTAGGATATGAAGGGAAAATAGAAAGAGCAACTGTAACTACTGGAACTCCTACTAATACATATACTAGTACATTCTATTTCCAACCATCATTTAAAGTAGTTGGAGTAAGCGTTGAACCAAAAGTACTTTACGCTATGTATGACACAAATAATTCTGATATTGCGTTATCAGATTCTGAAAAACATAAAGTATGGGGAGTTGACTTAAACTTATCATACGGAAATACTTTAGCTGAAGGGAAATATGGTAAATTAGAATATTCAGTATCATTAAACAATAAATATAGAAGATTAGCGTCTACATTAACAGCTACTAATAATACAGCAGTTAATAATGATTCTACTAAAAATTCTAAATATGAAGTAAGCTTTAAACCATCAGTTACATATACTACACCTGATTTCGTAGGATTCACTGGATCAGTAACAGTTAGCGATGAATTATCAAAAGTTATAGGAGTTAATGCTTATGACAATGGATTTAAAGTAGAATTAAATGCAAACTACAAAAAAGAAGTTGAAACTGCAGTAGGTAAAGTTGTAATTAAACCTTATGTTTCATATAACTTAGTAGATACAAAAGTTCATAAAGCAGCAGCTACTGATACATACAAAAATAATGGAAAAGAATTAAAAACAGGATTAAAAGTATCATTAGAAAAATAGTTTTAAATAGAAAAAAGAATACCTTAAGGTATTCTTTTTTTGTTTTAGTTATTAAAAAAGTTTTATTATAAAAATAGACATTCAAATATAAATGATAGTGCAATTTATATTTTGAATGCCTTTTAAAATTGTAGAAATAAAATAAACTTATTTTTTATAATTTTCAATAGCTTCAAATACCGTTTGTGTTAAAATTTTTGCATTTTCTACTGCCATCTCACTATTAAAATTAAATTTAGGATGATGATTTGGATAAGCTTCTTCTCCTTTTGGTACAACGCCTACAAAAGCAAAAGCTGAAGGTACTTTTTGTGCAAAATAAGCGAAATCTTCTCCTCCCATTATAGGATTTTCCATTTCAACATAATTTTCTTTACCCATTATTTTCATTAAAGAATTTCTCATAATGTTTGTTGCATTTTCATTATTTACTAAAATAGGATAATATTTATCATAAATGAACTCATATTTTGCATCATACGCTGTAGTAATTCCTGAAATTATTTGTTCCATCATTTTAGGAATTTCAGCTCGTAAGTCTTTATCAAGCGTACGAACAGTTCCTTTTATCGTAACATCGCTAGGAATGACATTAAATGCAGTACCAGCTTCAATAACTGAACATGTCAATACTAAAGGCTTGAAAGTACTAATCAATCTACTTTTTATAGTTTGAAGTCCTAACACAACTTGGGCTGCGATAACAACGGGGTCAACACAATATTCCGGTGCAGAAGCGTGTCCTCCTTTTCCTATTATTTTTATTGTAAATTCATCAGGTGATGCCATCATAGGCCCGACGATAGTTGTTCCCTTTTTTTCTTCCATAGTTCCCCAAAGATGAAGCCCAAAAGCCATATCAACTTTAGGATTCTCTAAAATACCTTCCTCTATCATTTTTTCAGCTCCACCACTTCGTTCTTCACCCGGTTGAAATGCAAATTTAACATTTCCTTCCAATCCCTCTTTTAAATCGTTAATTATAAGTAAAGCTCCAAATAATCCAGCTGTATGTCCGTCATGTCCACAAGCGTGCATTTTTCCGCCTATTTTAGACTTAAAAGGGACATCAGCTTCCTCTTTAACTGGTAAGGCGTCCATATCTCCCCGAAGCAAAATAGTTTTACGATTTATGTCGTTTTTATTTCCTTTTTCCCCTCTAATTATAGCAGCTATACCTGTTTTAGCCATCTCTTTATATTCTATTCCCAATTTATCTAATTTTTCTTTTATAGTTTTTTGTGTATTAAATAAATCTAAATCAAGCTCCGGATATTGATGTAAATATTCTCTTAACTCTATTATTTCTTTTTTATGTTTTTCTGCTAATTCTTTTATTTTTTCTGTCATAATTTTCTCCTATTTTAATTTCAGTTTTTAAACTTTTATAATTATGTTAAAAATAACTCAAATATATTTTTATATAATATACTTAAGTTATTTATTTTATTTGTTATTATAATTTTTTAAAACATACTCATAATATTCTTTATATTTTTTTCCGATTTCTTTTAAATCTCTCTCTCTAGCTATACTATAAGCATTTTCAATAATTTCATCTAAATTAGCTACTTTATTTTCTACTATATCTACAATTTTTTTGTGAAATTCCTCATTATTTTTTGCTTTAAAGCAGTTTTTATTGTTTTCAAGCCAATTTTCATAAACTGGAATGTCCCTCACAATTAACGGTAGTTTTGCTGAAAGAGATTCAAGTACGACAATCCCCTCATTTTCTTCATAAGTCATAAATAAAAATGCTTTTGCAGCACTGAAAGCTCCAATTAATAAATCTTTTTCAATATAACCCGGGAAAATTAAATTTTCTGGAGGATTATTCATTATATTTTGAATTTTTTTTGGTAACATCGGTTTTATACTTGATGATCCAAACCACATAAATTGATAATCTTTACATTTTTTTACAATTTCAACAAAATCTTTTATTCCTTTTCGTTCAAAGGGTAGTCCAGCCGTAATTATTAAAGGTTTAGTGATTTTATATTCTTCTAAAAATTTATTTTTTAATTCTTCATATTTACAAAATTTCTCTGTATTTACGCCATTTGAAATAACTCTTACTTCTTTTGAATTTATTAAATATTTTGTTTCAATAAGATTTTTAGTATATTCTGTTGGTGAAATTAGATAATCGGCTGCATTATAAAGTTTTTTAGCCCAAAATCTTATAATCGGTGCAAGTTCATTACTAAATTTTACACTTCCTTTAAAATCTTCATAAGTAGTATGAGTATGATAAATAACAGGTTTTCCAGCTTTTTTAGCTTTTTTTAAAACACTCCAAGACTTCAAGCCTATCGTATTTATATGAACTAAATCATAATCATCATTTTCATCTAAAGTAAATTCAACATTATTTGCTCCAAGGGCTTCTTTTTGATGATTTAGTGCTTGCCCAACGCCTGATCTGCTGAAAGTATTTTTCCCCTCTGAAAATAGTAAAACTTTCATCTTTATTGTACTCCTTTATCGTTTTTTTATATAACGCTTCCACTTTTTCTCCAAATTTTTCTGCTGTGTATTCTTTTGAAACTTCAAATGCGTTATTTATTATTTTTTCTTTAAATTCTTTATCTTCTTTCAATTTTTGTATATTTTCAATAAATTCTTCTTCATTTTTATAAACTAAACCTGCATCATTTTTTACCAATAAATCTTCTAAATTTTTGTCAAATCTAGCATTTACCGGAACTTTAGCAACCATAGCTTCTACAAATGTAAGACCTTGTGTTTCAGAAATACTTGCATTTAAAAATACATCTCCTATTTGATAATAGATTGCGATATTATCGTGCGGAATTTCTCCAACAAATATAACTCTATCTTCTATTCCTAAATTTTTTGCTTGTTCTTTTAGATCGTTAGCGATAGAGCCGTAACTTTTTCCAACTATCATAAATTTATAATTAGGGTTATCAATTTTAGCAAACATATCAATTAAAACATCAATACTTTTTTCTTTTGCGACTCTTCCAATGTATACGCATAAAAAGTCGGTATTTTTTATACCATAACTATCTTTAATAAATTGTCGGTCTTCATCAGTATAATTTTCTCTGTAAAATTTATCTACATAAAGTCCTGTTGGAATAATATTCATAGTTTTATCTACATCATATGAATATAAAATATCTTCTACTTTTCTTGTTGGAACAATTAAAGCATCACATTTTTCACAATAATATTTACTTATAACAGCTGCTATTTTTTTCGCTTGATTTATCATATGTCCTTTAAAAATGTAATGTGTATAATATTCATACAAAGTATGATAAGTATGAACTAACGGTATTTCCAATTTTGAGGCTGCAAATCTTGCAAAAGTTCCAACTCCCCATTCTGTATGAGAATGCATTATATCTAAATTTAATTTTTCTATTTTTTTTATTATTTTTGCTGAATATACAAGTCCTAATCTGTATTGTGGTGCAGGCTTAAATTCAATACTTGGTATTCTTAATACATTTGGCTCAACTCCTGTAACATCGGGATCTGTAGTCGTTATAATATACACTTTATGTCCTAATTTTCTAAGTTCTTTTTCCAATGTTGTAATAGAGCTTACAACTCCGTTCACTTGTGGTCTATATGTATCCGTAAAAATTCCTATTCTCATTTTTTCTCTCCACTATTCTTCCGTATCAAAATCTTCTGGTAATTCTAAGAAAAATTTACCAATTTTTCCACTTCTATAATCTTTTAATATTTTTCTTGCAATTACATCGTAATTATGTTCGTCACTTTTTGAAATTCCAAGTCTTTTTTCTAAAAGTTGAAATATTTTATAATTTTCTAATTGTAAAATTTCTTCTAATGTAACATATTCTTCAAGTTGATAGGCGTTAAATAAATTTTCTATTTTATTCAAATTTTTTAATTTAGTTAAAAATTTAGTTGCAACTTGTTCTAACGGTAGAATATTATCTTTTATAGATCCGGTTATCGCTAAATTGTACGCCACATTTTCGTCCTCAAATTTTGGCCATAAAACTCCGGGTGTATCTAACAATTCAACTTTATCATCAATTTTTATCCATTGTTTTCCTCTAGTAAATCCGGGAGTATTTCCAACTCTTGCTTTATTTTTATTCACATATTTGTTTATAAATCTTGATTTTCCAACATTTGGAATACCGACAATCATGGCTCTGACCTCAGTTTTTCTTAGCCCCTTTTTCTTCATTTTTTCTAACTTTTCATTATAAATTTTATCAGTAATTCTACGCAATTCAGCAAAATTTGTTCCCTTTTCAGAACTTAAAGCAACAACATGAGAAGCTATTTCGTTTGTTAAAAAATAATCTTCCCATTTTTTTAAGTCCTTTGTGTCAATTAAGTCCACTTTATTCAAAACAACGACTTTTTGCTTATTTTTTGCTAATTTTGTTATATCTGGATTTTCACTAGAAATGGGTATTCTTGCATCTAAAATTTCTATAACTAAATCTATTATTTTTAAATTTTCAACTATTAAATCTTTTGTTTTTTTCATATGACCTGGATACCAGTTTATATGCATTTTTTTCTCCTTTTTTATGTTATTCTTTGTTTTTTAAGTAAATTCCATCGTCATTAATTGCTCTTATAAAGAGTACGATTTCTCCTTTAATAGGTTTTTTCTCCAATTTTTCAATTAATTCGCTTACATTTCCTCTTATTATTTCTTCATATATTTTAGTAAGTTCACGAGTTATTACAACATATCTTTCTCCCAAATATTCTTGAATATCTTTCAATGTTTTTAAAATTCTATTTGGTGACTCTAAAATAACAATAGTTCTTTCTTCTGCTTCTAATTTATTAAAAAGAGTTTGTCGTCCTTTTTTCTTAGGTAAAAATCCTTCATATGCCATTCTTCGCATATCAAGTCCGGAAATACTAGCTCCAGTCACTATTGATGAAGCACCAGGTATTCCAATTACTTTTATTTCTTTTTTTAAAATTTCATTTACAAGTTCAAAACCGGGATCTGAAATACACGGAGTTCCGGCATCAGTCACTAAAGCTATTTTTTTGTTATCTTCAAGTAAATTTATTATATTTTGAATTTGATGCATTTTATTATGTTCATGATATTGATAAACTGTTTTTTCAATTTCATAATAATTTAATAATTTTTTTGTTACTCGCGTATCTTCTGCAAAGATGTAGTCTACCTCTTTTAATGTATTTATCGCTCTAAATGTTATATCTTCTAAATTACCAATAGGCGTCCCTACCACATAAAACATTATTTACCTCTCATTATTTTTAAGTCTATATTAAAATTTTATCTTCTGTATCTATTTTACCACATTTTCAAAAATTAATAAATAATATAAATTGAATTTACATAATAAAAATGATATACTTTATATATAAAATTATATATATCGGAGGAAATATGAGAAGTTTATCAGGAATACAACCTAGTGGAGTGTTACATATTGGTAATTATTTTGGTGCGATAAAACAATTTGTGGAAATGCAAGATGATTATGAAGGATTTTACTTTTTAGCAAATTATCACGCATTGACATCATCTCCAAAAGGTGAAGATTTAATAAATAATACGATGGGTGTTATATTAGACTACCTTGCTTTAGGACTTGATCCTAAAAAATCTACTTTATTTTTACAATCAGATGTTCCAGAACATACTGAATTAGCTTGGATTTTATCAAATGTAACGCCGATGGGACTTATTGAGAGGGCACATTCATATAAAGATAAAATTGCAAAAGGAATAAAGCCTAATATGGGACTTTTTACTTACCCTATTTTAATGGCAGCAGATATTCTTATGTATAATCCTGATGTTGTTCCTGTTGGAAAAGATCAAAAACAGCATCTTGAAATTACGAGAGATATAGCGATTAAATTTAATGAAACTTATGATAAAGAGATTTTTAAATTGCCAAAAGATAAGATTTTAGAAAGTGTTGCTGTTGTTCCTGGAACAGATGGAGATAAAATGAGTAAATCTTATGGAAATGTTATAAATATGTTTGCTTCAAAAAAAGAAATAAAAAAACAAATAATGAGTATTGTTACAGATTCAACGCCATTAGAAGAGCCTAAAGATCCGGAAAATAATATTACGAAATTATATTCACTTTTTGCTACAGAAGAAGAAGTGAAAATATTAAAAGATAAATTTTTAGCCGGTAATTTTGGTTATGGACATGCCAAAACGGAATTGTTAGATAAATTTATGGATTACTTTACACCTTATAGAGAAAAAAGAGAACAACTTTTACAAAATATGGATTATGTCTATGAAATTTTAAGAGAAGGAGCTTTAAAAGCTAGAGCAGAAGCGACTAAAACTCTTGATATTGTAAGAGAAACAGTAGGACTTGTTAAACATAATTATTAAATTTTAGCTATGAATTTTAATTTCATAGCTTTTTTAAAAAAATAAAAATGTTATAGCTGTTAAACTATAACATTTAATAAATTTATTTTAATCTTTTTAAAATTTTATCCAATTTTTTCTCTATATCATTTATTCTTTTATTTATTTCTTTACTTTCTTTTTCATATTTTTCCTCTAAATTATTAAGTCTTGTTGATTCATTTTTTGTTTTAATAGTTTCTGCGTCCTTTGTTTTAATTGTATATGAAACACCTAGTCCAAATCCAAGTTTTCCTTTATCGTTTAAACTAGCACTTGCTTTATAATTGAAAGCTCCTTGATTTCCTACAACACCTAATGCCATTGAATTATTACCCATATATGTTCCATATCCAGCAGCTACACTAAATTTAGCATTAGTTGCAACTGGTAAATTTGCTATAGCGATAGCATTTGCAACTCCTGCATAACTATTACTTTCTATTTTATTTATTTTTTCAGTATTATTAGAAATGTTAGATATTTTTCTTTCAAGGTTATTAATATTTTGAGTATTTTTTTCTATTTTATTTTCAACATTACTTAAATCTGCATTTATAGTATATGTAGTTGTTCCATCTTTTGTAGCAGTATTTACAGTTATACCAGTTCCTTCTTTTATTTCTATATTTTTTAAATTTTCTATTTTATTTTTTAATTCTTCACTTATTCCTGTTGTATTTCCATTATTATTTGGGGCAGGTGTAACAGTAGTTGAATTATTAGCAAGTGATATTGTAACTTTACCGTCCTCTACTTTAGTTGTTATTCCATTTTCTCCTACAAATTTAAAAGGAGTTTTATTAGTAAAATTATATCTTGTTTCTCCAGAATCTCCAGCTAAATGTATATTCATACTTCTTAATTGAGCGACATTAACGGCATCTGTATCTGCAGTTCCTGCTGCAACTCCTATTATTTGACGAGTTACGCCCATCACTTCATTACCAACAGAAAGTGCTCCAGATGTTCCTTTCCAAGTGGAAACAATTTTATTTCTTTCAGCTTTCTTTTTATCTAAGTCAGCTAATTTCTTTTCAACCTCTTCAGATTGTTTTAAAACTTCTTTTTTTACTTCATCTTCATTTGTCAACCCAGAACTTGCTTCAAGTTCTTTTAAAGTTTCTTTATCTTTATTTAACTCTGCTTCTAATTTAGTTTTCGCTTCTTCAAGTTTTTGCTTTTTAGCAGCTTCTGTTTCATTAGCTATACTACTCGTTAAATTATTAAGTTCAGCTTCTTTAACTTTAACAGTATAAATCGTATCTCTCTGTTTAACAAGTTTATTGTATTTTTCTTCTTCTTGATCAAATAACTGTTGCAAAGGTTTAACTTCAGCATCTAAGGCTTCATATTTAGTTTTTATATCTCCTTGTAATTCCATTTTAAGTTTAGTTGCATCTGTTGCATCAACAGTAAGTTTTGTATGATTTTCTGAAAAATCATAACCTAAAGTTTCTGTGTCTCTATTATTAAATGAAGTTGAACCAAGTGATATACCACCATCTACTTGAACTCTTGAATTATCACCTATTGTAATTGATTTCTTATTCTTAGCATATGTAGAATGTCCTAAAGCTATTGAATAATCACTATTTGCTACTGCTTGTGCTCCTAATGCACTTGAAAAATGACCCCTTGATTCTGCCCCTGTACCAACAGCAAGTGAATCAGATTTAGAAGCTTCGGCAGTTCCTCCTATTGCTATTGATTGATAACCGTATACTTTTGAACTTAAACCTATAGCAATAGAATTATTATGAGCTCTTTCTGGATCTGGATTCATTTGAGTATATTCTGTTGATTTAGTCCTAACAGATCCCGGAGTTCCAGTAGAAGCAGTATTATTTCCATCAACAACACTACCATTACCACTATCTATAATAGCAGAAGAAGATACCTGTTTTCTATTCCCTACATATGCAGCAGACCCTAAAACTATTGAATATTCTGAATTTTCAGTTATCAAAGAATTTTTACCTATAGCAATACCTGAATCTCCATTGGCAATAGCATAATCTCCAACAGCTAAAGAAGATTTACCTATAGAGTTTGCCCCATAACCAATAGATGCTGATCTTGCTCCACTTGCCTTAGAAAATTGCCCTAAAGTCATAGAAAATTGCCCCACTGATGTTGTATTATACCCTATTGCTAGTCCTGCTGGATTTCCTGCTCCTACCGTTGCTCCATACCCTATGGCAGTTGCCACTTGATCCTCTGCTTTAGAATAAGATCCTATAGATATAGCTCCTGTCCCGTTAGCAGTTGAGTGATTTCCTATAGCTACTGCACTACCCCCTCCCATAGCTCTTGAGTTAGCTCCTATAGCTAATGATAAAGGAGAGCCTTTAGCTCCATCATTATCAAAATTTCCTCCACCATGTAATCCCATTTCGGCACTAAAATAGTGTATTTTATTATTTTGAATATCTTGAGTATTTTTTGAAACAGACTTTTGTAAATTTTTTATCTTTTCAGCTTCAGCCTTTACAGCTTCATCTATCATTTGTTTTATTTCTTCTTTTGTTATTTGTGGATTAGTAGTGTCATCAGCAAAACTAATAACAGAACTAATACACAATGACAAAATTAACATTCTTTTTATTGTCATTGTAGTCTACTCCTTATAAAAATTATTTTTAGGCATAATCGTTCTCCTTAGTTGTAATATTTCTTTCATACTTACTTTATAAGAGTATACCTCTTTAATTGTATTTTTTCAATAAAATTTTTATATATTTTTTTTAAAACATTTAAAATGAACGAATTTTAATGTTATTTATAAATCAATACAGTAAATTTAGTTTGTAATTTACATATAAAGGCTTAACTAATAAAAAGTAGATATTTATATAAAAATTTGTTATAATAATTAAACGAAGGTTTATACATACCAAATAAAAATGTAAATACAAAAATAGAGGTGGAGAAATATGTGGTTTACAAAATCACAAGAGCAAGTTTTAAATGAATTAAATGTTGATCCAAAAGAGGGTTTGAGTACAGAAGAAGTAAAAAAAAGATTAGAAAAATATGGATATAATAAATTAAAAAGTAAAGCAAAAAAAAGTTTGCTAGAATTATTTATAGCTCAATTAAAAGATGTATTAATTTATGTATTAATAGGTGCGGCAATAGTAAATGTTATAGCACACGGTTTAGAAGGAATTACGGATGCTATAATAATTTTATTAGTAGTTTTTATAAATGCGATTGTCGGTGTGGTGCAAGAAAGTAAAGCTGAGAAAGCGTTGGAAGCATTACAACAAATGACAACACCAAAAAGTTTAGTTAGAAGAGATGGAGAAGTTATTGAAGTAAGTTCAGAAGAATTAGTACCCGGAGATATTTTGATTATAGAGGCGGGAAGATTTATTCCGGCAGATGTAAGATTGTTAGAAACGGTTAATTTACAAATTGAGGAATCGGCATTGACGGGAGAATCAGTTCCGAGTGAGAAAAATGCTAACTTTATAACAAGTGATGAGAAAATAGGTGTTGGTGATAAGGAAAATATGGCGTTTATGTCTACAATGGCAACTTATGGAAGAGGAGAAGCCGTTATAGTTGGGACAGCTATGGAAACAGAAATAGGTAAAATTGCAAAAATATTAGACGAAGATAATGAAAATTTAACACCTTTACAAATAAAATTGGATGAGTTGGGAAAAAGTTTAGGATATATGGCATTGGTAATATGCTTTATTATATTTGTGATTGGTTTAATACAAGGAAGACCAGTGTTAGAAATGTTTATGACCGCTATAAGTTTAGCTGTTGCTGCAATTCCTGAAGGTTTAGTTGCGATAGTTGCAATTGTATTGTCAATAGGTGTAACTAGAATGTCTAAAATACATGCGATTGTTAGAAAATTGCCGGCAGTTGAAACATTGGGGGCTGTAAATATAATTTGTTCTGATAAAACAGGGACATTGACACAAAATAAAATGACAGTTGTAAAAACTTATACTTTAAATAATTTGAAAGAAGTATCTGTAACAGGAAGAAATTTTGTGGCAGATAAAGATGAAAAAGAATTGATAAAATCATTTGTTTTATGTTCAGACGCTTCAATTGATAGTGGACAAGATGTTGGAGATCCTACGGAAGTCGCTTTAATTGTGTTAGGAGATAAATATAATTTAACAAAGAGAGCATTGAATGAAGAATATCCTAGAGTTGATGAAAAACCATTTGATTCAGATAGAAAATTGATGTCAACTTTAAATGAAGAAAACGGGAAATATAGAGTTCATACAAAAGGTGCTATTGACAATATATTATTAAAATCTAGTAAAATTTTAGTTGATGGAAATATTATTGAATTGACAGAAGATATAAAAAATACTATTTTAAAAGAAGTAGAAAATATGTCAAATAGTGCGTTAAGAGTGTTAGGAGTGGCGTTTAAAGATGTAGAAAATAAAATTTCTGCAGATGAAATGGAAGAAAATTTAACAGTAATTGGAATTGTTGGAATGATCGATCCTCCACGAACAGAAGTTAAAGATTCAATAGTTGAAGCTAAGAAGGCTGGAATTACACCAGTTATGATTACAGGAGATCATAAAAATACAGCAGTTGCAATAGCAAAAGAACTTGGAATTGCAACAGATATAAGTCAAAGTTTAACTGGAGCTGAAATTGATGAATTGTCAGATGAGCAATTTACAAAAGATATAAATAAATATAGAGTATTTGCCAGAGTTTCGCCAGAACATAAAGTAAAAATTGTTAGAGCATTTAAAGAGCAAGGCAATATTGTTTCAATGACTGGAGATGGAGTGAATGACGCACCATCATTAAAAATTGCAGATATTGGAGTGGCAATGGGAATTACGGGAACGGATGTTTCAAAAGGTGCAAGTGATATGATTTTAACTGACGATAATTTCACAACAATAGTTCATGCGATTGAAGAAGGTAGAAATATTTATAATAATATTAAAAAAACGATAATGTTTTTATTATCGTGTAATTTAGGGGAAGTTATTTGTGTATTTTTAGCGACATTATTTAATTGGTCATTACCGTTAGTTGCAACACAATTATTGTGGGTAAATTTAGTGACAGATACTTTACCAGCAATTGCTTTGGGTGTAGATCCCGGAGATAAAGATGTTATGAATAGAAAACCAAGAGATCCAAAAGAGAGTTTTTTTGCAGGTGGAGCTGGAATGAGAGCTACAGTTGGTGGGATATTAATAGGAAGTTTAACATTAATTGCGTTTTATTTAGGATGGAAGCATCATGGATTAGACGGAGAGGAAGCTGTTACTTATGGAAGAACGATGGCATTTATAGTTCTAACATTTTCACAATTATTCTATTCATTGACGATGAGAAATACAAAAAAAACTATATTTGAAGTTGGATTTTTTGGAAATAAATTTTTAATTGTTTCAATAATTGTAGGAATTTTATTACAAGTAGGGTTAATAAATATAAATGCGATAGCTACTATCTTTAAAGTTACAGCAATAAAATTAGTAGACTGGGATATTGTAATTGTATTATCGTTAATTCCGGTTGTAATAAATGAATTTATAAAAATAGGAACTAGAATAAAAAAAGCAAAGAAAATAAATAAATTTATAAAATTTTAGAATTAGGAGGAAAAGTTATGATAATAAAACCTTTAGGGGAGAGAATATTAATACAAGAAGTTAAACAAGAAGAAGTTACAAAAAGTGGGATTGTTTTACCGGGGACAGCTTCAAAAGAAAAACCTATAATAGGAGAAGTTTTAGCTGTTGGAGATGATGTTTCAGAAGTAAAATTAGGAGAAAAAGTAATTTATGAGAAATATACTGGAACAGAAGTGAAAGATGGAGATGTAGAATATTTATTAATTGATATGAAAAATGTTTTAGCAATAGTTGAATGATGAAAATGATTAAATAATGAAAAATGGAGGAAAAATGGGAAAAATAATAAGATTTGATGAAGAGGCAAGGAAATCGTTAGAAGTAGGGGTAGATACTTTAGCGGATGCAGTTAAAGTAACTTTAGGACCAAAGGGAAGAAATGTTATATTAGATAGAGGTTATGGAGCTCCTTTAATAACGAATGATGGAGTTACGATTGCAAGAGAAATAGAATTAAACGATCCGATTGAAAATCTTGGAGCACAAATAGTTAAAGAAGTGGCAACGAAGTCAAATGATGTTGCTGGAGATGGAACAACGACTGCAACGGTTTTAGCACAAGCATTAATAAAAGAAGGGCTTAAAATGGTAGCATCTGGTGCAAATCCAGTATTTATAAGAAAAGGTATGGAAAAAGCATCAAAAAAAGTGATTGAAGAATTGGGAAAACGAGCTAAGAAAATTGAGTCAAATGCTGAAATATCACAAGTTGGAGCAATTTCAGCTGGGGATAAAGAAATTGGAGACTTAATAGCTCAAGCTATGGAAAAAGTGGGAGAATCAGGAGTAATAACAGTTGAGGAAGCTAAATCTCTTGACACAACATTGGAAGTAGTTGAAGGAATGCAGTTTGATAATGGATATTTATCGCCATATATGGTGTCTGACACTGAAAGAATGGTAGTAGAATTAGATAATCCATTTATATTAATTACAGATAAAAAAATATCAAATATGAAAGAACTATTACCAACATTAGAAAAAACAATAGAATTTGGAAGACCGATGTTAATAATTGCTGAAGATGTAGAAGGGGAAGCGTTGGCGACTTTAGTTGTAAACAAATTAAGAGGAACATTGAATGTAGCGGCAGTTAAAGCACCGGCATTTGGAGATAGAAGAAAAGCGATGTTACAAGATATTGCAATTTTAACAGGTGGAGAAGTAATTTCAGAAGAAAAAGGAATGAAAATTGAAACGACAGAGTTAAATTCGTTAGGACAAGCTAAAAAAGTTAGAATTTCTAAAGATACAACAGTAATTGTTGATGGATTAGGTGAAAAAGTTGAAATTGAAAATAGAAAAACTCAATTAAAACACGCTATTTCTGAAACAACATCTGATTATGATAAAGAAAAATTACAAGAAAGATTAGCTAAATTATCTGGCGGAGTTGCAGTTATAAAAGTTGGAGCGGCAACAGAAACAGAAATGAAAGAAAGAAAACTTAGAATAGAAGATGCGTTAAATGCAACAAGAGCAGCAGTTGAAGAAGGAATTGTACCCGGTGGTGGAACAATTTTAGTGCAAATTTCTAAAGCGATAGAAGAGTTTAGATTAGAAGGTGAAGAAGGATTAGGAGTAGAAATTGTTAAAAAAGCGTTATATGCTCCACTTAGACAAATTACATTAAATGCTGGACTGGATGCAGGAGTTGTAATTGAAAAAGTTAAAAATTCTGAGCAAGGAATTGGATTTGATGCTGCGAATGAAGAATATGTAGATATGATTAAAACTGGAATAATTGATCCAGCTAAAGTAACTAGAAGTGCAATTCAAAATGCGATTTCAGTATCATCGGTATTGCTTACAACAGAAGTAGCTGTTGCAAATGAAAAAGAAAAAGCACAACCAGCAGGACAGCCCGGAATGGGAATGCCTGGAATGATGTAATTTTGAATTAAAGCAATTATTGAAAAATAGTTACTTTTGATTGTATGTGAATAAAAAAAATTAGAAAGTAGTGAAAATATTTGAGTATAACATTGTATAGAAAATATAGACCACAAAATTTTAATGAGATAGCAGGACAAGAATTTGTAACTAGAGCGATAAAAAATTCTTTACGTGAAAATAAATTGTCACATGCTTATTTATTTAATGGGCCTCGTGGTGTAGGAAAAACAACGATAGCAAGATTAATTGCAAAAGGTGTAAATTGTTTAGAAAATGGAATAAGCGATAATCCGTGTGGACATTGTGAAAATTGTCAGGAAATAACACAGGGTGTGTCTATGGATATGATAGAAATAGATGCCGCATCAAATAGAGGAATTGATGAAATAAGAGAATTAAAAGAGAAAATAAATTATCAACCAATAAAAGGTAGAAAAAAAATATATATAATAGATGAAGTTCATATGTTGACAAAAGAAGCATTTAATGCTTTGTTAAAAACTTTAGAAGAACCGCCATCACATGTTATATTTATATTGGCAACAACAGAAATAGATAAAATACCTGATACTGTTATTTCTCGTTGTCAGCGATATGATTTTCAACCGATTGAAAAAGAAAATATATGTAATTTATTGATGGAAGTTGCAAAAAAGGAAAATATACAAATTGATAATGAAAGTCTTGATTTGATTTACAGAAAATCAGAAGGAAGTGCTAGAGATAGCTTTTCTATCTTTGAGCAAGTTGTGTCAAATTTTAATGGAGAAGAAATTGATATAACAAAAACACAAAAAGCATTGGGAATTATTCCAAATGAAATTTTAAAAGAATTTTTAATGCTTATTCAAAAAAATAGTAAAATGGAATTAATAAATTTTATAGATAAAATGTGGGAAAAAGGAATAGTTATTGAAACATTTTTAAAAGATTTTGCTTATTATTTAAAAGAAGAATTTAGAATAAATAATTCGTTATCTATTGATTTTACACTTAAATTAATAAGTGATATTTTCTTTATATTAAATGAATTCAAATATGAAGAAGATAAAAGATTGTTGGGTTATGTTCTAGTAAATGAAATTTATAAAGATAAAGTGCAAAGTAGATTAAATTCTATTAATCAAAAAAATGTGCAAAATATTACACAAACAGAAGTTAAAGTTGAAAATAAATCAGTACAAGATGTAGATATTTCTGTAATTGAAAATAATTGGGAAAATATACGACAGGAAGTAAAAAATATAAGTAGAATTCTTTTCGCTTTATTTAATGAAGCTTCCCCCGAAAGTATACAAAATAATATACTTAATATACAATTTCCTGAAAAAAATCAGTTTCATGTTAATCAAATTATGGAGATAGATAGAAAAACTAAAATAGAAAAAATAATAAATAAAATTTGTAATACAAAAATAGAAATTAATGCAATTTGTTTAAAAGATGAAAAAATGGATGAAAATGATAAAATTATAAATGATGTAATTAGATTTTTTGACGGACAAATATTAGAACAAAAATAAGGGAAGAAGGGATAAAAAATGAAAGTAAAAGTAATTTTAAAAGAAACAATTAAAGGTGTTGGTAAAAAAGATGAAATAGTGGAAGTAAAAGACGGGTATGCAAATAATTTTTTATTTGCACAAAATAAAGGGATTCCTGCAACTCCAGAAAACATTAATAAATTAAAAGCAAAAGCAGATAAAATAAAAAAAACTCACGACAAAGAAGTTCAAAAAGCGAATGAATTAAAAGAATTGTTAGAAAATAAAGAAATAGTTATAAAAGTTAAAGCAGGAAATAATAGAAAAGTATTTGGTTCAGTAGGGTCAAAAGAGATAGCTGAAGCAATTAAAGAACAATTAAATTTAGAGGTAGATAAGAAAAAAATATCAACTGATACAAGAATGAAAGAATTAGGATTACATACAGTTGAGTTAAAATTACATTCAGAAGTAAAAGTTAAAATAAAAGTTATGTTAGAGGGACAAGAATAAAATGGATTTTTTTGAAAATGATACAGTAGAGAATAATTTAAAAATACCTTATAATATAGAAGCAGAAGAAGCTTTATTAGGATCTATTTTTATAAAACCAGATATAATAAGTGATGTTTTAGAAAAAATAAGACCAGAGGATTTTTATAAAAATAATCATAAAATGATATTTTCTGAAATGTTAAAACTTTATAATGAAGGGAAAATAATTGATACTTTAGTAGTAATAAATTCTTTAAAACAAAAAGATTTATTAAATGAGATAGGTGGAGAAGAGATAGTTTATGATTTAATAAATGTTGTACCAACAGCAGCGAATGCAATAAATTATGCTGAAATTATAAAAGAATGTTCAATAAGAAGAGCTTTAATTGATACAGGTGAAAAAATAACTAGAATGTCTTATCGTGGTTATGAAGAAGTAGAAACAATGCTAGATAAAGCTGAAAGTATGATATTCAAAATAGCAGAATCTAAACAAAAAAAAGATGTAATTTCATTAGGTGAAATGGCTACTCAAAAATTAAAAAGTTTAGATGAAATGTCTAAATTTAAAGGTGGATTAAGAGGTTTAGATTCAGGATTTATTCAATATAATAATTTAACAGGTGGATTTCACGGTTCAGATTTAATTATATTGGCTGCAAGACCAGCGATGGGTAAAACAGCATTTGCATTGAATTTAGCGTTAAATGTTGCAAAAAAAGGGAAACATGTTTTAGTTTATAGTTTAGAAATGGGAACGGAACAACTTTTTGATAGATTGCTATCAATAGAATCAAAAGTAAAATTAACAGCAATAAAAGATGGGAAATTATCAGACGATGACTATACAGCATTAGGGAATGCTTCTGGAAGATTATTTGATTTACCATTATATATTTCAGATTCTTCGAGTGTAAACATTTTAGAGATAAAAGCAGTAGCTAGAAGATTGAAAGCTGAAGGGAAATTAGACTTTATGTTGATTGATTATTTACAATTAATTAATCCAAGTGAAGGATCAAAAAAAAGTAGAGAACAAGAAATATCAGAAATTTCTCGTTCATTAAAAATAATAGCAAAAGAATTAAATATACCAATTTTAACATTATCACAATTATCTAGAAATGTTGAATCAAGAGTAGATAAAAGACCGATTTTATCGGATTTGAGAGAGTCTGGAGCGATAGAGCAAGATGCAGATATGGTAATGTTTTTATATAGGGAAAAATATTATATGAAAGATGGAGAAAAACAACAGGGAGAAATACCATCACAATACTTATCAAATTCATCTCAAAATAATATAAATTCAAATGATGAAGTTGAGACAGTTGAAGTTATAGTAGGGAAACATAGAAGTGGACCGACAGGAACAATAAAATTAGGATTTAGAGCTGAATATCAATTATTTGTGAATACGATAAGTGATAATGAAATGAAAAGATATGGAAATTAAGGAGAAAAAAGAAAAAATGAAAAGAGTAGAATTATTAGCACCGGCTGGAAATATGGAAAAATTAAAAACAGCAATTCATTTTGGAGCAGATGCGTGCTATGTAGGAGGAGCTTCATTTAATTTAAGAGGGATGTCATCAAATTTTAAAAATAGTGAGTTGAAACAGGCGATAGATTATGTTCATAGTATGGGTAAAAAAATATATGTGACATTAAATATTTTTGCACATAATGCAGAAATTAAATATATGCCTAGATTTATTAAATTATTAGATCAATATGGAGCAGATGCTGTAATTGTAGCAGATTTGGGTGTTATGCAATTAGTTAGAGAAAATGCTCCAAATTTACCGATTCATGTAAGTACACAAGCAAATAGTACGAACTGGATGACAGTAAAAATGTATAAAGATATGGGAGCTAAAAGGGTTGTACTTGCTCGGGAAATGTCATTGAAAGAAATTAAAGAAATAAAAGCGAAAGTTCCTGATATTGAAATAGAAGTATTTATTCATGGAGCAATGTGTATGGCAATTTCAGGGAGATGTTTATTAAGTAATTATTTTGTAAATAGAGATGCAAATAGAGGAATTTGTGCACAAGATTGTAGATGGAATTATAAAGTTATAGCTGAAGGTCATGAAGAAAAAGGTGCTCATGATGTTGTTGAAGAAGGAGATCAAACATTTATTTTTAATGCAAAAGATTTGTGTACAATAGAATTTATAGATCAAGTTCTTGAAGCTGGGGTTGATTCTCTTAAAATAGAAGGAAGAATGAAAAGTATTTATTATAATTCTACCGTTGTAAAACAGTATAAAAGAGCATTAGATTCTTATTATTCTGGAAATTATCAATATGATCCAAAATGGCTTGCAGAATTAGAAACTATAAGTCATAGACTGTATTCAAAAGGATTTTATTTAAGTAAAACGACAGAAGCTGACCAAAATTATGCGACAGGATTATCGTATAGTCAAACATATCAATTAGTCGCAAATGTAATAGAAAAAACTGCACCAAATAAATATAAATGGCAAATAAGAAATAGAATTTTTACTGATATGGAATTTGAGTTAGTTAGACCTGAAGGAGATCCAATGCCATTTAAAGTAAATGGATTTTATAATGTGAAAAAAGAAGAAATGGTTGATGTTGTCCATCCAAATACAATTGTTGAAATTGAAACAGATTTAGAAATGGGACCGATGGATTTGATTAGAATTAAATTACCTGAAGGTCAATCAGATACAGATATGGATACTATGGAAAATACTTTGTAATTTTGCATAAAACTATAAAACACAGTATTTACAGTTATTATAGATATTTGTAAATAAAAATAAAAAGGTTAAAAAAGGGTTATTGGTAACAAAATGGTAACACGATTTTGTATCACTTTATAATAAAAAACTATGGAAATCTAAACATCTCCATAGTTTTTTATATTTTAAAAGATTGATTAAAAAAATTTTCCTATAAAAGAGAAAACAAACCCAATTATGAAAACTATTAATAGTAGATATATAACATACACTGAAAATATAAAAAATATTATTACCAAAGACAATACCAAAGTTCCAATAAATGAAATAATAATAGCTAATAATTTTAAAAATATATATTTAGGTTTAATAGTTTTAAATTTATTGAAAAAAGTGATGTCTATATAAAATTTATTTGATGTATTTTTAAAATAAAACTCATATATTTTGTTAAAATAACCTATAAAGGCTAAGAAAATAATTATGAAACTTACCCAAATTATAATTGTTCCAGTAGATTTTGGGAAATCAAAAAATATATTAATTAAATAATAAATACTTATTAAAAAAGATAAAATAATACCAGAAATACAAATGTTTTCAAGTTTTGAGTAAAGATATTCAACCATAGTGTTAAATGTGAATATTAAATTTTTCATATAACCACCTTATATAAAATGTTTGTTAAATAATATAGTTTTTATAAACTTATCTTTTGGTATTCTAATATAGAAACAAAGCATCATAAATCATACAAAAAATAATTATGAATAAAATGATAGCTAGTATTTTTGAAATAACATATAAAAGTATAAAAAAAGGATTTAAAACACCAAATACAGTAGTTAGGACAGATGTAACTACAACAGTAAATATAAATTTAAGTATCGAAATAAATGTATTGATAGTTTGTTTTTTCATAAAATCACCTTTTATCTTTATTTTATAAAATTGTACCACAGAAAATTCAAAAATAAAAGGAATTTAAAATATATGGCACATCAAACGGAATTTCCCCTTGCTGTAGGAGCTTCTGTTGCTGGAACATTATCACAATCAGGAATAGTTGGAAATGAAATAGTAGAATATATAAAAATGGCAAATAAAATAAAGTAGATTTTGATATGAATGCAGAGGTATTAGGAGAATTTTTAGTAAAGATTAAAAAGTGTAGTGCAAAATGAAAATAAATAGATGTAAGCATCGAATTTAAAGGATTTATTTATTCATATATAAAATCTATAAGATTGTGTAAGCAAGGATAAAAGATAAATAAAAAAAGAGACTTTTAGTCTCAAAAAAGTTTTGAAATAAACGAGAAGAAACTTCCAATAATAGTAACTATGATTAATAAATAATATATAACATAACTGAAAATATAAAAAATATTATTACCAAAGATAATACCAAAGTTCCAATAAATGAAATAATAACAGCTAATAATTTTAAAAATATATATTTAGGTTTAATAGTTTTAAATTTATTGAAAAAAGTGATGTCTATATAAAATTTATTTGATGTATTTTTAAAATAAAACTCATATATTTTGTTAAAATAACCTATAAAGGCTAAGAAAATAATTATGAAACTTACCCAAATTATAATTGTTCCAGTAGATTTTGGGAAATCAAAAAATATATTAATTAAATAATAAATACTTATTAAAAAAGATAAAATAATACCAGAAATACAAATGTTTTCAAGTTTTGAGTAAAGATATTCAACCATAGTGTTAAATGTGAATATTAAATTTTTCATAAAATCCCCTTTAAAATGTTATTTTATTTGATTATACTATGAAAATTTGAATTTTCATAGTTTTTTTATTATAAAAATTATATTATATGAAAATAAAATTAAAAATAATTATAAAATATCTAAAAAAATATTGAAAAATAATTAAAAATATGTTATAAATAATTAAAAAATAAAAGAGGGTGGGAAAATGAAAAGAAAATTGAAAAGAGAAAAAAAAGATGGTTTTACATTGGTAGAGGTAATTTTAGTAGTGGCTATTATTACAATTATTTCTGCAATGGCAGTTCCACAAGTTGGAAAATATCTAAATAAGGCTAATAGAAGTAAGGTGATTGGAGCTATAGCTGAATTAAATAATTCATCAACTTCTTGGAGTGTAGAAAATAATGGTAATGCTCCTACAAATTTGAATGATGTTTTCACAGAACAAGGTAATTTGAATAAGTTAGGAATAGGGCTACAAAGTAATGGAAATTTTAAAGTTGGGAATATAACAGGAACTATTGTTTTAGAAAATGGGGAAATTTACGCTAAAATAGCAGCAAATAGTAAAGCTTTTCCAAATGAAGAGATAAGAAGGTAAATATGAGTATGAATATTTTAAATATATTAATATATTTTGTTTTAATAATAATTGTATATATAGATATAAAAAAGAAAATTATATCAGATATATGTATTTTGTTATTAATCTTATTTTTTAGTATAAAAATTTTCATAAAAAATAGTATAGTGATGGGAATAGCTGGTATAGGAATAAGTATATTGCCATTTTTAGTATTATATTCTTTAGAAGAATATACAAAAAAAACTTTAATAGGTTTTGGAGATATTAAGTTGGTAGGTATGATAGGTGGATTTTTAGGAAGTGAATATAGAGAAAATAATTTAGATAATTTATTTTTAGAAATAGTCAATTATTATAAATTATTGTATATAATTTCAGGAATTGTCGCAGTAATAATTTTAATTTTTATGAAAAAAAAGAAAAATATTTATATTCCTTTTGCTCCCTTTATAATTTTAATATATAGTTTGAAAAGTGTGTGGCATTTATGAAAAAAAGAGGAGAAACATTAGTTGAAAGTTTATTATCTATGTTTTTTATTGTTGTAATTCTTGTACCAGTTAGTAATATTTTTTTGAAAAGTTACAAAATTGATAAAAAACTTAATAGTATAAATATTGATAATGAAATTAAAAATAATATGATTGAATTAATAAAAACAAAAAATAATGTTGAAATAATGAGATTAATTGGAGAATATGAAGTAAATAATATTGGAGATTTTTATAATAAATTTTTTATAGAAAATAGATATAGAATAATAAAAAATGATTTATATAAAAAAGTAAAAATTACAATAAAAGAGGTTAAAAATCCAACAGTTGAAAATATAAAAAAAATAGAAATAAAAATTGATGAAATAAAGGGAAAATATGAGTTTGAAAATAATTGAAAATAAAAAGAGAGGATATTTGTTAATTGAAATATTAATTTCAATGTTCATTTTTATGATATTAATTTTTGTTATAAGTAGTTTTATGAAAAGAATAATTATTTTTGAAACTGTGAAAAAAAAGGATCAAATAGTGGATGAAAAAATTTATTTTTTATTAGATAAATTAATAGAAGATATAAAAACTAGAGATAAAGATAAATTTTATTATAGAGGAGTTATAAAAGATTTTCATAAAGCAAGTAATTTTATTGTATACAAAAAAGATAATAGGTTTTATAAATTAGAAAAAATTGGTAAAAAATTATATATATATGATGGTGAAACAGCTAGTTTATTTGGAGCAGGAACAAAAATTTCAGAATACGATAAAATAAAAATGGATATAATAGATAATATATTTTATATAAATACTGTTTTAGAAAATGTTGAAAGTATAAAAATAGTTAATTTGGAGAGGTAAAATGAAAAATAGGAAAAGGGGAGCTAGTTTACTATATGTTTTAATAGTTTTATCTATGGTTACAATATTTGCGATAGAATTTGTATATTTTGTAAATGAACGAAATAAAATTATAAATATGAAAAGTGAAAGTTGAAATTGAGAAAAGAGGGAAATTGTGGTTGAAAAAATAAAGATTTATGTTAGAAGTAAGAATAAAATTTATATACAAATAAATGATGAAATCTTATTTTTTGAAAATCAAGAAATAGACGATGTAATTGAAAATATAAAAGATGAATTTGATATAGAAGATAATGTAGAAATTGATATTATAGTTCATTTTGGTTTTATAGATTTTATAGATAATAATCAAAATAATTTGAAATATTTAGATAAATTACAAAATAAACTAAAATATAAAGAAGAAAAAATATATTTTAATATGCTTGAAAATACTTATATTAATTGTTATTTTGATAGAAAAGAAATTGAGAAATATAAAATAAAGATAAAAAAGATGAAATGTAAATTAAAAAGTATAAAAATAGACTTTTTAGGATTATATAATAAGTACAAAGAAAATGATATTGAGATATTACAAATTGGAGAAAATGATAGTATAAGATTAAAAATAGAAAATGGTAAAATTGAAGAATTTGAAAAAATAGATTTGAATTTATATGATGTTGAAGATATAAAAAATTTTGATTTTGGAGATATGAAAGTATTTACTGAAACGGAAGAAGAGGTAAAAGAAATATTTTTAGGAGATGAAATGTATGAAAATCCTAATTTTTTATCCAAAAAAGAATTTAAGCTATCAAAAGATTTATTGAAAATAGATTGGAAATTAAAAGATAGTATTTTTACTACATTGATAATTATGGGAATCGTTGGAACTTTGAATATATTTTCTTTTAAACAATTTGAGAGGGAAAATAATGAAATTCAAAAAATTATAAAAGAGAAAGAGAAAAAATATATAAAAACAAAAGAAGAAAAATTACCAGAGTATTCAAAAGAGATTGAACTATTAAGTCAAATAACAGAGCAAGTAATAAGAAAAGAATATTATTCTTTTATAAAATTTTTGATAGAAAGTAGTAAAGATGGAATTAGTTATATAAAAATATTATATGAAAATAAACAATGGACAATTCAAGGAGAAATAGAAGATTTTAAGAAATTTGAAATATTTGAAAAAAAGTTAAAATCAAAGTTTAAAAATATAGAATTAAGTTATATAAAAGATAGAGATGAAGTTACAAATTTTGAATATAAAATAAATATTGAGTAGGGGAGATTATGAGGGAAAAGTGGAAAAAATAAATATAAAAATTTTATTGTATATTTTTATAATATTTATAGGTGGATTTTTGATAAATAGTAAATATGAAAAATATACGGAAATAAAAAATTTAAGAGTAGACTTGTTAGAGAAAAATAGAGAATTAGATGATAAAATTGAGGAAATAAAAAAAGAACAAAATGATAAAAAAAATAAATTAGAGGATGATTTTAGACAATTAGAAGTAATGCTTAAAAAAATAGAATTTTTAACAATAAAAGATGAATCGGAATTTAAAAAAATGATTTATATTTTTGCAAAGGAAAGTAATCTTAAACTTACAGAAATAGCAAAAAGTGAAAAAGTTTGGGAGAAAAATGGATATGCATTAAAATATATTTATTTTAATTTGTATGGAAGTTTGAATGATTTTGGTAAGTTTATGTATTTTGTAAATAAAAGTAAAAAATATATTGATACAAATAAAATGTATGTAGAATTAACGAGTGAAGGATTTAAAATATCGTTAGGATTTATTGAAAAGAATAAAATAAAAATAAATTAAAAAGGGGTTATTATAAAATGCAGAAACAAATGGAGTTATTTATAAAAAAATTGAAAAAAATGAGGAATAAAGGAATCATAATATATGCAATATGCTTTAATGTTTTAAATGTTTATGCAGAAAATGTCAATAATTATGTAAATAAGAAAGATGTAGAAAATGTAAAAAAAATATTTTTCTTTCAAGCTCCAAAGCAAAATGAAATAAAAAATGAAAATGATGGCAATAAAAAAAATAAAGATGGAAAAGATGTAGATGAGATAAAAAAAGAGGATAAAAATAAAGATGAAAAAATAGTTGAAGTTATTGATGAAATGGTATTAAAAAATAGAAAAGCAAAGGAAATAGTAGAAAAAATAGAAGGATTTGGAGGATATAAATTTGTAGGAATAGATAATAAAATTATTTTTAGTGGAGATAAGAAAAAGTTAGAGGAAATAAAGAAAATATTACAGTCATTAGATGTGAAAAAAGAGCAAGTTTTAATTAAAGGAACAATAATTGATACAAGTTCAAATTTATTTGAAAAATTAGGTATTCAATGGGAAAGTAATGAAATAAAAAAAGGTGTTAGTAATCCTAATTTTTTTAGTAAATTTTTGAATGGAGAATTATCAATAGGTGGAATTTTAAAAAATGGAGGATATTTTTTAGGAATAGATTTTAATTTTTTAAAAGAAAATGGAGATATAAAAATAGAATCAATGCCGACTTTGTTAATAGCAGAGGGTGAAGAAGGAGAACTTCGTGTTACAGAGGAAGTATTAATTGGGGAGAAAAAAATTACAAAAAATAATACAGAATATAGTGAGCCTATTTTTTCAGAAGCAGGAATAGTTTTTAAAATAAGTCCTGAAGTTATTAAAAATAAAGATAAAAAGAAAATAAATTTAAAAATAGAAACGGAAGTGAGTAATTTTAAATTAACATCAAATTATAGTGAAAATTCCGGAGCAAAGCAAAAAAATCAAACTAAAACATCAATTATATTAGATGATGGAGGAACAACATTTATAGGTGGATTAAAACAGAATGTAGAAAAAAATACTATGAGAAAAGTTCCGTTTTTATCAGATATTCCATTAATTGGTCCGTTATTCAAATATAAAAGAAATAATAAAGAAAATAGAGATATTTATTTAGAAATTGAAGCTATAGTTCAATAAAATAAATTAAAGAAAAAAGAATAATTATTAATTTAATAAATTGAAATTATATTAAAATATGCTATAATAATGATATGTTTTTATAAAAAAGAATAAAAAAATAGATTATAAAAAATGATATAATAAAAATCTATTCAAATAAAAAAGTATGTAAAAATAGGAGGAAAAGAGAAATGGCGATAATAGCAGCAGTTGAAGCAGGGGGAACTAAGTTTATTTGTGGGATTGGAACAGAAGATGGAAAAGTAATAGAAAGAGTTAGTTTTCCTACGACAACACCTGAAGAAACGATGAAAAAAGTTATAGAATATTTTAAAGATAAAAAATTTGATGTTATGGGAGTGGGAAGTTTTGGGCCAATTGATCCTGTTAAAGGGTCTGAAACTTACGGATATATAACAAAAACTCCAAAACCTTATTGGAGTGATTATAATATGATTGGAGAAATTAAAAAATATTATGATGTTCCACTTGAATTTGATACAGATGTAAACGGTGCAGCTTTAGCAGAGTCGTGGTGGGGAGCAGGAGCAGGACTTAAAAATGTTTTGTATATAACAGTTGGAACAGGTATTGGAGCAGGAGCAGTTGTAGACGGTAAAATGGTTCAAGGATTAACACATCCTGAAATGGGACATATTTATTTGAAAAGACATAAAGATGATAGTTTTGAGGGAAGATGCCCATTTCATAAAGATTGTTTAGAAGGAATGGCGGCAGGGCCTGCTATTGAAGATAGATGGGGAGAAAAAGGACATTTATTAGCAGATAGAGATGAAGTTTGGGAAATGGAAGCATTTTATTTAGCACAAGCTTTAGTAAATTATATTTTAATATTATCACCACAGAAAATAATAATGGGTGGAGGAGTAATGAAACAAAAACAATTATTTCCATTAATTAGAAAAAATGTAAAAGAATTATTAAATGGGTATGTTCAAAAAAGTGAAATATTGGAGAATATTGATAATTATATTGTTTATCCCGGATTGGGAGATGAAGCAGGTTTTGTAGGGTCAATAGCTTTAGGGAAATTAGCTTTAGAACAAAAATAAATATATAAATTATATATAAGATGAAATAATTAAAGTCAAAGGGAGGGGTTAATTTGACTATTTTTTTTGGTAAAAGTAAAAATCTTAAAGATAAAGAAATATTAGAATTTTCAAAAGAAATGTATTATTTGCTTAAAGCAGATATTGGAATAATTGAGGCATTAAATATAATAAGTAATAATTATAAAAATGATATAAAAAATAAAATAATTAAATGTAAAAAATATATTGAAAAAGGTAATTCACTAGAAAAATCATTTTTATATATAAGTAAAAATCAAGATTTTATACAAATGATAAAAATTGCAGAAAAGACAGGGAAATTAAGTGAAGTATTTAAAAATATATATTTAAAATATGAATTTCGTGAAAAAATAAAAAAAGAAGTAAAAAGTTTGAGCATTTATCCAATATTTGTAATAATAACAGCAATTATTATAATTTTTATATTACTTAAGATTGTGGTTCCTAAATTTGTTTTAATTTATGAAGATATGGGACAAAAACTTCCAACAGTAACAGAAAATGTAATTTTAATAAGTAAATTAATTAATAAGTATTGGTTTTATATGTCAGTCATTTTAGGAATGATTTTTCTTTTTTTTAGAAATTATATAAAAAACAATAAAGTGAATTATGAAAAGAATATATTAAAAATAAAAATAATTGGGAAAATATATAGAGAAATAAAAATACTTGATTTTAGTCAAAATATGTATTCATTGTTATGCTCAAAAATAGAATTAATACAAGCGTTAGAGCTTTGTTTTAAAAATACTGAAGGATTTTTTAAAAAAGAATTAGAAAAAATAGTAGTTAAATTAAAAAAAGGAAAAGAAATTACAAAAAGTTTTGGAAATAGTGCTTTTTTTGATAGAGAATATATAAGTTTTTTGAATATTGGTGAAAAAACAGGAGATATGGAAACTGCGTTTAGTAATTTAACAGAAATTTATTATGATAGAGTAAATGAAAAAATTAAGTTATTTTTAAAAATATTAGAACCAGTTTCAATTATAATAATTGGAATTATAATAGGATTTATTGTGTTTTCAGTTATGATGCCTATATTTAAAATGAGTGAAGGATTATAAAAAAGAGAGGAGAGTATAAATTATACATAAATTTATAAAATTGTATAATTATATAAAAAATGATAGAAAATTTTGATAAATCGTCTGAATATACGCAAAAATTATTTAAAATAGATGACGATATAATTTTAGAAATTGAATTAGAGAGTTTAAAAGATAAAGTTCCGATTATAACGAGAGAAGTTTTGAATTTTATGTTATTTGAAGCTGAAAGAATAAAAGCTAAAAATATATTAGAAATAGGGACAGCAACAGGATTTTCTGGGATTTTTTTAGCACAAATTGCAAATAGAAATAGTGGAAAACTTACAACGATAGAAATTGATGAAGCGAGATATAAAAAAGCTAAAGAAAATTTTAAAAAATTAGGATTATTAGAAAAAAATGAGATGATATTAGGTGATGCTTTAGATGAAATACTAAAATTAGATAAAGATAGAAAATATGATTTTATATTTATTGATGCTTCAAAGGGACAATATAAAAAGTTTTTTGAGATGTGCTACAATCTTTTAGAAAAAAATGGAACAATTTTTATTGATAATATTATGTTTAGAGGAATTATTGCAGGGAATGAAAATGAAATACCTAAAAGATATAAAACGATAGTTAAAAGGCTTAAAGAATTTATAAATGAATTAAATGAAAAATATAATTTTGTGTTGTTGCCTTTTGGAGATGGAGTAGGGTTAGTGAGAAAAATTTAAAATATAATAATATAAATTTAGATAATAAATTTAAGAGGGAAAAAATGAAAAATATAAAAAATATAATAATATTGTTTGTAATGTTATTGGCATTTAATGGATTTGCTGATAGAAAATTGTCAGTTGAAGATAGAAAAAAAGTTATAAATATATTGGAAAGTTATAATTTATTAAATAATGATAATAAAATAATAAAAACTAAAAAAGAAATGCGTGGAGTATGGATAGCAAGTGTTTTGAATATTGACTGGCCTTCAAAAAAAGGACTTAGTGTTGAAGAACAAAAACAAGAATTTATAAAAATATTAGATAATGTGAAAGAATGGAATATGAATGCTGTATTTGTACAAATTAAACCTGTGGGAGATGCTTTTTATCCATCAAAATTTTCACCTTGGTCAGAATATTTAACAGGGAAACAAGGAGAAAATCCGGGATATGATCCATTAGAATTTATGATAGAGGAAGCTCATAAAAGAAATATAGAATTTCATGCGTGGTTTAATCCTTATAGATTAACAATGTCAGGTGGAATTGATAAATTATCAAATGATAATATCGGTAAACAACGACCAGATTGGACAATAACTTATGGTGGGAAATTATACTTGAATCCCGGTATACCAGAAGTAAATGATTATATTGTTAAAAGTATAATGGAAGTAGTAAAAAATTATGATATTGACGGTGTTCATATGGATGATTATTTTTATCCGTATAAAGTGAAAGGCGAAATATATAAAGATGACGAGCAATTTGAACAATATGGAAAAAACTTTAAAAATGTAGCAGATTGGCGTAGAGATAATGTTAATAAATTAATAAAACAGTTACACGAATCAATAAAAGCAGAAAAAGAGAATATATCATTTGGAATAAGTCCGTTTGGTGTTTGGCGTAATGCTTCAACGGATTCAGTGAGAGGATCAAATACAAAAGCAGGAATACAAAATTATGATGATTTATACGCAGATATATTGTATTGGATGGAAAATAATTGGATAGATTATGTTGCTCCACAAATTTATTGGAATCAGGGATTTAAGGTTGCAGAATATAATACTTTAGTTAATTGGTGGAGTAAATATGCTAAAGAAACTAAGACAAATCTTTATATTGGGCAAGCAGCTTATAGAATAAAAGATTGGGAGAATAGCGATGAACTTATAAATCAAATAAAATATAATAGAGAATTTAAAGAAGTAAAAGGGAGTATATTTTTTAGTTATTCATCACTTGTAAAAAATCCTAAAGGAATACTTGAAAAAATAAAGAATGATATTTATTCCAAAGAGGAATAAAAAATGAAAATTATTGAAGATAAAAAATTATAGAAATAATAAAAAAACTTGAAACTAAGAGATTAAACTAGGTTTACGGAAATGTCCTTGACAATAATATTGAAAAGTTGTATAATACAGAAAAAGAACAAAATAGTATACAAAAATTAATTCTAGGAGGAAAATAATGAATATTGATAAAAAAGAATTGAAAGGTAGTATTATAAAAAAAGTTAGAAGTCAATATGGAAAAACATTAGAAGAAGCACATGAATTTGAATTATACAATGCAGTATCAAGAGCTGCAATGGATTTCGTTGTAGAACAATGGTATAACACTAAAAAAACTTACGCTAAAAAACAAGTAAAACAAGCATACTATTTCTCAGCTGAATTTTTAATGGGTAGATATTTAGGAAATAACTTAATTAATTTACAAATTAATGATGCAGTGAAAGAAACTTTAGATGAGTTAGGTGTAGATATTAACAAAATTGAAGATCAAGAATCAGATACTGGTTTAGGAAATGGTGGATTAGGAAGATTAGCAGCATGTTTCTTAGATTCAATGGCTACATGTAAATTACCAGGACACGGATATGGTTTAAGATATAAATATGGAATGTTTGAACAAAAAATTGAGAATGGATACCAAGTTGAGTACCCAGATAACTGGACAAAATATGGTGATCCTTGGTCAATAAAAAGAATGGATAGAGTTTATGAAGTAAAATTTGGTGGACAAATTGAAATTCATAAAGATGAAGTAGGAAAAGAATACTTTAAAAGAGTAAATACGGAAGATGTTTTAGCTATAGCTTATGATGTACCAGTTGTAGGATATGGAAATGAAACTGTAAATACTTTAAGATTATGGGAAGCAAGATCACCAGAAGGATTTGATTTAAAATTATTTAATGATCAAACATATTTACAAGCATCAGAAAAAGCAGTAAAAGCTGAAGATATTTCAAGAGTATTATATCCAAATGATACTGAAAAAGATGGTAAAGTTTTAAGATTGAAACAACAATTCTTCTTTACTTCAGCTTCATTACAAGATATTGTTAGAAGATATAAAGGGACTTATGGTAATGATTTTTCAAAATTTGCTGATAAAGTGGCAATTCAATTAAATGATACTCACCCAGTTGTAGCAATACCAGAGTTAATGAGAATATTCTTGGATTATGAAAAATTAAGTTGGGATGAAGCTTGGGCAATTTGTCAAAAAGTGTTCGCGTATACAAACCATACAATTTTATCGGAAGCATTAGAAAAATGGGATATTTCATTGTTCCAACCATTATTACCAAGAATTTATCAAATAATAGAAGAAATTAATAGAAGATTTGTAATGGAATTAAATGAAAAATATCCAGGAGATTGGGGTAAAATTGATTATATGTCAATCATTGGAAATGGTCAAGTTAGAATGGCTTGGTTAGCGATTGTTGGATCTCATAAAGTTAATGGAGTTGCAGCGTTACATACTGAAATCTTAAAAAATTCTGAATTAAAAGATTGGTACAATTTATATCCTGAGAAATTCTTAAATAAAACAAACGGAATTACTCAAAGAAGATGGTTATTAAAATCAAATCCAGAGTTAGCTGAAATGATTACATTTTTAATAGGAGATAAATGGACTACTGATTTATTTGAATTGAAAAAATTAGAACAATTTATAGAAGATGATAATGTATTAAACAGATTAACTGAAATTAAATTTAATAATAAAGTTAAATTAGCAAAATATATTAAAGAAACAACAGGAATTGAAGTAAATCCTCATTCAATATTTGATATACAAGTTAAGAGATTGCATGAATATAAAAGACAATTATTAAATGTGTTAAATATTATGGATTTATATAATAAATTAAAAGAAAATCCATTTATGGATATAGAGCCAAGAACATTTATTTTTGGAGCAAAAGCTGCAGCAGGTTATAGAAGAGCTAAAGGAATTATTAAATTAATAAACGCTATTGCAGAAAAAATAAATAATGATCCAACAATAAATGGTAAAATTAAAGTTGTGTTCTTAGAAAATTATAGAGTATCACTTGCAGAAAAAATATTCCCAGCAGCAGATATATCAGAGCAAATTTCTACAGCAAGTAAAGAAGCATCAGGAACTGGAAATATGAAATTTATGTTAAATGGTGCGTTGACTTTAGGTACTTTAGATGGAGCAAATGTTGAAATAGTTGAGGAAGCTGGTGCAGAAAATGCGTTCATCTTTGGATTGAAAGCTCACGAAGTTGAAGAATTGCAAAATAATGGAGGATATAATCCATTTGAAGTAATTGATAATGTTGAAGGACTAAGAAAAGTGTTAGATCAATTAGGTGATGGAACTTATAATGATAACCATAAAGGAATCTTTAGAGAATTGCAATCTTCATTATTGTATGGAGCAGATGGGTCAAGACCGGATGTTTACTTCTTATTAAAAGACTTTGAATCATATAGAGAAGCACAAGCAAGAGTAGATGCAGCATATAAAGATAGAAGAAATTGGGCTAAAAAAGCATTGAAAAATATTGCAAATGCAGGTAAATTTAGTTCAGATAGAACAATTATGGAATATGCTAGAGAAATTTGGAATATTGAACCAACAGAAATTGATAATTATATAGGTATTTTTGTGAATAATTGAAATTTATAATTAATTACAGTTATACATTCTAAAAAACTTATTTTGTGAGTATTTTTATTTATATAAAATTATTTTTAAAAAAAGATTTTTTTTTGTAATAAGTATTGAAAAAATAGAAAAATTAAGGTATAATTGAATTAGCAAAATACAGATATGATTATTAGGAGGAAGAGTAATGAAAAAACTTATTACAGTTTTAAGTATCATGGCTACTTTAGTATTATTTGTAGTGGCTTGTGGTTCTAAACCAGCTGAAGGTGAACAAAAATCTGAAGGTGCAGGAGCAGCTAAAAAATCAGTTGCAATAGTGTACTCAACAGGTGGAAAAGGAGATAAATCATTTAATGATTCAGCTTTCAGAGGATTACAACAAGCACAACAAGAATTAGGAATTACATTTAAAGAATATGAGCCTAAAGATGCTACAGCAGAAGCAGAAAATGTTTTAAGACAATTTGCTGAATCAGGAGAACATGATTTAATTATTGGTGTAGGATTTACAATGAAAGATGCAGTTACAGCAGTTGCTACAGCTTTCCCAGATCAAAAATTTGCAATTGTTGATGAACAAGTTGACTTACCAAATGTTGCATCATTAAAATTCAAAGAACATGAAGGTTCATTCTTAGTAGGAGCATTAGCTGCAATGATGTCTAAAACAAATATAGTAGGATTTGTAGGAGCACTTGAATCACCAGTTATTCAAAAATTCCAAGCAGGATTTGAACAAGGAGCAAAATATGTAAATCCTAATATTAAAACATTATCAGTTTATTTAGGAGGAGCTAATCCATTTAATGATCCAGCGTCAGCTAAAGCAAAAACTGAAACATTAATTCAACAAGGTGCAGATGTTGTGTATCATGCAGCAGGTGGAAGTGGAAATGGAATGTTCCAAGCAGTTAAAGAAAAAGGTGTGTTTGCAATAGGAGTTGACTCAAATCAAGATGATATTATTCCTGGATTTGTATTAACTTCAATGTTGAAAAATGTAGATACTGCAGTATTCAATACAATTAAATCAGTATTAGATGGAAAATTTGAAGCTAAAGTACAAGAATTTGGAATTAATGAAAATGGAGTAGGAACAACTGATTTCAAATTGACTAAAGATAAAATTGGTGAAGAAAACATCAAAAAATTAGAACAAATTAAAGAAGATATTAAAGCTGGAAAAATTCAAGTTAAACCAACTTTAAACTAATATATCTTGAACAGAAATGAAAGCAGGGTTTTATTATCCTGCTTTTATTAATTTATAAGTAGATATGAAATGATAACTAATAATTATAAAAATAAAATGAGGTGTAAAGTCATGAGAGTAGTAGATTTGATTGAGAAAAAAAGAGATAATGAAAATTTGAATGAACTAGAAATCAAATTTTTATTAAATGAGTATTTGGAAGGAAATGTTCCAGACTATCAAATGTCATCATTTTTAATGGCAACATATTTTAATGATATGATACCAGAAGAATTATTAACATTTACAACAACAATGAGAGATTCTGGAGATATAATAAACTTTGATGATGTTGAAAAATTTTTAGTAGATAAACATAGTACAGGTGGTGTTGGAGATAAAGTAACAGTTGTTTTAGCACCCATTTTAGCAGCTTTAGGTATGGGAACGACAAAATTATCTGGGAAAGGACTAGGACACACAGGAGGAACAATCGATAAATTTGAAGCAATAAAAGGATTTAAGTTTTCAAGTACAAGAGATGAATTAGTTAAAATTGCAAATAAAACAGGAATAGGGCTTATGGGGTATAGCGATAAAATTGTTCCATTAGATAAAAAAATATATTCATTAAGAGATGTAACGGGGACAGTACCGAGTATTCCGTTGATTGCAAGTAGTATAATGAGTAAAAAATTAGCAATTCAATCTGATGTTATTATATTGGATGTAAAAGTTGGTGACGGAGCTTTTATGAAAGATATAAAACAAGCAAAAGAATTAGCGAAAAGAATGATAGAAATTGGGAAAGGTGCAGGTCGTAAAGTACAAGTCGTTTTAAGTAATATGGATGAGCCTTTAGGACATGCAATTGGGAATGCTAATGAAATAATTGAATCTATTGAAACGCTTAAAGGAAATGGTGCAGAAGACTTGAAAGAAGTGGTGTACACGATAGCAAGTTTAGCTTTAAAAGCTAAAGGTGAAATAAAAGAGTTAGAAGAAGGTAAAGAAAAAATTGATGAAGTTATAAATAATGGAACAGCACTTGCCAGATTGAAAGAATTTATAAGTGAAAGTGGTGGAAATGGAGAACTTGTAAATGATTATACGATTTTACCTACACCAAAAAGTAAATTAGATGTAGTGAGTGAAAATGTAGGATTTGTTCAAAAAATTAAAGCTGAAGAGATAGGAAAAGCAGCAATGATAATTGGGGCAGGAAGAGCTACGAAAGAAGATGTAATAGATCATGCAGTAGGTATAAAAATATTGAAAAAAGTGGGAGAAAAAGTAGAAAAAGGGGAAAAAATAGCAGAAATTTATTTCAATGATAGTAAAAATGTTGAAGAATCAAAAAATATGATTTTAGACGCTTATATTATATCAAATAATAAAGTGGAAGAACCTAAAGCTATTTTAGAAATAATTGAATAAATTTATAAATAAAAAGGTGATAAAAATGGAAATAAATAAATATATTGACCATACAGTCTTAAAGGCTACATCTCAAAAAAAAGAAATAAAAAAATTATGTGAAGAGGCAATAGAGTATGGATTTTATTCTGTTTGTGTAAATGGATGTAATGTTCCGTTTGCATATGATTTAGTAAAAGATACAGGAGTAAAAGTAGCAGCTGTTGTAGGATTTCCGTTAGGAGCTATGTCTATGGAAGCAAAAATTTTTGAAGCTGAGAGAGCAGTAGAAGAAGGAGCTTCGGAAATTGATATGGTTATAAATATAGGGGCATTAAAAGATAAAGATTATACTTATGTTGAAAAAGAAATAGCTGAAATTAAAAAAGCTATTGGAAATAAAGTACTAAAAGTGATAATTGAAACTTGTTATTTGACAGAAGAAGAAAAAATAAAAGCTTGTGAATTATCGGTAAAAGCAAAAGCTGATTTTGTAAAAACTTCAACAGGATTTGGGACAGGTGGTGCAACATTTGAAGATGTTGCTTTAATGAAAAAAGTAGTAGGAGATAAAGCTCAAATAAAAGCAAGTGGAGGAGTGAAGGATTTAGCTACTGCTCAAAGATATATTGAAATGGGAGTAACAAGACTTGGAACTAGCTCAGGAATTGAAATAATAAAAGGTCTTGAAGTTGAAAAAGATAAATATTAATTTAGTATTAATATTTTTAAAATTAATGGTAAATTTATAAATACATAAAATGAATTTATAGAATTTTAAATCAAATATGAATTAAAATTGTGGATAAAAATAGAAATTAAC
The DNA here is from genome assembly GCA_963528625.1 of uncultured Leptotrichiaceae bacterium. GTDB lineage: Bacteria > Fusobacteriota > Fusobacteriia > Fusobacteriales > Leptotrichiaceae > CALHVR01. The sequence goes on along the minus strand of CAURVQ010000007.1, from coordinate 1,582 downwards.
TTAAATAATAAATTTTAGATAATAAAATAAAATTTAAAAAATTATTTAGAAAGGAATAAAAATGGGAAAAATAGAAAGAATTACATTAATTGTATTAGACAGTGTTGGTGCAGGAGAATTGCCTGATGCAAAAATGTTTGATGATGAAGGAGCGAATACATTAGGGAATATGGCTAAAGCTGTGGGTGGAATGAGTTTACCAAATATGGCTAAATTAGGACTTGGAAATATTACTGAAATTGAAGGAACTCCAGCAGTAGAAGAAGTAGAAGGAGCTTACGGAAGAGCAGTTGAAGTTTCAATTGGAAAAGATTCTACAACAGGACATTGGGAAATAGCGGGAGTACCTTTAGAAAGACCGTTCCCAAATTATAAAGATGGATTTTCAGAAGATGTAATAAAAGAATTTGAAGAAAAAACTGGAAGAAAAACGATGTTAAATAAACCAATTTCAGGGACAGTTGCGATAGATGAATATGGAGAAGAACAAATAAAAACTGGAAATTGGATAGTTTATGGATCTGCAGACCCAGTATTCCAAATAGCAGCAAATGAAGAAATAATACCGTTAGAAGAACTTTATAAAGCGTGTGAAATTGCACTTGATATTTGTAATAGAAAATCACCGGTAGCAAGAGTAATTGCAAGACCTTATGTAGGTAAAAAAGTTGGAGAATTTAAAAGAACGGCAAATAGACACGACTTTTCAATAGATCCTCCAAAAGAATCAATGTTGGAAAGATTGGAAAAAGCAGGACTTGATGTGGTAGGAATTGGAAAAACAAGTGATTTATTTAATGGAAAAGGAATTACAGATAATAGAAAAGCAAATCAAGATAATTTAGATGGAATTAAAAAAACTGTAGCTGCATTGAAAGAAGATACTAAAGGATTGATTTTTACTAATTTAGTTGACTTTGATGCTGTTTATGGACATAGAAGAAATCCACAAGGATATGCAAATGCTTTAGTTGAATTTGATAATTGGTTGCCAGAAATTGAGAAAAACTTGAAAGATAATGAAATATTAATAATTACTGCCGATCATGGAAATGATCCTACATATAAAGGAACAGATCATACTAGAGAATATATACCGATAATGATTACAGGGAAAAATGTTAAGAAAAATGTAAATATTGGAACGAGAAAAACTTTTGCTGATATAGCGGCAACAGTGGAAGAAATATTGTTAGGTACTGAAAAAGAAGGAAGTTTTGCTAAAGAAATATTGAAATAAAAGGAATAAATTCTATATCAAAAGTTAAATTTTAATTAAAAAATAAATTTTTTATTGCAAATTTATATAATATATTATAAAATGAAATATAACTATATATAATTTTAATTGATTTCATATATATATATATAATGTATGATTGAAAAAATTTAGAATGGGGTATAGAATATGAAAAATAGTAGAAAAATATTTTTATTAACTTTAACTTTACTAATAATGGATGCTAAAAAAACTTTTTCTGCATCTGGAACAGTGATTGAAAATGATAAATATACTTTATTTTTAGCAGATAAATTGTCAAGTCAAGTGCAACACCTAATATAAGTTTCCAAACAATTCTTC
>CAURVQ010000006.1:0-66760 GCA_963528625.1 uncultured Leptotrichiaceae bacterium | reverse complement strand
TAACGAAGAATTGTTTGGAAACTTATATTAGGTGTTGCACTTGACTTGACAATTTGCCAATAAAAAAAGATAAGAAAAAATTTCTTATCTTTTGTAAATTACACTTTTTATTAAGTTTCTTAATTTTCACTTTATAATTTTACATTTGTGGTTCAGGTAAACCATATTTATCTAATAACGCTTTATATCTTCCATCTTCTTTCATTTTTTTCAATTCAGCGTTAATTTTTTCTAATAACTCTGTTTTTTTACCTTTATTTGCTGCTATTCCCATTCCATTTCCTTCGCTTGGCTCTTCAATAAATGATTCTATATTTGTATATTTTTTTATATATTCCGATGCAACAATTCCATCTAAAATTACTGTATCTAATTTACCTGCATCTAAATTCATTAATAATGTAACAGTTGATTCATTTGGTACAACTTTAGCTCCTTTAATTTGTTTTGCTGCAGCTTCTTGGATTGTCCCTAATTGCACTCCAACATTTTTACCATCTAAACTTTCTTTTGTAGAAACTGCGTCATTCCCTTTTTTTCTCAAATAAATTTGTGGTGATTTGTAGTAAGTATCAGAGAAATCTACCGATTTTTTTCTTTCTTCAGTTGCACTCATTCCAGCTGCCACTAGATCTATTTTCCCTGCTTTCAATGCCGGTATCAATCCATCAAACGGTTGCTCAATAAATTCCACTTTAAATCCTAAAGCTTTACCTAACTCATTCATTAAATCAATATCAAATCCTTTTAACTGTCCATCTTCTTTAAATTCAAATGGTGGATATGTACTTTCTAATCCTACTTTTATAACTTGCTCTTTTTCAGCTCCCGTGGTTGCACTTTCTTTTTTTTCTCCACACGACATTACAAATAACATCGCTAACATCATAATACTGATTATTTTTTTCATAATTGCCTCCATTTTCATTTTTCCTTTTATTTGTTAATAATTTAATACTTTTTCTAAAAATTCTCTCGTTCTTTCTTCTCTTGGATTTTCAAATATTTCAGATGGCTTAGCATCTTCCAATATACTTCCTTGATCCATAAAGAACACTCTATTTCCTACATTTCTAGCAAATCCCATCTCATGGGTAACAACTAACATTGTCATTCCATCTCTTGCTAAATCTTTCATAACTTCAAGCACTTCTCCTATCATTTCCGGATCTAAAGCTGAAGTCGGTTCATCAAATAAAATTACTTTTGGATTCATCGCCAAAGCTCTTGCAATAGCAACTCTCTGTTTTTGTCCTCCCGATAATTTATTTGGATAAACATTAGCTTTATCTGCCAACCCTACTTTTGCCAACAACTCTATTCCAAGCCTATTAGCTTCATCTTGTGTCATTTTCTTAAGCCTCGTTGGTCCTAAAGTTATATTTTCTAAAACTGTTTTATGTGGAAATAAATTAAAATGTTGAAATACCATTCCTACTTCTTCTCGTATTTTATTTATATCTACTTTTTTATCTAAAATATTTTTTCCATTTACAAGCAATTCTCCAGAAGTTGCTTCTTCCAACTTATTTATACATCTTAAAAAAGTTGATTTTCCAGAACCTGAAGGTCCAATTATTGAAATAACTTCTCCTTCTTTTATTTCTGTACTTATTCCTTTTAAAACTTTTAAATTACCGAATTCTTTAGTTAATCCATTTATTTTTATTACCGTTTTTCTCTTTTCAAATTCATTACTTAAATTTTTCATACTCATTGTTTCATTATCATTTTTAATCATTTGCTTTCAATCTCCCTTCCAATCTCTTAGCTAAGAAAGAGAAAAATTTAACGCTTATATAATAAACAACTCCTGTAAATATAATTGGCTTTGGACTATAATAAGTTGCTTGTAAACTTTTACTATTCATAGTTATATCCATTACACTTATATACCCAACAATAGAAGTTTCTTTAAACAATGTAATAAATTCATTTGCTAAAGCAGGTAAAATATTTTTTACTGCTTGTGGCAATACTACTTCTCTCATAGACAACCCAAACGGCATTCCTATTGCTCTTGCCGCTTCCATTTGTCCTTTATCAATACTTTCAATTCCTGACCTTACAATTTCAGCAACATATGCAGCACTATTTAGTCCTAAAGTTATAACAGCTACCCAAAACGCACTTTGCCAACTTGCAAAAATTATAAGCGAAAATATTAATAACTGTAACACCATTGGTGTTCCCCTCATTATATCTATATATTCTTCTACTATAACATCTACTATTTTGACTTTTTTAAACCTCAGATATGCTAAGAAAGTCCCTAACACACTTCCTATAACTCCACTGAATAATGTTAATCCCAATGTAACAAGATAACTTTTCCCATAAAGTCCTAATTCTGTACCACTTATTTCATTTGGATATGTTATTACAAAAACTAAAATTACAAATACAGTAAAAATAATTCCTCTAACAGCTTTTTTCCTTTTATTTGCCATTTTTTACTCCTTTCTATCCTAAAAAAATAGGCGTACTTTAATTATACACCTATTATACATATTTTTTATTAATTTTTCAACCTTTGAACTATATATATATTTTATATACACTATTTACTTTAATTATAAATATAAATTTACTTTAATATTTTTTTCATTGTTACAATATTATTTAAAATTTTAAATATTAATACTATTATAAATAAAACACCAATTACAAGTGAAATTGTCCCTGCTATTGAAATATCTAGCCACATCGCAACATTATAGCCAATAATACTTGATATTATTCCAAAAAATATACTTAAGATTATCATCTTTTTCAAAGTTTTTACTAACATATACGCAGTTATTACAGGCCCAATCATAAAAGCTATAACCAATATTGAACCTACCGCTTCAAACGACGCCACTGAAGTAATTGAAACTAACGAAATTAACATGTAATGTATTAACATTGGTTTCATTCCTAAAGTTTTTGCCAAAGCTCTATCAAAAGTTGAAATTTTTAATTCTTTGAAAAAAGTTGTTACAAATACTAAATTTACTATAAATACAATTCCTGTAACTATTATACTTACTGGTAAACTTACACCAAATATATGCATTCTATTTAAAGGTGCAAAAGCTAATTCTCCTAAAAGCACAGCATCTACATCTAAATGAACATTTCCTGCATATTTTGAAATTAAAATTACTGCGATACTGAATAAAAATGGAAAAATTACTCCAATAGCAGAATCTTCCTTCATCAACCTAGTTGAGTGTAAAAGTTCTATAAAATATACCGTTACAACTCCCGTTAATCCAGCTCCTATTATTAGAAAAGGCGAGCTTAAATCCTGAACTATAAAAAATGTAAGAACTATTCCTAACAATACTGTATGTGTTATCGCATCAGATACCATTGCCATATTTTTTAAAACTAAAAATGATCCCAATATGGCACACGAACTTGATACTAATATTGCTATTAATATTATTTCAAATGCTACGCTCATTAGTTTTTCACCTCTTCTCTATATTTTTTCAAAATTTCTTTTTTTCTTCTATTGTTGTTTATTATTTTGAAAATAATTCCTCTTTTATTTGAAAATAATATACTGAAAATAGCAAAAATACTAACAATTAAAACTACTACTGGACCTGTTGGAATACTAACCTCACTTATACTAATTAATGTCCCTAAAAATCCAGAAATTCCTCCAAATATTCCTGCTAAAATAACCATTATTGATAATCTATCTGTCCATTGTCTTGCAGCTACAGCCGAAGAAATTATCATGGCACTTATTAATACAATTCCTACAGCTTGAATACCTACTATAACTGTCGCAACAATTAAAACAGAAATTAAAATATCAATTTTTTTACTTGGAAATCCTAAAGTTTTAGCAAAATCACTATCAAACGAAACTAACTTAAATTCTTTCCACATTAATAATATTATAAGTAAAATTACACTTCCTACTATTAAAATTATATCAATATCACGCTCAACAAATGTAGACGCTTGACCAAATATAAATTTATTAAGTCCAGATTTATTAGCTCCCGGCAATTTATTCAAATACGATAAGATTACAAGCCCTAATCCAAAAAATACTGATAAAATAAACGCTAAAATACTATCTAATTTTATTCTAGTATATTTTTTTACAATTTGAATTATTCCAATACATATAATTCCTGTAATTAATGCTCCTGTTAATAACACTTCTATTCTTTTTGAATTTGTTAATAAAAAAGCAATACAAATTCCAGCAAGTGAAGCATGTGATACTGCATCTCCAAGCAAACTTTCTTTTCTAAGTACAGCAAAACATCCCAACATCCCTGAAATTGATCCTAATAACATACAACCTAATGTTACTATTCTAAAAGTATGATCTGTAAGTAAACTATGTAAAATTGTCATTTACTCCACCTCTTTACTTTCTTTCAAATTATAAGTTTTAGAAATATTTTCTTGTGTAAATACTTCATCTACACTTCCGTAAGCTACAACTCCTTTATTTACAAATAATACGTGATCAAAATATTCTGGAACTGTTTGCAAATCGTGATGAACTGTTATTACAGTTTTTCCTTCATTTCTCAATTTTTTCAATATATTTACAATTGATTTTTCAGTTTTTGTGTCAACTCCTTGGAACGGCTCGTCCATAAAATAAATTTCAGCTTCTTGAACTAATGCTCTAGCCAAAAATACTCTCTGTTGTTGTCCTCCTGATAGTTGACTTATTTGTCTATCTTTAAATTCAAGCATTTGTACTTTTTCTAACGCATCAATCGTTTTTACTTTATCTTCTTTTCTTACTTTTTTTAACCATCCAATTTGTCCATATCTCCCCATTTCAACCACATCAAACACTGTTGTTGGAAAGTCCCAATCAACACTCCCCCTTTGTGGTACATACGCAATTTTGTTTCTTACTTTCTCATATTTTTTGCCCCAGAAAGTTATTTTTCCACTTAAAGTTTTGATTAATCCTAATATTGCTTTTATTAAAGTTGATTTACCAGCACCATTTGGACCAACTATGGCAAGTAATACTCCTTGTTTTATATCTAAATTTACATCCCAAAGCACAGGATCTTCCTCGTATGAAACTATCAATTCTCTCACTTTTATTATTTCTGTATTTTTTTGTTGTTTATCCATTCTCTCTCCTAAAATATAAATTTATTTTTTAAAGTATATTTTTTATAAACTTTAATAATCTTTATTTTTCATACATTATGCGAACATTTTTATTATTTTAAAGCATTTGCGATTGTATCTGCATTAGCTTTAACTGTTTTAACATAAGTTTCTGTATTATGTTCTTTATCTCCAAGTGAATCAGAGTATAATTCTCCACCAATTTTCACTTCTTTTCCTCTTGATTTTACTGCTTCTTGTAATGCTTCTATACTTTTTTTAGGTACTGAAGATTCTACGAATATAGCTTTTATATTTCTTTCAACAATAAAGTTTGCTAAATCTGAAATATTTTTTGTTCCTGTTTCAGAATCAGTTGACACACCTTGTATAGCTTTAACTTCTAATCCAAATTGTTCTCCAAAATATCCGAAAGCATCATGCGCTGTTACTAAAACTCTACTTTTTTCTGGAATTTCTTTAAATTTATCCATTATATACGCTGTCAATTCATCTAATTCTTTTTCATATTTAGCTAAATTTTCTTTATAAAAACTAGCATTCGCACTATCAATTTGAGATAATTTTTCTGTTACTGCTTGTGCTTCTATTCTCCATAAATTTGTATCAAACCAAACATGTGGATCCGGTGTATCTCCTTTTACCATATGTATTTTTTCTTTTGGTAATTTATCCCCAACATTTAACATATCTTTTTCTTTACTTAATTTATCAAAAACTTCCCCCATTTTACCTTCTAAATGTAATCCTCCATAAACGATAAGGTCTGCTTTTGATAATTTTTCTAAATCCCCTGCACTTGCGTTATAAAGATGTGGATCTACTCCTTCTCCCATCAATCCTTCTACTTCTACTTTATCCCCACCAATGTGTTCAATTAAGTCTTTTAACATTGTTGTTGTCGTCGTAACTTTAATTTTTTTGCCTGATTGCCCCTTGTTGTCTGCTGTTTTAGATCCACATGCTACCATGAAACATAATACTGCTAAAATTCCTAAAATCTTTTTCATTTTCTTTCCTCCTAAAAATTTAAAATTAAAATTTAGAATAACCAAATTTTATATACTATAATATGACACATTTTTTTAAATTTGTCAATAGTTCCTAAAATATTTTTTAGGCAAGCCTAATTTATTTTCAAAAAATAAATTAATAAAAATTAATTTATTAATTTATTCAACATATACTTCTACCATTTTAGCAGCTTCATACGCAACTATTTTTTCTGTTTCACCATTTAAAAACATATAAATAGGCCCATTCAATGGATCTATTTTTTTAACTACATATTTTTCATTTATTTGGACATTCAACTCTTTTAAATAATCATATAGCTCAATATTATCTTCCACTTTTAATATTGTAATTTTATCTCCAACTTCTACTTCCGAAAGTTGTATTATTTTATCTGGATTCAAATTATTATAATCATAAATTATTGGTCCGCCGTGTGGACAAGTTTGAGGATAAAATAAAAATTTCTCTAATTTTCTAAGTAATTTCTCACTCGTTACATGCTCCAAAATTTCAGCTTCATCATGTATTTCTTCTAACGAATACCCTAATTTATCTGCTAAAAACACTTCCCAAACACGATGTCTTCTAATTACACCTTTAGCTTTAATTTCTCCTCTTTCTGTCAATGTAACTTCTTTTTTATTAATTATAAGATAACCTTCTTTCTCTAATTTTCTTATCATTTCACTGACTGAAGCTGGAGAAATATTCAAATATTCTGCTAAATTTTTATTTGAATATTCTTTTTTCCCTTTTAAAATAAGTATTCCTTTTAAATAATCTTCAATACTTTGACTCATAAACTTCACCTCATTAAGTAAAAATAATAGTGAAAAAATACTATCATTTTATTTTTATACATTTTCTATATCAAATACTTCTGCACCTTTTAAATTTACTTTTTTCTTATCTATTGTCCATCTATCTGGTAATGTATTTAAAAATTCTTTCATTTTATTTAAAAAATCATCATTATCATAATTTAATGCCATCAATGTTGGCCCTGCTCCACTTATATACTCCCCTAATGCACCATATCTTTTAGTTGCTTCAAAAATTTCTTGTGAATTATTTATTAATGCGTATCTATAAGGTTGATGTAATTTATCTCCCAATAAAAATCTTAAATTATCATATTTCCCGTTATTCAAATCATTAACTAACAATCCTAATTTTGCCATATTATTTATAACATCAGACACTAAATATGATTTTGGTAAAACGCTTCTTGCTTTTTCTGTTGACAATTTAAAATCCGGAATCATTACATAATAATATAAATCATCACAATTTGATACTGTACTATAAACAATATTATCTTTATCGTGTGCAGTTAATACCATTCCACCTAATATAGCTGGTACTACATTATCTGGATGCCCTTCCATATCAACTGCTAATTTTACAATTTTCTGTGTATCTAACACATTCCCAGCAAATGTATTTGCTATTAAAATTCCAGCAACTATTGCACTTGAACTGCTTCCAAGCCCTCTCGCCAACGGAATATCATTTTTTATAATATTTACTTTATAACTTGGAATATTTTTTACTAAATGTTTTTCTGTATATTTTATCGCCTCAAAAATATAATTCTCTTCTATCGGTATTGAAAAAGGTTTCCCATTTTCTAAAAATTCAATTTTATCACTTTCTTCTACTTCTAACTCTAAATGATAATCTAGTGCAACACCAAGACAATCATAACCTACTCCTATATTTGCTGAAGTACCCGGTACTTTCACTTTAAATTTTAATGCCATTTTTTCTCCTTTTTTACAAATTTATTTCAAATTCAAATAATATGCCCATTTTATTTTTTCATTATTTTTTAATTTTTGAATTGTATCTTTAGACACTATGTCGTCAACTGTCAATAACATAACTGCACTATCTTCTTTTCTCCCAACATTCATTGTACCAATATTTACATTTTCTTCACCTAATAAAACTCCAACCGTTCCAATAACTCCCGGTACATCTTTATTTTTTAAGTAAATCATATTTTCTGAAATTACCATATCAACAACATGTTCTTTTATATTTACAATTCTTTCTTCTCTATTGCTTCCCACATGTCCTACAATTTGAAATTTAGTTCCTTTTTCTCCTGTTATAATTATTTCTAAAGCACAAGGATAATTTTCATATTTTTCATTTTTGTGATGTGTTGTGACACCAATTCCTCTTCTTTCAGCTAAAGTTTTAGAATTTATATAATTTACTTCCTCTTTTAATATTGGTTCTAAAATTCCTTTCAATACTGTTGAATCGACTAAAGCCGTTTCCTGTTTAGCTAATTCCCCATAATAATTTATCGTTACATTTGAAATCGGTTCTTTTGTAACTTGAAAATATATTTTCCCTAATTTTTCTCCTAAAGAAATATAAGGTTTTATAACTGCAAACTCTTCTAATCCTATTGCAGGTAAGTTTACTGCTGTTTCCACAATTTGTCCTCTCAAACCATTTAAAACTTGTTTTACAACTTGTGTTCCTACATTTCTTTGAGCTTCATATGTTGTCGCTCCTAAATGTGGCGTCGTTATAGCGTTTTTATATTCATATAAAATACATTCGCTTCTCGGCTCTACTGTATGAACATCATAAGCAAAACTAGCTATCTTTTTATTTTCAAGTCCTTTCGCTACTGCTTCCTCATTAAATAATCCACCACGAGCTACATTTACAAGTCTTACTCCATCTTTCATTTTACTTATATTATCTTCATTTATTATATCAATAGTTTCATGTGTTTTAGGTGTATGAATTGTAATTATATCTGCTCTTTCAAGCAATTCATCTAATGTTTCCACTCTTTCACAATTATATCTTTTAAATCTTTCTTTTGGAATATAAGGATCATACGCAATTAAATTCATTCCAAACGCTTTCATTCTTGTAGCAACAAGCCCTCCAATTCTTCCAAGCCCAATTATTCCTAATGTTTTTTCAAATAATTCAGTCCCAACAAAAATTTCTCTTTCCCATTTTCCACTTTTAATATAATTATTTGCCTCTACTACATTTCTTGCACTTGCAAGCATTAAAGCTATAGTCAATTCGCATGCCGAAACAGTATTGCTATCAGGAGTATTTGCTACGATTACTCCGTGATTTGTTGCCGCTGTTATGTCAATATTATCAGTTCCATTTCCAGCTCTTCCTACAATTTTTAAATTTGGAGCTTTACTTAACAACTCATCATTAACTTGAATTACACTTCTAACAATTAATGCATCATATTCGTGTATTATATTTAACAATTCTTCTCTTTTTATTCCAATTTTAATATCAGCTTCTACATCATCAGCTAATTGCAAATTAGCTATCGCCTCATCATCTATATATTCTCCAACTAATACTCTATACATAAAACTCCTTTTTACATTCATATATTTTATTTATTATTGATTTGTTTTCCATAGTTTTTATATACCATTATAACATATTCAAATGTCTAATTCAACTCTTTATTTCATATACTTTCTTACTTTAAAATTATAAAATTTTAATAATTATATTTATATATAAAATAATAAATATAAGTGTTTTCTAAGTTTCATGTGGTAGAATTATACTACCAAAGTTCATGGTAGATTGGAGGTTACATGAAGAAATTAGCAGTAATCACTGGAGCTCTGATATTATCTACATTTTCATTTGCGGCACCAAAAGCAAATACAACTAAAACAGCTGATGAAGAAATAAGAAATATCCTTGGTAATTATTTTAAAAATGATTCCGTATCTCTAAATGTTAAAGAAAAAGAAGTAAAAACAGCTTATTCGTCTGGTAATTCTTCTGGGTATACACATGCCGCGATTAGAGATAAAATTATCGAATTTGCACAAAAAAAATTAGGTGCACCATATGTTTGGGGTGCTACAGGACCTAATTCATTTGATTGTTCAGGATTTATCGGTTATGTTTTTAAATCAGTTGCAAATTTGAATTTACCTAGAGTTTCAAGTGCACAAGCAACATTCAAACCAAAAATTTCGTCGAGCAATATGACAAAAGGTGATTTGGTATTTTTTGAAACAACTGGAGGAGGTCGTATTTCACATGTAGGAATTTATATGGGAAATAGACAATTTATACATGCTTCTTCTGGAAAAAGTAGAAGAGTTATGGTTTCTAGTTTAGATAGTGATTATTACAGTAGAGCGTTTAGATGGGCTATAAATCCATTTAGTTAAACTTTATTACGATAATATTACAATTTTTAAGTTACAAATTTAAAACAGAATAAAATAACTTTGGAATGGATAATACTCGATTTGAGTTTTATCCTTTTTCTTTTTTTAATATTTTCTATTACAAAATAAAAATAACATTCTTGCTTTTATACAAGAATGCTATTCTAACTTTATATTAAATTATTTTTCATAAAATACTTTGGCTAACTCTTTCAAATAAAATACATCATAAGTTCCACACATTTCTCTTACTGAATGCATCGCAAACATTGGTACTCCTAAGTCTACTGCATCTATATCTAAATGTGTTGACGAAATTGGTCCTATTGTACTTCCACCCAATTCATTTGACTCATTTACAAATGTTTGAATTTTAATATCTGTCCCTTCAATTAATTGACGCACAACTGCGATTGAAAATCCATCAGATGTGTATTTTTGCTTAGCACTTATTTTTATTGAAACTCCCTCATTAATTTTACCATAATTTGTCGGATCAAATTTATACATATGTGCAGGATGTGCTGCATGAGCACCATCTGCCGACATTAAAAATGAACAATGTAACATTTGCAAAAATTCACTTCTACTTATATTTAATTCACACGCAATCCTTTCTAAGAAATTTACTAAATAATTTGAATCTGCACCTTGTTTTGTTGCACTTCCTATTTCTTCATTATCAAATCCAACGAATACATTTATTTGTTCATCATTTTCTTCAGCTTCAATCAATCCAATTAAACCTGTATAAACTGAAACTAAATTGTCAATTTTAGGTGCTGAGATAAATTCTTTATTTGCTCCAATTAAACACCCTTTTTCTAAAGCATATATGAATAAATCAAAATCAAGTATATCTTCAATATTTACTTTTGCATCTTCTGCAACTAATTTTAACAAATAATTTTCTTTAGTACATGTATCATTCACTAATGCCAACACTGGCAATACATCTTTTTGTCTATCAATTCTTACTCCATCATTAACATTTCTATTTTGATGAATTGCTAAATTAGGTATTGACATTATTGGTCTTTTAATATTAACATTTATCGTTTTAGGCGAAAATACATCATTAGATTTCACAATCAATCTACCAGCCACAGATAACGGTCTATCAAACCAAGTACTTAAAATAGGACCACCATAAATTTCTGTATTCAATCTAAGAACACCGTTCGTAATCATTTCCGGATTTGGCTTTATTCTAAAACAAGGAGAATCCGTATGTGATCCAAATATTTTAAATCCTTTTTCTATTTTTAAATTTTTTCCTAATGTAAATGCTATTATAGTAGAATTTGATCTTTTAACAAAATATTTATGACCTTTTTTTAAATGCCATCTCTTTTTAGGATTTAATCGCTCAAAACCATTCTCTTCAAGTATCATAGAACAATTTTTCACAACATGATAGCTACTTACACCTTCATCTATAAACTCAATTAAATCTTTTGCAAAACTTTTTATTTCCATTTTTTCAAATCTCTCCTGTATTTCTATAATTTTATCTAATGACATCATATCAATTCCTCCACTTTTTTGCAACACTATATTTTGTGTACTCCATTCTTATTCTACCACGCTTTTTATTTTTGTAAATACCTTATGTTATTTAAAATTTAATTTTTTTCATTAAAATAAGAAAAAAAGCATATTTTTCAATATACTTTCTTTTTTTAGTTTTATTCATTTTATATAAATCTGTTTTCTATGCCCGACTTTTAATTCTCTAATTATAAATAAATCATTTTTTATTTCTACCAAAATTCTATAATTACCTACTCTATATCTCCCATATTCTTTTAAATTTGCTGTTAATTCTTTATATTGATTATTATGAGGAACACTTGTATTTATCAAGTTATTTTCAATATAATCAATAATGCTTTTTCTATCATAATTATCTAGCTTTTTCAAATCTTTTTTCATTTTATCTGTATATATAAAATTATATTTCATCCTCTTCAATACCCAATTCCCTTTTTATTTCTTCATGTGTGTAATAAACCCCATTATCTTCTTTTATTGCTTGCTCCAACTCTTTCAAATCTTCATAATCTTCTATTATTTCCATTATATTTTGTTTAATTTTTTCACTTAAATTTAATTCCTTATTTTTTAAGTATTCTGTTATCAACTTTGTTTGTTGTAAATTTGTATCCAACTCAATAATCATAATACCACTCCTCCTCTTTGTATTTTCAATTTAATTATATCATATTTCTAATAATTAAACAAAAAATTAATAAAAATTTCACCCATTTTGTTTAATACTTCTACATAAAAAAATTGTTGCTTTTTTATTGTTTTTTAAGTAAAATATATCTACTAAAATCGTTGAAAAAGAAAGGCGAAAAAATGAAAATTGGAATAGATAAAATAGGTTTTGCTATGCCAAAATATTTTTTAAATATTGAAGATTTAGCCGTTAGTCGTGGTGAAAATCCTATTAAATTTACTAAAGGATTACTTCAAAAAGAAATGAGTGTAGCAACTATTAATGAAGATATTATTTCACTTGGGGCTTCTGCAGCTTACGAGATTTTAGATGAAACTGATAAACAGAAAATTGATATGATTATTTTTGCAACAGAATCAAGTATCGATCAAAGTAAAGCTTCATCTGTTTTTATTCACGGTTTATTAAATATTCAACCTTATGCACGATCTATTGAAATTAAAGAAGCCTGCTATGGTGCAACAGCAGCTCTTAATTATGCAAAAAATTATATTTTAAATAATCCTGAATCTTATGTTTTAGTCGTTGCCAGCGACATTGCAAAATATGGAGTCGGCACTTCTGGTGAATCTACTCAAGGTGCTGGAAGTATCGCTATGCTTGTAAAAAAAGATCCAAACATTTTAATTTTAAATAATGAAAGTTTATGTCAAACACGAGATATTATGGACTTTTGGCGTCCAAATTACTCTTCAGTTCCTTTTGTTGACGGTCATTATTCTTCACACCAATATTTAGAATGTTTAGAAACAACATGGAATGAATTTAAAAAAAGAAACAATAATTCTTTAACTGACTACAAAGCATTTTGCTTTCACTTACCCTTTCCAAAATTAGGGTTAAAAGGGTTAAATTCATTACTTACGATTGAAAAAGAGAATATTACTAAAGAAATTAAAGCAGAATTTATTAGTAATTTTCATTCTTCTATTATTTATAATCAAAGAGTTGGGAATATTTATACAGGATCTCTTTACTTAAGTTTGCTTTCACTGTTAGAAAATTCAGAAAATTTACATTCTGGAGATAAAGTGGCATTATTTAGCTATGGAAGTGGAGCTGTTTGTGAATTATTTTCAGTAACTCTTGCTGAAAATTTTAAAAATAATTTATATAAAAATAGAATTTCTTTATTTGAAAAAAGGAAAAAAATTGATGTTGAAACATATGAAAAAATCTTTTTTGATACTTTAAAATTAGATGAAAATGGAAATTCAATAACTATTTTTGAAAATGATAATGATTTCAATCCATTTATTTTAAAAAAAGTTGAAAATCATAAAAGAATTTACAAAAAATTATAATTAAAAATAGTATTCTTTGTGATACTGTTTTTTTATAATAAATTTTATTATTAGGAGTTAAAATGAAAATAAAAAATATATGGCTAGGTTTTTCAAAAAAAAATATAATTGATAAAATCAAAATTTTATATGACAACAAAATAATAAATAATGAATATAAAAATATTTTAGAAAATAATACTACTTTACCATTAGAAATTGCAGAACAAATGACTGAAAACACTATTGGAACTTTTGCTTTACCTTTTAGTATTGTCCCAAATATTATGGTTGACAATATAAATTACACAGTTCCAATGGTTACAGAAGAACCATCTGTTGTAGCTGCATGTAGTTACGCCGGAAAACTTATAGCTAAATCTGGAGGATTTACTACTGAAATTTTAGACCGTAAAATGATTGGAGAAGTCGCTTTATTTGATATAGATAATTTAGAAAAAGCTGAAAAAATTATTTTAAAAAATAAAGAGAAAATATTACAATTAGCTAATAATTCTCATCCATCAATCGTTGTTCGTGGTGGTGGAGCTATTGACATTACAACAAAAATATTTTATGAAAAAAATAATTCATTTTTAGTTGTATACCTTATTGCTGATGTAAAAGAAGCTATGGGAGCAAATATTTTAAATAATATGCTTGAAGGAATTAAGCCTTTACTTGAAGATCTTACAAACTCTAAAGCTTTAATGGCTATTTTATCAAATTATGCTACAAAATCTTTAGTAAAATCAACTTGTGCTATTGATATAAAATATTTATCAAACGATAAAAAAGAAGCTTTTAATATTGCTAAAAAAATTGAACTTGCAAGTGAATTTGCTAAAATAGATATTTATCGTGCGACAACTCATAACAAAGGAATTTTCAATGGAATTGACGCTACTGTTATCGCAACTGGAAATGATTGGCGTTCAATTGAAGCTGGAGGTCATGCCTTCGCTACAAAAAACGGTAAATATGAAGGGCTTACAAATTGGGTTTTTGATGAAACTAACAAAAAAATAATAGGAGAGCTTACTCTTCCTATGCCTATCGCTTCAGTTGGAGGCTCTATTGGATTAAATCCTACTGTAAAAGCAGCTTTTAACATTTTAAATAATCCTGATGCCAAAACTTTAGCAAGTATTATTGTTTCTGTTGGACTTGCTCAAAATTTTGCTGCTATAAAAGCATTAGTTAGCACTGGAATACAAAAAGGGCATATGAAAATGCAAGCACGCTCTCTTGCACTTTTTGCTGGTGCTGAAGGAAATGAAGTGGAGATTGTTGTAGAAAAATTGCTTACATCTAAGTTCATAAATTTAGAAACAGCTAAAAATATTATTTTAGAAATTCGTAAAAACTAAACTTTATACAATTATAATACAAATAATATAACAATTTAACCATAAAAAAATTGGGTCAAAATCATTAAAATGGACTTATTATAACATATTAGACTTTGACCCATAATTTCATACAAAATATATAAAACTTTTTTCACTTCTATTTAAACATATTTTTATTTTTATTCTACCTATCTTACACTTATATTATACCTCAAAAAAGTAAAAAAGAAAAATAATTTTAAAAGTACCTTTCACTTTACACTCATTGTTGTTCAGTTTCAGGTACTTTTACTTTAATTATAATTTACTAATTACTTCTTCTGAAGTATTTTGTTGTAAAATTATATCTCTATATTTTTGAGCATCCACATAATTTGTGCTTCTAACTATTTTTTTAACTGGTAACATTGAAGAGGCACTCATACTAAATGAATCTAATCCCATTCCTAACAATAATTTAGTTGCTTTTCTATCTCCAGCAAATTCACCACACATACTTACATTGATTCCAGCGTCGTGTGCTGCATCTATAACTTTTTGAATTGCTTCTAACACTGCAGGGTTAAATGAATCATATAATGCTGATACCATTTCATTTCCTCTATCTACTGCCAAGAAATATTGTGTCAAGTCATTTGTTCCTATTGAGAAGAAGTCAACTTCTTTTGCAAATTTATACGCAATAATTGCTGTTGAAGGTGTTTCTATCATAATTCCTACTTTTATATTTGCATCATAAATTTTACCTTCTGCGTCTAATTCTTTTTTACATTCCTCTAATATAGCATTAGCTTTTCTAATTTCATTAATTGAACTTATCATTGGATACATAATTTTTATTTGCCCATATTGAGATGCTCTTAAAATTGCTCTTAATTGTGTTTTAAACATTTCTTTGTTTTCCAATGAAATTCTTATCGCTCTATAACCTAAGAACGGATTCATTTCTTTTGGTAAATTCAAATATGGTAACTCTTTATCTCCCCCAATATCCATCGTTCTTATTGTTAAAGGTTTCCCTCTTAATTTTTCAGCAACAACTCTATATGCTTCATATTGTTCTTGCTCAGTTGGAAAATGATCTGAATCCATAAATAAAAATTCAGTTCTATACAATCCTACTCCAGCTGCACCTGCTTCAATTACTGCATCTACATCTTTAGGACTTCCAATATTCCCCCAAATATCTACTTTTCTTCCATCTGGTGTTATTGCTTCCTCTGTTATTAATTTTTTAAGTTCTTCTTTTTCTGTTTTAATTTTTTCTTTTTTCTCAACATATTCTTTTACAATATCTTCAGCTGGATTTAAGAATAAAACTCCTGCTTCACCGTCCATTACAACAGCTTCTCCTTCTTTAGCTTCAGATAAAACACCTTTAACACCTACAACTGCCGGTAATTCTAACGATCTTGCCATAATTGCAGAGTGAGCTGTTTTTCCACCAATTTCTGTAATAAATCCAACACAATTTTCTAAATCTAATTGAGCTGTATCTGATGGAGTCAAGTCATATGTAACTACAACTGTATTAGGCTCTAAATTACTTAAATCTTTGATTTTAATCCCTAAAATATTTTTTAACCATCTTTTTCCTATATCTTGTAAGTCTGCCGCTCTTTCTCTTAAATATGGATCTTCTAAAGCTGAAATCATTGCACAGTATTCTTCAATACCATCACTTAATGCTTTTGCAGCAGGTAACCCTTCTCCTTTAATTTTATCTTGCACTTCCATAATTAAGTCTTCATCTTCAAGAAGCATGATATGTCCATCAAAAATAGCAGCTTTATCTTCTCCCATTTTTTCTTTTACTTTTTCTCTAATCGCAATTAATTGTGTCTTAGATTTTTTTAGACCTTCATCTAATTTCGTTAATTCACTCTCTACTGTTGAATCTACCGTTTTAACTTCAGGTATTATCATTTCTTCTTCAATAAATAATAATACTTTTCCTACTGAAACTCCTTCTGAAGCTCCAATTCCTGTCAATCTTCTCATATCTTCTCCTCTTCAAAAAATATAAATACAATTTATTAAATGTCTACCTTTATTATACCATAATTTTTAGTTTTTGCAACTTTTAAAAGTATAGTTTTTATTTCTTTAACCTCTTAATTTCTTAATTTGTAATCTCATTTCTTTAACTATTTCCCCTTTTCCAAATTCAGTTGCCATATCCATTGCTGTTCCACCTTTATAATCTTTTATTCTCGGATCTGCACCTCTATCTAGCAATAATTTAACTATTTCTACATTATTTTTTAAAACAGCCTCTTGTAAAGCCGTAAATCCATCATTTTGACTTTGAACATTTACAAGTTTTGGATATTTATCTAATATCATTTTAATTGCCTCAATATTCCCATAATAAGCTGCTGTATGTAACGACAACTTACCTAACCCGGGATATTCGGAATAAACACTTGCACCATTATCTAGTAAAATTTTTACAATTTCATTATTTTGACTTTCTATTGCAACTATTAATGGGGTAAATCCTTTTTTATTTTTAGCATTTACATCTATAAAATTATTTTCATTTATACCTACATTTAAAATTTCTGAATTTTTTGGCCCATAATTATTTTTACTTTCTTCCTCATTCTCATTTTGTAATTTCATTTTTTCTTTTGTCCATAATCTGGAAGTAACATATTTATTGTTCCCTTTTTTTATATTATTAAATAAAGCCTCTAATTTTTCTTCTTTTTCCAACTCTTCTTTATATTTTTGTCCATAATTTTTTGAATTAATTTTTTTTAAATTTACATTATATTTTATTTTATCTGCCAATAAGTTCAAACTTATTAAAGCTAATATCAATGTTACAACTTTTATCATCTTTTACACCTCATTAAAAATTATAACATAAATATTTTTTTCTGTCATTAAAAGAATTTTTAATATATCTAAATTATAATCATTACTCAAAATAACGCATTTTGTTTTATAATTTATAGCAATATATTCAAATAAAAAAAGTTTACTGCAATAGTAAACCTCTTTCATTTTTAATCTATTTGAACTTTATTTTTACATTCTCCAGTTGTTAAAATTTCATTCAAATTATCAAAACTTGTTTCTATCATATTTGATAATGCTTCATCTGTATTTGACCCAATATGTGGTGTCACTAATACTTTTGGATAAAAATCTATTATTTGTCTTACAACTTGGTCGTGTATTTGATCTCCATTTTCATGATTTTTAAAGAATAATTTTGATTCATTATCAAATACATCTGTTCCGTATCCACCTAATTTATTTGATTTTAACGCATCTAATACTGCTTCATTTGATTGTAATTCTCCACGAGCTGTATTTATTAAAATTGCACCTGTTTTCATTTTTGAAATAAATTCTGTATTAACAAATTTATCATTTTTACCTGCAATATATGGCATATGTAAACTTACTATATCAGATTGTTCTAATAACTCATCTAATTCAACAAATTTAACTACTTTTTTAGCTTCATCACTTTGATATACATCATATCCTAATACATCGGCTCCTAATCCTTTAAATAATTTTGCTTCCGTTAATCCAATTTTACCTACTCCAATTACTCCAACTTTACAATTTCTAATTTCTTTACTAAACATTGTAGGAGTTACTCTAAAGTCATATTTTGCTGTTCTTTCAACAGTGTAAGCTGTATGTCTTAATAACATCATAGCTAAAGTTAATGATAATTCAGCAATAGCATTAGGAGAATATCCCGGAACACGAGCCACTTTTAATCCTAATTTTTTTGCAGCTTTTAAGTCTATATTGTTTATTCCTGCTGCTCTCGTAAACATATATTTAATTCCGTAACTTGACAATGTTTCTAAATTTTCTGCATTTGCTGAACAAACTCCACGTATTATTACAGCATCACAACCTTTAGCTTCACCCACATTATCTTTAGACATTAATGCTTCTATTAATTTTAAATCGTATCCATATTTATTTAATTTATGAAAAAATTCAACTTCATTTGGACGAACTCCATAACATATTACTTTAAATCCCATATTTTTCACCTTTTTCGTATTATTATTTATTATTAATTATGAAAAAGAGCTATTTTAGCTCCTTTTCTATTTATTTCATTTAAAAAATTCCTAAAGCTCCAATTACTTGAACTACAACAATCCAAATTGGTGCCATTATTACAGCTCCAATTGTTGCTAATAATGATGTATTTGAAGCTAACACTGCATCTTTATCAAAGCTAATTGCATAAGCTGCAGCAACTGTCGCTGGAGGTGTTGCCATCATTATAACTACTGTTCCAACTCCAGTCAAATTAATTGGTAATCCTATCATTTTTAATACAAATAAACATACAATATTTAAAGCTGGTATTATTAATAATTTTACAAAAGTGTAATACCAAGTTGGTTTATCTGACATTGCTTTTTTAAAGTCTACTGCACCTAATGTTGCTCCTATTGCAAGCCACGCTAACGGCGAAGCTAATCCTGCTAAATATTTTAGTATCGCTACAAATTGTGGTAATGTTTTATCAAATCTCAATATCGCAAAGTTTTTAGTTACATTTTCTAAAGTTTTTTCATCTTTAAATGTTACAGCTACTTGTGGTAAACTCGATTGGAATAACCAAATAAATAAACCTAAGAATGTTGCTATAACTATTGGATTTAAGAACATCGTTTTTATATTATTTTTATTCATCTTTAATCCACTCATTTTTATATATCCGTAAGAATACAAGAAAATTCTATATCCTATATTGAAAATTGATGCATATAAAGCTCCTTCTTTCCCGTAAATTGCTGTCACTATTGGTATACCAAAGAAAGTTGTTGACCCAAATATTGATAACACTCTCATTGTATCTTGTTGTCCACCTTTAAATTTTTTAAATAACGGGATTGATACAAAAATTAATAAAATATAAACTAATAGTCCCCAAATCAACAATCCTATTCCTGTTGTAAATGTTTCTTTTTTTATATCTGCTAAGAATGAATTAAATGCTAATGCCGGTAATGAAACTGACAATACAACATTTGTCAATACTTTTGCTACATTTTCTCCAAAAATATTTTTTCTACGACAATAATACCCTAATAAGATAATTCCTAAACTTGCTATAATAGCAGTGTTAATTTTTTCTGTCATCAAAGTTTTAAACAGAATTTCAATAAAATTCATCGCAAATCATCTCCTTCTTTTTCAAAAAAATTCAATTATTTTAAATTATTTTTTTCACAAACAAATTTAAAAAATATATTATAAAATTTGTTTATTACATAATTTACAGTTAATTGTAATAATTTTTTTTATTGTTGTCAAGAAATTTTTACACACAAATTTATATAAAGACTATTTTTACAGTGATACAGACATTTTCATGTATAAAACTTTATTTTTTTTATAGTTATAAAGTATATAAAAAATACTAGCATTACGCTAGCATTTTTTTATAATTCTAATTGTATTGGATTTAAAATTTCTTCTGCCGTTTTACCTTTTATAACTTCTCTTACTTCATCTCCCGTAATTGTTTCTTTTTTCAATAATAATTGTGCTACATTATCTAAAATAGTTCTATTTTCAGTTAAAGTTTTTATCGTTTCAGCATATTTTTCTTTTAAGATTTTTCTTACTTCTAAATCAATCTCTCTTGTAGTTTCGTCACTTCTACTTGAAATAAACGAATATTCTTCCTTATTGTCATAATCAACAGGCCCTAAATTTTCACTCATTCCCACTCTCTCTACAAATATTTTTGCTATTCTTGTTGCTCTTTGAATATCATTTGAAGCTCCAGTACTTATATCATCTAATGCTATTTCTTCTGCTGCTCTTCCCGCAAATAATACTTTAATTTCAGCAAGTAATTCTTTACGAGTTGTAACCAATTTTTCATCAGGAAGTGGCATCATATACCCTCCAGCATCACCTCTTGGAATAATCGTCACTTTATGTACAGGATCTGCACCTTCTGTTATTTCTGTCATTACAGCATGACCTGCTTCATGATATGCCAATAATTTTTTCTCTTCTGGTTTAATTATTTTACCTTTTTGACCTAATCCCATTCCAATTTTATCTACTGCTTCGTCTAAGTCTTCCATAATAATTGTATCTGAGTTTCTTCTTGCTGCTAAAATTGCCGCTTCGTTTAGTAAATTTGCTAAATCTGCTCCTACAAATCCGGGTGTTATTTTAGCAATATCTTCAAGTTTAACATCTTCAGCTAATTTTTTACCTTTTGAATGAACTTTTAATATAGCTATTCTTCCTTGAACATCCGGTGCATCAACTGTTACTCTTCTATCAAATCTTCCAGCTCTTAACAATGCCGCATCTAATATATCATCTCTATTTGTCGCTGCTATAACTATAACTTTTGTATCCGTTTCAAATCCATCCATTTCTACTAATAACTGATTAAGTGTTTGTTCTCTCTCATCATTTCCACCACCATTTTTATCAGTACTTCTTTTTCTTCCTATTGCATCAATCTCATCTATGAAAATAATTGACGGAGAATTTGCTTTAGCTTTCTCAAATAAATCTCTAACTCTTGAAGCTCCAACCCCAACAAACATTTCTACAAATTCTGAACCTGATAAGCTATAAAACGAAGCTCCTGATTCTCCTGCCACAGCCTTAG
This sequence comes from uncultured Leptotrichiaceae bacterium, assembly GCA_963528625.1. GTDB lineage: Bacteria > Fusobacteriota > Fusobacteriia > Fusobacteriales > Leptotrichiaceae > CALHVR01. Next base: position 44,909 of record CAURVQ010000006.1, on the reverse strand, counting down.
CAAGTAAAGTTTTACCTGTTCCCGGTCTTCCTAAAAGTAACACTCCTTTAGGTACTCTCGCTCCAGCTTTTGTATATTTTTCTGCATCTTTTAAAAAGTCTACAATTTCTTTTAACTCTTCTTTTGCTCCATCCACACCAGCAACATCTTCAAATTTAACATCTGGTTTTTTTTCTAATTTATCTGCTCTCGTTTTTCCAAAGCCAAATACTCCACCGGGTCCACCAGAACCTCCATTTCCATTCATTCGTCTAAATATGAAAATAAAGAATGCAACAGAAATTATAATTGGCAATATATTTAACAAAATATAGAAAAATGCTGAAGCCCCCGATGGTTTTGCTACAACTAATGTTGTATTTGATTTATTAATTGCATCTAAAACTTGTTTGTCATCACCTATTCTATCTGTTATTTTTCTAGTTGAATAAATAACTTCCTTATCTTTTTCTTTTATTTTTGAAGTGATTTCGTTATCTTTTTCTGTCACTTCTTTAAAATCACCATTATTAATTTTATCTATAAATTGCGAATAAGTAATCTCTTTTTTCTCTTGAAAATAATTTTGTATATTTCCTGAAAAAATAAAACTAAATGCTAACAAAATTATTAACAAAAATATATTTCCTGAATTAAAAAAAGGATTTTTATTATTTCTTGGATTTCTATTTCTCTTTTCTTTCTTTAATTCTTCCAATCTCTTTTTTATATCGTTTTTATTTTTATCTTTATTCATTTATCCTCCCTACATTTCTTTTATACATAATATTATCATATTTTTTTCAATTTTTTCAATATTAATTTTTTCTAAATGTTCCGAAATTGAAATATCCCCCACTGATAATATCTCATTTTCATACAAAATTATTGGTATTTCATCTCTTTCCCACTTAGAAATTTTCTTATCTATTAAAATTTTTTTTATTTTTTTGTACCCTACATTTTTTAATTTTATTCTATCTCCGTCAATTCTAGCTCTAATTTTTATTTCATCTACTTTTTTATTTAATTTAATTTCATAAAATTTTATCTTATTACTTTTTTTATACTCATTCAATAAAATTTTATTTTCTCCATTAAAAATTCCTATTTCAAATGAATTCCACTTTTTTTGTGTATTTAATTTTATCGTTTCATTTTTTTCTTTTTCATTTTTTTCTTTTTTAGACACTATCTCAATTTTATCATATTTCTTTCGTAAAACCAAATTTTCTCCAATTTCAAACTCTTTCGCTCCATCTTTTTTCAACTCATCTTCACTGTCATACAAACTGTCATAAATATTATTAATTTTTTCTCTTGTTAATTTCACTTTTTTCTCTTCTAATTTTTCTATTAACAATCTTTTATTCTTACTTGTTTTATTGTAATTCAATTCTTCAATAAGTTCATTTATTTTCAATTTAAAATTTGAATTCACATTAAAAAACATTGGAAAAATCTCGTTTCGTATATAATTTCTAGTATAATCATTCTCAAAATTTGTATAATCAATTACATATTTTACTTTTTTTTCATCTAAAAATTTAATAATCTCCGTTTTTTCAAAATGTAAAATAGGTCTTATTATATTCCCTCTTTTTATCGGTATTCCTTTCAATCCCTTAATTGAAGTCCCTCTAATCAATCTAAATACTAATGTTTCAACATTATCATCAAGATTATGTCCCGTTGCAATTTTATTATAACCTATTTCCATTAAAGTTTTATTAATCATTTCATATCTTAATTCTCTAGCCGCTAATTCAATTGATTTTTTATTATCTTTTGCATATTTTTTTACATTAATTTTTTTGACATAAAGTTTTACACCATTTTCTTTTGCAAAGTTTGTTACAATTTTTATATCATTATCTACATCATCTCTTAAATTATGATTTATATAAATTAATGAAATTTCAAGTTTATATTCTTTTTGTAAAGTTTTTAAAACATAATATAAAAACATCGAATCCGGTCCACCAGAAAACGCAATTAAAATTTTATCATTTTCATTTATTAAATTTTTATCTTTTATTTCCTTAATTTTTTTTTCAATTTTTTTCATTTAAAACTCACACTCTATTTAAGTTGTCCACTTTCTTTCCGTTTTTTTAAGTGTTCTTCATGTGTTTTTGAATAATAAGTTTTTCCATTATACATAAAGAAAAACAAATCTTCTGTTATAATTGGATTTTGTACAGCTTTTATTGTATCAGCTGCTGGATTTCCAATCGGAGTTGGTGGTAATCCTCCCACTCTATAAGAATTATAAGGACTATCGTTTACTTTCAATTCTCCTTTTTTCGCTTGACGACCTAAATCATATTTTAATGTTGCATCTGATTCTAGTCTCATATTTTTTTCCAATCTTTTTATAAATATTCCCGCTACTTTAGGCTTATCTTCATTTTTATTAACTTCTGCTTCAACAATCGATGCTAATTTTAATTGCTCATAAAATTTATTTTTATCTTTTACATCTTTTTCTGGAAAATGTTTTAAAAATTCATTTAATATAATTTTTAAAGCCTCTTTCGTTGTCGTATTTCTAGTAAAAATATAAGTTTCTGGATAAAAGTATCCTTCATATTCATTATTTTTATGTGGATATGGAAAATCAATTTCAGACAATGCTTTGTCTATTTCTTCAGCTGTTCCCAATCCTAACGCCGTCATTCTTTCGTAAACTTGTTTTTTAGTAAATCCTTCAGGAATTGTAAGTCTAACTTCTTGTGTTTTACCTTCTCTTATTTTTCTTAAAACTTCATATTTTGAAAATTTACCATTAAAACTATATGAACCAATAGTCAATTTTCCCATTCTACTATCAATTCTTAAATAAATTTTATCTAACAATCCATAATTTAATTTTAAATCTTTATAAATATCTGTTATCGTATCTCCTTTTTTTATATTTACTCTTACATTATTATAAGTAGTTTTTATTAAAAAGAACGAATACAAATAAATTAATATTATTACTATTAAAGAAAATACTATTATATTTACGATTTTTAATGTATTTTTCATAAAACTCCTTATCTATTATTTATTAGTTAATGATACTATTGCTTAATTATATCACAACTTTATTATTTTATAAAGAAATTATTGCTTTTAATTCATAAAAAAGATAAAATATACATATAATTTTTATGGAGGATTTTTAAAATGAATTTTTTTGTAATTATAGTTTTCCTTTTTTCTTTTTTTACAACTTTATTTAATTTTTTAACAATTCAATCTGAAAATAATCAAAATCAAAAAGTTGAAAATATTAAAACAGAAAATGTTAATCAGAAAAATGAAGATAAAAATAAATACAAAAAAACTATTTCAATTATTGGTGTTGGAGACATTATGCTTGGAAGTAATTATCCGACAAATATGTTACCTAATACAAATGTTTTAAAAAAAGTTGAGTCAACTTTAAAGGATGCTGACATTACTGTCGGTAATCTTGAAGGAACTCTTTTTGATAATGGAGGTACACCTAAAAAGTGTTCAACCCCTAGTGTTTGCTATGTTTTTCGTACACCTTCATCTTATGGACAATATTTAGCCAATGCTGGTTTTGACTACCTTAGTCTTGCCAATAATCACAGCAACGACTTTGGTGCTTACGGACTTGATGCAACTGCCAAAAATCTTGAAAAACTAAATATTAAATATTCTGGTATTGAAAATAAATTTGAAAGTACTTTTTTAGAAAAAGACGGTGTAAAATATGGTTTTGTTTCATTTGCCCCAAACTCAACTACCGTAAAATTAAACGATTATACAAAAGTTAAAAGATTAATCTCTGAATCCAAGAAAAAATCTGATATTGTTATAGTTATGTTTCATGGTGGTGCAGAAGGTAAAAAAGCTGAGCATTTACCATTTAAAACTGAAATATTTTTTGGCGAAAATCGTGGAAATATTACTGAATTTGTACGACTAGCAGTCGACTCTGGAGCAGACATCATTTTTGGACAAGGTCCCCACGTAACTCGTGCCATCGAGCTTTACAAAGGAAAATTTATTTCTTATAGCGGTGGAAATTTTGCTACTTATGGAAATATAAACACATCTGGAATTAGTGGAATTTCACCTATTTTCAAAATTACGGTTGATAAAAACGGAAATTTTATTTCTGGAGATATAATTCCTGTCACTCAAATTGGTGATAAAATTCCTAAAATCGATAGATCAAAAGCTGTAATAAATAAAATTATTCAATTAAATAAAACTGATTTTCCTAGAGGGAACGGACTTGAAGTTTCTCCTGATGGAAAAATTACAAAAAAATAATTGTGAGGAATTTTTATGAATAAAGATGAAATTAGAAAACATATTATTAAAGAGCGAAATGCTTTAAGCGAAAATTTTGTAAATGAAAAAAGCGACATTATTATAAATAAATTATGTAAAATTATAGATGAAAAAAAATTAGAAAATATTATGATTTTTATGGATATGAAAAACGAAATTCAAGTCACAAAGCTAATCAACATTTATCCAAACAAAAATTTTTTCATTCCAAAATGCTTCCCAAAAGGTGTAATGAAAATTAATATATTTAATAAAAACGAACTTATAAAACACAAATTTGGATATTACGAATCAAGTTCTGAAAATTATATTGATGAAAATATTTTAGATTTAATTATTATGCCAGGAGTTGCATTTGACGAAAATAAAAATAGAATTGGATTTGGTGCAGGTTATTACGATAGATTTTTATTAAAATTCGGTAAAAACCAAATGCCTTTAACTATTGCCGTTTGCTATGATTTTCAAGTCATAAACGACATCCCTGCGGAAGCCCATGACCAAAAACCTGATTTTATAATAACTGAAAAGAGAACACTTTATTAGTGTTCTCTTGTTTTTTATAATTCTATATTTTCTTTTCTTAATGTTGGGAATAATAAAACATCTCTTATTGAGCTTGAATTAGTTTGTAACATAACTAATCTATCTATTCCTATTCCTAAACCTCCAGCTGGCGGCATTCCATACTCTAAAGCTCTAATATAATCTAAATCCATATTTTGAGCTTCATCGTCTCCAGCTTCTTTTAATTTTACTTGTTCTTCAAATCTTTCTTGTTGATCCCTTGGGTCATTTAATTCAGAATACGCATTCGCAAACTCTCTTCCTGAAATAAATAATTCAAATCTATCAACCCATTCATCTTCACCTTTCATATTTTTAGAAAGTGGTGAAATTTCTTTTGGATATTCTGTAATAAATGTTGGATTAATTAAAGTTTCTTCTACTTTTTCTTCAAATATTAAGTTTAAAATTCCAAATTTAGTATAATTTTTATCTTTATCAATATGAACTCCAAGTTCTTTAGCTTTAACAATCGCTTCTTCATCAGTTGAAATTGCATCAAAGTCAAATCCAGAAACTTCTTTTACTATTTCTTTCATCGTTACTCTTCTCCAAGGTTTTGCTAAATTAATTTGTTGTCCTTCATATTCAATTTCATAACTTCCGTGTAATTCGTGAGTTAAACTAGAAATTAAGTCTTCTGTCAAGTCCATCATATCATTATAATCAGCATACGCTTGGTACAGCTCCATCATTGTAAATTCTGGATTATGTTTGATTGAAATTCCTTCATTTCTAAAACTTCTATTAATTTCAAATACTTTTTCAAATCCTCCAACTAATAATCTTTTTAAATATAATTCTGGAGCGATTCTTAAAAATAATTCCATGTCTAAAGCATTGTGGTGTGTCACAAATGGTCTTGCTGTTGCTCCACCTGCTATTGGGTGCATCATTGGTGTTTCAACTTCTGTAAATCCTTTACTTTCCAAGTAATTTCTAAAATATCTAATTATTTTAAATCTTTTTTGCATTGTTTGCATTACTTCCGGATTCATTACTAAATCTACATATCTTTGTCTATATCTTATTTCAACATCTGTAAGTCCGTGGAATTTTTCTGGTAAAGGTCTTACATTTTTTGATAAAACTTCAAATGACTTAGCTCTTAAAGTCAATTCACCTGTTTGTGTTCTAAATAATGTCCCTTCAATTCCTATAAAGTCACCAAGTCCTAATTTTTTATAAATTTCGTATTGCTCTTCTCCAACTTCATCTTTTTTTACATAATATTGAACTTTTCCTGTTGGATCTTGTATTTGTCCAAAGCCATTTTTACCCATTCTTCTAAAAGCAACTATTCTTCCAGCCGTTTTAAATACTCTGTCTGAAGTTTCATCAAAACTATTTATAACTTCCATAGAATCAATTTTTTCATATTTTCTTCCATAAGGTTCTACCCCTATTTCTTTAAGTTCTTGAACTTTTTTCATTTTTTCTTTTATTATTTGATTTTCAGTACTTTGCGTAGTTTCTTTTACTTCTTTTTTTTGATTACTCATCATCATTCCTTTCTAATTTAACATCATTTTATAACTTATCTCTAAATTTATACTATTTATTATTTCTGTTCCATCTATTATATCATAATCTAGTATAATTTTCCTATCACTTCTATGAATTTTTTTTGTAAAAATTTTATATTTACTTTTAAATTCTTTTGTAATATATGTAAACGATGTCATCTCTCCCAATTTAAACACTTGCTTTGAATTAATTTCTCCACGCCTAAATATTTCAATACTATTTGATTTATTAATCACTTTACATTTTCCATATTCATCGTTATAATGATACTCTTTTTGTGTCAATAAATTAACAATATCCGTTATTTTAAATTCCTTTTCATAATGCTGTTTAAAACTGTCAACACTTTTTATTTTTATTATCATCTTAATTCCTATTTATTTTACTAATTTAAAGATCATCATCATCTAAAAAATCATCTAAAAAATCGTCTAAATCATCATCTTCATCATCAAAATCAAAACCATCATCTTCAAACTCTTCTTCTACAAGATCTAAATCTTCCAGACTACTCGCTTCTTTTTCAACTTGATCATATTCTCCAGACTCATCATTCCAATACATATAATCTTTTTCTGCTCCATAGTAGTCTTCTTCCCAAATTTCCAACACTTCATCAGATTCATCTTCATCCAAATATTCCAGTTCATCCTCTAACGAATCATAATGAAACACTCTTTTTACTCCATTTTCATTTTCACAAATTACATACTCTCTAGCTCCTATATTCACAGTTCCTATACATGTTAAATACTCTACATTATCTTCTATTGTTTTTTCAAATTCTTCTCCAACAAAATACATAAAAATCCTCCACTGCCTTTCTTATTTATGATATTTTATATTTTTATTAATTGCAACCCATCTATATATTTGTTCACATAAAATTAATCTCATTAATTGATGTGGAAATGTCATTAATGAAAATGCTAATCTAAAATCTACAATTTTTCTTAATTCATCACTCACTCCGTTTGATCCACCTATTATAAAATTTACTTCACTACAAGTCATTGAAATTTCATTCAATTTCATTGCCATTTCTTCTGAAGTTTGCATTTTTCCTTTTAAGTCCAACAATATATTAAATGATTGTATTTTTTTGTTTACTAAATTTATTATTCGTTCTGTTTCTTTAACAATAGCATTTTCTATGCCTTTATTTTCATCTTCTTCCGTTAGTTCAATAATAGATAAAGTTGTGTACTTTGATAATCTTTTACTAAATTCCTCAATCCCATCTTTTATATATTTATCTTTAATTTTACCAACACATATTATGTTAATTTTTACCATATCTCTTTTACCTTGTCAATTAGACTTTCCTTATTTTTTGATTTTTCTCACTATTTTTTACGACCAAACATTTTATCTAAATCATTTCTAGTCAATTTGACAGTAATCGGTCTACCGTGAGGACAAGTATATTCTCCTACTTCATGAAGTCTTCTAACCATATTTTTCATTTCACTCATATCCAATTTTTGACCAGCCTTTACTGCTCCTTTACACGACATTGAAATTATTATATTTTCTCTTAAATCCATTATTTTTCGGTCACTTCGTATATTTTCAAATAATTTCATAAAAACATCATGAATATTTTCTCTAAAATCAAAAGCCGGTATAGCCCTAATTATTATTTCGTTATTCAATTCATCTATATCAAATCCAAATTCTTTAAAAATTTCTATATTTTCCATAATTATACTTTTTTCATTTTCAGTTACTTCCATTTTTTGTGGAAATAATAACTGTTGTGAACTAAGTTTTTGGTTGTAATATTTATCTTTCAATTCTTCATATAATATTCTTTCATGAATAATATGCTGGTCATAAATTTCCAATTCATTATCATGTCTTACCAAAATATATGTATCAAAAATTTGTCCAATAACATCATAATCTATCGTTTTTCCAACATATTTTTCAAATGTCCCTTTTCTATATTCTTCACGACTTTCTTCAATTATGGTATTTTCTTTTCCTGTATAATTATTGTTATTTTCATATTTCAAAAATTTATTTTCCGTTGAGATTTTATCACAACAACTTACTTCCTCTTTATAATAATTTTCGTTATTTTTTGATGTTGAATTTAATTGTTTTATAATATTTTCTATATTTTGTTTTTTTTCTATTTTTTCATCTTCAAAAATATCTTCTTGTTGACTGTTTTCAATACTTTGATTATTATTTAAAAAATCGTAATCTATATCTTTTTGAATTTCTACTATTTCAGTTTTTCTATTATCTTTTAATCCTGTTTCAAGTCCAAAAAATGATTGTTGTTCAGCTTTTAGTACTTCATCTCCAAATAAATCTTTTATTTTTTCATCTTTATTCTCAACACTTACATTTTGTTTTAAAAAATCTATATTCGGTTGCCAATTTTCTCTATCATTATAATAAAAAAAATCGTCAATAGCATCTTTTATCTTTTTATAAACAATTTTATCATTTGAAAATTTAACAATTTTTTTTGAAGGATGTACATTTACATCAATTTCCTTAGGATCAATATCTAAAAATATTATTGAAAAAGGGTATTTACCTTTCATAAGTTTTGTGTAATACCCATCAATTACAGCTCTTTCAATCGTATTTGATTTTACATATCTTTTATTTACATAAACAAAAATATAATCTTTACTACTTCTTAAAATTTCAACATTTCCTAAATATCCATATTCAAATTTTTTTAAATTTTTAAGAACTGACTTTCCAAATAAATCAAGTATTGTATTTTCTATTCCTTTTCCACTCGTACTAACGCTACTTTTTCCATCTAAAATCAATTCAAACGCAACATCAACATTTGCCAACGCTTCTTTTAACACAATATCTCTTATTTTATTATATTCTGTACTTGTCTTTCTAAGGAATTTTTTTCTAGCAGGAGTATTATAAAATAAATCTTTTACTTCAATTTCCGTTCCTACATTTTTAGAAATTTCATCAAATTTTCTTACAACTCCACCATAACTTGCAATTCTATAACCAATATCACTTTTCTCAGAACGAGTACTTATTGTAAGTTTTGATACAGCTGCTATTGATGCCAATGCTTCTCCCCTAAAACCATATGTCGTCAAATTAAATACATCTTCTTTTGTTTCAATTTTTGAAGTCGCATGTCTTTCTATTGATAATAGCGTATCTTCTTTATCCATTCCAATCCCATTATCTGTTATTTTCACATCAAGTCCACCGTTAAAAACTTCAATTTTTATAATATTCGCCTTTGCATCTAATGAATTTTCAATCATTTCTTTAATCATTGAAGCTGGATTTTCTACAACTTCACCCGCTGCTATTATATTAGATACACTCTCATCCAATATTTTTATATATCCCATAGTTCCCTCACTTATTTTTCATATAGTTTATTATAAGATAAAAAATTATTTCAGTCAATAAAAATTTACATTAATTTAAAAGGACTAACTCCCATTTTATTAGAAATTAATCCTCTTATTTTTATAGTTGTTATACTTACATTTTTAATTATAATTTACTTTCAAATGTTCCCAATTCTTTATCAACTATTGTTGTAATTGTCATTGCTCCATTTACATTTACCATTGTTCTTCCCATATCAATAATTGAATCTATTGGCAATACTAACGCAACTGGTCCAAATGGTAATCCCATTCCTCCTAAAACAACTGTTGATGCAATATATGCAGTTCCAGGCACTCCAGCCATACCGAATGAACCTAAAACTATTACAACTAATAATGTTATTAAGAATACTGGTGTTATTGGTACTCCTTGCATGTTTGCAACCATTATTGCAATTACTGCTGGAAATACTCCTGCACAAGCATTCATTCCTATTGTTGTTCCTAATGTTGCCGTAAAGTTTGCTGTCCCTGAACTTACTCCCACTTCATTTTCTAAAGTTTCAATAGTTAAAGGTAAAGTTCCCATACTTGATGTACTTGTAAATGCTAACACTAACGGTGGTAACGCTTTTTTATAATATTGTAATGGATTTATACCGTGTATTAATAAATTTACACTTTGCATTATAAACACTAATGTCATTGCAATAACCATTACTACTACATAAACTAATAAATTTTTAAATACTTCTAATCCATATGAAGCCGCCAAATCAAACATTAATGCTGCTACTCCATAAGGTATAATTTTTATAATTGTAATTGTTACACTTGTCATTACAGAAAATAATGACTCTGATAACTCTTTTAATATTTTAATTTTTTCTGGATGTTTTTCTCCAACTCTATTTGTTGCAAATCCCATAAATCCAGAGAAAATAACTAATCCAACAACACTTGTTTCAGATAACGCTTTAAAAATATTTGATGGAATAAACGAAACTATAACATCTACAATCCCTTTATATTCACCTTTACCTGCCCAAGCTTCTACTCCTTCTGGTAATACCATTCCCTTACCAATTCCAAATGACAATGCTATAATCATCCCAATTATAGCTGATATTGATACCGTTACTGTATAATATAAAACTGATTTTGTCGTTAATTTTTTCAACGAATCTTTACTTTTTGAATTAATAATTGAATTATAAACTGACACTCCTACTAACGGTAAAACTATCATTTTTAATAATCCACTAAATCCTCTTCCTACAAGAGAAGCAGCTGTCGTAACATTACTTAACGCTTTTTCCATTCCGTCTGCCGGCAATATTGTCAATGTACTTCTAAAAATAATTCCAATAATCATCCCTAATACTGTTGAAATAATTATTCTTGTTGAAAACTTAAATTTCTTTTTCAAATTCACATTTATATGAACTAAAAGACCAAAAATTGCAATTAAAATCACTATCCATAGTGCTGAAAATAAGCCTACTGTCATTTTAATACCTCCTAAATATTTTATTTACTTAATTTTATCACTTTATAATACTTTTGTCAATCTAAATTTAGTTATACAAATTTAAAATTTGGCTTTTTCTTCATTATAATATTAATTTTTTTGCTTATTTAAAACTAATCTTTATTTTCACAAAAAAATATAAAAACAACTACTAAATCTATAAAAATTATTTTAAATTCTATTATTCTCTCATTTTTCTAATTTTTTTTTAATAATGTAATATTATAATATCTCCATCAAAAAAGGGAGTGATATTTATGAATAAAAAATTAATTCTTACAGCTTTCACAATTTTTAGCTTAATGAGCTGTGAGAAATTCAAAAATTCAAATATAAATAATGATAAAAATAATACACAAGCAGTTCAAGATGATTTACAAAAATATACAAAAAATGCTTTAGAAACTCAAGATGCTTTTATAAAAGTCCATCAAAAAGTACAAAATTCTATTGTAAATATTAGAACTTCTAAAAATTCTTCAAATTCTATTTATGATCTTTTAAATGGTAATTCTGAAAGTTCTGGTTCATTAGGATCTGGATTTGTTGTTTCTGAAAACGGATATGTTGTTACAAACTATCATGTTATCAATGAAGCAGATGAAATTTTTGTAAAATTTTCTAATGGAAAAGAATATGAGGCAAAACTTGTAGGTTCTTCAAAAGAGGTTGATATTGCTGTTTTAAAAATTGATTCAAACGAAACTTTTACACCTTTAAATTTTGCTAATTCTGATGAAATTAAAGTTGGTCAATGGTCTATTGCTTTTGGAAATCCTTTAGGACTTAATGATTCCATGACTGTTGGTGTCGTTAGTGCTGCAGGTCGTAGCTCTCTAGGTATTGAAGAAATAGAGAATTTTATACAAACTGATGCAGCTATAAATCAAGGAAATAGTGGAGGTCCACTTATTGACATTAATGGAAATGTTATAGGAGTCAATACTGCTATCTTTTCTCAAAATGGAGGAAGTGTTGGAATTGGGTTTGCAATTCCATCTAATTTAGTAAAAACTGTAAAAGACTCTATCATCTCAAATGGTAGCTTCCAAAGAGCGTATATTGGAGCTCAAATTTCTAATATTACTGATGATATACTAAAAAATTTACATTTAAAATCTACAAATGGTATTTATGTAGCTAAAGTTGTTCCTAATGGTCCTGCAGATAAAGCGGGATTAAAAACAAATGACATCATAACAAAAATTAATAATAAAGAAATTACTTCTGCTGGAGCTCTTATTGGTGAGATTGCTGCTAAAAAAATTGGTGAAACTGTAAATCTTGAAATTATTAGAAATAATGAAACCATTAAAATTTCATTACAAGTACAGTCTGCTCCACGACAATATTAATAAAAACTTAATTTATAAAATAAGAAATTCTTTAAGAAATTGAAACAAACAATAAATATTAGTTTAAAATCTTTTTCCTTAAAGAATTTCTTTTTATTTATATTTCTTTTATAAATTCATTATTTCTAAACGAATAAATTAACTAGATTGTCATTAAAATCCAAATTAGTGGCTCACAAATCATAATTACAAACGTTCCTATTTTTACAATTATAACTATTACAAAAAATATTTTCCTAAATATTTTAATTATACTTGAAATTAAAATATAAACTTTTTTATAGATATAAACTATACAACATATTACAGATACAAATTGAGTAATTACAGTAACAACGGTAGCCCCTACTATTCTCATGTACAAATCTTTTATGAAATATATGTCTAAAATAATATTTATTACTGAGGCTATCATAAGAAAAATTAATGCCATAAAACTATTTAATTTTGTTTTTTATGACTTCTTGACATATTTTTTATATTATTATAAAATTATAAATAATAATCACAGGAGTTAATATGATTAAAAAAGTTTATTTTTATGACACTGAGCTTCCTCTCCTTCAAACAATAGGAATTGCTGAATACAACAATAAAATCACAGATTTATTTTTTCATTATGAAATTGAAGAAATTAAAAATAGCAATAAATATTTAGAAATTGAAACAAAATTAATTAAAGAGGCTTGGTTACAACTTTACGAATATTTTAATGGAAAAAGAAAATATTTTGACTTACCATTTGCAAAAACTGGAACTGATTTTCAAAATAAAGTTTGGGATGCACTAGCTCAAATTCAATATGGCAATACCAAAACTTATAAAGAAATCGCTATTTTTATTCAAAATCCAAATGCTTATCGTGCTGTTGGCATGGCAAACAATAAAAATCCTCTTCCTATTTTTATTCCTTGTCATCGTGTTATTGGATTTAACAAAAAAATGGTTGGCTATAACGGTGGTATTGAAATAAAAGAATTTCTATTAAATTTAGAAAAAAATTATTTGAAGAAATAAAACTTTTCTTTACAGTTTACTTATATAAAATTAAAATAGAGAGCTTATTGGCAAAGTTCTCTATTTTTTAACTATTATTTAACCAATTCAATTTTGATTATCAAATTTCTTGTATCAAATTTATTTTTTATTGTCAACATTTTTATATATAATTCTTAAATATTTTTCAAGCACCAAACAAAACCTTTTGCCGTTCTAAGACCTGAATCTTTAAAATGATTCCCTTCATTCCATTCTAAAATAACATTTTTTATATTTTCATGTGTTTTTAAGTTTTCAAATTGTATTTCAATATTTTCCTTAACTTTAGATATTATTTGATTTTTACTTTTCTCTTCTGTATTTCCTAAGCTCAAATAAATTGTATTTGAAATAGGATTATTTTTAAATATATATGAAACCCAATCTTTATACCACACTGAAGGAGATGCAGCATTTATCGCTACAAACTCATTTTCTTGATACCCTGTCCATAATGCGAATAACCCTGCTAATGAATATCCTCCTAAAATATATTTTATTTTTTTCTCATTATTTGCAAAAAATTCTTTTTCAATTTGTGAAATTAAATCTTTTTGTATCCAATCTAAAGTATCTTTCGCTCCAGTCCCAAAATTTCCCTTCCCAAAAATTAAAGGCATTTCCCACGGTGTCAATTCTAAGTTCCAGTCTTTTACTTCAAATGCAAATAAACTTACTTTTTTATCAATATTTGCTATAATGTATTCCATTTGTAAATCCAGTTCTTTCATATCATTTTCATCTACCGGTTGTATCAAAATATATTCTGTCTCTTCATTTAAAAATATTATATTTTTCTTGTTTGCTATAGTTTTTTCTATTTTTTTCATTTTATTTTCCTCTCTATTTTTTCTTTCTTATTATAGCAAATTTTTATATTTTTTATAATAATAGTTTATACTTTTGCTTCTTATTATAATTTTTTATTCTTTCAAATTTTATTTTAAAAAATTTTTTATTTGACTTTTTTCTCATTTTTTGTTACTATAATTTATAAATAACATGTGTGAGGTATAGAAATGAAAAAATTATTAAATTTATTATTATTTTTATTAATCTTTCCTTTAGCTGCCTTTGCTGCAAAGAGTGATGCCTACGGAAGATGGATTACTGAAAAAGGAAGTAATGGAAACAGAATTATTGTGGACATTTATGAAAAAAATGGAAAGGTTTATGGTAAAATTCATCAATTAGAACAAAGATTTGATGATAAAGGAGAATTAAGAAAAGACCATAAAAATCCTGATGCTTCAAAAAGAAATCGTACTTTAGAAGGAATCGACTTTGTCAGTGATTTTACATATAATGAAAAAACAAAAAAATATGAAAATGGTAAAATTTATGATCCTTCTACAGGAAAATCTTATGCTTGTTTCATGGAATTACAATCAGATGGCTCTTTAAAAGTTAGAGGACATTTAGCTGGATTAAAAGTTATCGGTAAAACTCAAATTTGGAGAAGATACAAATAATTTTAAGTAAATAAGAATTTTATTTTTTATTGTTTGAATATAACTTATAATTTTAATAAAAATGGATATACTGAAATCGTACATCCATTTTTTTGTATTTATATAAATTTTTGAGAGTATATTAATGGCTAATTTATTTATGCTTGTTCATTCCAATTTGCAGGGTAAACAACATACATAAATCTAGCAAAATTTGGTGCAGAAAACTGTATTTTTGATCCTTTAGGAATAAATAAAATATCTCCTCTATTTCCTGTTACCGTTTTTCCATCTATTATTATTTCAAGTGTTCCATCAATAACATAATCAATTTCATCATAATTTAATGTCCAATCAAATGCAGTCTCTTCCATTTCCATAATTCCACATCCTAATCTTTCACTTTCATCTAATGATAAAACATCTGTTAAAAACACTTTATCTCCCGGTTTCCCAGTGTCAAAAGGCTCTGGTTTTACAGTTGAAGTTTTAATTACTCCAACACCACTTTTATCAATATATTTTTCAAATGTAGATACTTTTTTACTTAACTCTTCAGCTACAACTTTTTTCAATATTTTTTCTAAAGTTTCTCTGTCAATATTTTTCAAATCCATTTCATTTTCCTCCTAATAATATGAACTTCTATTATTCTCCCCTTTTTTTATTAACAAAATAATTAGTCTTTTTATCTCAAACTAAATTTATTTTTATATTAATATTACTTAGATGTTTTTTTGCAGAATAATATTTTTGCTACAAAAATAGCTGTTATTCCTGCTACTAATTTTCCTACAATCATAGGGAAAATCATTTGAGTATATTTTCCTTCAGCAAATCCTGCAGTAAATCCTAAATGATCTCCAAATACGAAAGCTGCACTTACTGCAAATGCAATATTCATAACTTTACCATTTTCATCCATGTCTTTTAAGATTCCAAACATTGGAATATTATTTGCTAATGTTGCAACTAATCCTGCTGCACCTACTTCATTCATTCCTAAACTTTTTCCTAATACTTCTAATGGTTTTCCAAATACTTGTGTGATGAAATGAACTAATGGATATGCTCCTGCTAATACAATTGCAATCGCTCCAACTGTTCCTAATCCTTCTGTAATTGGTGCCATTCCAGGAATTACAACAAATCCTGTCAATGCTTCAACTATTGCTGCAATTAATCCAATTGTGATAACTATTACTACTGCTTGTCCAAATACTGCAAATCCTTTTGTCATTTTTTCTGGTATAAATATTAATCCTAAAACAATTAAAGCTGCAACAATTATTATTGGTACTAAATTAGCTAAAATAAGTCCAATTGGGAATCCTGCTACTAAACCTCCTACAAAACATCCTATTGGTATTGTAACAATTCCTGATAAAATACCTTTCGCTAAAAATGGTTTATCTTCTTTTTCAATTATTCCTAAAGCTACTGGAATAGTAAATACTATTGTTGGTCCCATCATAGCTCCTAATATAAATGCTGCAAACAACCCAGCTTGTGCATCTTTTGCCATTGATAAAGCAAGTGGTGCTCCACCCATATCATTTGCTAATAAAGTGGTAGCAAACATTGCTGGATCTGCTCCTAAAGCAGAATAAATAGGTGCTACTATTGGAGTTAAAATATTTCCTAAAACTGGAGCTAATGAAATTATTCCAACCATCGCAACGGCTAAAGCACCCATTGCCATAATTCCTTCTTCAAATTTTTCTCCATATCCAAATTTATTCCCTATAATTTTATCTACTCCACCAACTACCATAAAGATAGTCATTATTATAATGATTATTTTGTCTATTCCCATTGTGTCATCTCCTAACATAACATTCTATTTAATAAATTATTATATGTATTTTTTAGATATTTTAAGGCTAAGAAAATTGTTCCTAGCCTTTATAAATTTATAACATTTTTCTTAATTAATCTATAGGTCTATCTGCCACTGCTTTAACTGCTTCTGCAAATGCATCACATGCTGATTGACATGCTGATTGGCTTCCAGTTAAAAGTCCACCACCAAAGTTTGTTTCTGAAGGTGGTCCAAAGAATGCTACTAAGTTTACATTAGCTGCTTTTAATGCTATATCTAAAGCGTACATTGCTTCTAAAGGCGGTGCAATTAAATATGCTAAAGCCTCTCCTTCCTCAATCCCTGCTGTTTCAGACAAATAACTTCCTGTTCTTGAAATGCAGTGTGCATAATATGCGATACTGTCATCATCATTTGCACTTATAAATGTAGCTCCATTTTCTATAAAGTCAACTGCTGCATCTAATCCACTTCTAACTTCTGCTGGATTTGGTCCTGATAAAATTCCAATTACTTCTCCTGCTAATTTTGTATTTGCATTAGCTGCTCCACCATAAAATGATTTCGCATATGCTACTTTTACTGCTGCTTTTTTAGTAGCTTCATCTAATGCTGTATAAGTAACATCATCACAATCTGCTGTTAAAATTGCTATACTTCTATGATCTGCTGGTAGATTTAATTCTTTTACCATTCCTGCGTCTACATTAGGAATAATTCTTGTTGCTAAAACGCTAACTTTTAATTTATCACCTTTCATGTTTCTCCTCCTAAGAAAATATATTATTAACTATAATTTTAAATCTTGTCCTGATGCTTTTGCATCTAATATTTTTTTGATTAATGTTGCAATATGTGCTCCTGCTTCAGCTGCCGGTGTCCCATCTCTATGAATATTTGACACAACTGTTCTTTTTGCTTCTGCAATTCCAACTCTTGCTTTATAAGTAATATAAGCACTCATACTTTCTGCTGTTGTCAATCCTGGTCTTTCACCTATTAAAATACAAACAACATCAGCATTTACCAACTCTCCAACATGATCTCCTGCTCCAACTCTTCCATATTTTACAAAGAAAGTTGTTCCATATTCAATTCCATATCCTTTTAATCCATTTTCAATCGCTGGTAAAATATTTTTAATATTTGCTTCAATAGCTGTTGAACTTAGTCCATCTGCTACAACTATTTGAACTGTTGGATTTTTTTTACATTTTTCATTTATAACTTTAATTCCTTCAGCTCCAATTTTTCTACCTAAATCTGGTCTTGTTACATATTGGTCTCTACTTTCACATTCTGATAAAACTTCAAACAATCCAACTTCTTCTAATAATGATTCTGGAACATCATTAAACACTGCATCTTGTGCTGCAGCATGGTCAGCTCTAAATCTTAATAATACATCTGTTTTAAATCTTGTCCCTGCTCTTCCAATCCCTAATCTTGCTGAAGTTCTTTGTTTTAATTTCATATATTCTTCAACATTTTCAGGATTATTAACTAACATTTGATCTTTAATATTTATAGCTCCAATATCTTTTAATTCTCCTTCTTCAACTCCTGAAGAAACTTCTTCTACAACTTTAGAAATTATTTCTGAACTATTTGAATTTTCATTTCCCATTTCACCTATTACTTTTGCTATTACATCTTTTAATTCTTTTTCTGTTAACATCTCATCTTCCTCCTACTATTTTAAGAAAATTGAAGCATCTCCTGCTCTTTCTGTAAGTCTTCCATCTTTCATAATTCCCATTTTTTCTAACCATTCCTCAAACGGTTTAATTGGTCTCTTATTACATACATTTCTCAATGTTGCATTGTCATGATATGGAGAAGTTTGATAGTTCAACATTATATCGTCCCCAGCTGGAATACCCATAAAGTAATTTACTCCTGCTACAGTCAATAACATTTCTAAGTTTTCAATATCATTTTGATCAGCTTTCATATGGTTAGTGTAACATGCATCTACTCCCATTGAAATTCCTGTTAATTTACCCATAAAGTGGTCTTCTAACCCAGCTCTAATTACTTGTTTACTATTGTATAAATATTCTGGTCCAATAAATCCAACAACTGTATTTACTATAAATGGATCAAATCTTTTAGCAAATCCATAACATCTTGCTTCTAATGTTACTTGGTCTGCTCCATGATGAGCTTCTGATGATAATTCAGATCCTTGCCCTGTTTCAAAGTACATTACATTTGGTCCTGTTGCAGTTCCATGTTTTAAAGCTAATTGTCTTGCTTCTTCAATCATTGCACCATCAATACCAAAAGCTTCATTACCTTTCTGTGTACCAGCTATACTTTGGAAAATTAAATCAGTTGGTGCACCTTTTCTTACAGCTTCCATTTGTGTTGTAACATGTGCTAACACACAAATTTGTGTAGGAATTTCCCATTTTGTTTTAATTTCATGGAATCTTTCTAATACTCTTTTAACACTATCAACACTATCATCAACTGGATTTAATCCAATTAATGCATCTCCCATTCCATACGCCAATCCTTCATAAGTTGAAAGCATAATTCCATCTGGATCATCTGTTGTATGGTTAGGTTGTAATCTTACTGCTAAAATATTATCTCCACCTATTTCTGTATTACAGAATTTTTTTATTCTTATTTTACTTGCTGCAGCTACTAAATCCATATTTCCCATTAATTTAGCTACTGCTGCTACCATTTCACTTGTTAATCCTTTACTTATTCTATGAATCATAGCACCGTCAGTTTTTAAATCTAAAATCCATTCTCTTAATTCACTAACTGTCCAGTTTTTTATTTCTTCATAAATTTTTTCGTTTACATCATCTTGAATAATTCTAGTAACTTCATCTTCTTCATAAGGAACAACAGGATTATTTCTTAAATCTGACAATTTCACTTCTGCTAATACTGCTTTTGCAGCGACTCTTTCTTCTGCTGTTAATGCACTAACTCCTGCCAATTCATCTCCTGATCTAAATTCATTAGCTTTTGCAAGTACTTCTTTTAAAGATTTAAATTCGTAAACACGACCAAATAATTTTGTTTTTAATATCATTTTATATGTCACCTCTCTTAAAGATTTATTACTAATCTTTACATTAATAACTTTTTACTATTTTGTTTATTATATTTTTTATTTTATTTATAACCGTTTTTATTTTCTATTTTAATTTAATAACTGAATACTAATGTTTTTACAACTACAGGTAAAACATTTCCCATTCCAAGTGGAGCCCCTATATCTATATAATCTCCATCTCTCACTTTTACCTTATCTATACAAATTAAATCTTGTCCCTGTAGCTCTAATTTCATACATTGCCCTAACACTTTAGCCATATCGTTTTCAACAATAACTATTATTGGATTATCACGATTTAATTTTTTCACTGCAACATTACAAATTATTTTTGATAATTTTACAATGTCTAAATAATCCATGTTATGTTTTCCTTTTAATGCTAACGCAACATTTTGTTTGTCGCTTACACTTTCAGAATTAAACCAATCTAATTTACTTTCCAATATTTTTTCAATTTCATCAAATGATTTTGATTCATCATTTTCACTCAATTTTAAAACTGGAATATTTTTTATTGGAAAGATATTTTCAGAATATGTTATTGTACTTCCACTTATTTCAGTTGTATGACTTCCAGCTCCAACTACTGTCGCTCCAATTGTTTCATTCAACTTAATCATATTTATTTCATATTCATTTATTAATTTTAAGATTTCTTGTCCTAAAATTATTCCAATATCATCATATGCAAATAAATTTTCATTTGTTTTTCCATATACATAATCTGCTACTCCACCTGTAAACGAATGACTTGCTATTTTTATTCTATCTTTTCTAAAATCTTGATCTGTTACTATTTTTTTATACAATTCCGTTCTAGGTATTATATCTACACTTTCAAAAATTAACTGACCCATTCTTCTACAAATTTTTCTTGCGTCATTTTCCGTCAATCTTTCTCCAAGTTGTAATTTTACACCTACATCTTCTGCAACATCAAACATTTTTTTGAAGATATAATAAATTTTTCCATATTCATCAAATTTTATAAGTCTTCCACCTATATCCAAGCAGGTAGTGTCTTCTACTTCTCCTCTATTGAATATAACAATATTGGTTGTCCCTCCACCAATATCAAAATTTACAATACTAGTATTGTGTTCTTCTGAATATGTATAAGCTCCTGATCCTTTCCCAGCTATAATACTTTCCAAATCAGGCCCTGCTGTCGCAACTACAAAATCTCCAGCCATCCCACTTAGAGATTCTAATACTTCTTTTGCATTTTCTTTTCTGGCAGTGTCACCAGTTATAATTACAGCCCCTGTTGAAACATCATCATATTTGATTTTTGCTTTTACATACTCATTTTCAATTAGTTGCTTTACTTTTTTTGAATCTATTTTAGTTTCAGTTTCTAAAGGTGTTACGTAAATTTCACTTCGGTAAATAACTTCTTTCCCAACAATTTTTATTTGTGGAACGCTAAATGCCGATCCTCTATTTTCAATATAGATTTTACTAAATATCAGTTGAGTTGTTGACGTTCCTATGTCTATCCCAACACTAATTATTGATTCTGTCATAAACACCTCTCCTTCTTTCTGTGTAAACAATATTTGGAAATACAAAACCTACTTTGTATTCTTAGTTATATTATATCTCAATTTCCAAAAATTCAAAGTAGGTTGCTTAATTTTTTTTAACTTTTGTTTTTATTTATTATTTTAGTATAAACTTAATAATAATTCTTTCATTTCCATTCTACTAAATCTTCTAGGATTTCCTGCTGTACACATATCATTGTCTATTGAGTCCAACATCGCATCTAAATTTGAATTAAATTCATTTTCGTTTATATTTAACTCTCTCAATCTAGTAGGTATTCCCATTTTGGAACTTCTAAGTTCTATTGATTTTATTAAATATTCTACACCCTCTTCATCAGATTTTGGTGTAAATCCTAATGCTTTTGAAATTTCAGCATATAATTTAGCTGCTTCTTTATTTTTAGCATTAAATTTAATTATTTTTGGCATTATTAATGCATTTAATCTTCCATGTGCTTTATGGAATTTAGCTCCTAGTGTATGTGCAACACTATGGTTAATTCCTAATGCTGAATTACTAAACGCTACCCCTGCCATACATGAAGCTATTTGTAAATTTATTCTTTCTTTTTCTAATGTAGGGTCATTATAATTGTTTACCAAATCTTCAAATACTGTTTTTATAGCTCCAATTGCTAATGTATCAGTAAATAAATTTTTATTTTTTGACACATACGCTTCTATCGCATGAGTTAAAACATCCATTCCTGTATCAGCTATAATTGTAGGTGGTAATGTTTTTATAAACTCAGGATTTAATACTGCAATATCTGGTAACATTTCAGAATCACTTAACGGTATTTTTTTCCCTTCACTTGTAACTACTGAATACGAAGTCACTTCTGATCCTGTCCCACTTGTTGTTGGAACTGCTATAAATTTTGGCTTACAATTTTCACCTAATGCTTTTTTAATTTTATTTGTAAAGTACAACATCCCTTTACAAGCATCTATTGGAGATCCTCCTCCTAAAGCTATTATGCAATCAGGATCGTAAGGTATCAACTCTAACATTCCTGCAACTATTTCTTTATCAGTTGGATCTGGATGTACATCTGAATATATTTTATATTCTACACCCCTTGCTTTTAATATATTTGTTATTTTGTCAGATACTTTTAGTTTAACCATATTTTCATCAGTTACTAAAAATACTTTTTTTATATCTAAAGTTCTCAAAATATCAAGAGAATTTGAACCATAGTAAATATCTGGCTTAATTTGAAACATTCCCATATCTTCACTCTCCTATAATAACTTTCTCACTCTCTTAACTATTCCAGCTATTATTTCTTCGTCAGTAATTTTAAAATCTTTAACTAATATTTGTACAATTGTTTCGTCTATTGAAGCATTATTTTTTGCATCTTCTTTAGCTTTTTTTACTTCACATTCACAACTTGCATAAACTATTTCGACTGCGTTTTTTCTTAATTCATCTTTTGCTCCTGGAGTAACAATCATATCTTTAGTTATAAATAATTGATTACCGCATACAAATTCTTGATAATTTTTTACTGTTATCAATTTTTTACTCATTTTTTACTCCTTATCTTCAGATTCCAAACTATCAATTATTCCAACAATTGTAGAATCTACCGGTCTTTCACGATCAAAAATATGTCTAGCAGAACTTCCTGTTACAATAATTACTCTGTCACCAATCCCTGCTCCAATGTAATCAGCAGCAACAATATTTCTACCTTTATCTCCATTCCCTTCCAATTCTACAACCATCAACTTTAATCCTACTAATTTTTCATCTTTTCTCGTTGCCCATACATTATCAACAACTTTTCCTATTAGCATTTTATTATCCTCTTTCACTTTGTACTTCTATATTATTTTGTTTTATATAATCTTGTGCTAATGAAGTAATTTTATTATTACTATTTAAAATTATTTTTTTATTTCTTAAATCAAGTTTTCTTAACTTACTTTCAGTTATAATACCTTGTATTTTTATTCCTTCTTTTTTTTCAAAAAGTGTTAGAACATCATTTCTTTTTATTATTTTAATACCATAACTTTTTATTTTTTCTAAATATTCATCATAAGTTTTCAATAACATTTTTGGAGTTGTATATTGTTTATAAATAATTCCTTCTTCTACAACATATACTTCTCCTCCATTTAATAATGTATCAATTACAAAATTTTTCTTACCTTGTGCTATACTAATTAATCCATCTATACATAATGTAGAAATTATTATATTTTTACTATTAGATTCATTTGAAATATCTGACCATTTATTTTTTAAATTTAGTCCATCTTGTATTTTCACTTTTTTAGATAATTCATCTTTTAATAAAGTATCGTCACCTAAAAAATTTACAATTTTTTCATCATTATTACTTTTCATAATTTCATTTATTTCTAATTTTTTCAACTCTTCCATTACCTTTTTTAAGATAGATTCTATTAAAACTTCATTGTTCATCAGTTTTTCTCCTAATCTTTTATAATTATTCCCGTTGAACCAGTTTTAAATCCTGAAGCATTAGCTTCATCATAATCAATATGCATAGCCAATTTGAAAGTATCTTTTACTCTTATTAATACATCATCAAATATTAATGGTCTTTCTCCATTTATTCTAACTTTTACAACTTCACCATCTTTAACATTAAAATTATTTGCATCTTCTGGTGTCATATGAATATGTCTTTTAGCTACAATTGCTCCCTCTTCAAGTCTTAAATATGTATCTCCTACACCTAATAAAATTCCCGGTGTCCCTGATATTTTACCACTTTCTCTTAACACACCTTTTATTCCAATATCTCTACAATCTGTCATAGATAATTCTACTTGTGAGAAATTTCTACACGGTCCTAAAATAACCACATTTGAAAATTCTCCTTTTGGTCCTATTACTCTAATTCTTTCTTTTGCAGCATATTGTCCCGGTTGTGATAATTCCTTAGCTGGAGTTAATTGGTAACCTTTTCCAAAAAGTGCTTCTACATGTTCTTGAGATAAATGTACGTGTCTTCCCGATGCTTCAACTAAAAATTCTTGGCTTTCTTTTTTTGCTTCCTTAGTTAATTCTCCAAGCATTTCACGCACAATTTTTTCTATTTCTGTTTTTTCCATAATTTCTCCTATCTATTTATAGTCTCCATTATTGGCTTTTAACATCATCAAATAGAATATGCTACTTAATCTATTTAAAGCTTTTAACATATCAACTCTTTCAGTTTTACCATCTTTATAAAATGCATCAACTGCTGCAACCTCTAATTGTCTTGACATTGCTCTTAAACAATTTATATCAATAACAGTTTCATCATAATCTACATTTATTTCAAATAAATGTCCTGTTTTATAATATTTATGAGTATTATGTGTTATTTCTTTCAATGTATCAATATCATATCCTAACACATCTCTATCTACAAATTCTGAGTCAATCATTTCACTTATAAATAAATCTCTTACAAATCTATATGCTTGTGCAAAATCCGCTTCTAATTTTTTATTTTTTTCATATTTTTTCCAATATCTTATAATTTCAGCTTGAAGGCTATCAAATTTACCTCTTAAAACTATTCTTTTATGATTTTTAACTACTAAATGATCTCCAAATATTTGTGTCATATATTCTGGTTTTTTTTCATAAACTCCACCAGTTATATAATCATAGTATTGTCTTTTAGGTTTTTCTTTTTTTTCTACTTCTTGTTTAGAAGTTGGAGTAACTTCAACTTTTTCTTCTTTTATTTCTAGTTTTTTCGCTACTCCATTATCTACTATGGCAATACCTTTTTGATTTAAAAATTCTTTAGCAGATGGTGTGAGAATATCTTTAGTTGTTACCGTAAGTGTAGAAAGCTTATCTTCTTTCTCAAGTTTTCTTAACTTTTCTTCTGTTATTACAGGCATCTTATTCACACCCTATCTATATTATTTATTGTATAATTCTCCTAAAACTTTTCTAATTATTGCTTCAACATCATTAGTTGATGTTACTTTATTATTATTTTCTTTTTCAATTGAAGCATAATTTGATGTTTGTTTAGTTTCTAAACTTGGATCTTTTATATCATCCAATTCTTTTGAACCATAAGCAATTCTTCTTTTATTAATTAAATTTAATGGCCCAATACTGTCTGAAGTTGCACTTCCTCCTACTGTTCCACAACCTAATGTAAATGCTGGTGGTAAATTAGTAGTTGCTCCAACACCACCTAATGCTGCTGGTGTATTTATTAATAATCTTGAAACTGGTTTTTTCAATGAAAATTCTCTTATAACATGTACATTATTTGAGTGCATTGACATTGTATGCCCAATTCCTTCATTTTTCAATATTTCAATACATCTTTCACACGCTTTTTCCCAAGTTTCTTCAACATAGAATCCTAATACCGGACATAATTTTTCTCTTGAGAATGGGTTAAATTTACCAACTTCTGTTTCTTCTGAAACTAATACTCTTGTTTCTGTAGGTACTGTAATTCCCGCCATTGAAGCAATATATAATGCACTTCTTCCTACAATTTTAGGGTTCATTGTGTTGTTTGCTCTCATTAAAATTGCTGCAACTTTATTTCTTTCATCTTTATTCAAGAAATATGCCCCTTGTTTTTTCAATTCAGCGATAACATCATCTTTAATGATTGCTTCTGTAACTATTGATTGTTCAGATGCACAAATTACTCCATTATCAAATGTTTTACTCGCTAAAATTCTTTTAACTGCTAATTTAATATCAGCACTTCTTTCAATAAATGATGGTCCATTTCCAGGTCCAACTCCAATAGCTGGAGTTCCAGAACTATAAGCTGCATGAACCATAGCTTCTCCACCTGTTGCTAAAATTAATGAAGTTAATTTATGTTTCATTAATTCATTTGTAGCTTGTAATGATGGAGTTGTAATTACACCAATTAATCCTTTTGGTGCTCCAGCTCTTTCTGCCGCATTTATTAAATAATTCGCTGTTTTTATTATACTTTCTTTAGCATTTGGATGTGGGCTTATAACAACCGCATTCCCTGCTTTTAAAGAAATCAAAACTTTATATATTACAGTTGAAGTAGGGTTTGTTGATGGAATTAAAGCTGCAATTATCCCCATTGGAACTCCTATTTCCATTAATCCTGCTTCTTTATCTTCACATAATATTCCAACTGTTTTAATGTCTTTGATTGATTCATAAACACCAACAGCTGCTAATCTATTTTTTAATACTTTGTCTTCCCAACGACCAAATCCTGTTTCCTCGTTAGCAAGTCTTGCTAGTTCTACTTCATGTTTTTGAGCTTCTAAACTAATTTCTTTTATTACCGCATCTATTTGTTCTTGTGAGAAATTTTTGTATATTTCATGAGCGGCACTAGCACTTTTTAATAAGTCTCTCACTTCTTGAATTGACTGTAAATCTCTATCCATACCGTCATTTCCTTTCATTTATAATTTATTATTCTACTTCTTCCGCTACTTTAGGTAAAATCCCTTCAATTTCGTTATGAGGTCTAGGAATTACATGCACTGATACTAATTCTCCTACTCTTTCTGCTGCAGCTGCTCCTGCATCAGTTGCCGCTTTAACTGCTCCAACATCTCCTCTTACTAATACTGTTACTAATCCTCCACCTACGTGTTCTTTTCCTACTAATGTTACATTTGCTGCTTTAACCATCGCATCTGCTGCTTCAATTGCTCCTACTAATCCTTTAGTTTCAATCATTCCTAACGCATTTAATGTTGCCATAATCGTTTCCTCCATTCAAAACTATTTATTATTAAGTAATATTTCTATCAATTGTTCTCTCGTCATAGCTTTAATTTCATTCCAGCTATAATTTAATTTTAAATTATTTACTTTTTGTTTCAATTCAATAACTCTCATCTTACGATATTTTCTTTTTAATTTTTCTGAGTTATTATCTATTTTTTCGTCACTTATTTCATCTGCTTCTACTTTTTCGTCAGCTTCAACTACTTGTTCTTCAATTATAGCTTCTGTTTCTAATTTCTCTTCAACTTGTTCTTGTTCTCGTGGTTCTTTCAAAATTTTCTCAACTATTTCTTTTTGAGCTTCTTCAATTTTAGCTTCAACTTTTTCTTTTTTTTGTTGTTTTTCTTGTATTCCACCTACTAATATTTTTGAAGTTTCCTCGTCAACTCTAGCTATTACATTACTTCCAAGTAATTTACCTACTCTTCGAGCTTCAGCAACTCCCGCATCTACAGCTGCTCTTACCGCCGCAACATCTCCACAGACTTCAACTGTTAAAATTGCAGCCTTTGTTAAATAAAGATTTGTCAATTTAACATCTGCTGCTTTTAATGCGGCATCAGCTGCTGCTACAGAAGTAACATATCCATAAGTTTCTATGTAACCATATGATTCCATGTTCTACTTCTCACCTCTAATTTTGAGATTCTTCATTTAAGTATTGTATCAGCTCATCAATTCCTTTATTTTCGTATGAACTTAATACAAATACTTTTTCTGCTCCTGCATTAATTAATGTTTCTTTCCCTTTTTCAATATCCCCACCTAATTCGGACTTAGATATAATACCTATTACAGGTTTTGTAAATGCCGAAGAAAAACTTGGTGGAAACATACTATCTTCGTCATTACTCGCAAGCATCATTCCTATAACATCACAGTCATAAGATGTGATTATTAGAGCGTTATACATCGATCTATTTTCCAAATATTCTCCCGGACTATCCATTATATCTTTAGAATGTGTCACCATTTGAGTTTTTTTATATTCTATATTTTCTCCGTTTATTCTTTGTGTCAATGTTGTTTTACCACAACCTGATTTTCCAACTAACAATATTTTTTTCATAACTATGACCTTGTAATTTCTGTTACACTAAATCTAAGCGTATCTCTAAAATATTCCATTATATCTGTTACAGCTGCCTCTATACTTGACACATCTCCATTTATTACAACAGATCCACTAAATCTATCTACAAATCCAATTTCAATATTTGCACTCTTAGTAGCTAAATCGGCTGCTATAATTGCAGCCTCTCCAGGGGTAATAGTTAAAATTCCTATTGCATTTACTTCATTATTTGAAAGTCCTATTTTTTTTGCTAAATCTTTTTGAGGATTTGCAATTATATGTGCTAATGTAAGTTGCCTACCAGGTACATATTCCTGTATTACTCTTTGTTTTTTTTCTTCCATATAACAAATCCCTTTCTATTTAATTTGCTTATTTAGGTAAAATTCCTTCAATTTCGTTATGAGGTCTAGGAATTACATGTACTGACACTAATTCTCCTACTCTTTCTGCTGCTGCTGCTCCTGCATCAGTTGCCGCTTTAACTGCTCCAACATCTCCTCTTACTAATACTGTTACTAATCCTCCACCTACGTGTTCTTTTCCTACTAATGTTACATTTGCTGCTTTAACCATCGCATCTGCTGCTTCAATTGCTCCTACTAATCCTTTAGTTTCAATCATTCCTAACGCATTTAATGTTGCCATAATCGTTTCCTCCTAAATTTGTATACATTCTTTAAAATAAAAAGAAGTTTAATCTAAACTATCAAAATATTATTAATATACTGGGAATATATTAAAATAGTACAATATTTTGATATAGTTTATTTCCCTTCCCAAAACACTATATATATTTCATCTAGGCAAGTCTCCTGACTAACTTCATCCTACTCATATCCTTCTCAAAATTTTTGAAATTTCAATGGTTTATATTTTCGTCCATTTCACAGTAGTGGGGGCTGTACCGGATTCTAACCGATTTCCTTATTAAGTTTTTTACAACACCTAGTTTCATAATATAGTTTAACTCATTTTTTTAGTTTGTCAAATTTATTTTTTACTTTTTTATTCTCTATAATCTTTATTTATTTTCAACAAAAATAAAGATTATTTTTAAATTTTCATTTATTATTTCTTTACAATCTTTACACATTAAAATTTATCTTTATTGTAAATACAAGTTCTCTTTTTCAACTTATTTAGCTTATTTTTATTAAATTTTACTTATACAAAAAAAGAAAATAATTTTAAAATATAATTTATTTATAAATTTATTTTCTTTTTATCTAATTTTTTATTTATTCCATTATTTCTTGTGTACAACTTTTGGCTATTCCTAAAGGTGTTATAAACATTGGATTTTTGGGTTTAATTACTTTTATTTTTAACTTTTTCTCCATTATTTTTTCAATATCTTTCAAACAACATGTTCCTCCGACTATAATTACTTCATCTATATCATATTCTTTTATGTGTTTTTCAACTATTGAAGAAACTTTATCAATTACAGGAATTAATGTTGGTAATATTTCTCTATGATTTTTATCATCTCTTTTATACAATTCTGCCTCATCAAATGACATTTTATAAGCACCAGATAACACTAATGAAAAATGAGTTCCTCCTGTTGCTTCATCGGCAATATAAACAACTTTCCCATCTTTCAAAATTGAAATTCCAGTAGTCCCACCACCTATATCCACAATCACTCCATTTCTTATTTTTAAAACTTCATTTGCCGCTGTCGGCTCGTCAAGTAAATTCGTCAACTCAAAGCCTGCTCCTTGAACTACATTTTTTACAGCTCCTCCATCTACAGTATCTGTTCCTGGAGGTATTGCCGCCGCCGCATATATCAATTCCGTTCCTAATTTCTCCTCTAATTCAGCTTTAAGTTCCCTAACAATTCTTATTGCACCAATATAGTCAACAACCATCCCATCTTTTACTACACTCGCAAATCTATAAGCTCCTGCTATCGGTTCTTTTTCTTCATTTAATACTGCTAAAACAATACATGCCGTTCCCAAATCAACTCCCGTATAATAAACTTTTGATTTTTCTAATATTGGTTTTCTTATCACATCTTCAAATTTTTGTATCTCCTCATTATAATCGTATTTTTGTTGTAATTTTTTTGTCATTTGTGTCCCTCTTTCTTTCTAAAATCATATTTCTTAAAGCAACTACCATTAAATATAAATTTTATAATTTAACTACTTAGTTTCAATAATTAGAGTTTACCCTAATTTTTTCTTTAGTCAATATTTTTTTAAAAAATCTTTATACCATCTACTTAATCCTAATTTTAATGTTAAATTTATTTAGATATTATAATTTAAACAACATTTTTTTACCTTTCTCTATAATTTTTTCCAAATTTCTTTTTTTTATTTGTGTAATTTTTTTATACTTTATCAACAAAAAAATCACAGAATTAAATCCGTGATTTCTTTTTTACTCACAAGCTACACCATCGCCATCTCTATCAAGTTTTTCTCTGTATCCAGCTTCGCCTCTTTTCATCCTTGAATATCCTGCAGCTCTCGCCTCTTTACAATTTTTAAAATAAACTTGCTTTGGAGCTTTTTTTACTTGTTTTTTATTTTGATTTTGTTTTGCAGTCCCAAAACTTAAACTCGTTAATAATAAAAGTGTTAAAAACAATACTTTTTTATACATATTTTTCCTCCTAAAATATATTTAACCTCTAATAACACCCTTATTTTAAAATATAATTTATTTTTTTCTTTGGGTCTCTCCAACCCATCCCTTTTTGTCCATATCCTGGGATCAATGCTTTTTTCAATTTTCTTTTTACAGCTCCTGTCATTCGTGCTGACAGCATTTTTTTAAGCTAGGTTTTCTTAATCCTATTTTCATTACTTACCTCTTTTCATCTTAACAAAATTTATATAATTTATTATTTCTTTTTTCTCTTTTTCCGTAAATTCTTTTGAATTTAATATAAAATTTTCTATTTCATCAGTTGAAATAGTTTCTTTTTCAATATTTAAAAAATAAGTTGCTATAGTTCCTGTAATCATTCCTATTGTCCCAATCCCAACAATCATTAACACAGAGGCAATCAATCTACCTAATCCTGTTTGTGGAGAAATATCACCATATCCTACTGTTGTCGCAGTTACAAATGACCACCATAAAGCGTCTATAAATTTCATATTTTCTATATACGACATTATAAAACTACTCAAAAAGAGTATTACAGATATAAAAATTAAAGAATATATTAATCCATTTGTTTTCAAAAATTTTTCAATTCTTTTATAAGCTCTTAAAATTAACGCAATACTTTTACTTAATTTTAAAATTTTTAAAATTCTAGCTAATTTTGTTATTTTAAATAGTTTTACAATTCTAAATAATTTGAATGCCGATGAAAATGGAATAATTGCTATTAAATCAGGAATATTATATTTTATAAATTCTTCTTTTGAATTTGAAATAATTAATCTATAAAAGTAATCAACAAAAAATATAATATAAATACTTAGATCTATAAAATAATAAATTTTTCCTTTTTCTAGTAAATCATATTTAAAATCTAACAAAGATAAACTAACACTTATTAATGCTAATACTGAAAATAATGGTTCATAATATTTCTTTATATTCATCATTTTATAATCCCTCTATTTTTTTCTTTTATATATTGGATATGCTTCGAATAATCCTTTTAATTCATTTTTATACAATTCTAACTGACCTTTTTTTATCCTATCAATATAGATATGCTCTATATTTGATTTCTAATTTCTTTTAAATTTCATAATAATCATTCCTTTTTTATATTATTTAAAACTGCCCCCAAAATGTCCCCAAACAATTTTAAAAAAAATAATTGTTTATTCTTATGAAAATATTAAAATTATATATTAAAAGGAAAGCCCTTAATTAAAGAGCTTTCTTATATATCACACAGTTGCCTTATTTTAATGGCGTACCTAGCAAGAGTCGAACTCGCAACCTTCTGATCCGTAGTCAGACGCTCTATCCAGTTGAGCTATAGATACACACAATTCTATTTACATTATTTAGTAAAAAAAATGGCGGAGAAGGAGGGATTTGAACCCTCGATCCAGGTTTCAGCCCGGATACTCCCTTAGCAGGGGAGCGCATTCGGCCTCTCTGCCACTTCTCCACATTTATTAAACTTTAAAAAGTAATGGCGGGTGAACTGGGATTCGAACCCAGACATCTTGCGATTTCGCCGGTTTTCAAGACCGGTCCCTTAGCCGTTCGGACATCCACCCGCATTATTTACTCAGTAATATTATCATAATTTAATATTTCTGTCAACTATTTTTTAAAATTTTCTATTATTTTTTTTATATCTGGTTTAAAATAATTAGGTCCTTTTATAACTTTTCCATCTTCTCTATATATAGGATTTCCATTTTCATCCAGTTTAGATAAATTACTTCTATGAATTTCTTCAAAAACTTCATCAATCAAATCTTGCATTCCGTGTTCTATAATAGTTCCACACAAAATATAAAGCATATCACCTAACGCATCTGCTACTTCTACAATATCTCCTTTAACGGCAGCCTCTAAATATTCTTCATTTTCTTCTTTCATTAAATCAAATCTTAATTTTTCTTTATTATTTTCTAATTTCCCTATCGGCTCTTTTGAATTTCCTAATTTATAAATTTTGTGAAATTCCTCTACACATTCAATTTTTCTTTTCATTCTTTTTCCTCCTCAATCATTTAATTAAAGGGCTACCAAACGATAACCCTTTCGTATTAATCTCTTCTTCCAACTAATCTTAAAATGTAAATAAATAAATTTATAAAATCTAAATATAATTGTAATGCACCAAAAATTTCTATTTTATCAATAATTGCAAAATCTTCTGTCAATCCATATTCAATAACTTGATTTTTTATTCTATTTACATCTACTGCAATAAATATAATAAACACAACAACTCCTAGCATTGAAGAAATCCACATTAATCCATCACTTCTCATAAAAATATTTATTATCCCCATAATTATTAATGCCCAAAGTCCTGCTTTTAAAAGTGAATTATATTTACTTAAATCTTCGTTTGTTACATATCCATAAATTGCTAATACTGCAAATAACACTACTGTTCCTAAAAAAGCATATAAAATACTATACAAATCATAAGCTAAAAATAATGTTGATAATGTTACTCCATTTAATAACGAATAAAAGATAAACATTGCTCTTAATGTAAATTTACTAGCTTTAAATGCCATTGCTGAAAACGCTAAAACAGTTATCACTTCAAGTCCTAAAGCAATGTATAATAACATTCCAAAACTATTATATAATGCTTCTGAGCTAAAAATTGTTTCAATTGTAAAATATCCTGTTATCCCAGTTATTATTAATCCAAAAACCATCCACAACAAACTTCCTTTTACCTTATTTCCTGCTAATGCTTCTAATTCCTCATAAGCCATATATTTTGTATCATTTCCATATACTTCTTTTTCAAAATCATCATAATTCATAATATCATCTCCATTTAATATAATTTACTATATTTTAAAATATTCTATCTGTCATTTAAAATTACTTGCCAAACGGAACTTTAGCTTCTTCCACAATTTCTTTTATGAAATCATCCAATAACATCGTTGTACTATCTTGTGAACCGAATCTTCTAACATTTACTTCATTGTTAGCCATTTCATTTTTACCTAAAACTAATTGTACTGGAACTTTTTTCTCTCCATTTGCTTCCCTAATTTTATATCCAATTTTTTCTTCTCTAGTATCTAACTCTACTCTAATTCCAGCTTCTTGCAATTTAGCTGCAACTTCTTCAGCATAAGAAACTTGTTCTTGAGAAATCGTTAAAACTTTAACTTGAACTGGTGCTAACCAAACTGGGAATGCTCCTGCATAATGTTCAATTAAAATTCCAATAAATCTTTCTAAACTTCCATACATCGCTCTATGAATCATTACCGGCTCATGTTTTTCTCCGTCCGATCCAATATAACTCATTTCAAATCTTGTTGGTAAATTGAAATCTAATTGAATTGTACCACATTGCCAAATTCTTCCAATTGAATCTTTCATTTTAAAATCAATTTTAGGACCATAGAACGCTCCATCTCCCGGATTTAATTTGTACGCAATTCCTTTATGTTTTAAAGCTGATTCTAATTTAGCTTCAGCCATTGCCCAAATTTCATCCGAACCAATCGCTTTTTCCGGTTTAGTTGATAACTCTATATTATATTCAAATCCAAACAATGTATAAAATTTATCATATAAATCAATAATTTCAATAATTTGCTCTTCAATTTGTTCTTCCGTACAGAATACATGAGCGTCATCTTGTGTAAATGCTCTAACTCTCATTAATCCGTGTAAAGCTCCACTAAATTCATGTCTATGAACTAATCCCATTTCACCATATTTTAATGGTAAATCTTTATATGAATGTAAATTATTTTTGTATGCAATTATTGATCCTGGACAGTTCATTGGCTTAATTGCATATTCTTTTTCATCAATTTCTGATGTATACATATTTTCTCTATAATTAAACCAGTGTCCAGAAATTTCCCATAACTCTTTGTCTAACATTATTGGTGTTTTAATTTCTTTATAATTTTTCTTTTTATGCTCTACTCTCCAAACTTCTTGTAATTTATTGAATAATTCTACTCCTTTCGGCATAAAGAATGGAAATCCAGGCCCATGTTCATCTAAGAAAAATAAATCTAATTGTTTCCCTAATTTTCTATGATCTCTTTTTTCTGCTTCAGCTAACATTGTCAAATATTCATCTAATTCTTTTTTACTTCCAAATGCTACTCCATAAATTCTTTGTAACATTTTATTATTAGAATTTCCTCTCCAATAAGCTCCAGCTGTTGACATTAATTTGAAGGCTTTTAAGAATCCTGTTGATGGAATATGAGTTCCTCTACATAAATCCACAAATTCTCCTTGTTGATAAATACTTACTTTTTCAGCACCTAAATCTTCAATTATTTCAACTTTATAAGTTTCTCCTTTTTCAGCAAAATATTTTTTAGCTTCTTCAGCTGTCATCTCACTTCTTACAAACGGATAATTTTCTTTTACAATTTTTTCCATTTCTTTTTCAATTTTTACTAAATCTTCTTCTGTAAATGGTTTTTCCGGATCAAAATCATAGAAAAATCCATTTTCTATAACTGGTCCTATTGTAACTTTTGTATTTGGGAATAATCGTTGCACAGCTTGAGCCATTATATGTGCCGCACTATGTCTTATAATTGCTATTCCTTCTTCACTTGTTGCTGTAATTATTTGTATTTCTCCTGATTTTTCTATAACATAACTTGGATCAACTTGTTTCCCATCAATTATTGCTCCAACAGTTGATTTCCCTAAGCTAGATCCTATTGTTTTTGCAAACTCTACTACTGTCATAGCTTTTTCTAATTGTCTTTTACTACCATCAGGTAATATCATTTCTATCATATTGTTACTCCTTTTGTACATTTTATTTTAATTTATATTTGCTATATATTTTACACTATTTTTCATACTATTTCTAGTTTTTTTTATCTATTTATTATTATTTATTAATTTTAAAACAAAAAAAGCCCTATTTCTAAGACTTTTTTCAATTTTCATTATTTAATTATTAATGTTTCTCCATCCATTTCAGCTGGTTTTTCTATTCCTAATAGGTCTAACATTGTTGGTGTAATATCTGCTAATTTCCCATCTATTCTTAATTTTACATCTTTCATGTCATTTGAAATAAAGATGAACGGAACAGGATTTACAGTATGAGCTGTATGTGGTTCTCCAGTTTCAGGGTTTACTAATAAGTCTGCATTTCCATGATCTGCAGTTATTAATACTGCTCCATCTAATTCCAATACTTTTCTAACAATTTGCCCTGTACAATTATCTACTGCTTGACACGCTTCCATAACTGCTTCTACATTCCCTGTATGTCCTACCATATCAGGATTTGCAAAGTTTAATATAACAGTATCTACATGTCCTTTGTTTAACTCTTTAATTAAATTATTTTTAACATTATAAGCACTCATTTCTGGTTGTAAGTCATATGTTGCAACTTTTGGTGAATCAGATAATAATCTAATTTCTCCCGGATATGGCTCTTCCACTCCTCCATTAAAGAAGAATGTTACGTGAGCATATTTTTCAGTTTCAGCAGTTCTAACTTGAGTTAATCCAGCTTTAGAAACTACTTCTCCAAATCCATTTACAATTTTTGTTGGTGGATATGCTACTGGAACATCAAATGTTGAATCATATTGTGCCATACATACAAAGTTTACTTTTGGAGCTACTTTTCTTTCAAATCCTGTGAAATCTGAAGTAATAATCGCTCTAGTTAATTGTCTTGCTCTATCTGGTCTAAAGTTTGCAAAAATAATTCCATCTCCATCTTCTACTTTTACAATTTCTCCAATTTTTGTAGCTTTAACAAATTCATCTGTTACTCCATTTGCATAAGAATTTTTTATAGCTTCATTAGATGTAGCTGCATGTTCTCCTTCTCCAGCTATGATTGCATTGTATGCTTGCTCTACTCTATCCCAGTTATTATCTCTGTCCATTGCATAGTATCTTCCAACTATTGTAGCAACTCGTCCTAATCCAATATTGTTTAATCCTTCTTCTAACTGAACTAAATAGTCTACTCCACTTTCAGGTGCAGTATCCCTTCCATCCATAATTGCATGAACATACACTTTTTCTAACCCTTTTTGTTTAGCCATATCTACTAATCCTATAATATGATTGATATGAGCGTGAACTCCTCCATCTGACATTAATCCCATTATATGTAAAGCTTTCCCAGCTTCTTTTGTTTTACTCATAATATTTGATAATGGTCCATTATTTAAAATTAATCCTTCTCTTATTTCTTTTGATATTTTTGGTAATAATTGATAAACAACTCTTCCTGCTCCAATATTTAAGTGTCCTACTTCTGAATTTCCAAATTGTCCTTCCGGCAATCCTACAAATTCTCCATCCGCTCTTAATTCAGTATACGGATATTCTTTTTTAAATTTATTAAAGTTAATAGGGTTTGCTAATTTAACTCCATCTACTTCATTGTTGTGGTGATTCATTCCCCAACCATCTAAAATTACTAAAACTACTGGTCTTTTTTTCATATCATTTCGTCCTTCCCTATTTAAAATTATTCATTTACATCTTTATTATACTAATTTTTTGCTTTAATTTCAATAATTTTCTTAAAAGATTAATTTTATAGTGCTTATAAAAATTTACATTATACTTTTTTACAATATATACTCTTTATTTTTTCAATAAAAGCTCCTTTGCTTATTTTATCTTATATGTTATAATACAAAATAATTATATAAAAAAGGATAATTTTATGACAAAAAAACTTAAATTTGGACTTGTATCTAGATTAATTATAGCTATTATTTTAGGTATTTTATTAGGGAAAGTTTTACCAGAACCTATTATTAGAGTAGTTCTTACATTTTCTAGTCTGTTTAGCAAATATCTATCATTTATAATTCCACTAATGATTATAGGATTTGTAGTTTCAGGTATTGCTGATTTAACTCAAGGAGCAGGTAAATTACTTTCTATTACAACATTAATTTCTTATATTTCAACTATAATTGGAGGATTTTTATCTTACACTATGGCAGTTTCAATTTTCCCTCAATTAATAGACTTAAAATCTTTAACCACGGTTCTAAATAGTGAAAGTTTGGAATTAACTCCATTTTTTACTATCCCATTAACTCCTGTAATTGATGTTACTTCTGCAATAATATTCGCTTTCATTATGGGACTTTCAATCAGTTGGCTTAAAACAAATGGGAAAGGAGAAATCACATATAATTTATTTGCAGAATTTTCTCAAATTATTACAAAAGTGCTTTCCACTACAATTATTCCATTATTACCGTTTTATATTTTTGGCTCATTTGCAAATATGTCTTATAGTGGTGAAGTATTTTCTATTTTATCAATCTTTATAAAAATATTTATTTGTGTAATTATCTTGCATATTATCTATATTTCTACACTATTCGTTATTGCAGGTATCGTTAGCAAGAAAAATCCTATTATATTTATAAAAAATCAAATTCCGGGATATGTAACTGCTCTAGGAACACAATCATCTGCAGCTACTATTCCAATAAATATTGAATGTGCCAAAAATAATGGTGTTTCTCATGAAATTCGTGAATTTGTTGTTCCTTTATGTGCAACAATCCATTTAGCTGGAAGTATTATCACTTTAACAAGTTGTGTTACTGCAATTTTAATGATGCACAATATGCCTTATGATATTCACATTATCGTTCCATTCATTCTGTCTTTAGGAATTGCGATGGTTGCAGCTCCCGGAGCACCAGGAGGTGCTGTTATGTCTGCACTACCTTTTCTGGGAATGATTGGTATTGCATCTACTGGAAGTTTGGCATCTTTGCTAATTGCTTTATACATAACGCAAGATAGTTTTGGTACTGCTGCAAATGTTTCTGGTGATAATGCAATCGCTATAATTATTGACACTATTTATCATAAATACATCAAAAAATAAATATTAATAAAAAATTAGTAATGAATTTTTATTTTCACTACTAATTAATAAGCTATTTTTATCTAAAAATGGCTTTTTTATTTATTTTCTCATTTTTTACTATTCTTCCTCTAAATTTTTATCTTTTTTAAATACAGAATCTACGAATATTTTTATACTTTTTTGTAACATATCTTTAAATACAGGATCTTGACTCGCTTTAGTAATTACTTTCAAACTTTGTTGCCAATTATTTATTATTTCTTTCATGTCCGTATTTATATTAAAGATTGAATTAAACAACGCATCTATAAATTCTTTTCTTTCCTCAACTGAAACATTATTTAACCATAGTTGTATATTTTTCATTAACATTTTACTCTCTTTTGATAAATCATCTACATATAAAAAATCTGTCCTTGCTATTTCCCATGAATATAAATCATGTTGCATTATTAATTTTTCATTACTCAATATAATTTTAGGAATTTCCTTTCTTTCCAACAAAATTCCAACAATAGACCCTTTTGGTATATATGTTTCTATCTTATCTAATATTTTTTCATATTCAACATTATTTATTATTTCTTCATTAAATCCCGGTCCATCAAAATTATAAATTTTTATTATTTTATCTTTATATTTTTCATCTACAAAAATTGAAGAATACACTGATAAATTTCCTCCTTTTGAATGCCCGGCTAAAATAATATTTAGATTATCTTCTTCAATTACTTTTTTTAAATACATTACAGCTTCTAATTGTGCCGGAACATGAGTTAAAAAACTCATATTAAAATCTTCTTTCCATCCCACAACTGTATTATCAGTTCCACTAAAAACTACAATTTTCAAGTTTTTATTTATTTTTATTGTCATCGCACAAAATTGTTTTTCTACCTCTAAATCAATTTTATTTATATAATTTGAAATTTTCAAATTATTAAATCTTTCACACTTTAATATTTTTTTTACAAGTTTTATATCATTTTCCATAATAACATTTTCTAAATTCTCTCTTGATTGTAAAAAATTTTTTAAAACTTTCTCTAAAACCATTTCATTTTCAATCATATTGTCAAACGGAATATAAACTAATCTAGCTAGAATAAGTGCATCTATTTTATTAAATTTATCAATTTTAAAACTCAAATCCCCACGCCATTCTAAATAATCAAAAATTGTATTTTTCATTTATGATCGTCCTCTTTTATACTAAAATATTTTATTTATTTTATCATATTTTATTATAAAAATATATTTTTTATTTTTTTCATATATTTCATTTGAACTTTTTCCATTAGATAATTTTCTAGGATAATTGTTCATCCAATCTTCTATTTCTTTTATTGCTTCCTCTGATATATCCCCTATATCCACTCCTTTAGGTATATGCCGTCTTATTAATTTATTATTATTTTCATTACTTCCTCTTTCTCCAGAATAATAACTATGAGCATAAAAATACTTTATTCCTTTTTTCTTTATACTTTAAGCATCCATAAATTCACTCCCATTATCAATCATCATCATTTTTCCTAACGTTCTTAACCAACAACTTTTTCAAATTCACTTCCAATTTTAAACCATTCAACAATACTCATATTCATATTAAAAAAATGTTCATCAATATCTATCGTCCAATACATGCTAGGCTCTTCTTCATCAAAAACCGTCTTGTATTTTATTGGGATACCTCTCATTTTCTCCATGATGGAATCAATAAGTTCTTTCCATTTTGTATTGTTCATAAAATAGGTTGGATTTCTTTCTTCAACAACTTGTTTAATTTTTTCTTTTTCAATTTTTTTGTTGTTATATTTCCCATTTTTAATTTCGTCTATAATGTACTGCATAACAGATAACACTCTATCATCTATTTTTTTATAAACATAAGATGGTGATATAAATTATTTATCTCTTTGTACATAATACCACCCGTGATGCACCCAACCAGTAACAATAAAATGAAAATCTCCCTTCCAACTTATATCGAAAAAAGTTGTATCTTCATCATTGGAACTACTTGTTTTGATAACTCCACTTCTCGGATTTAGTTTTTTACATAAAATATCATTTATTGGTTTCTTTTGTCTCTATTTATTCTTACAAGTTTAAATTTTTCTAATCTTGTCTTTTTACTCAAAGTCTTTATATTCAAGATCTTCCTCTGATATTAGCATTCCTATAAATTCTTCAAAATTATTTGCAAGTACTTGAATTTCATAATCATATTCTTGAAAACAAACGGATACTTTGGGTTCTCCATCTTTTCCACATTCACGATAATCTAAATAGATCATATCATGTCCACCAGATTCTGTATCTGCAATAATAATTCCTATATCTCGTGGATATTCCCATTCATTAAACCAAAATTCATTTCCAAATTTTCCAAATAAAGAGTTACGCTTGTTACCCCCTATTCCAAAAAATCCAGCAAGCCCAATTGTGTTTACCTCATTTCTTTTAGCATATTCATTAAACCAGTATTCTTTTTTGGGAGCACCACCATTTTGTATTTTCATAAGTTGAATATAAGACTTAGGTAATTTGAAACCTAATTTATTTTCATAAAATGCTATTATTTCATCAGTTAATGGTTCTTCTACATAGTTTTCGGTATAGTATTCATGACTATTCCAAAAATCCTTTAAATCACTATTTTCAAACATTGTTAGTTCCTCTCCTTTTCAAAAGTTCAGTCATATCATCACTCAAACGCAGTTCTGCAAGATCGGAGTTTGGGTGACTTCTGTTTTTAGACCGCCCCAATATATTGCCAGTTGTTACCTCGTAAAATTTCGCCAGCTTGATAAAGACATAGTGGCTGATGTCCTTGAGGTCTTCCGCTTCATAGCTCCCAGCGTAGATTTGGAGAGATAGGTCTGTTTTATAAGCTGTTCCAGCGTCAAATCACGCTCCACATGGAGGTCTTTCAATCATTCTTGTATGGATATTCCATGCTTTCCCTCCTTGTCTTCTTAATAAATATATACCTATCCGACAATAGTTGCTTCTTTGACGGTCAGATTTTCAAAATCCATGGTAATCAGTTTTTCAGCAGCTTTTGGAGTACACATAAACCAAGTAGTCTCTCCCCAAGCATCCATTCTTGTAGCGGTAAAAAAATCCGTCTGAATTGGCACAGGGTTTCGAACATCAATATAACAGTCAGAGTATAGGTACACTAAATCCACCTCACTCTCCGGCAACCACTTGACGCGGCGCATACGAGGCTTTCCATTTTTCAGTGTTTTTTCTCTGGGGTTCTCAAACCACTCCAATTCCTTGATTTTTAAACCAGAGAAAGTTTCAGCTAAGCACTGGGCAATTTCCCTACGGGCAAATATCCCACAATTAAGACGCTCACTCCCCATCAACCAAGTCATAATAAAATCTCCGACTTTGTAACCGGGAGCGGGCGATCCGTAGACACTTTCGTCCGCCCACATAACCTCCATCCTTTCGCACTGCTCTGGTCTGGGGCAGGGCTTCTTGTTACCATAGCGGTACATAATATTCACGTAGCCATAATCATCACTTTTTCGGTCATGTCCATGTGCTTCAACCGTATAACCACTTACTGACATGGTTGTTTCCTCCCTACACAAATTTTTCTAAATGTACAGTTAATAGATTGACACTAATACGGCGCTCTCTTGCTCCGCCATTTTCTCATAAAATTTTTTTAAACTTTCAAATGAGATTCTTAACTCATCTTTAATTTCATCAGCTTCTTCTTCGTATTCCCAAATATCAGGGTAAATATCGTTTTGGTAAAACACACTCATATCAAATTTATCAATATATGTTTCAAAATCAAGCTCTTGCAATGCCTTTGCAATTTCTTTCACTCTATCACTTTTCGTTCCAGATATAAATTCTTCGATTTCTTCTCCAGAAATATTAAACTGCCCTACAATCGCTTCACTGATTAAATTATCTTTAATCGGTTCGAGGGCAGATTTTCCTGTCAACAAAAAATGAAGTGCATCCCACATTTTATCTATAT
Source organism: uncultured Leptotrichiaceae bacterium (assembly GCA_963528625.1). Taxonomy (GTDB): domain Bacteria; phylum Fusobacteriota; class Fusobacteriia; order Fusobacteriales; family Leptotrichiaceae; genus CALHVR01. The sequence goes on along the minus strand of CAURVQ010000006.1, from coordinate 1,994 downwards.
CACAAATTTCTAAGTTCTCATCATCTTGTACTTCTTCCACATCATCAAGACACATAAATTTTTCTAATTCAATGTCAGTAGTTGACTGATAATTTGCAATCATTCCCATTTATTTTTCCTCCATATTTTATTTTATTGTTCTTTACTTCTGCCCCCACTGGGGATTTAGATTTTTCAGCAAATCCGACTTCTGTACAATCTTTTTTAGCCACTTCTTTTCTTCTTCGGACAGCTTCTTCAAATTCAATTTCCTGTTTATTAAACTAAAATTGATGTCTTACGCAATCAATCAAAAAGCACGAAAACTCAGGATATAGTTCTAAATGCAAATCCGGTTTAGATTCTCCTTTTTTTATGCGAGATATCATATCTTCATATTCTGTTTTGTCTTTTTCACTGTCAGAAATTATTTCTTGCTTTTCTTCTTCACTATCATACTCATCATCTGCTATTGCATCCATTAAAGCCTGATCCAAATATGTTCTATTATGTTCCACAAGTTTGTAAAACTTTTCTTTTTCATTTTTTAGCCACAAAACAAAATAATAATGTTCCCAATCAACCGTATAATAATCTGAAATCACTTTATCAAAAAAAGCTAAATACTCATCGTATTCTTCAAGTACGTAATAAACATTAAAAATCTCATAATCAGCAATGTCGTCAGTATTTAAAGAATAGTTATCATCTCGACCATCCTTAACCTGCTTTAAATAATAAATGGACTTTTCTTTATTCCCAAGACATACCTCACAATAAGAAATAGCTAGCATAAGCCTCATTCGATTTGGATATTTTTTTAATAAGTCCAAAAATATTGCTTCAGCCTGTTCATATTCTTTTAGTTCAAATAAACATACTGCGTAGTTGAAAGCAGATTTATAACTTTTATCCATATCTTTGGCTATTTCAAAGTATTTTTTGCTTAAGGATATATTTTTTTGCGTATTATAAAAATCAGCTTTACTTAGTTTACATCCCTGAAATTCACCAAAATAGTAAAGACCAAGACCAGTGTAGGTTTCTATATAAGGTGATTTAAGCTCATAAGCTTTAGTCAGAAACTCTAATGCTTCCTTGGAATAATCTTCATAAAACCCTATGTTTGTATAAATCCTTGCTTTATGGGCATTATCTAATATTAAGCCAAAGCGGTCTAAAAAATCCTTTAATAAATTAACACAATCACTTTCACTATATCTAAGCTCTAACCTTACTGAAGCTAAAGTACATACTACATCAATATCTGAAGGATTATCTTCCAGTCTTTCCAATAGATAGTTCTCCATTGTTTTCAGATATGTTTTTGATTTCTCAAAATCCTTCAAAAATGCTTCTTTATATTTGTTTTCATACTCTGTTTTGAGCCTATACCAATAAGCTTTTATTTCGTCCATCAATAAGCCCTCCACCTTTCAAAATTTTAATTTATCTAATCAAAAATTTTAATGAATCTCTTCTGTATTTTGTCACATAAATATCCAATATTTTCATAGAATTTGTGTGCTTCCAAACGTGTTGATGCTGAATTTAATCTGATAAATGCTAATGAATCACTTTTAGCTTTTAGTTCTAACTGACTCATCAATTTCTTTCCAATGCCTTTACCTTGAAAATCCGGAAGTACTGCTAATCCTAGAATATTTAATCCCACATCTGAATAAAGACTTTCATAAACTTCTGCATGTACAAATCCAACAATTGTATGTGAATCCTCATCCTCATACACATAAATGTAATGATGGTTTATATCGTTTGACAACTTTTCTATTTGTCTACTTATTAATTCAACAGATGCCTTATACCCTAAAGAAATATCGCATATTTTTTGTATTGATGCAGCATCATCTTTTCTTATATTTCTTATCATCATATCTCTCCATAAATTCAAACTTTAGTATTTTAGTTTTTGATCTTTTTTATCATATCTAAATAAAATTTCTTGCCACCATCATTATTAGCTAAATCATGCTTTGTTTGTAAAAAAGAAATTA
>CAURVQ010000005.1:0-68484 GCA_963528625.1 uncultured Leptotrichiaceae bacterium | reverse complement strand
TAGAGAAGGTGGAAGAACAGTAGCTTCAGGAGTAGTTGCAACTATTACTAAATAGTTTTAAGAATAAAAATAGGAGGAAAAAGCTTTGGATAAAATAAGAATATATTTACAATCTTATGATCATAAATTATTAGATCAATCAGCTAAAAAAATAGCTGAAGTAGTAAAGAAAAATGGTTCAGAATTAGCTGGTCCACTTCCTTTACCAACTAAAACTAAAAAATATACAGTTTTAAGATCTGTACATGTAAATAAAGATTCAAGAGAACAATTTGAAATGAGAATACATAGAAGATTTGTTGAAATTAAAAATTCTAGTCAACAAATTATCTCAGCATTAAGTTCATTAAACTTACCATCAGGTGTAGGGATTGAAATTAAGCAATTATAGGCTTAATACAAGTTGGCAAGTGGTATAACTAAGTCAACCAATATATTAAGGAGGAAAAAAATAATGATATTAGGAAAAAAAGTCGGAATGACACAAATTTTTGAAGATGAAAAATTAGTTCCAGTTACAGTTATTGAAGCTGGGTCAAACTTTGTAGTTCAAGTTAAAACTACTGAAAAAGAAGGTTATGATGCGATTACATTAGCATTTGATGACAAAAAAGAAAAAAATACAATTAAACCAGAAATGGGAATATTTAAGAAAGCAGGAATTACTCCTAAAAAATTCTTAAAAGAGTTTAAAGTTACTAATACTTCTGAATTTCAATTAGGACAAGAAATTAAAGTTGATATTTTAGAAGGAATTGAATTTGTAGATGTTACAGGAACTTCAAAAGGTAAAGGGACTGCAGGAGTTATGAAAAGACATAACTTCGGTGGAAACAGAGCTTCACACGGGGTTTCAAGAAACCATAGATTAGGAGGGTCAAACGCTGGAGGAGCTGCATCAAACAGTAATGTACCAAAAGGTAAAAAAATGGCTGGTAGATTAGGTAATGAACAAGTAACAGTTCAAAACTTAAAAGTAATTAAATTTGATGTTGAAAACAATCTTTTATTAGTAAAAGGTGCAATACCAGGACCTAAAAATGGTTATTTAGTAATTAAAAAATCGGTTAAGAAATATTAATTAAAGTGAGAGAGGAGGAAAATAAATGCCAGTTTTAAATATATATAAATTAGACGGTTCACAAGCAGGAACAGTTGAATTAAATAATGAAATTTTTGGAATTGAACCAAATAAAACAGTTATGCACGAAGTGTTAGTTGCTGAATTAGCTGAATTAAGACAAGGATCAGCTTCAACTAAAACGAGAGCAGAAGTAAGAGGTGGAGGAAGAAAACCTTTCAAACAAAAAGGAACAGGAAGAGCTAGACAAGGATCAACAAGAGCACCACATATGGTTGGTGGAGGAGTTGTTCACGGACCTAAACCAAGAAGTTATGCTAAGAAAGTAAATAAAAAAGTTAGAAAATTAGCTTTAAGATCTGCATTAGTAGCTAAAATTAATGCTGGAAGTTTAATCGTATTAGATGATTTCACATTAGAAACACCTAAAACTAAAACATTTGTTGAATTTGGAAAAGCAATTAATTTAGCAGGAGGGAAACAATTATTTGTAATTAATGATTTTACGACTGATAATGATTATAATTTATATTTATCAGTTAGAAATTTAAAAGATACATTTGTATTGGAACCAAGAGAATTAAGCATCTACTGGTTATTAAAACAAGACAAAATAGTTGTTAGTAAAGAAGCTCTTGCAACTATTGAGGAGGTGCTAGCATAATGCATATTACTGATATAATTAAAAAACCTGTTGTTAATACAGAAAAAGCAAGACTTTTAATGGAAAATAATGAATTTGTATTTATTGTAGATAAAAGAGCTAATAAAATTCAAATAAGAGAAGCTGTTGAAAAATTATTTAATGTTAAAGTTGAAAGTGTAAATACATTAAACATTAAACCTAAAGCTGCTAGATTTAGAATGTCAGCTTATAAAACACCTGCTATAAAAAAAGCAGTTGTTAAATTAAAAGCTGGAGAAAAAATATCAGCTTATGAAATATAATTAAATATAGATTATAACAATAATATATTAAGATTGGAGATTTAATAAATCTCTTTTCTTAATATTGAAAAAAATACTAGATTTTTTTTTGATATTATGTTATAATATTTTGGTGTGTATATTTTAGGTTGTAATAAACATAGACACACCCGGTAAAGTTGTTATAAAAAAGTTAGTAAAAACTAAAATTATATAAATTAAAATTAAAGAAAATGGAGGATGAGAAAGTTATGCCAATTAAAAAGTTAAAACCGATAACTAGTGGGACAAGGCATATGTCGATATTAGTTAATAACGAATTAGACAAAGTTAGACCTGAAAAATCGTTAGTAGAACCTCTAGGATCATCTTATGGTATAGATAATTATGGTCATAGAACAGGTAGAAACAGACATAAAGGACACAAAAGATTATATAGAGTAATCGATTGGAAAAGAAATAAAATTGGAGTTCCTGCGAAAGTAGCTACTGTGGAATATGATCCAAATAGAACGGCTAATATAGCATTATTACATTATGTAGATGGAGAAAAAAGATATATTTTAGCTCCAAACGGATTGAAAAAAGGAGATGTAGTTTTAGCTGGTGAAGGAGCAGATATTAAACCAGGAAACGCATTGAAATTAAAAGACTTACCGATTGGGACAGTAATTCACAATGTTGAGTTGTTACCAGGTAAAGGTGGACAATTAGCAAGATCAGCAGGAACTGCGGCAAGATTAGTTGCAAAAGAAGGAACTTATTGCCACGTTGAATTGCCTTCTGGAGAATTAAGATTAATTCATAAAGAATGTATGGCTACAATTGGAGCTGTTGGAAATGCTGAGCATTCATTAGTTTCGTTAGGTAAAGCAGGAAGAAATAGACACTTAGGAAGAAAACCTCATGTAAGAGGATCAGTAATGAACCCTGTAGATCACCCACACGGAGGAGGGGAAGGAAGATCTCCAATAGGAAGAAAATCACCAGTTACACCTTGGGGGAAACCTGCTCTTGGTAAGAAAACAAGAGGAAGTAAACCAAGCGATAAATTTATCGTTAGAGGTAGAAAAAAATAATCAAATAAAGAAAATGTGCAAAGTAGCTTAATGTAACTGAATACATTTAGCTTACTTTGTATGAAAGACATAATCTAAATAATGAAATAAGGAGGAAGAATGGCTCGTTCATTAAAAAAAGGACCTTTTGTTGATGCTTATTTATTAAAAAAAGTTGAAGCGTTAGGTGAGAAAAAACAAGTTATTAAAACATGGTCAAGAAGATCAACAATATTCCCTCAATTTATAGGACATACTTTTGCAGTATACAATGGTAAAAAACATATACCAGTTTATATAACTGAGGAAATGGTAGGACATAAATTAGGAGAGTTCGCACCAACAAGAACTTACTATGGTCATGGTAAAGATGCTAAGAAAAAAAGATAATAAAAGATAAGAGAGAATGAAAGGAGGCCTTTGAATGGCAGTAGTAGCAAAATTACGTTACCAAAGATTAAGTCCTCAAAAAGCAAGATTAGTTGCAGATATCGTAAGAGGAAAAAATGCTTTACAAGCATTAAACGTATTGAAATTTACAAATAAAAAGGCAGCAAAATATATAGAAAAAACATTGAGATCAGCTATTGCAAATGCTGAACATAATAATAATATGGATCCAGATAAATTATTTATTTCAAAAATATTAATAGATAAAGGACCAGTATTAAAAAGAATTAGCCCAAGAGCGATGGGAAGAGCAGATGTTATAAGAAAACCAACTGCACACATCACAGTTGAAGTGTCAGAAAGAAACTAATAAGGAGGTAAGTCTGTGGGACAAAAGGTAGACCCTAGGGGGATTAGAATAGGAATCACAAAAACATGGGATTCAAAATGGTTCGCTGAAGGAAAAGAATACTTAAACAATTTTCATGAAGATATTAAAGTAAGAAATTACATTAAGAAAAATTATTATCATGCGGGAATTTCTACAGTTAAAGTGGAAAGAACATCTCCAACTGATATAACAATTATTATAGAAACTGGTAAAGCAGGAATTTTAATAGGTAGAAAAGGTCAAGAAATTGAAGCTTTAAAAGTGAATTTAGAAAAATTAACTAATAAAAAAGTACAAGTTAAAGTACAAGAAATTAAAAACCCTAACAAAGATGCACAATTAGTAGCAGAAAGTATTGCGACTGCAATTGAAAAAAGGGTAGCTTATAAAAGAGCAGTACAACAAGCAATTCAAAGAGCTGAGAAATCAGGAGTAAAAGGAATTAAAGTAATGGTATCAGGAAGATTAAATGGTGCCGAAATTGCGAGAAGTGAATGGACACTTTCAGGAAGAGTACCTTTACATACTTTAAGAGCAGATGTTGATTATGCAACTGCAACAGCACATACTACATATGGTGCTTTAGGATTGAAAGTATGGATATTTAATGGTGAAGTTCTTTCTAAGAAGGAAGGAGGAGACAATTAATGTTAATACCTAAAAGAACGAAATATAGAAAACAGTTCAGAGGAAAAATGGGTGGAATTGCAACTAAAGGAAACAAAGTAGATTTTGGAGAATTTGGATTAGCAGCTAAAGAATTTGGATGGATTACTTCAAGACAAATAGAAGCTTGTAGGGTAACTATAAATAGAACATTTAAAAGAGAAGGAAAAATTTGGATTAGAATTTTCCCTGATAAACCTTATACAAAAAGACCTGAAGGAACAAGAATGGGTAAAGGTAAAGGTAATGCTGAAGGTTGGGTAGCAGTAGTTAAAAAAGGTAAAATAATGTTTGAAGTTGGTGGAGTATCGGAAGAGAAAGCTAAAGAAGCATTAAGAAAAGCTGGACATAAACTACCTATCAAAGTTAAATTTGTAAAAAAAGAAGAAGTAGGTGGTGATAAGTAATGACAGCAAATGAAATAAGAGAATTATCAGTAGATCAGTTAGATACACAAGTTAAAGAATTGAAACAAGAATTATTTAATTTAAAATTTCAAAAAACTCTTGGACAGTTGCAAAACACTACTAAAATAAGACAAGTAAAAAGAGATATAGCAAGAATGAAAACTATAATTGTTGAAAAAACAAAATAGTTTAATAGTAAATAAAATACTGTGAAATAGGAGGATGTCTCAGTGGAAAGAAACGAGAGAAAAGTTAGAGAAGGAATCGTAGTTTCTGATAAAATGGATAAAACAGTAGTAGTTTTAGAAGAAACAATGAGATTACATAAAATTTATAAAAAAAGAGTAAAAACTTCTAAAAAATATAAAGCACATGATGAAAATAACGAATGTGGTATTGGAGATAGAGTGCAAATTATGGAAACTAGACCATTAAGTAAAGATAAAAGATGGAGAGTAGTTACTATATTAGAAAAAGCAAAATAATTTTTAGTAAACTTGAGAGGAGGAAATTTTAAATGGTTCAACAACAAACGATACTTAATGTTGCTGATAACTCAGGAGCTAAAAAAATCATGGTAATCAGAGTATTAGGTGGATCAAGAAGAAGATTTGGAAAAATTGGTGACATCGTTGTAGCATCAGTTAAAGAAGCTACACCTAACGGAAACGTAAAAAAAGGAGATGTTGTTAAAGCAGTAGTAGTAAGAACTAAAAAAGAATTAAAAAGAACAGACGGATCATATATAAAATTTGATGATAACGCAGCAGTTATATTAAACTCAAACTTAGAAATGAGAGGTACGAGAATTTTTGGGCCAGTAGCTAGAGAATTAAGAGCGAAAAACTTTATGAAAATCGTATCATTAGCATCAGAAGTAATATAGGAAGGAGGGTTTACAAGTGGCTAAACCGAAAATTAAAGCAGTTCCTAACAAGTTGCATGTTAGAACTGGAGATACAGTTGTTGTAATTAGCGGTAGATCTAAAGACTTATCAAGAAATGAAAAAGGTCAAGGACAAACAGGAGATAAAGGGAAAATCGGAAAAGTGTTAAAAGTGTTCCCTAAAAGAGGAAAAATAATAGTTGAAGGTGTAAATATTCAAAAGAAACATGTTAAACCTAATGCAATGAATCCACAAGGGACAGTTGTAGAAAGAGAAATGCCAATTTTCTCATCTAAAGTTATGTTATGGGATGAAAAAGCTGGAAAAGCAACTAGAGTAAGACGTGAAATAAAAGATGGTAAAAAAGTAAGAATATCAGTTAAATCTGGTAATGAATTATAAGATAGAGAGGAGGACTATTAGTGGCTGAAAAATATATTCCAAGATTACAAAAAAAATATAAAGAAGAAATAGTAACTTCATTAATGAAAGAATTAAATATTTCTAATGTTATGCAAGTACCAAAATTAGATAAAATAATCGTAAATATGGGGATTGGAGAAGCTGTAAACAATCCTAAGTTAATTGATGTTGCTATAAGAGAGTTGGGTCAAATTACAGGACAACAACCAGTAGCAAGAGCAGCTAAAAAATCAGAAGCTGGATTCAAATTAAGAGAAGGTCAAAAAATTGGAGCAAAAGTTACATTAAGAAAAGAAAAAATGTATGAGTTCTTAGATAGATTAGTAAGTATTACTTTACCAAGAGTAAGAGATTTTGAAGGAGTATCTAACAAAGGATTTGACGGTAGAGGTAATTACACATTAGGATTAAAAGAACAAATCGTTTTCCCTGAAATTGAAATTGATAAAGTAGATAAAATCTTTGGATTAGGAATTACTTTTGTATCAACAGCTAAAAACGATGAAGAAGGAAGAGCATTATTAAGAGCATTCGGAATGCCGTTTGCAAAATAGTTCTAAATTTAAGGAGGTGTAATTAAACAAATGGCTAAAAGAGCAATGGTTGAAAGAAACGTTAAAAGAGAAAAAATAGTTGATAAATATGCTGCTAAAAGAGCAGAATTAAAAGCAAGAGCTAAAAAAGGAGATAGAGAAGCTATTTTAGAATTAGCAAAATTACCTAGAAATGCTTCGCCTACTAGATTAAGAAACAGATGTCAAATAAATGGAAGACCAAGAGGATTTATGAGAGAGTTTGGAATTTCAAGAGTAATGTTTAGACAATTAGCAGGAGAGGGAGCAATCCCAGGAGTAAAAAAATCAAGTTGGTAATTTGAAAAATTTGAGAGGAGGACAAATAGATGCATTTAACAGATCCTATTGCTGATATGTTAACTAGATTAAGAAATGGTAATACTGCAAGACATACAGATGTTAAAGTTCCATTTTCAAAAATCAAAGAAAGTATAGCAAATATATTAAAAAATGAAGGATATATAGCAGGTTACGAAATTAAAGAAGAAGGAAACATAAAAGATATAGTAGTAACTTTAAAATATGTTGATGGAGAAACTGTTATTAAAGGATTAAAAAGAATTTCAAAACCTGGAAGAAGAGTTTACTCATCAGTTGAAAATTTACCTAAAGTATTAGGTGGATTAGGAATTGCCGTTGTCTCTACACCAAATGGTGTATTAACAGACAAAGAATGCAGAAAGCATAACGTTGGTGGAGAAGTACTTTGCTACGTGTGGTAATTTACGCATTAAATTAATAGGAGGAGAGTCATGTCAAGAGTAGGTAATAAACCTATAACTATACCATCTGGTGTAGAAATTAAAAATAATGGTAATGTTTACACTGTTAAAGGACCTAAAGGTGAATTAACTAGAGAATTAAGCAGTGAAATTAAAGTAAATATAAATGATAATGAAATTACATTTGAAAGACCAAATGATTTACCAAATATAAGAGCTTTACATGGAACTACAAGAGCAAACTTAAATAACATGATTGTTGGAGTGAGCCAAGGATTTACAATTAACTTAGAGTTAATTGGGGTTGGATATAGAGTACAAGCTAATGGTAAAGGATTAACTTTAGCATTAGGATATTCTCATCCAGTAGAAATTGAAGCTGTAGAAGGTATCACTTTCAAAGTAGAAGGAAATACAAAAATAGCTGTAGAAGGAATTGACAAACAATTAGTAGGTCAAATCGCAGCAAACATAAGAGCTAAGAGACCACCTGAACCATACAAAGGAAAAGGAGTTAAATACGCTCATGAAACAATAAGAAGAAAAGAAGGTAAGAAAGGATAGGAGGTAGATTTTAGTGATTAAAAAAATCGATAGAAGTAAATTAAGAAATAAAAAACATAAAAGTATCAGAAGAAAAATCAGTGGAACTGCTGAAAGACCTAGACTTTCTGTTTTCAGAAGTTTACAAAATATCTTTGTTCAATTAATTGATGATACAACTGGAAATACTTTAGTTTCAGCTTCAAGTATTGAAAAAGGTGCAAAAATCGAAAATGGTTCTAATGTGGAAGCTGCTAAAAAAGTAGGAGAAGCAATCGCTAAAAAAGCATTAGAAAAAGGAATCGATACTGTTGTATTCGATAGAGGTGGATACATTTACACTGGTAGAGTAAAAGCTTTAGCTGATGCAGCTAGAGAAGCAGGATTAAAATTCTAGAAAGAAGGAGGATTTATTTTGGCTAGAGAAGTAAAAGCAACTGAATATAAAGAAAGTCTTTTAAAAGTAAGCAGAGTTTCTAAAACTGTTAAAGGAGGAAGAAGAATGTCTTTCTCAGTATTAGCAGCAGTTGGAGATGAAAACGGAAAAGTAGGTATTGGATTAGGGAAAGCTAATGGTGTACCTGAAGCAATTAGAAAAGCAGTAGCAAGTGCTAAGAAAAATATGATAACTGTTTCATTAAAAGGTGGGACATTACCTCACGAGCAAATTGGTAAATTTAATGCAACTTCAGTATTATTAAAACCAGCTTCAAAAGGGACAGGAGTTATCGCAGGTTCTGCAACTAGGGAATTATTAGAGTTAGCAGGAGTAACAGATGTACTAACTAAAATTAGAGGATCTAAAAATAAAGGAAACGTTGCTAGAGCGACATTAGATGGATTAAAACAATTAAGATCGGTTGAACAAGTAGCAAGATTAAGAGGAAAATCGGTTGAAGAAATTATAGGATAATAAGATTAGGAGGTAAAATTAATGTCTAAAGTAAAAGTAACACTTGTTAAAGGAATTAATGGAAGAAAACCTAATCATGTTGCGACTGTTAAATCACTTGGGTTAAGAAAAATTAGTCAAACAGTAACTCATAATAAAACAGCAGATATAGAAGGAAAACTAAAATTAGTTTCTTATTTACTTAAAGTAGAGGAGGTTTAGAATAAATGAATCTTAATGAATTAAGACCTGCTGAAGGATCGAAAAAAGAAAGAAGAAGAGTAGGTAGAGGTCACGGAACTGGTTGGGGAAAAACAGCTGGTAAAGGACATAATGGACAAAAACAAAGATCAGGATCATATGTTTCACCTATATTTGAAGGTGGACAAATGCCAATCGTTAGAAGAGTTCCAAAAAGAGGATTTTCAAATTCAGCATTTAAAAAAGATATAATTGTATTAACATTAGCTAATATAGTTGATAAATTTAATGATGGAGATGTTGTTAGTTTAGAAACATTAGTTGAAAATGGAGCAGTTAAAAATCCTAAATTCATCACTAAATATTCTGATGAAAATGTTAGAAATGCACAAGGAAGAAAAGCAGTTAAAGAGTACTTAGCAGTGAATGTTGAGTCTTATGTTAAAGAAAAAGAATATACATCAATTTTAAAAATAATTGGTGAAGCAGAAGTAACTAAAAAATTAACTGTAAAAGCACATAAAATTTCAGCAATAGCTAAAGAGTTAATTGAAAAAGCTGGAGGAACAGTAGAATTATTAGAAGTTAAATCGTATGCAAATATAGCTGGAAACAATAAAAATGATGCAGAATAAGTAAGATTTGGAATCTTGCTTTTTCTTCATATATAAGGAGTGGTGATATTGACTTTAGCTGAAGCAATTAAAGTTAGAATAAATGCTCTTACAACTACGCCTGAGTTAAGAAAAAGAGTAGGGTTTACATTAGTTATGTTTGTAATTGCTAGAATTGGGATACATATAGGTGTTCCGGGATTAAATATGGAATTATTTAAGCATTTTACAGATAATGCAGTGTCAAATTTTTTAAATATTTTTTCTGGTGGAGCAATTCAAAGGGCATCAATATTTTCGTTGGGAATAGGTCCTTATATTAATGCTTCAATCGTAGTTCAATTATTAGGGATTGTATTTCCTAAAATTGAAGAAATGCAGCGTGAAGGTGGTAAACAAAGAGAAAAATTAACACAATGGACTAGATATTTAACAATATTTTTAGCATTAGCACAATCATTTGGAATAGCAATTACATTAACTACACAAGGATTGGTTTACGAACCAGGAGCTAAATTTATAATAAGTTCAATGGCATTAATGACAGGTGGAACAGCATTTATTATGTGGATTTCAGAAAGAATTACTATAAGAGGAATAGGTAATGGAACATCAATGATTATTTTTGCAAATATTGTAAGTGGATTACCAACAGTTTTTGTACAAATGGCTACAAGTTTAACTGGTGGAATGGGATATGTGATGTTTGCTGTATCAATAATATTATTTGTAATAATAATAGCATTAATGGTTATAGTACAATTAGCTGAAAGAAGAATACCAATTCAATATCCTGGTAAAGGAAGTTTAGGATTTGGTAAAGGAACAAGTAGTGTTGGGAAAAGAACTTATTTACCGTTAAAAATAAATGCAGCAGGAGTTATGCCAATAATTTTTGCGTCAGTATTAATGGTAATTCCATCATTTTTAGTAGGAATGATGAAACCTAGTAGTTTAAAAAACCAATTAGCTTCACAATTTCAACAAACAGGTGCGTTATACTTAATTGTATTTGCATTTTTAATTGTGTTGTTCTCGTTTTTCTATACTTTAACTGTAGCTTTTGACCCTGATAAGATAGCAGATGATTTAAAACAAAGTGGTGGAACAGTACCATTGAAAAGAGCTGGAGATGAAACAGCTGAATATTTAGAAGGTGTTGTGACTAGAATTACATTTGGAAGTGCATTTTTCTTAGCATTTTTAGGTGTAATCCCAAATATTTGGTTTGGATATGCTTTAAAAATACCAGTATTATTAGGTGGAACAAGTTTATTAATCTTAGTTGGAGTAGCAACAGAGTTATTACAACAAATAGATTCATATTTAGCAGTTAAACAAATGAAAGGTTTTATTGGAAATAAGAGAAGATAATATAAAAATGGAGTTGAAAAATTTTGTTATTAAGTTTAATAATGAAATTTTAAAACTTCTTTTTTTTTTTAAAGTTTAAATAATAAAAATATATAGTTAAAATATTGAAATTATAAAAAAAATATGTTAATATAAAGAAGGTAAAATAAATCGGATGAAGATATGAGGAGAGATTATCGTGTCATTTAGTAAAAATTATATAAATGATAAAGATAACACCGAAGAAGCGACTCTTTCAGGTAAAAGGACTCATATTGGACGAACCTCTGGAGAGATCATCAGTATTGTGAGTAAGTTTGGTAGTACTCTTAACTACAAATCCAAAGATTAAAGCGATACGAAGATGACACCGAAGGAGCAAAGATATTAGAATAATATCCTAAACTCTCAGGTAAAAGGACAGAGATACGGGCGTATATTTTTCATACGTTTGTTTCTTTATATTCAATCAGAGGTCTTTAAAAAAGGACCTTTTTTATTTTTTGAATATTTAGAAGTTCAGCAATTCATTCATTTTTTATTAAATTTTTAAGAAATGAGGAGATGAAAATGTTAAAAGTAATTGAAGGATTAAACAGTTTTTTTTGGGGATATTTGTTAATTATCTTATTGGTTGGGACAGGAATTTTTTTCACATTAAAATTAAAATTTATTCAAGTAAGAGAATTTAAGATGGGACTGAAACATTTAGTGAACGGATTTGATCTAAATGGAGAAGATGCAGATCATAAAGGAATGTCATCATTTCAAGCATTAGCAACAGCTATTGCGGCACAAGTTGGGACAGGAAATTTAGCAGGAGCAGCAACTGCTATCGTTTCGGGAGGTCCGGGAGCTATTTTTTGGATGTGGTTTAGTGCATTTTTAGGAATGGCAACAATTTACGCTGAAGCAGTTTTAGGTCAATTATTTAAAAGAGAAGTAGATGGAGCTGTGACGGGAGGTCCAGCGTATTATATAGAAAAATTATTTGGTGGAAATAAACTAGCAAAAGGTATGGCGATATTTTTTGCAATTTCATGTATGCTATCTTTAGGATTTATGGGAAATGCAGTTCAATCAAATTCAATAGGTGTAGCATTTGAAAATTCATTTAAAATTCCTACAGTTGTAACAGGAATTATCATTGCTATGCTAGCAGGATTTATCTTTTTTGGAGGAGTAAAAAGAATTGTAGCGTTTACTGAAAAAGTAGTTCCAATAATGGCAGGGATGTATATATTGATTTGTATAGTTGTAATTATTTTAAATTATAATCATATACTTCCAGCATTAAGTGCAATATTTACAAGTGCATTTACTACGAAAGCTATGGTAGGAGGATTTTTAGGACAAGGAATTAGAAAAGCTATGAGATATGGAATTGCGAGAGGATTATTTTCAAATGAAGCCGGAATGGGATCAACACCTCATGCACATGCAATGGCAAAAGTAAAAAAACCAGAAGATCAAGGACATATAGCGATAGTTACTGTATTTATTGACACATTTGTAGTTTTAACACTAACAGCTTTAGTTATTTTGACAACAAATGGAAAAGTAGAAGGATTAACAGGAATTTCATTAGCACAACAAGTATTCATTAACACTTTAGGACATTTTGGCGGAATATTTGTAGCGATTGCATTATTTTTCTTTGCATTTTCAACAGTTATTGGATGGTATTTATTTGGAGAAGCAAATGTTCGATATTTATTTGGAAAAAAAGCAATAAATATATATAGAATAATAGTTTTAGCATGTATAGTAATTGGGACAACACAAAAAGTGGATATGGTTTGGGAATTAGCAGATTTATTTAATGGATTTATGGTAATTCCAAATTTAATAGCGTTAATTGGATTTAACAGTTTGGTGAAAGATACTATAGTTAAAAATTAATTAAAATAGTTCTTATTTCTAAAATAAAAAGAAGTGAGAACTTTTTTATTTTAAATACTACAATTTAAAATATCGTGATATAATGTAGTAGGAATTAAAAAAATGTAAGAGAGAGGATATATGAAAGCGATAATTTTTACAAATGGTAAATATGAATATGAAGATAATTTTGTAACTAAACTGATAGATAAAGAAGATTATATTTTTTGTGCAGATGGGGGTGCAAATTATGCACATCAATATAAGTTAAATGTAAAATATATAGTTGGTGATTTAGATTCGATAAATAGTGATGTTTTAGAGTATTATAAAAATGAAAATTGCATTATTGAAAAATATCCAAGAGAAAAAGATTTCACTGATTTTGAGCTTATTTTAAAAAAAATAGATGTAATTCAAAAAGATAAAAATATACAGTTTGAAAAAATATATGTTTTAGGTGGACTTGGTGGAAGAGTTGATATGACACTTAGTAATTTGAATTTAATGGAAACTTATAAAAATTTAATTTTTTTGACAAAAAATGAAGAAATTTTTTATAAAGAGGAGTCTTTTGACCTTGAAAATAAAGAAAACTATGAATTTTCAATTATATTACTTGATAGTAAAATTGAGGAACTATTATTAAAAGGCTTTAAATATGAGTTGGATAGAGTGACGATAACAAGAAAAGAATCTAGATTAGTAAGTAATTTGATAATTTCTAAAAAAGCAAAAGTGTGTTTTTTAAAAGGAAAAGTTATTGTTATTTTACGAGAAAAAAACAAAAATGACAAAAATTAAGATGTGATTTCAAAAAAAATTACATCTTTTTTTATATTCTCTAAGCATTGAAAATAGTGAATTTTTTCGCAATCGCACTTAAAATGAAATTAAATAATTGTGTTTTTTACTTGACAAAATACAAAAACAAGGTAAACTAAATTTGTAAAATAAAAAACATCAAATAAACAGATTTGAATGTAGAAGGAGATATTATCATGGCAAACAGAATTATTTTAAACGAAGTAGCTTATCACGGATTTGGAGCTATAAATGCAATAGTAGAAGAAGTAGCTAAAAACAAATTTAAAAAAGCTTTTTTATGTACAGATCCTGGATTAATTAAAGTTGGAGTAGCAGCAAAAGTAGAAGAAGTGTTGAAAGGTGCAGGGTTAGAATATGAAATATTCTCAAATGTTCAAGAAAATCCAACAATAGAAAATGTTAAAGATGGAGTAGAAAAATTTAAAACATCAGGTGCAGATTATATTATTGCAGTTGGTGGAGGATCATCAATGGATGCTGCAAAAGCGATTGGAATTATTATTACAAACCCTGAATATGCAGATGTAAGAAGTTTAGAATTTGGTGTAGCTGAACCAACTAAAAATAAAAGTGTTCCAATAATTGCAGTAGCAACAACAGCTGGAACAGCAGCAGAAGTAACAATTAACTATGTAATTACAGATGTAGAAAAAAATAGAAAATTTGTTTGTGTAGATCCACATGATTTACCGGTAGTAGCAATAGTTGATCCTGAATTAATGTTGACAATGCCTAAAGTATTGACAGCAGCAACAGGATTAGATGCTTTAACACATGCAATTGAAGGATTTACAACTAAAGCAGCGTGGGAAATGACAGATATGTTCCACTTAAAAGCAATTGAATTAATTGGTAAGTATTTAAGAGGAGCAGTTAAAAACGATAGAGAAGCAAAAGAAAAAATGGCATTAGCTTCTTATATTGCAGGAATGGGATTCTCAAATGTAGGATTAGGAATTGTTCACTCAATGGCTCATCCATTAGGAGCTTTCTATAACACTCCACACGGAATTGCAAATGCAATTATTTTACCAACAGTAATGGAATATAATGCTCCATTCACAGGAGAAAAATTCAGAGATATTGCTAAAGCGTTAGGTGTAGAAGGAACTGAAAAAATGTCTCAAGAAGAATACAGAAAAGCAGCTGTAGATGCAGTAAGACAATTAGCAGCAGATGTAGATATTCCAGCTAACTTAAAAGAAATTATGAAACCAGAAGACTTAGAATTTATTGCAACATCAGCATTAAATGATGTATGTACTGGTGGAAATCCAAGAGATACAAACTTAGAAGAAATTAAAGAATTATACTTAAAATTATTATAATAGATTGAAATGCTAAGATGGAACTCATTAATGGATTCAGGTTAGTGAGTTCTATTTAGTGTAAAAATATGGGAGAAAAAGTATGCTATTAGAAAAAGAGAGAAAACAAGTAATAGAATATTCTTTAAATTTATTAGATCAAGGACTTACAAATGGTACAGCAGGAAATGTAAGTATTTATAATAGAGAAAAAGGATTAGTGGCAATAAGCCCAACAGGAGTTCCTTACAAAGAATTGACACCTGATATGATTTCGGTAATTGATTTGGATGGGAATTTAAAAGAAGGATTGAAACCTTCAAGTGAGATAGAAATGCACTTGATTTTATACAGAAATCGAGAAGATGTAAATGCAGTAGTTCATACTCATCCAGTTTATACAACTGTATTAGCTTGTTTAAGAGAGGATTTACCTGCGATTGATTATATGATAGGAGTAACTAAAGCGGCAAAAGTTAAATGTGCAGAGTATGCTCCATATGGAACACCAGAATTAGCAAAAAATGCGTTTGAAGCTATGGGAGATAGTTATGCGGTAATCTTAGCAAATCACGGATTGACGACAGCTGGACCAGATATAGCAAATGCGTTTAATGTAACTGTGCAAGTTGAATATATTTCACAATTATATGTATTTGGAAGATCAATAGGTAAACCTGTAGTATTACCTGATTCAGAAATGGAAAGTATGTTAGTTAGATTTAAATCTTATGGACAAATTAAATCAACAAAAGAATAAGAGGTAATTATGAAAAAACAAGGGATTTTAGCTTTTGATTATGGTGCGTCATCTGGAAGATTGATATTAGGTATTATGAAAGAAGAAGCGGGATTAAGAAAAATAGATTTAGAAGAATTGCATAGATTTAAAAATAGATCTGTAAAACTTAATAAATATGAATGCTGGGACTTTTTATATCTTTATAGTGAGTTAAGAGAAGGATTGAAAAAAGCGTTTGCTGATGATGGAATAATTAAAAAAGAAGGTATAGATGTTCTAAGTGTAGGTGTAGATACTTGGGGAGTTGACTATGGTTGGCTTGATGAAAATGGTGAATTGATAGCTAATCCGGTATGTTATAGAGATATTAGAACAGAGGAAATATTTGATGAAGTTCATGAGAAAATTTCTAAAGAGGAAATATTTAAAGAAACAGGAATACAATTTAATTCATTTAACACACTATATCAAATATATTATGATATTCACAAAAGAAAAATTCTTGAAAAAGGTGCAAAAAAAATTCAATTTTTACCAAACTTGTTTACATATTTTTTAACTGGAAAAATGTCTTGGGAATATACAATAGCTTCAACAAGTGGAATGTTAAACGCTGAAACTAAAGATTGGAGCGAAAAAATATTTAAAGTATTAGATATACCAATGGATATTGTCGGAGAGATAAAAAGCGGAGGGCAAGTATTAGGAGCAGTAAAACAAGAAATTTTAAATGAGTTAGGAATTGATAAATTAAATGTTTCGTTGACTACTTCTCATGATTCTGCAGGAGCAATTGCAGGAGCACCATTAGAAAAAAATACAGTAAGTATTATAAATGGAACATGGTCAATTTTAGGATTGGAATCAGATGTTTCATTTGTAAATGATGAAGCTTTTAGAAGTAACATTGCGAATGAAGGTGGAATAGAAAATAAAACGAGAGTTCTTAAAATGATACCCGGTCTTTGGATGTTGCAACAATTAAAAGGAATATTTGATAATAAAAAATTAAATATTGATTATCCACAATTTGGTAAATTGGCAAGTGAATCTTCACTAAAATCATTTGCAGATTTAGAGAGTGAAAGATTCTTGCATACAAAAAATATGGAAAAAGAATTACAACAATATTGTGAAGAAACAGATCAAGAAGTGCCTAAAACAAATGCTGATTTGTTAAGAGTTGCTTATAATAGTTTGAAAAAGCAATATAATAAGAGTATTCTTGAATTAGAAAAATTAGTAGGAATAAAATTTGAAAAATTGGTAGCAATAGGTGGAGGAATACAAGATAAATTCTTATGTCAAGAAGTAGCGAATGAAGTTGGACGAAATATAGAAGCAGGTCCAATAGAAGCATCGGCATTTGGAAATATTGTAACTCAATTTATAGCGACTGGTTTAATATCAAATTTAAAAGAAGGAAGAGAAATAATTAAAAATTCAATAGAAATAGTGGTATACAGACCAGAGAGGAGGGAATAATTGAATGGCTAACAAAATATTAGAAATGAAAAATATTGTAAAAACATTCCCTGGAGTAAGAGCTTTAGACGATGCAAATTTAGATTTGTATGAAGGAGAAGTAAATGCTTTTCTTGGAGAAAACGGAGCTGGTAAATCTACATTGATGAAAGTTTTAACAGGTGTTTATCAAAAAGATAGTGGAGAAGTAATTTATCAAGGGAAAAGTGTAGCTTTCAATAACCCTAAAGAAGCACAAGAACATGGAATAAGTATAATTTATCAGGAGTTTAACTTATTACCACATTTAACAGTATCAGAAAATATATTTATTACAAGAGAATTTACAAAAGGACCAGGAATTGTAGATTATAAAAAACAAAAAGCAGAAACTAAAAAAATATTAGATAAATTAGGATTAACAATTTCACCAGATGATAAAGTGTCTGATTTGAGTGTTGCTGAACAACAAATGGTTGAAATAGCAAAAGCGTTATCAACAAATGCAAAAATATTAATAATGGACGAGCCAACAGCAGCATTAACAGATAGAGAAATTGAAAAATTATTTGAAGTTGTAATGAGTCTAAAAAAAGAAGGAGTAGGAATTATTTATATTTCACATAGACTGGAAGAGTTAAAAATAATAGCAGATAGAGCAACAGTAATGAGAGATGGTAAATATATAACTACTGTAAATTATAAAGATGTAACAAATGACGATTTGATTAAATTGATGGTTGGTAGAGATTTAGTAGACCAATATCCAAAAAGAAATAGTCCAATAGGAGATCCAATCTTAGAAGTTGAAGGATTAACTTATAAAAAACATGTTAAAGCAATTAATTTCTCTGTAAAAAGTGGAGAAATCCTTGGAGTTGCAGGATTGATGGGAGCTGGAAGAACTGAAACAGCCAAAGTAATTTTCGGAGCATATAAAAAAGATAACGGTAAAGTATTTTTGGAAGGAAAAGAAATAAATGTAAAAACTCCGTTAGAAGCAATAAAATTGGGAATAGCTTATTTGACTGAAGATAGAAAAAAAGATGGTCTATTATTAGATCAAACTATAGAAGATAATATAATGATTTCTAACTTGAATTTAGTAGCAAATCCTGTTATAGATCATGCTAAATCAGCTAAAATAACAAATGAATACATTGAAAAAGTAAAAGTTAAAACGCCATCTAAAGATCAATTAATTAAAAATTTAAGTGGAGGAAACCAACAAAAAGCGATTATAGCAAGATGGTTAGCTCAAGAGAAAAAAGTTATAATTTTTGATGAGCCGACAAGAGGAATTGACGTTGGAGCAAAAAGAGAAATATATAACTTAATGAATGAATTAGTGGCGACAGGAGCAGCGATTATCATGATTTCGTCTGAATTACCAGAAATTTTAGGAATGAGTGATAGAGTAATGGTGATGCATGAAGGTAAAGTAGCAAATATCTTAGATATAAAAGATGCAAGCGAAGAGAGAATCTTATACTTTGCGACAGGAGGAGTAAATAAATATGAACAAGAATAAATTAGTACAACAATTAGCAACATTTGGGAGTTTAATAATATTAATAATATTTTTCTCAATAACATCAAGCACATTCTTATCAATAGATAACTTTTTATCAATAGCTTTACAAACAGCAGTTATAGGAATTGTAGCTTTAGGATCAACATTTGTAATTATAACAAGTGGAATTGATTTATCAGTAGGAGCGATAGTGGCATTTTCAGGAGTAATGATGGGATTTGCAATGCAAGCAGGAATGCCAACATTCATATCAATATTAATTGGATTGTTATCAGGAGTAGCTTTAGGAGTGGCAATAGGATTATTTATAACAAAAGCTAAATTACCACCATTCATTGTAACTTTAGGATTTATGATGATGGTAAGAGGATTGGTGTTAGCTCTAACAAACGGTATGCCAATATCAGGATTAAATGAAGGATTTGAAAAATTAGCAGCAGGAACAATTTTAAGAATACCTTATCCAGTAATTTTCTTAATAGTTTTAGCAGTAATCTTAGGATTTATATTAAAAAATACTAAAATTGGTAAATATGTTTATGCGATAGGAAGTAATGAAGATGCTTCTAAATTATCAGGAGTAAATGTAGATAGAGTAAAATTATTTGTATACGGATTATCAGGATTGATGTGTGCAATATCAGGAATAATTTTAGCTTCAAGATTAATTTCAGCTCAACCAACAGAAGGTATGGGATATGAAATGGATGCGATTGCAGCGGTAGTAATCGGGGGAGCAAGTTTAGCTGGTGGAACTGGAACAATATTTGGAACAATGTTAGGAGCATTTATTATGACTGTATTAAAAAATGGATTAACAATGTTAAATGTTTCAGGGATGTGGCAACAAGTAGCAGTAGGAGCAGTAGTTTTAGGTGCTGTTTATATTGACAACTTAAAAAATAAAAGATAATAAGTAAAAATTGAATAGAATTAAGTATTATATAGATTACAAAAAATATTTAGGCAACAAAAAAATTTTATATAAAAAGGAGAAATTCTTATGAAAAAATTATTATTAGGATTCGTACTAGCGTTGGCAGCAGTAAGTTGTGGATCAAAAGAGGCATCAAAACCAGCTGAAGGAGGAGCCGCTGGAGGTAAAGAAATTAAATTGGAATTGGTAAGTAAAGGTTACCAACATGAGTTCTGGAGAACAGTTGAAGCAGGAGCTAAAAAAGCAGCTGAAGAATTAGGAGTAAAAGTAAACTTCATTGGACCTGAAAAAGAAACTGAAATTGGAAAACAAGTAGGAATGGTTGAAACAGCAATTACTAAAAAAGTATCAGGAATAGGAATTGCAGCATTAGATCCATCAGCTTTAGCAACTGTAGCTAAAAAAGCTATGGATGCAGGAATTCCAGTAGTAGCATTTGACTCAAATGTAAAAGATGATATTACATCAAGCTTCATTGCAACAGACAATAAAGTTGCAGGAGCGATTGCTGGAGAAGAATTGGCTAGATTAATTAACAATAAAGGTAAAGTTGCAATAGTTGCACATAACCCAGGGACAACTACAGCAATAGAAAGAGAAGCTGGATTTAGAGAAGCATTAGCTAAATATCCAGACATCAAAATCTTAAATACTCAATTCTCAGATGGAGATAAATCTAAAGCGTTATCAATTACAACTGACATTCTTAACTCTAATCCAGATTTAGCTGGAATTTATGGAACTAACGAACCTTCAATCTTCGGTGTTGCAAAAGCAGTTGATGAAAAAGGTAAAGCAGGACAATTAGCGGTAGTTGGAATTGACTCTTCTGAAGATTTAGCAAGATTCTTAGAAAAAGGGGTAATTTCAGCATTAACAATTCAAGATCCATTTAATATGGGATATCAAACAGTTCAACAATTAGTTAAATTAGTAAAAGGTGAAACTGTAGAAAAAAGAATTGATACTGGAGCAGTATTAGTAACTAAAGAAAACTTTAATTCAGAAGAAATTCAGAAAAAAATGTTCCCATTTGGTAGAAAAAAATAGGAATAAAAATATAGGATAAATGGCAATGTACATACATTTTTATAGTGTATGTACATATATTTTTAACATATAAAAGCATAATATACAGATTATAGCAAAGGAGAAAAATTATGAATAGATTAAGAGGTAAATTACCTAAAGTTGGAATTAGACCTACAATAGATGGAAGAAGAAATGGTGTAAGAGAATCATTAGAAGAAAAAACAATGGGAATGGCAGTAAGTTTAAAAGAATTTATTGAATCAACATTAAGACATCCAAGTGGAGAAAAAGTAGAATGTGTTATTTCGGATACAACTATTGGTGGATATTCTGAGGCGGCAAAATGTACACAAAAATTTAAAGATGAAAATGTAGGATTGTCTATTACAGTAACTCCTTGTTGGTGTTATGGAAGTGAAACAATAGACATGACTCCAGATATACCAAAAGCAATTTGGGGATTTAACGGAACACAAAGACCGGGAGCAGTTTACTTAGCTGCAGCTTTAGCAGGACACGCTCAATTAGGATTCCCAGCATTTGGAATTTACGGACACGATGTTCAAGACTTAGAAGACAACTCAATTCCAGAAGATGTTAAAGAAAAATTATTGAAATTTACTAAAGCTGGATTGGCAGTTGCAACAATGAAAGATAAAGCATACTTGTCAGTTGGTGGAGTTTCAATGGGAATTGCAGGATCAATGGTAGACCCAGCATTCTTATTAGATTATTTAGGAATGAGACCAGAATACAAAGATATGACAGAATTAAAAAGAAGAATGGATCAAGGAATTTATGACCCAGTAGAATTTGAAAAAGCATTAGCTTGGACAAAAGAAAACTGTAAAGAAGGAATTGACATTAATAAACCTGAAGCGATAAGAACTCAAGAACAAAAAGATAAAGAGTGGGAAATTGTAGTTAAAATGACATTAATCATTAGAGATATGATGATTGGAAATCCAAGATTAGCAGAATTAGGATTTGTTGAAGAATCTGAAGGAAATAATGCTTTAGTTTCTGGATTCCAAGGACAAAGACAATGGACAGACTACTTACCAAACGGAGATTTTGCTGAAGCAATCTTAAACTCTTCATTTGACTGGAATGGAATTAGACAAGCATTTATGGTAGCTACAGAAAATGATGCTTTAAACGGTGTTTCTATGTTATTTGGACACTTATTAACAGGAACAGCTCAAATATTTGCAGATGTTAGAACTTATTGGAGTCCAGATGCAGTTGAAAGAGTAACTGGTAAAAAATTAACAGGTAAAGCAGAAGGAGGAATAATCCATTTAATTAACTCAGGATCAGCTACATTAGATGCAACTGGAGATCATATGAGAGATGGTCAAAGAGTTATGAAACCTTATTGGGAAATTACAGAAGATGAAGTTAAAGCATGTTTAGATTCAACTAAATGGCCTGCAGCTAACTATGATTACTTCCGTGGAGGAGGATTCTCTTCTAACTTCTTGACAAAAGGAGAAATGCCTGTAACAATGTGTAGAATCAACTTAGTTAAAGGACAAGGACCAGTATTACAAATTGCAGAAGGATATGCGATTGACTTAGATCCAGAAATCCATGAAGTATTAAATAATAGAACTGACAGAACTTGGCCAACAACTTGGTTCGTTCCAAAATTAACAGGAAAAGGAGCATTTACTGATGTTTATTCTGTTATGAATAACTGGGGAGCAAACCACGGAGCAATTTCTTATGGACATATTGGGGATGAATTAATAACATTAGCATCAATGTTAAGAATACCTGTATGTATGCACAATGTTGAAGCTGAAAGAATCTTTAGACCAAAAGCATGGTCAGCATTTGGAACTGATAGTGATGAAGGTGCAGATTACAGAGCTTGTCAAAACTTTGGACCATTATATAAAAAATAATATGAAATGGAGAAAAGAATATGTTAAAAGGAATACCTAAAAATCTTAGTCCAGAATTATTAAAAGTATTATGTGAAATGGGACATAGTGATGAAATAGTTATAGCTGATGGGAATTTCCCGGGAGCAAGTCACGCTCAAAGACTTATTAGAGCTGATGCAACTGGAGTAACAGAATTATTGGAATCAATAATGAAAGTATTTCCATTAGATACATATGTACCTAAAGCAGTTTCGCTTATGCAAACAGGAGCAGAATATGTTGGAGAGCCAGAAATTTGGACTGAATACAGAAATGTGTTAGAAAAATATGAAGATTTTACAGACTTTGAATTAGTTGAAAGATTTGAGTTTTATGAAAGAGCGAAAAAAGCTTACGCTGTAATTGCTACATCTGAAGGAGCAATTTATGCAAATGTGATTCTTAAAAAAGGTGTTGTAAAATAATAAAAGAGAGCCGAGTATAAAATTCGGCTCTTTTATATATACCACATAAAATAATCTTCCTCTTTCGTTTTTTTAATAACTTTAGCAGGAATTCCTACTGCAACACGATTATCAGGAATACTTTTTAAAACAACAGAATTAGCTCCAATTTTAACATTTTCTCCTAAAGTAATATTTCCTAATATTTTAGCACCAGCTCCAACAACAACCCCGTTTTTTAATGTAGGATGTCTTTTAGATCTAGTCGTTGAAGTTCCTCCTAAAGTAACACCGTGATATATAACACAATCATCTCCAATTTCTGCAGTTTCACCAATCACAATTCCCATTCCATGATCAAAAAAGACTCTTTTACCTATTGTAGCACCAGGATGTATTTCAATTCCAGTAAAAAATCTTGATAATTGTGAAATTAATCTTGCAATAAAACACACTTTTCTTTTAAAGAAAAAATTTGCAATTTTATGGTTTATAGTTGCATGTAAAGAAGGATAAAGCAGAATTTCCCATATAGAACAAGCTGCAGGATCTCTATCTGCAATATTCCTAATTTCCTCTTTTAACCATTTTAAAATTTTTCTCACCTCTAAATTTATTTATATGCTTCCATTGAAAGATATTTTTCTCCACCGTCAGGACAGATAGCTAACACTTTTTTACCTTTACCTAATTGTTTTGCAACTTTGTAAGCAGCAGCAATTGCAGCACCAGAAGAGATACCAACAAAAATACCGTTATCTTTACCAGCTCTTACTCCAAAGTCTACAGCTTCATCATTTGAAATTAAAATGATTTCATCTACAAGGTCTTTATCGTAGTTTCCTGGAATAAATCCAGCACCAAGTCCCTGTATAAGGTGTTTTCCGGCTTCTCCTCCAGATAAAACAGCTGAATCTGAAGGTTCAACAGCTATAACTTTTGTATTAGGGCTTTCTTCTTTTAATCTTTTACCTACACCAGTTAAAGTCCCAGCAGTTCCAACACCAGAAATGAAAGCATCTAAAGTATTACCAAAATCAGCAATAATTTCTTTTGCAGTTGTTTCATAATGTTTTGCAGGATTTGCAGGATTATTAAATTGTTGTGGTAAGAAATATCCAGGATTTTCAGCTACAATTTCTTCAGCTTTTGCAATAGCTCCTTTCATTCCTAAAGCAGCATCAGTTAATACTAATTCTGCACCATACGCTTTTAAGTAGTTTCTTCTTTCAATAGTCATCGATTCAGGCATTGTTATAATAACATTGTATCCTTTTGCTTTTCCAATAAGAGCTAATGCAATTCCGGTATTTCCTGAAGTTGGCTCAACAATTGTTCCACCAGGTTTTAATAAACCTTCTCTTTCAGCAGCTTCAATCATACCAAGTGCAGCTCTATCTTTTACGCTTCCACCCAAATTGAATTTTTCAAGTTTAACATACACATCTGCGATATTTTCATCTTTGTCTAAGTTCAATTTCACAACAGGTGTATTTCCTATAAGTTCTAAAATATTTTCAAATATCATAATTTTACCTCCTAAATGATTTTTTTATGTATTTTAATAATATGTGAATAACAATTCAAGTATACTACTTCTTAAATTAAAAATCAAATAAAAAATTATTTTTTAAAATACAAATTATATATACATATTATTTATAAAAAATATATTATAATCTTGAATCATCAAATTTATCTAAATATTCTTTTATTTTAAGGACTACAGCTTTAAGAGTACCATCTTTAAATGGATTTTTTAAATTAGCTGATTTCATAAGTTCAAAGAATGATTTACTTCCACCTAACTGGCATAAATTTAAGTAATCTTTCCAAGCTTCTTCTCTATTTTCATTAGCTTTTATTAAAAATTGGAAAGCACAAACTTGTGCAAGTGTGTAATCAATGTAGTAAAATGGTTCTGAGAAAATATGTAATTGTTTAAACCAAAAAATACCTGATTTAAAATCGTCTATTTCACCGTAATCTCTAGTTGGTAAATATTTTGCTTCAATTTCAAGCCATTTTTTTCTTCTGTCCGACGGGCTAACTTCTGGATTTTCATAAACCCAATGTTGAAACTCATCAACAGTAACACCATAAGGAATAAATAATAATGCACTAGATAAGTGTGTAAATTTATATTTTTCTGTATCGGTTTCAAAGAATAAATGCATCCAAGGCCAAGTTAAAAATTCCATACTCATTGAATGAATTTCACAAGCTTCATATGTTGGCCATAAATATTCTGGTACTGTATATTTACGGCTTTGATATACTTGAAATGCATGTCCGGCTTCGTGTGTTAAAACATCAACATCTCCAGAAGTTCCGTTAAAATTTGCAAAAATATACGGTGATTTATAATTAGGAATGTAAGTACAATATCCACCACCCATTTTTCCTTTTCTTGACAATAAATCTAATAAATTATTTTCAGTCATAAATGAGAAAAACTCTGCAGTTTCAGGCGATAATTCATTATACATTTTTATTCCATTATTTAAAATCCATTCAGCGTTACCATGTGGATTTGCGTTTCCAGAGTTAAAATTAATATTTTCATCATAAAATTTTAATTTATCAAGTCCAAGTCTTTTTTCTTGCCTTTTTCTAAGTTCAGTATAAAGTGGGACAATATTTTCTAATACTTGTTTCCTATAATTTGCTACATCTTTTGCATTATAATCAGTTCGTGATAATCTGTCATAAGCAAGTTGTATATAATTTTCATATCCTAATTTTTTTGCAATTTTTGTTCTAACTTTAACTAATCCATCATAAATTTGATCAAATTCATCAATATTATTTTTATAAAATTCAGCTACTTTTTTTGTAGATTCAAGCCTAATATTTTTATCTTTTGACTCAGAATAAGCACTCATTTCTGATAATGTTTTTTCTTCGCCATCAAATAAAATTTTGGCATTTGCTCTTAATTTGTCGTATTGGCTAACTAATTTGTTTTCCTCCTGTAAATCTGGAATAATTTTTTCATCAAATGTTTTTATAGATAATTCTGCAAATTGAAATAATAGTTTTCCATATTTTTCTTCAAGTTCATTTCTAAAAGTAGATGAAATTAGAGCTTTATAAAAATTAGATATAAATCCTGTAATTATTGGAGAAATTTCATCTAAATAATCATTCTCTTTATCATAAAATTCATTTGTCGTATCAATACTATGTCGTATAGAAACAAGTGTTGTCATTGTATCAATATGATTTCTCAATTCTATAATTTTATCAAACGCTACTATTTGCTCTTCAATATTTTTAGAGCTATTAAATTCAGTTATAAAACTTTGAAATTTATTTTGTATTTCTTCTAAATTTATTCTTTCATATTTATAATCATTAAAATTCATTTTTTAATTCCTTTCTAAAAATTATTTTCTATTTCATTATACCATGTTTAGAAAAAGTTTTGTATATTAAAAAATTAAAAAATAATTAATAAAATTACTTGACAATAAATAGAAAATAAGTATAATATAATTAAGATGATGTACTCGTAGTATAGCGAGTAAGTTAAAATAAAGAAGTATATAAATAGATGATGTACTCGTAGTATAGCGAGTAAGTTAAAATAAAGAAGTATATAATGAAATAAAAGATTGTTGTAATTGGCAATCTTTTTTATTTAAAAGGGGAAATTAAAATGAGAAATAAAAGTATAGAATTTTATTGCTTGACGGAGCAATTTTATAAAAAATATAATAAATGTGTAGAAATATTATATAAACCAAAAAGACCTTATATTGTTCATTTAGTTGAATATAAGGGATTAACATTTGCAATTCCTATTAGAAGTAATATAAAACATAAATTTTCATATATAACTATGAATGAAAATGGTAAAAATAAAGGATTAGATTTTACTAAAGCTGTTATAATTACAGATTTTAATTATATTTCAAAGTATCAAGTTAAAATTAATCAAATAGAATATTTAAAATTAGATAAAAATAGGAAATATATAGAAAAAAAGATGTTATCATATGTTAAAACATATAAAAAAGCATTAACTAGATTAGATATTTTAAGAAATAAAGAGATCGTTCAAAAAAGTGCATTACAATATTTTCATACAGAGTTAGAAATAAAGTAAATCATAATTTTTAATATATTATGATTTTTTTTTTGAAAAATTAACAAAAATAAAAAAAATTTTTTTATAAAAACTATTGAAAAATACAAAATATTGTGATATTGTATACATATAAATACTATATTATGTGTTTATATACAAATATAATAAAAATTAATAAATTTAGGAGTTTGAGATAAATGTATGAAAATTTGAATGATATTTTGGGAAAAATAATAAATATTGAAAAAAATGATATAAATAATGAAAATGCAAATATGTCATCGGAAACACCTGCAGGACAAATGATGAAAATAGCGAGTGAAGTAGCAAAAATTTATGCGTTAGAAAATTTAGTGTCAAAAAAATATAGTGATTTACATAAAAAAGGTTATATTCATATTCACGATTTGGATTATTATGCGAGCAAAACTACAACTTGTTTACAGTACGATTTGGAAGAATTGTTTGAGAATGGATTTCAAACAAAACATGGGTTTATGAGATCACCTCAAAGTATTACAACTTATGCAACATTGGCAACTATAATATTTCAAACAAATCAAAATGAACAACATGGAGGACAAGCGATTCCAGCATTTGATTTTTATATGGCAAAAGGTGTGCTAAAATCATTTAGAAAATATTTTTTGGATGAAATAGAAAGTTGCGAAAAAAATATTGAAAATGAAAAAATTGATTTAAAAAAATATGTAAATAATGAAATAAAAACAATAAAATTAGATGAAAAAGTTTTATTAAAAATAAGTGAAGATTTAAAAGTAAAAATAAAAAATGTAGAAAAAATGTGGAAAAGATCATATTTAAAAACAAAGAAAGAAACTTTTCAAGCAATGGAAGGATTTATTCATAACTTAAATACAATGCATTCACGAGGGGGAAATCAAGTAGTTTTTTCATCAATAAATTATGGGACTGATACTTCAGAAGAAGGTAGAATGGTCATTGTAGAACTTTTAAGAGCTACGGAAAAAGGGCTAGGAAAGGGAGAAACTCCAATATTTCCCATTCAAATATTTAAAGTAAAAGAGGGCTTGAATTATAGTGAAAAAGATTATAGTTATGTTATGGGAAATTATGAAGAAATAATGAAAAATGTGGAAAAGTTATATAATTTTGTAGATGAAAATGTGGAAAACTCAGTGGAAAAGTGTAAAACTTATAAACAAAACATAAATTTTGAAACAAAAAATTTTGATTTGTTATTGTTATCAACTAGAGTAACGAGTAAAAGGCTGTTTCCTAATTATGTATTTTTAGATACAAATTTTAACAAAAATGAGAAGTGGGACTTTGAAGATGAAAAAAAATATAAATATGAAATCGCAACAATGGGGTGTAGAACGAGAGTATTTGACAATGTGAATGGAGAGAAAACGAGTGTTGGTCGTGGAAATTTATCTTTCACAAGTATAAATTTACCTAGAATTGCGATAGAAGTTAAAAAAGAAATTGAAAAAAATATAAATAAAAATAACAATGATAAATTATATTTAGTTGAGATAAATTCACAAGAAAACAATATTTTAAATAAAAATGAAATTATTAAAAATGAATTTAAAAAAAGAGTAAGAGAAATGTCAGAAGTTGTAGCAGAACAACTTTTTGAACGATATAATTATCAAAAAACAGCTTTTGGAAAACAATTTCCATTTATGAAAGCAAATAATTTGTGGAAAGGTATGGGAGATATTGATTTTAATGAAAAAGTTGGAGATGTCATAAATAGCGGCTCATTGTCAATAGGTTTTGTTGGAGGATATAATGCAATGTACGCTTTATTTGGTGAAAGTCACGGACAATCTCAATTAGCATATGAAACTTTAATTGAAACAATAGAGGAAATGAATAAAATTGCAGTAAAATTTACAGAAAAATATCGTTTAAATTATTCAATTTTAGGAACTCCGGCAGAGAGTTTAGCAGGAAGATTTTTAGCAATAGATAGAAAAGAATTTGGTGTTATTGAAAATGTTACAGATAAAGAATATTATGTAAATTCATTTCATATTGATGTTAAAGAGAAAATTAGTATATTTGAAAAAATAAAAAAAGAGGCTCCTTTTCATAATTTAACAAGAGGGGGACATATAACTTATGTTGAACTTGATGGAGAAGCTAAGAAAAATACGAGTGTAATACTAAAAATAGTAAAAGCTATGAAAGATAATCAAATTGGATATGGAAGTATAAATCATCCTGTTGATAAATGTAGAAATTGCGGAATAGAAACGATAATTTATGATGAATGCCCTTGTTGTAAAAGTAAAGATATTTCACGAGTTAGAAGAATAACCGGATATTTGACAGGAGATTTAAGTAGTTGGAATAGTGCAAAAAGAGCTGAAGAGAGGGACAGAGTAAAACATGGATTATAAATTTACATTAAGGTTACTTAATGTTTTTAAAGAAACGATTGTTGATGGAGTTGGTCTACGGTATTCTTTATATTTTTCGGGCTGTAGTCATAAATGTCCGGGGTGTCATAATGTATGTTCTTGGAATGCAAATAATGGGGAAATAATTTCATATGAAAAGTTAGAAGAAATAGCTATGGAAATAAATAAAAATGTTTTACTTGATGGAATTACAATAAGTGGAGGAGATCCACTTTACAATCCAAAAGATATGGAAAAAGTTTTGCAATATTTAAAAGAAAAAACGGGTAAAAATATATGGCTTTATACAGGATATACGCTTGAGGAAGTAAAAGCTGATGAAAAAAGAAGAAAATGCTTGAAATATATTGATGTGTTGGTTGATGGACGGTTTGTGAAAGAATTGTATGATCCTAATTTAAAATTTATAGGAAGTAAAAACCAAAGAATTATAAATAAAACTGAATTTTATTAAAATTTTTATAGATTGTTATTTAAAATGTGATATAATGTTATATATTTTAAAAAATAGGAGGAAAAGACAATAAATAAAGTGATTAATAATAAAGAGAAATTTTTTGATAATGATGTAAATAGAATGGTATTAGTAATGTTTTTATGTATGATTGTGTATAATTTTGCACATCCTGCAACGCCGGGTTTGATTGAATTAAGAGGTTGGGAAAAAAATATATCGGGAGTACTTTTAGCAGTTATGAGTGTGTCAATGTTTATGGCTTCACCATACTTAGGTGCTTTAGGAGATAGATTGGGAATGAAAAAAATAATGATGTTTATGCCGTTATTTTATGGTTGTTCACAAGTATTTTTTGGATTTGTACCCAATTTATGGATTGTATTTTTGGCTAGATCTTTTGCGGGATTTGCATCAGGAGGGACACATGCAATGGCTTACGGATATGTAAGTTTATTATCAAAAAAAGAGGAAAAGACAAAAAATATAGCTAAAGTTAGTTCGGCAGTTATAATAGGAGGAGCGATAGGACAAAAAATAGGAGGATTAGTAGCAACATTAGATACTAGATATCCTTTTGCATTACAATTCATAGTAGGAAGTTTAGTTTCTTTATTTTCGTTCTTTTTACTGAAAGAGGTAGTCATTGAGAAAAAAACTCAAGAAACAAATAAAAAAGACTTAAATCCATTATCTACATTTAGATATATAAAGGAGTTAGATTCGTTTTCTAAATTTTTCTGCTTTATAATATTTTTAGTTGGAATTGGTATAAATTCGTATGCAAGTGCATTAAATTATTTTTTAAAATTTAATGTAAAAGTTTCTTCTGATACGATAGGAACATTTGTAATGTTTTCATTATTAACTGCGTTTTTTGGAACGAGTGTTTTATTAAAAAAATTAATAAAAAAACGTAGTGAAGAAAAAACATATAAAATGATGTTATTTATAGGTATGATTTGTATGGGAATAATAATATTTAGATTACAAATGGGTGTAATACCTTATGTTTTAATGTCGTTGTATACAATGATTTATGAAATAGTGAAAGCACTTGGAAATAGTGTTATTGCTAAAAAATATAAGCATGAACAAGGTAAAGTTTTAGGGGTAGCATCAGCAGTTAATTTTTTAGGGACAGCTATTGGTTCGTTATTGTCAGGATATTTGCTTTCAGCAAATGTACATTTACCGTTCATCGTAAATATAGTTGTAATTAGCTTGGTACTCGTATTAATTCAAACGAGTAAAAAATTAAAATAGGAGGAAGTGAAAAAATGAAGTTAATAGTTGGCTTAGGAAATCCGGGAGAGCAATATAAACAAACAAGGCATAATATAGGATTCATTTTTATTGATGAATATTTAAAAGAAAAAAATATTACAGATATTAGAGAAAAATATAAATCAGAGTTTGTACAAACTACTTATAAAGGAGATAAAGTATTTTTTCAAAAACCTTTAACTTTTATGAATTTAAGTGGAGAGGCGATAGGAGAAGCTGTAAGATTTTTTAAAATTAATCCTGAAACAGAGTTATTTGTAATTTATGATGATATGGATATGTCTTTTGGTAAGTTAAAATTAAAAAAAGATGGAAGAGCAGGGGGGCATAACGGAATTAAGTCAATAATTCAGCATGTTGGAGAAAAATTTATAAGAATAAAATATGGAATTGGGAAAGCTCAAAGTAAAGAAGAAACGATTGGACATGTTTTAGGGAAATTCAAACCTGAGGAAAAAGAAAAGATAAAAGAAGATAGAGAGAAAATCTTTAATTTAATTGAAGACATAAAAAATGATATGGAAATACAAAAATTAATGAATAAATATAATACAAAGTAAAATTTAAAATTATCCTTAGTTTTATTGAATTAAGGATAATTTTTTTGTCTACAACTTTTTTTTATATTCAATTTTTGCTATAATTAGTTGAAATGAGGAAAAATGAAGAAAATAGTGAGGAAATTTTTACGGTTAAAAAATTTTGAGTTTGAGTCAAAAAGTTTAGAAAATTCTCAAATGGATTGGAATAATAAAGGGTGGGGAAAAATTGTAAAAGTTATAAAAATTGAAGAGGAAACACCAATAAATAAAAGTATAAAAATATATTTTGATGAAAAAATTTTTTTAGAAAATGGTATAGAGTTGAAAGATAGAAAAATGTGGGAAATTTCAAATAAAAAAATTAAATTTTATCATTTTAGAAATAATATTTTTGAAAAAATATTTGAATTTATATGCGATGAGAATGAAAAATATGTTATGAAGAAGATTTATGAGTGTGAGCCGGATAGGTATTTTGGAAATTTGAAAATATTAGAAAATGAGATAATTTTTGAAATAAAGATAATAGGAAAAAGAAAAAATGAAAAAATTAAGTATATTTATAAAATAGAAAAAGAAAATAGAGTGGAGAAAGATGAAAGTATTTAATATAGAAAAAGAGCATCAAAGAATGAAAATTTCACAATATTTGCGTGAAGTACAAAATTACTCTGGTAGAAGTCTTAGAGCAGTGGAAGTGTTTTTGAATGGAAAGCAAGTAAGACTTACAAAAAAATTGCCGTCAAGTGGGAAATTAAAAGTGGTTGAAAAGAAAAAAGGGACAAATATAAAACCTATAAAATTAAATTTAGATATAGTTTATGAAGATGATGATGTTTTGGTTGTAAATAAAGAGCCGTATTTATTAACTCATCCAACACAAAAAAAAGCAGATTTTACATTAGCAAACGGAATTGTAAATTATTTTGTGGAAAAGTATGGAGAGGAGAGAGTGCCTAGATTTTATAATAGACTTGATATGAATACAACAGGATTAATAATTATTGCTAAAAATAGTTTTGCACAAGCGTACTTACAAAATTTTTCTATATTTGAAAAAAAATATTTAGCGATAGTGGACGGTATAGTGGAAGAAAAGGAAATAACAATAGAAGCTCCGATTTATAAAGATGGAGATAACTTAGCAAGAATAATTGATGAGAGAGGGCAATATGCTAAAACAAAGGTCAAAGTTATAAAAAAATATTTTGAAAAAAATGTAACTTTGGTGGAATGTGAGTTATTTACAGGTCGAACACACCAAATAAGAGTTCATATGAAATATATTGGACACCCAATTATTGGTGATGAGCTTTATGGAAATGGGCTTTGTGAAGAAAAAGAAATAAAAAGACAGTTTTTACACGCATATAAGGTGAAATTTAATCAGCCGTCAACAAAAAAAATAATAGAGTTAGAAGTTCCAATTTATGAAGATATGAAAAATTTTTTAGAAAAATAAGCAAACTCTTGTGAATAAATTATTGAAATAAAAAAAGATTTGTGGTATACTCAAAGAGTAAAAGTATATTTTAAAATATATAAATTTTTAGGAGGTATTGCAAAATGGCAATTAAAGTAGCAATTAATGGATTTGGAAGAATTGGAAGATTAGCATTAAGATTAATGGCTGAACAAACTGATAAATTTGAAGTAGTAGCAATTAATGACTTAACAGATGCTAAAATGTTAGCTCACTTATTTAAATATGACTCTTCTCAAGGAAGATTCAATGGAGAAATTGAAGTAAAAGAAGGAGCTTTCGTAGTAAACGGACAAGAAATCAAAACTTTCGCAAAAGCTAACCCTGAAGAATTACCTTGGGGAGAATTAGGTGTAGATGTAGTATTAGAAGCTACAGGATTCTTCGCAACTAAAGATAAAGCTGAATTACATGTTAAAGCAGGAGCTAAAAAAGTAGTTATTACTGCACCAGGTGGAAACGATGTTAAAACAGTAGTTTACAATGTAAACCACGCAATTTTAGATGGTTCAGAAACAGTAATTTCAGGAGCTTCTTGTACAACTAACTGTTTAGCACCAATGGCTAAAGCTTTACAAGATAACTTTGGAGTTGTTACTGGAACAATGACAACTATTCACGCTTATACAGGAGATCAAATGACTTTAGATGCACCACACAGAAAAGGTGACTTCAGAAGAGCAAGAGCTGCAGCAGTAAATATAGTACCTAACTCAACAGGAGCTGCAAAAGCAATTGGATTAGTTATTCCTGAATTAAAAGGTAAATTAGATGGAGCTGCACAAAGAGTACCTGTTCCAACAGGATCATTAACTGAGTTAGTATCAATTTTAGAAAAACCAGTTACTGTAGAAGAAGTAAATGCAGCAATGAAAGCAGCATCTAACGAATCATTTGGATATACTGAAGAAGAATTAGTATCTTCTGATATCGTAGGAATTCATTTCGGATCATTATTTGATGCAACACAAACTAAAATTGTTCAAAATGGAGATACTCAATTAGTTAAAACTGTATCTTGGTATGACAACGAAATGTCTTATACAGCTCAATTAATTAGAACTTTAGGATATTTTGCAAGTTTAATTAAATAATTATATATAAGATAGAAAAACGGCATGAGAGTGTCGTTTTTTTATTTGTAAGGAAAGTATAAAAAGTAAAAATTTTAAAACTAAGTAATTTTTATCAAGAAAAAACAAAACAAATATACTTTAATAATTAAATATTTTGTGTACCAAATAATTTTTCTTTACAATCATTATTAAATAAGATATAATATTGAAAAAATAAAAAAGGAGGATTATTTTGAAAAAGATAGGAATTTTAGTGGGGTTAAGTATATTAGTTCTAATAGGTTGTGGGCAAAAAGCAGAAGAGTCTAAACAAGAGACAGTAGCAGCAGAGCAAGCACAATCAAAAGTGGATTTAAGAAAAGAAACAGAAGAATATAAAGCGTTTGTTGAAAAAGAGATTGATAAATTATTGTTAGATACAGAAAAATTTGCTGAAACATTGAAAAAAGGTGATTTAGAAGGAGCAAAAGCTCAATATCCATTAATAAGAATGGCATACGAAAGATCAGAGCCAATAGCAGAAAGCTTTGGAGAATCAGATATAAATATTGACTTTAGATTGGTAGACTTTAAAGAAGAATTTAATAAAGAAGAAGGTTGGAGAGGTTTCCATAGAATTGAAAAAATATTATGGGAAAATAAAACAACTAAAGGAACGGAACAATATGCAGATCAATTAGTTAAAGACATAAAAGAATTGAGAGCTAAAATTAGTACAGTTGAAGTTACACCAGATATGATGATTACTGGAGCAGTAGACTTGTTAAATGAAGTGTCTACATCAAAAATAACTGGAGAAGAAGAAATTTATTCACATACAGATTTGTATGATTTTAAAGCGAATATTGAAGGTGCTGAAAAAATATTTGAAATATTCAAAACTAAATTGGAAACTGTAGATAAAAATTTAGTTGAAACATTAAATAAGGAGTTTGCAGCAGTAAATGAATTATTAGATAAGTATAAAATAGATGATAAAAATTATAAATTATATACAGAATTGACAAAAGAAGATACAAAAGCGTTAGCTGAAGCAGTGACTAAATTGGGAGAGCCTTTATCACAAATTGGAATTGTGTTAAATGCAAAATAGAGAGAAAATAAACCGACTTATCTATAAAAATAGAAGGTCGGTTATTACTGTTTTTATGAATGTTCGTATATTAAAACACTTAATAAAATAGAAGTAATATTAAGTTTTTATTAATTTTAAAAAATAAAAAATAAAAATTATTTAGAAAAAATTTAAAAAATAGAGGTAAAAAATGTCAAAAAATGAGGAAAATAAAGAAGAAAAATGGGTTGATAAAAAAATTTCACGAAGAGATTTTTTGAAACAAGCAGGATTAGTTGGAGCTGGAGTTGCTATTGGTGCAAGTGGTGTTGGAGCAATTTTAAATAAAACAAATGAAGCAAAAAAACTTAATGAAGGTAAAAGTGAAATACAATTTTACGGTAAACATCAAAGTGGAATTTCAACAGCAGTTCAAAAGCAAGTATATTTTGTAGTTTTAGATTTACATTCTACAGAAAAAAGTGAAATACAAAAAATGTTTCAAGAGTGGACAAAATATTCAGAAAAATTAATGTCTGGAGAATTAGTAGAGGGAGAGTTGGAAAATAAACTTTTACCACCTAAAGATACAGGAGAAACAGTGGGATTGAATCCATACAATTTAACATTAACTTTTGGGATAAGTCCAACTTTTTTAGATAAATTAGGAATGGAAAATAAAAAATTACCTGAATTTAAGGAATTACCACATTTTCCAAGAGATCAAATAAAAGAAAGATATAGTGGTGGAGATATTTGTATACAAGCGTGTGCAGATGATGCTCAAGTTGCGTTTCATGCAGTGAGAAACCTAATAAGAAAAGGTCGTCAATTAATTACAATGAAATGGAGTCAAGCTGGATTTTTACCAACAGGAATTGGTGGAGGAGCACCAAGAAATTTATTTGGTTTCAAAGATGGAACTGCAAATGTAACTGATGAAACTGGATTTAAAAAAGTTGTTTGGTATGATAAAGATAATTGGCTTAAAAATGGAAGTTATTTAGTTGTAAGAAAAATACAAATGCACTTGGAAACTTGGGATAGAACAAATTTGCAAGAACAAGAAAATACTTTTGGTCGTCATAAAGTAAGTGGTGCAGCTTTTGGTCAAAAAACAGAATTTGAT
Source organism: uncultured Leptotrichiaceae bacterium (assembly GCA_963528625.1). Classification (GTDB taxonomy): domain Bacteria; phylum Fusobacteriota; class Fusobacteriia; order Fusobacteriales; family Leptotrichiaceae; genus CALHVR01. The sequence continues at coordinate 31,759 of CAURVQ010000005.1, read as the reverse complement.
AAAGTTGATTTGAGTAAATTACCAGAAGATTCGCATGTTTATTTAGCGAAACAATCGGAAAAAGAAATATTGCGTCGAGCTTTTTCATATTCAAATGGAATTAGTGAAGAGACGGGACAATTTGATGCAGGATTATTATTTTTATGTTATCAAAAAGATCCGCAACAGTTTATTGATATACAAAATAATTTAGGAAATGTTGATAAACTAAATGAATATATTACACATATAGGAAGTGGAATATTTGCTTGTTTTGGTGGAATAGAGAAAGGACAATATATTGGACAAAAATTATTTGAAGAATAAAAATATAAAGATATTAGGGAAAGTAAATAAAAGTATTGCAGTGGTATTTTTATTAATTTTTATAGTGTCTATAAATATTTTTTCTAAAGAAAGTTATAGTGACTTATTTATAAAGATATCAGATGCAAAAACATTAGTAAGAAATGGTAAAAATGATGATGCAAAAATATTAGTGAAAGAAATAAAAACAGAATTTAAAAAAGTAAAAAATTCAAATTCTGTTGCGGGTAAAAAATTACAAAATACATTAAATAATGTTAAAAATATATCTGAAACAGAGTTAAAGCAAATTGCAACAGAGCTTTTAGCGTTTGAGAAAGAACAAAATCCAGTGGATGAAATTTCAACTAAGAGAAATTTTGAAAATAAAATGTATCCTGCATTAAAAGAATTACAAAAAGCGATAGAAACAAAAAATATAGAAACTATGAAAGAAGAGTATAAAAAGTATAATAATCTTTGGACTCGGAACGAATGGGTTATAAGAGATAAAGATGTCGCTTATTATGGAAAAGTGGAAACGGCAATGTCATTTTTGAGAGCATCTATGGAAGTTGATCCTTTTGATTATAATGTAACTATTTCAAATTTTAATGATTTGAAAGAATCTATTGAAGATTTTATTGAAGGTAAAACAATAGAAACTTCGGTGAATAAAAATATAACATTAAAAGATGCGATAAAAATATTAGAAGAAGGTCTTGAAGCATTTAAAAAAGGAGATAAAGCTACAGGGCAATTAAAATTAAAAGAATTTATCGTAATTTGGCCTACGGTTGAAGGAGATGTAAGTACAAGAAATAGTGCTTTGTATACAAAGGTTGAAAGCGAAATGCCTATCATTATGGTAAAAAGTGGAGAAAAAGAATATCAAAATAAATTACAAAATTTAATAACAGAATTATTACAAATTGATACAAAGGCAGAATATAATTTTTTAGATGCAATGTGGATATTACTTCGTGAAGGCGTTGAAGCATTGCTAATTGTACTTGCATTAGTAAGTAGCCTTAAAGCTGCAAAACTTACGAGAGGACTTGTTTGGGTTTATACAGGTGGTATTTTAGGGATTGTAGTGAGTGGGATTATAGCTTATGTTTTACAAAAAATATTCCCTGCAGTAAGTGCTGGAACAAATAGAGAAATATTAGAAGGATTTATTGGAATATTTGCAGTAATTATGATGATTGGAATTGGAATGTGGCTACATAGCAAGTCAAATTTAAAATCGTGGAATCACTTTATGCAAATACAGATGAAAGCAGTTGCAACAAGTGGAAGTTTTATTTCAATGTTTGCCTTAAGCTTTTTGGCAGTATTTAGAGAAGGAGCAGAAACAATATTGTTTTATGTAGGAATTATTCCTTTAATTTCAATGAAAAATTTGATTTTAGGAATAGTTTTAGCCATTATAGTTTTAATAATAATTACTATAATTATATTGTATACTTCGTCAAAAATAAAAGTGTATAAAATGTTCTTTTTATTAACTTGGATGATTTATTTATTAGCTTTCAAAATGTTAGGAACAAGTGTGCATATGTTACAAGTTGTAGGAATTATACCATTAAGAGTAATATCTTTTGTTCCAACAGTTGAGAGTGTTGGATTATATGCAAATTGGGAAGTATTTATTGCACAATTAATATTTGTATTAGTTGTAACAATAACAATGTTAATTAATAAAAAAAGACAAAATAATTAAAGAAAGGAAATGTTAAATTATGAATTTTAAAGAGCAAACGGTAGTAGAACATTTGGAAGAATTTAGAAAAAGATTTATAATATCGTTAATATTTTATGTTATAATTTTCATAATAAGTTTGTTTTTTTCCAATAAAATTTATAAGTTATTAACATATTCTTTTCACTCAAAACTTATAGTTTTAGGGCCAGATGATATTTTAAATATTTATATAATGTTAGCAAGTGTAAGTGCAATTTCTTTAAGTTTACCTTTTATTTGTTATCAAATATTTGCATATATAAAGCCGGCACTTGAAGAGAGAGAAGCTAAAATGATTTTAAATTATATTCCGGCAATTTTTATATTATTTATTTTGGGGCTAAGTTTTGGCTTTTTTGTAGTTACACCTGCACTACTACATGTACTATTATCGCTGGGAGATAATTTATTTAGTGTGCAACTGACTGCACATAATTATTTACAATTTATAATACATACTTCTTTACCAATAGCAATGATATTTGAAATGCCTGTAATTACGGCATTTTTAACATCATTATATATTTTAAGTCCACAATTTTTAATAAAAAATCGACGATATGGATATTTTATTTTATTGGTTTTAGCAGTAATTTTAACGCCAGCAGATTTTATAAGTGATTTAACAATGACAGTACCACTTATATTGATTTACGAGATAAGTGTGTTTGTCAGTAAAAGAGTAGATAAAAAAAGGAAAGGATGATAAAAATGGGATTTTTACGTGATATTGGAGCTCCAGGAGTAATAATAATAGTTTTAGGAGCGTTATTAATTTTTGGACCAAAAAGACTTCCAGAATTAGGGCAGTCGCTTGGAAAAATGTTTAGTGAATTTAAAAAAGCGATGAATAGTGGAATGTTAGAAGATAAAAAAGATGAGGATGAAAAGTAGAGTTTTTAGACATTATTTATATTTAAAAAATACAATATATTTCATAAAAGTATGACATTTTGAGTTACAATTTACAAATATATTAAGAAAAAAATAATAAAATAGCAAAAATTTTAAAATTGTGATAAAATGTAGACATATTGTAAAAAAATAAAAGTATAAATAATTGGAGGAAATATGTCAGAAAAAGAAAATGTAGAAGGTGTAGATTACGCAGGAACATTAAATTTACCGAAAACAAGCTTTAAGATGAAGGCAAATTTAGCTCAGAAAGAGCCTTTAATAATAAGAGATTGGAATAAGAAAAAAATTTATGAAAAATCTATAGAAGGAGATAAACCAACATTTATATTACATGATGGGCCTCCGTATGCAAATGGAGATATTCATATAGGGCATGCAATGAATAAAGTTTTAAAAGATATAATTTTAAAATATAAAAGATTAAGAGGATATAAAGCTCCATTTATTCCAGGATGGGACACACATGGTCTACCAATTGAATGGAAAATTATGGAAGAATTAGGAGAAAAAGCTAAAAATAAAACTCCATTAGAAATAAGACAAGAATGTAAAAAATATGCATTAAAATGGGTTGAAAAACAAAAACAAGAAATGATAAGATTGGGAGTTTTAGGAAATTGGGATGATCCTTATATTACTTTAAAACCGGAATATGAAGCAGAACAATTAAAAGTATTTAAAGAAATTTACGAAAATGGATATGTTTATAAAGGATTAAAACCAGTTTATTGGTCACCAACAACAGAAACAGCTTTAGCTGAAGCAGAAATAGAATATAAAGATGTTACATCTCATTCTATATATGTTAAATTTGAAGGAAAAGAAGATTTAATAAATAAACTTGGAGTGGAAGAAGCAAGTATTTTAATTTGGACAACAACGCCTTGGACATTACCAGCAAACTTAGGAGTATTTTTACACCCAGAATTTGATTATGGACTGTACAAAACTGAAAAAGGCAACTTAATTGTAGCAAAAGAATTAGCAGAAACAGTATTTGCAACTATTGGCATTTCATTTGAATTAATTAAAGAATTTAAAGGAACGGAATTAGAGTATACACATTATCAACATCCATTCTTAGAAAGAGAAGGACTTGTAATGAATGGAGATTATGTAACTGCAGATGCAGGGACAGGAGCAGTTCACTCAGCACCGGGACATGGAGCAGACGACTATAATTATGCACAAAAATATAATATAGGAATTTTATCGCCGGTAGATGATAAAGGACATATGACAAAAGAAGCAGGAAAATATGAAGGATTATTCTATGCAAAAGCAAGTAAAGTAATTGTTGAGGACTTACTAGAAAGCGGACATATGTTATATCACACTACTTTTGTTCACTCATATCCACATGACTGGAGAAGTAAAAAACCAGTTATCTTTAGAGCAACAGAGCAATGGTTTATAAGTGTAGATGAAAGTGATGTAAGACAAAATGCATTAAATGCATTAAAAGATGTTGAATTTGTACCTGAATGGGGTAAAAATAGAATAAATGCGATGATGGAAACAAGACCAGACTGGACAATTTCAAGACAAAGAGTTTGGGGAGTACCAATACCGATATTCTATAATGCTGAAACAAATGAAGTAGTTTATCATTCTGAAATAACTGATAGGGTAATTGAATTAGTTAAAAAAGAAGGAACTGATATTTGGTGGAAATATGAGGCTGAAGAAATAATTGGAGAAGAATTACTTGAAAAATATGGATTAAAAGATACAAAAATTAGAAAAGAAAGAAGTATAATGGACGTTTGGTTTGATTCAGGAGTTTCACATAGAAGTGTTTTAGCTCCAAGAAATTTACCGAGACCAGCTGATTTATATTTAGAAGGAAGTGACCAACATAGAGGATGGTTCCAATCTTCGTTATTAACATCAATCGCAAGTACAAAAGATGCACCTTATAAAAGAGTATTAACTCACGGATTTGTAATGGATGGGCAAGGAAGAAAAATGTCTAAATCTTTAGGTAATACAATTGTTCCAAAAGATATAATTGAAAAATATGGAGCAGATATTTTAAGACTTTGGGTTTCATCAGTTGATTATAGAGAAGATGTTAGAATTTCTGAAAATATTTTACAGCAAATGTCTGATGCTTATAGAAGAATAAGAAATACTGCTAGATTTTTAATGGGTAACTTAAATGAATTTAATTATGTAGAAGATAAAGTTGAATATAAAGATATGTTAGAAATTGATAAATGGGCAATGCACAAATTGGAAGAATTAAAAGAAATAACTACAAAATACTATGATAAATATGAATTTTATAGTTTATTCCAAGAAATAACATATTTCTGTTCAGTTGAAATGTCTTCATTCTATTTAGATATTGTAAAAGATAGAATTTACTGTGAAGGGACAAATTCATTAGCAAGAAGAAGTGCACAAACTGTATTAACTGAAGTTCTAAAAGTATTAGTTAGAATTATATCTCCAGTATTATCATTTACAGCAGATGAAATTTGGGAAAGAATACCGGAAGCTTTAAAATCAGAAGAAAGTGTACATTTATCACATTGGGTTGAAGCAAATCCTGAATATAAAAATGATGAGTTAGATAAAAAATGGAAAAAAATCTATAATTTAAGAAAAGAAGTAAATAGAAAGATTGAAGCCAAAAGACAAGCAGGAGAAATTGGACATTCATTAGATTCAAAAGTATTGTTAAATGTGTCAAATGAAGAGTTTATTTTCTTGAAAGAGTATACTTTAGATGAAGTAGCAGATTTATTTATCGTATCACAAGTTGAATTTGTAGACAATGCGTTGGAAACGACTGAAATTGAAGGAATAACGATAGCAGTAAATAAAGCTAATGGAGAAAAATGTGAAAGATGTTGGAAATATGATGAAAAAGTAGGAACTCATCCAGAACATAAAGATACTTGTCCTAGATGTTCAAAAGTTTTAGGGTAGTATTTAAGAGAGGTAAAAATGATTTATATAGCGATAATAGTAATATTAACAATAATAGATCAAATAACTAAATATTATATGGTAGCGATATCGGGTGGACAAATAGGATATTCGCTACCAGTAATACAAGATTTTTTTCATTTAACTTATGTTGAAAATCATGGAGGAATATTTGGTTTATTTCAAGGGAAAATAAATGTATTTACATTTTTTAGTGTCCTTTTAATAGCTTACATTGTTTGGACTGAAGCTAAAAATTGGAAAACTTACACAAAATTGACTAAAATTGGAATTTCTATCGTTGGAGCTGGAGCTTTAGGAAATATGATTGATAGATTTGCAAGAGGTTTCGTTGTAGATATGATAGATTTTAATGGTTTATGGCATTTTGTGTTTAATGTAGCTGATATGTATGTACATATTGGAATTTATATTATAATAATTGATTATTTAGTGAGAAAATATAAAAAATAGTAATGAAAGGATAAAAATATGACTTTTCAGGAAATTATATTAACTCTTCAAAAATTTTGGGGAGAAAAAGGTTGTGTAATAGGAAATCCTTATGATGTAGAAACTGGAGCAGGAACATTTAATCCAGATACATTTTTAATGTCGTTAGGACCAGAGCCGTGGAATGTTGCGTATGTTGAGCCATCAAGAAGACCAAAAGATGGAAGATATGGAGAAAACCCAAATAGAGTATATCAACATCATCAATTTCAAGTAATAATGAAACCATCGCCAGAAAATATACAAGAATTATATTTAGAAAGTTTAGTAGCTTTAGGAATTAATCCTAAAGAACATGATATAAGATTTGTAGAAGATAACTGGGAAAGTCCAACGCTTGGAGCTTGGGGACTTGGATGGGAAGTTTGGCTTGATGGAATGGAAGTCACTCAATTTACTTATTTCCAACAAGTTGGAGGACTAGAAGTTGATATTGTTCCGGCAGAGTTGACATACGGACTTGAGAGAATAGCGTTGTACTTACAAAATAAAGAAAATGTTTATGATTTAGAATGGACAAAAGGCGTGAAATACGGAGAAAGAAGATACCAATACGAATATGAAATGTCAAAATATAGTTTTGAGGTATCTGATGTAAAAATGCACTTTGATTTGTTTGATATGTACGAAAAAGAAGCTAAAAACTGTTTAGAACATAAATTAGTTTTACCAGCTTATGATTATGTATTGAAATGTTCTCACGCGTTTAACAATTTAGATGCAAGAGGTGCAATAAGTACGACAGAAAGAATGTCTTATATTTTGCGTGTTAGAGATTTAGCAAAAGGTTGTGCAGAACAATTTGTTGAAATAAGAAAAAATTTAGGATATCCATTGTTGAAGAAGTAAAGGATTAATAAATGTAAATTTATAAAATATTATTTTTTTGAGAGAAACTTAAAAAAGTAAACTTTAGGAGGAAAAATGAATTTTCTTTTTGAAATAGGATTGGAAGAATTGCCTTCAAGATATGTGGATGAAGCTGAAAGTAATTTGAAAAAAATAGCTGAAAATGAATTGAAAGCAGAAAGAATTTCATTTACAGAAATAGAATCTTTTAGCACTCCAAGAAGAGTGGCAATTTTAGTAAAAGATATAGCTGAAAAACAAACGGATTTAGATAAAAAAAGTGTTGGGCCTTCGGTAGAAATTGCATATAAAGATGGAGTTTTAACTAAAGCGGGAGAAGGATTTATAAAATCGCAAGGAGCAACAGAATCTGATGTAAAAATAATTGAAAATGAAAAAGGTAAATATATTTCTATCGAGCAATTTGTTCAAGGTAAAAGTACGAAAGAAGTATTGCCTGAATTATTAGTAAATGTAGTTAAAAAAATTGAATTTGAAAAAACGATGAAATGGTCAAATAGAACTTTTAGATTTGCAAGACCAATAAAATGGTTTGTCACAATGTTAGGAAAAGAAATTTTACCATTTGAGTTTGAAGGATTAAAAGGTGGAAATAAAAGTAGAGGAATGAGATATTTTGCATCACAAGATGTTGAAATAACACAACCTTGTAAATATGCTGAAATTTTAAAAGAAAACTTTGTGTTAGCAAAAAAAGATGAAAGAAAACAAGCTATTTTAAATAGTGTAAAAGAAAATTGTGAAAAAGATGGAGATGTTACGATTGTAAATAATTATTTACTTGAAGAAGTAGTAAATTTAGTAGAATATCCATATGCAATAAAAGGAGAGTTTAATAAAGATTACTTAGCCTTACCTGAAGATATTATCACAATAACAATGGAAACTCACCAAAGATATTTTCCGGTAAAAGATAAAAATGGTAAATTAACAAATAAATTTGTAGTGATTAGAAATGCACCAGAATACTCGGAAACAGTAAAACTTGGAAATGAAAAAGTTATAGAGCCAAGACTTGCAGACGCTAAATTTTTCTTTGATGAAGACTTAAAAAATGATTTTGCTTCAAATGTAGAGAAATTAAAAGAAGTAACATTCCAAAAAGATATGGGAACAATTTATGAGAAAGTGGAAAGAAGTAAACAAATAGCAAAATATTTAGTGAAAGATTTAGGGCTTGAAGTAAAAGAAAATAATATTTTAAGAACGATAGAATTGGCAAAAGCAGATTTAGTTTCAAATGTAATTAATGAGAAAGAATTTACTAAATTACAAGGATTTATGGGTTTAGTTTATGCTGAAAAACAAGGAGAAAACAAGGACGTAGCTTTAGGAATATTTGAACATTATTTGCCTAGATATCAAGGAGATAGTTTGCCAACAACACTAGAAGGTGCGATTGCAGGAATTGCAGATAAAATAGATACAGTTGTAGGATGTTTTTCTGTTGGACTAAAACCGACAAGTTCAAAAGATCCTTACGCTTTAAGACGTGCGATTCAGGGGATTGTACAAGTTGCATTAAATTCAAAATTAGATATAAATTATAAAGACTTAGTACAAAAAGCGTATGAAATTTTTAGTTCAGACAAAAAAGTTTTAGTAAATGAAGATGTTGTAATAAATATTATAGACTTGTTTAAACAAAGAATAGGTAATGTTTTAGGAGAAAATTATAGTAAAGAATTAATTTCGTATGAAATTAATTTGGAAAATAATATAGTTAAATTAGATAAGAAATTAAATGTATTATTACAATTATCTAAAACAGAAAATTTTGAAATATTAGTAAATTTATTAAAAAGAATAAAAAATATAGTTAAAGATAATAAAGAAACTTTAATTATAGATGAAAATTTATTTGAAAAAGATGAAGAAAAAGTAATATATACTTTAATTATAGAATTAGAAAAAACAAGAGATATTGAGTTTGAAGCACATACAGAAAAATTATTAAATAGTGCAAATGTTATAAATAATTATTTTGATAAAGTAATAATAAATGCTGAAAATATTAAAATTAAAAACAATAGAATTGCAACATTACAAAAATTAAATAGTTTATGCAAAGAAATACTAAGTATTTAAAATAAAAAAGTTGATTTTTTTTGTATAGTGTGATAAAATAAATAAAGAAGGTTAGATAATTTTAAAAAATTTAATTTAGGAGGAAAACAATATGAAAAAATTAGTAGTATTAGGAACAGCTTTATTAGCATTAAATGCAGTAGCTTCTGAAATACAAATTAAAGCTGGATACGACTTTAATAGAACATTAACTGATTTAAGTGTTCCAGCAAATAATAAAACAGAAATGACTAAAGGAGCAGTAGCTGGATTAGAGTATATCTTTGATAACCAAGGAGAATTTGAATGGGGAGTAGGAGCTGAATACAAATTCTCAGATAAAATGGCTGCAATAGGAGAAAAAGCTACTCCAACAACTAAAGTATTAAGAACATTTCCAGTTTATGCTTTAGGTAAATTTAATTTAGTTACAACTAAAGCAGGAAACGATGCTGTTTACTTAGTAGGTAGAGCAGGATATGGATTTGTATCAGATGTAGCAACAGGAGTAGATGAGAAAGGTGGATTATACCTTGCTGCAGGATTAGGAACTGAGCATGGGCCATTATCAGTAGAAGGATTATATGAAAGACAAAATTTAACAAAAGATACAAAAGGGAATCATTTAGATACTTACGGAGTTAGAGTAGGATACAGATTAGGTAAATTAGTAAATGATAGACAACCTAAAGTAGTAAATAGAGTAGTAGAAAAAATAGTAGAAAAAGTAGTTGAAGTACCGGTTCAAGTACCAGCACCAACACCAGCACCAGTTGTAAAAACTATTACTAATAATACTGTAGCTTTACCATTCTCTTGTTCAACTGACACTAAAGTATGTGTTATTAAAGGATTTAAAGTAGATGGAAGAGAGCCTAATGCACAAGAAGCAGCAGATTTAAAATCTATAGCTAATGTAATTAACCAATTCGCTGAAGGTGGATCAATTAACTTTGTTGGACATACAGATTCAACAGGATCAGCTGCTTATAACCAAAAATTATCAGTAGCAAGAGCACAAAATGTTGCTAAATTATTAAGAGAATATGGATTAAAAGATTCAGTAGCTACTGGAACAATTACTGGTAAAGGATTAACTCAACCGGCAGATACTAACGCAACTGTAGAAGGAAGATACAACAATAGAAGAGTTGAATTATTCTTTAACAATGTTGATTTTACAAATGTAAATTTCGTTAAATAATTAATAAAATTATGAAATGATAGATACTGGAACCATCATAATTGATGGTTCTTTTTTTAAATAGTAAATGAATGTATTTAAAAAGTATTTTTTTTAAAATATTAAAATACATCATGACGAATTTAAGAAGGTGTTTATAATGTATAAAATTTTAAAAAGTGTAAATTATAAAGAATTAAAAAAGGGAATAGAATTTAATATAGAGGGAATAGAATTTGATTCAAGAAAAATAAAAGAAAATTATGTTTTTGTTGCGATGATTGGAGCTGTAGTTGATGGACATGATTATATTCAAAAAGCATTAGATTATGGTGCAAAAATGATAATTGTAGAAAAAAATATTGAAATAAATCAATTTAAAAATATTGGTGATGTGACTTTTATTTTAGTAGAAAATGTGAGAAAGCATTTAGGAATTATTACTTCAAATTACTATGATTATCCACAAAATAAGTTGAAAATAATAGGAATAACTGGAACAAATGGTAAAACAACTTGTAGCTATATTTTAGAAAATATTTTGAAAAAAACAGCAAGAATAGGTACAACAGGAAATAGAATATTAGAAAAAGAATTTGAAACAACAAATACAACACCAGAATCATTAGAGCTTATAAAATTAATGGCAGAAAGTGTTAAAGCAGGAGTCGAGTATTTTATAATGGAAGTTAGCTCGCATGCACTTGAGATAGGTCGTGTTGATATGCTTAAATTTGATTCTGCAATATTCACCAATCTTACACAAGATCATTTAGATTTTCATAAAACGATGGAAAATTATTTTAAGGCAAAGAAAAAAATATTCTCTATGATGAAAAGAGATGCATTAGGAATTATTAATGTAGATGATAAATATGGAAATGAAATATATATTGAAAATCCAAAAAAATATATTTCTGTTAGTGAAAAAGATTTTGATTATGATTTGTGTGGAAAAATAATTAACTATACAAATAACGGTATGAAAATACATATTAGATGTAAATCTAAAAATGATGGAGTTAATACCGGTTATAATAATGAAGATATTGAAGATTATATTTTAGATGTAAATTTGGTTGGAGAATATAATTTATATAATATTTTAACTTGTATTGGATCAGCATTATCTTTAGGAATAGATATGGATGAAATCTTAGAGAAAATACAAAAATTAAAACCAGTACCGGGAAGATTTGAAACAATAGAAAATGATAAAAAAGCAAGAATTGTTGTAGATTTTGCACATACAGATGATGGACTTTTAAATGTAGGACAAACATTGAAAAAAATAACAGAAAATAATATAATAACAGTTTTTGGAGCAGGTGGAGATAGAGATAATAAAAAAAGACCTAAAATGGCAAAAGCTGTAGCAAAATTTAGTGACTTTATTGTTATTACATCGGATAATCCAAGAACTGAAGATCCTAAAAAAATATTGGAACAAATTGAAGTAGGATTAAAAGAAATAGCATATTCTAATGAAAAATATGTTATAATAGAAGATAGAGAAGAAGCAATAAAATTTGCAGTACAAAAATTAGTAAAAATGGGTGATAGTTTACTTATAGCAGGAAAAGGTCATGAAAATTATCAAATTATTGGAAAAGAAAAAATCCATTTTGATGATAGAGAAGTAGTAAGAAAATATTTATAATAATTCAAATAATAGGAGGTAAGATGAAAAAAGTAATTTTATTATTAAGTATGCTAGTTTTAGTGTTAGCTTGTGGAGGGAAAAAAACAGAAGGTTCGGGCAGTAAAGAGCTAAATATTTATACTTGGACATATTTTATTCCACAAGAAGTAATAGATAATTTTGAAAAAGAAACAGGAATTAAAGTTAATCTTAGTTATTATGATAGTAATGATGTAATGATGACAAAGTTAATGTCTGGAGCAAAAGGGTTTGACATTGTATCTCCGTCTACGGATTTTGTAGATATTTTAATAAAAAATGGATTATTAGAAAAATTAGATAAATCTAAATTAGGTAAAACTTTTGAAAATTTTGATGAGAGTTTAAATTTGATGGAATTATCAAAAATTTATGATGATGGCTTACAATATTCTATTCCTTACAGCTATAATGCGACAGGAATAGCAGTAAACAAAAAATTTATGAAAGATTATCCAAAGTCATTTGATATATTTGGATTGCAACAATATAAAGGAAAAATGACAATGCTAGATGATGGAAGAGAAACATTAGGAGCAACATTGCAGTATTTAGGTTATCCGTCAGATAGCGTTAATGATAAGGAGCTAGAAGAAGCTAAAAATAAATTAATTGAATGGAAAAGAAATTTAGCAAAATTTGATGCAACGGCATTCGGAAAAAGTGTAGCTACTGGAGAATTTTATGCCGCACACGGATATGCAGAAAATGTATTTGGAGAATTAGAGGAAGATGAGTATTCAAACTTTGATTATTTCATACCAAAAGGAGCTATGATGTATATTGATAGTATGGCGATTGTAAAAAATTCTTCAAATAAAGAAAATGCTTATAAATTTTTAGAATATTTATATAGACCTGAAAATTTTGTTAAAGTATTTGAACAATTTAAAGCACCGTCTGTAATAAAAGGAGTAGAAGCGAATACAAAAGTTAAAGCGATTGTAAATAAAGAGCAATTAGTAGAAAATTCTAAATTGCCGGGGGCTTTATCAGATGAAGCTAAAGAAAAACACGATAAAATTTGGAATGAAGTTAAGTTATCACATTAAAAATAGAAATTATTAATATTAGAATAAATGAAATATGAGAGAGGGTAAGAATTTTTCTTATCCTTTTTTATTTGAGAATATGAGAAAATAAAAATTATTAGTATATAGAAATTTATTAAAGTAATAGAAAAAAAAATTTAATTGTGGTAAAATAATATAAATAAAGATTAATAGAAAAACTAAGGAGTTTAAGCAATGAGCAAAGAATTAAGTAAAACATACTCGCCAAGAGAAATAGAAGATAAATGGTATAAAATATGGGAAGAAAAAGGCTATTTTAATGCACAACATAATAGTGAAAAACCGGGATATTCAATAGTTATTCCTCCCCCAAATGTAACAGGAATATTGCACATGGGGCATATGTTAAACAATGCAATACAAGATACGATTATAAGATATAAAAGAATGACAGGATTTGAAGCTTTATGGATGCCGGGAATGGACCATGCTGGGATTGCAACACAAAATAAAGTTGAAAGAATGTTAGCTGATCAAGGAACTTCTAAAGAAGAAATTGGAAGAGAAGAGTTCTTGAAAAAAACTTGGGAATGGAAAGAAAAGCATGGTGGATTAATAACGAAACAATTAAGAAAATTGGGAGTTTCACTTGATTGGGATAGAGAAAGATTTACTATGGATGAAGGTCTTTCAGAAGCAGTAAAAGAAGTATTTATAAAACTTTATAATGACGGACTAATTTATAGAGGAGAATATATTGTAAACTGGTGTCCTAAAGATAAGACAGCTTTAGCAGACGATGAAGTGGATCATGAGGAAAAAAATGGAAAAATTTGGGAAATAAGATACCCTGTAAAAGATAGTGATGAAGTTTTTGTAATTGCAACTACAAGGCCTGAAACTATGTTAGGAGATACGGGAGTTGCAGTAAATCCAAATGATGAAAGATATAAACACTTAATTGGAAAAACAGTAATTTTACCGTTAATGAATAGAGAGATACCAATAGTTGCTGATGAATATGTAGATATGGAATTTGGAACAGGAGTAGTTAAAATGACTCCATCGCATGACCCTAATGACTTTGAAGTAGCTAAAAGAACAGGACTTGAGTTTTTAAACATTTTCACGGAAGATGCACACATTAATGAAAATGGAGGGAAATATCAAGGATTAGAAAGATTTGCAGCTAGAAAAGCAATATTGGCTGACTTGGAAGAACAAGGACTTTTAGTAGGAGTAAAAGAACATAAAAATGCTGTTGGACATTGTTATAGATGTGGGACAATTATAGAACCAAGAGTGTCAACACAATGGTTTGTAAAAATGGAGCCGTTAGCAAAAAGAGCTTTAGAAGTAGTAAAAGATGGACAAGTTCAAATAACACCGAAAAGATGGGAAAAAGTATACTATAATTGGTTAGAAAATATTAGAGATTGGACAATTTCAAGACAAATTTGGTGGGGGCATAGAATACCGGCATATTATGCTCCGGATGGAACAGTATTCGTAGCAAAAAACTTGGAAGAAGCTCAAGCACAAGCTAAGGAAAAATTTGGGAAAGATATTGTTTTAAGAGAAGAAACTGATGTGCTAGACACTTGGTTTTCATCAGCGTTATGGTCTTTTTCAACATTAGGTTGGCCTGAAAAAACTCCAGAATTTGATAAATTTTTCCCAACAAATGCGTTAGTGACAGGGGCAGACATTTTATTTTTCTGGGTTGCAAGAATGGTTATGATGAGTTTATATATAACAGACGAAATACCGTTTAATTATGTGTACTTACACGGAATTATTAGAGATGAAAAAGGTAGAAAAATGTCTAAATCATTAGGAAATTCACCTGATCCGTTAGATTTAATTGATAAATATGGAGCAGATGCTATAAGATTTAGTTTCTTGTATAATACTTCTCAAGGACAAGACATTCATTTTTCAGAAAAATTACTTGAAATGGGTTCAACTTTTGCAAATAAAGTTTGGAATGCATCAAGATTTGTATTATCTAATTTAGAGGACTTTGATACAGCTACAACAGTTGACAAGTTAGAATTAAAATTAGAAGACAAATGGATTTTAAGAAAAGAATTGAAAGCAATAAAAGCAATAAATGAATATATGGAAAATTATGAGTTAGACAATGCAGCTAAAGTAGCTTATGAATTCTTTAGAGGGGATTTCTGTGACTGGTATGTTGAAATAGCAAAAACAAGAGTTTACGGAGTGGAAGCTGGAGTAGATAAAGTTACAGCACAATGGGTGTTAAGACATGTGTTAGAAAATGGACTTAAATTATTACATCCATTTATGCCGTTTATAACAGAAGAAATTTGGCAAAAATTAGGAATTGAAGGAGAATCAATTATGATTTCACAACTTCCTAAAGTAACAGAAAATGAAATAAACGAAATTGATGTGACAGTAGAAAAAGAATTTGAGTTCTTAAAAGAAATTGTATCAGCAATAAGAAATATAAGAGGGGAAGCTAATGTATCTCCAGCTAAAAAAATTGAAGTAATATTTAAAACTGTAAATGAAAATGAAAAGACTATATTAGAAAATAATGCAAAAATTTTAGATAAATTAGCAAATGTTGAAAAATATGAATTTAATACAGTGATACCTAAATTAGTTGGGTTTAAATTAGTTGAAACAACAGAAATTTATATTCCAATAGCTGATTTGATTGACAAAGAAAAAGAAATAGCTAAATTAGAAAAAGATATTGAAAAAACTCAAAAAGAATTAGATAGAGTTTTAGGAAAATTATCAAATGAAGCCTTTGTATCTAAAGCACCGAAAGCTGTAATTGATAAAGAAAATGCGATAAAAGAAGAATTAGAAACAAAAATTGCTAAATTTAAAGAATCAATTAATTTATATAAATAATTTTTAATAAAAAATATTAGAGTATTTATAATGAATAATTTTATTAGTAATTAGATTTCAAATAAAATATAAAAAATAAAAAGTATTAAAGAGAAAGGAGGAAGCATGGGAGCAATATTTTGGGCAATATCAACAGCAATATTTGCTATTTTAGAAATAATAATACCCGGATTAATTACGATTTGGTTAGCTTTAGCTTCATTAATTTTAACGATATTGACATTATTTTTTACAAATTTTGCAATAGAATTTTTAATTTTTGCAATATTATCACTTATTTTTGTGTTATTTACAAGACCAGTTTTACAAAAATATATGCAAAAACATTCAACAAAATTTAATGTAAAATCTGTAGGTGAAAAAATAAAAATTATAAAAGTGATAGATATTGGAAATGAGCAAAAGCAATATGAAGTTAAATTTAAGGCGGCGATTTGGACAGGAATAAGTAAAGAAATATTTTCGGAAAATGAAATTGTTAAAATTAAAAGCTTTGAAGGAAATAAAATAATTTTAGAAAAAATAAAATAAAAAAGAAAGAAGGAATTAAAATGTTTACATTACCATTGACAATAATAATATTAGTTTTAGTTATTATTATCATTTTTAAATCAATTAGAATAGTACCAGAATCAAGAGTTTATATAATAGAAAGATTGGGTAAATATAATCAAACATTAGAATCAGGACTGAATTTTTTAAATCCATTTTTTGATAAAATTGCAAGAGTTGTATCTTTAAAAGAGCAAGTTGTAGATTTTCCTCCACAACCTGTAATTACAAAAGATAATGCAACAATGCAAATAGACACTGTTATTTATTTTCAAATAACAGACCCAAAACTTTATACTTATGGAGTTGAAAGACCGTTATCTGCAATTGAAAATTTAACAGCAACAACATTAAGAAATATAATAGGGGACATGACAGTTGATCAAACTTTAACTTCAAGAGATATTATAAATACAAAAATGAGAACAGAATTGGATGAAGCGACAGATCCTTGGGGAATAAAAGTAAATAGAGTTGAATTAAAAAGTATTTTACCTCCGGAAGATATTAGAGTGGCAATGGAAAAAGAAATGAAAGCTGAAAGAGAAAAAAGAGCAAATATTTTAGAAGCACAAGCAAAAAGAGAATCAGCAATTTTAATAGCACAAGGAGAAAAAGAATCTGCTATTTTAAGAGCAGAAGCTAAAAAAGAACAAGCTATAAAAGAAGCAGAAGGGAACGCTAAAGCAATTTTAGAGATAGAAACAGCAAAAGCAGAAGCATTAAAAATATTAAATGCGTCAATGCCAACAAAAGAAGTTTTAGCTTTAAGAGGAATGGAAGCATTTGAAAAAGTGGCAGACGGACAAGCAACAAAAATTATAGTTCCAAGTAATTTACAAAATTTAGCAAGTGTTGTTAGTGTATTTGAAGAATTGAATAAATAATTAAAGGAGAAAAATGACATTACAACAATTAAAATATGTAGTTACAGTGGCAAATAAAGGAACGATAAGCGAGGCAGCCAAGGAGCTTTTTGTGTCACAGCCTAGTTTGACTAAAGCTATAAAAGAGTTAGAAGAAGAGATGAATATATCAATTTTTACGAGAACGAATAAAGGAGTTGTCGTTTCAAATGAAGGCGATATGTTTTTGGGATATGCACGACAAGTTTTGGAGCAAACAAATTTACTTGAAGAAAAGTATAAAAAAGGCGATAATTTTACAAGACATTTTTCAGTTTCAACACAACATTATTCTTTTGCCGTAAATGCTTTTGTAGATTTAATAAAAAAATTTGGTGGAGAAAAGTATGATTTTATTTTGCGAGAAACACAAACAAATGAAATTATAGAAGATGTTAGAAGGCTAAAAAGTGAAATTGGTATTTTGTATACATCAAGTACAAATAAAACGGTTATAGAAAAATTGATAAAAGAGAATGGACTAAAATTTATAGAATTATTCACAGCAATGCCACATGTATTTATTAGTTCAAATCATCCGTTAGCTAAAAAAGATATAGTGGAAATGGAAGATTTAACAGATTATCCATATTTATCTTACGAGCAAGGAAATTCAAATTCATTTTATTTTTCAGAAGAAATATTGAGTACGATAGGAAGAAATAAAAATATAAAAGTAAGTGATAGAGCGACTTTGTTTAATTTGGCAATAGGGCTTAATGGATATACTGTAAGTTCTGGAGTGATAGACAAAGAGTTAAATGGAGAAAATATTATAGCTAGACCGTTGAATGTGGATGAATATATAAAAATTGGAGTAGTTTTACAAAAAAATATGTCTCTTTCAATATATGGAGAATTTTATTTGGAAGCATTAAAAAAATATACAACAAAATCATAAAAAAAACAGGATTGAATTGAATCAGTCCTGTTTTTTAAATTAATTTTCATTAGTTTTAATTTTAACATTTCCTAGATTTAAGTATAAAATTACTGCAACTAGAACGATGGCAGCAACTAACTGAATTGGTGATAAAAATCTTTTATAAATAATAGCTTCTGTTACAACAGATGTGATAGGAAAAGCTAATTCACAAAAAGTTGCAACCGTAGCTTTTACATATTTTAATCCGTTGTAGTAAATAAGTATAGCTAAAAGTCCAAAAATTGCAATAAATAAAGATAATTCCATTAGATTTTTATTTTGTGTATATTGTGTAATTGTATTTCTTGTAGTTTCAGAAAATATAACGAATAACATTGTGATGATTGTCGTAAAGAAAAATCTATAAAATGTACTTGTCAAAAAAGAAAATTTATAAACAACTTTTTTTCCAAAAACTGTTGAACTTCCAAATGAAAAAGCTGCAAGTAATGAATATAAAACAGCAAGTAAATTATTTTGTTTTAATAATACCGGACTTTTAAATTCAAAAGTTAAGAAATAAATAGCGATTAATGCTATAACTGCTACAACATAAAAGTTTTTTGACGGTTTTTCTTTAAGTAAGAAAATTGCAAGTAATATCGCAAAAATCGGTTGTGTTTTTTGAATTAAAATAACTATACTATACGGAGTATAATTACTTAATTCTAATGCTTTTACTATTGATAAAGTTCCAATTGTTCCTCCAAATAATGCAATTAAAATAAAGAATAAATAATCACTTTTTGTGAATGTTTTTAAATATTTGTATTGTTTTGAAAAAAAGATTGATAAAATTATAGTTGGTATGGCATGTGCGATAAAAACTATAAAATTAACATCAAAAAATTGAAATTTATTGAAATATGAAGGTGTAAGTAAAATTCCATCAATCCCCCACATCATAGCTGCAATAATAATAAAGATACTTCCTAAAAATGGTGTTTGTTTTTTCATATTAGTATTCTCCTTCCAGTAATAATTTGTTTGTATTATTGGATAAAATTTTAAATTGTGATATAATACAAACTGTAACGATTACATATTATAACATAAAATATTTGTAAATCAAAATGAAAAATAAAGAAAGTAGGAAGAAATGGGAGTTTTATTAACAATTATAATTTTAGGATTAATAATATTTTTACATGAATTAGGACATTTTATGACAGCAAAATGGTTTAAAATGCCAGTTAAGGAATTTTCTTTAGGAATGGGACCAAAACTGATAAGTAAAAAGTTTGGAGAAACAGTTTATTCAATAAGAGTATTTCCGTTAGGTGGATTTGTAAATATTAGTGGAATGGAAGAGCAAAAAATAGAAAAAGATGCGATAATAGTAGAAACAGAGGAAGAAATAAACAAAATACTTGAAGAAAATGACGATGCAATTATTTACACACAAGAAGAAATAGATGAAATTAATTACGATAATGAAAATGGATTCTTCACAAAAAGTCCGTTACAAAGATTTATTGTTTTAATCGCTGGAGTCACAATGAATTTCTTATCAGCTTTTATTGTTTTGTTTTTTGTTGTTGCAGCAATGACTGGACTTGCACATGATGTAGGATTTTTATTACAATTAAAAATAACATGGAAATTATTTTTACAAATATTTTACGAAACATTAAATGGTGTAAAATTATTATTTACAGGACATGTAGCTCCAAAAGAGATGACGGGGCCTGTTGGACTTCCAAAAGTTGTTGGTCAAATTTATAAAAGCGAAGGAATTTCTGTTATGAAAAATATATTTGCTATGTTGTCAGTAAATATTGGAATAATGAATTTATTACCAATTCCAGCTTTGGACGGAGGGCGTATATTATTTGTAATCCCAGAATTTTTTGGAATAAAAGTAAATAAAAAAGTTGAAAATATCGTTCATATGTGTGGAATGATTTTATTGATTATACTAATGTTATATGTAATGTTTAATGATATTATGAAGTATTTTAAATAAAAAAGAGAAATAAATTTAAAATAAGGACTGAAAATTTCAGTCCTTTTGCTTTTATAAATTATTAAGAGCATCTTTTAATTGATTTAAAGCTTTTTCAAGTAAAGGTCTTGGACATGCAAGGTTTAGACGCATAAATCCTGATGAATTATGTTGAAAAACACGACAAGGGTTTAACCCTAATTTTGCTTTATAAATGAAAAAGTCTTCTAAATCTGATTGATTAAAATTATATTTTTTACAAAGCTCACGGCAATCAAGCCAAACTAAATATGTTGCTTTTGGAGTGTTAGCTTTAATTAAATTAATATTTTTCTCAAAAAATTCATTTAAAAAAGTGATATTTCCTTCAAGATATGATTTTAGTTGTTCTAAATATTCCTCTCCTTCAGTGTAAGCGGCAATATTTGCAACTAAATTGAATGGATTGTTTCTGTGAACTTCTAAATTTTTCCAAAATTTATCAAATTTATTTTTTTCTTGAATGTTATTAAAAATAATTGTTGCACATTGCATACCAGCTAAATTAAATGCTTTTCCAGTAGATGTACAAGTTACTGTGTTTGCTGCAATTTCTTTAGACACTGAAGCCATTGGAATATGAGTGTATTCCCATAATGTCAAATCTGCGTGAATTTCGTCAGAGATAATAGGGACATTATATTTTATACATAAATCACCCATAGCTTTTAGTTCGTCACGCGTCCAAACTTTTCCAAGTGGATTGTGAGGATTACAAAAAATAAAGGCTTTTGGTCGTTGTTTTAATTTTTCTTCAAAATCAACTAAATCTAAAAAATATTCATTATTTTTTTCTATAAATTTATTTTCAATAATAACTCTTTCGTTATCAAGCGTAATGTCGTAAAACTCAGAGTAAACAGGTGTTTGAATTAAAATTTTATCTCCTTTTTTAGAAAATTGCTTTATTAAAGTTCCAAGAGATGGCACGACTCCTATACTATAACTAAGTAATTCTCTTTTTGGTGTCCATCCAAATCTTTTTTTTTGCCAATTTATGAAAGCATCAAAATATTCATCTGGTCGATAAACATAACCAAAAATACCGTGTTCCACTTTATCTCTTAAAGCTTGAATGATTGGCTCGGCTGTACGAAAATCCATATCTGCAATCCAAAGTGGAATGACATTCTCGTTTTTAAATCTGCCTAATTCATTGTATTTAACAGAATGATTATTTTTTCTATCAATTATTTCATCAAAATTGTATTTCATAATAAGTTCCTCTTTCTGTATAAAAATCTTTAGTATATTATAATAAAAAATGTTGATAAATGTCAAAAAAATATTAATTATAAATTAAGTTGATTCGAAATTATAATAGGGAAAATATTTTTGTACTAAAATTTATAGATTTAGTTAAAATTTTTATTTAATACTTTGTCAAGCAAAATAAAAGAGATTGATTTTCTTATTTAAGTCAGTAATAATAAGTAATAGAGAGATTTTATTTTTAGTAAAAATTAGTAAAAAAATGTCTAAAATTCATTGAAAAAAAGAATGAATTATGCTATTCTATGGGGACTAGATAAAATAATATCTAAAAAATCTTGATAAGGAGGTAAATTTGATATTCTATGTATTTAAAAGGATTCTTTATTTAATCCCTATATTAATTGGAGTAACTTTTTTTACATTTTTGCTGATGTACTTAGCTCCTTCTGATCCAATATCAATGAAATATATTTCAATGGGGACAGTAGGTGATAAAGAATATATTGAAAAGAAAAAACAAGAGATGGGATACAATGACAATTTTGTTAAACAGTATGTTAGATGGTCAAAAAATGTATTAAAAGGAGATTTTGGTATATCGACGAGATATGGGGTACCTGTTAAAGATGAAATCAAAAAAAGAGTGCCTAAAACATTAGCATTAACAGGAACATCTGTGCTAATAACGATTTTAGTATCACTCCCGTTTGGTATAATGTCTGCACATTATAAAAATAAGTGGATTGATCAAATGGTACGATTTTTCTCATTTTTAGGAATCTCTATACCAAGTTTTTGGTTAGGACTTATGCTTATGTATGTATTTTCTGTAAAATTTAAGCTTTTACCGATAATAGGTGGAGATGGAATAAAAAGTCTAATTTTACCGTCGATGACTTTATCAGCTTGGTTAATTTCGGTATATGTTAGAAGAATAAGAACATGTATATTAGAAGAAATTAATAAAGATTATGTTGTAGGACTAAAATCAAAAGGAATTTCATATTATAAAATAATGATTTTTCATATTTTGCCGAATTCTTTACTGACAATAATAACAATGTTTGGAATGTCAATAGGGGCAATATTAGGTGGAACTACAATAATAGAAACGGTATTTGAATATAGAGGACTGGGTAAAATGGCGGCAGATGCTATAACAAATAGAGATTATTTTCTTATGCAAGGATATGTAATTTGGACGGGAATAATTTTTGTAACAATAAATTTATTAGTAGACATATTATCTAAATTTATTGATCCAAGAATAAGATTGGAGGATGAATAATGAAAAAGAAATTTTATTTGTTTTTATCATTTTCTATTATTCTTGTATTGATAGTTATTTTTGCAAATTATTTAGCACCTTATGATCCCAATTTACAAAATTATGAAGAAGTCTTAAAAGCACCAAATTCTAAATATTTATTAGGAACTGATTATACAGGAAGAGATGTATTATCAAGAATATTGTACGGTGGAAGATATTCTTTACTTATTTCAATAGTAGTGACATTTATTGTAGCTTTTTTAGGGATAGGAATAGGTCTTGTATCAGGATATGTTGGTGGATATATTGATATTATTATAATGAGATTTGTTGATTTAATAATGTCGTTTCCATATATTATATTTGTAATTGTAGTTGTTAGTATGATTGGTGGAGGACTACATAATTTGATTTTAGTAATGGTTTTAATAAATTGGACAAACTATGCAAGAGTAACACGAAGTATAGTAACATCTATGAAAAATGAAAACTTTATAAATCAAGCGAAGTTAAGTGGTGCAAGTACTTTAAGAGTAATGTATAAATATTTAGCACCGAATATATTTCCGTATTTAATAGTATTAACAATGCAAGATATAGCAAATAATTTATTAACTTTATCAAGTTTATCTTTATTAGGAATTGGGGTACAACCACCGACTCCAGAGTGGGGACTTATGTTAGGAGAAGGTAAAAAATATATTCAAACTGCACCGTGGATTTTATTTTATCCCGGTTTAGCGATATTTATTTGTGTCGCAATATTTAATTTGTTAGGAGAAAGTTTGAGAGATATTTTAGATCCAAAAAATAAAATTACAAAAAATTAGGAGGAAAAGTGAAAAAAGGATTATTAAAAGTTATTTTAACAGCAATTTTATGTTTTGTTTTCATAAGTTGTGGAGCAAAAAAAGAGGAAGCAAAAACAAATAATGGCGAAAGAGGACATTTGAAAGTGGCACTTTATTGGTTTGGAGAAACATTAGATCCAGCTAATGAATGGGATGGTTGGACTTTAACAAGAGTTGCAGCGGGAGAAACATTGGTGACAATAGATGAAAACTTAAATATAGTGGGACAACTTGCAGATTCTTGAGAAAATGTTGATGAAAAAACTTGGAAATTTCATATAAGAAAAGGTGTTACATTCCAAAATGGGAATCCATTAACGCCAGAAGCAGTTAAAACATCAATTGAAAGATCAATGAAATTAAACGAAAGAGGAGCAACGACTTTAAATATTGATACGATAACAGTTGATGGAGAAAATGTTATCTTTAAAACAAAAGAACCTTATGGAGCATTTTTGGCAAATATATCTGAACCGTTATTTATAATAGTTGATACAACGGCAGATACAAGTAAATTTAAAGAAACGCCTGTTACAACAGGGCCTTATAAAATAACTTCGTTTAATCCGGGAACTTCATTTGAAATGGAAGCATACGATAATTATTGGGGTGGAAAACCGGGGTTAAGTGGAATGACAGTGTTTAATATTGAAGACGACAATACAAGAGCGTTAGCGTTACAATCTGGAGATGTCGATGTAGCTCAAGGAATTAGAGCAGCAAACATTGCTTTATTTACTGATAATAAAGACTTTAATGTAGGGACAAAAGTAGGAACTCGTGTAGAATCAATGATAATGAATGTACAAAGAGCTCCTTTAAATGATAAAAATATTCGTTTAGCATTAAATGCAGCAGTTGACTATGATACGATTGCAAAAGTAGTTGGAGGTGGAGCAGTAGCAGCAAAAGCACCATTTTCACCATCAACACCTTATGGTGGAGATAAAGTACAAGGAGCTAAATATGATGTAGAAAAAGCCAAAGCATTATTGGCAGAAGCAGGATATAAAGACACTAATGGTGACGGTTATGTTGATAAAAATGGTAAAAATTTAGAAATAGAGATGTACGGAACTTCAGCTCAAAAAGTTACGAGAGCAAATACAGTTGTAGCTGAATTGTTGGAAGCACAATTAAAAGAAGTTGGAATAAAACTTAATGTTAATTTAGCTGAAAATGTTGAAGATGTTGTAGAAAAAGGTAATTTTGATTTCTTCTTTAAAAACATTCAAACATTATCAACAGGAGATCCTCAATGGTTCTTAGCAAACTTCTTTACAACAAATGGTAGTGGAAATTCTGGGAAATATAGCGATAAAACATTAGATGATTTAGTTGAAAAATTATCTGTAACATTTGATGTAGTTGAAAGAGAAAAAATTGCGAGAGAAGCAAGTCAATTAATTATAAATGAAGGTTATGGAATGCATTTAATAAGTCAATCAAATGTTGATGTTTCAAGCAAAAAAGTAGAAAATTTAAAAACTTTCCCGATAGATTATTATTTAATAACATTAGATACTAAAATTAAAAAATAAAGGATGATTGTATGAAGCCACTATTAGAAATTAAAAATTTAGATGTTGTATATACTAAAAATAAAATTATAGAAAATTTGAATTTTAATATAAATGAAAAAGAAATAATTTCAATAGTTGGAGAAAGTGGAAGCGGAAAAAGTACTTTAATTAGAGCAATATTAAATATTATTTCAAATGGTGGATTTATATCAAATGGAGAGATTTTGTTTTTAGGAGAAAATATTTCTTTATTAAATGAAAAAGAAATTCAAAAAATACGAGGAAAAGAAATAGGTATTATATTTCAAGACGCTGGAGCAACAATGAATCCTATAAAAACAGTTGAAAAACAGTTTTTGGAATATATTTTAACTCATAATAAAATTTCTAAAAAGGAAGCGATTGAAATAATAAAAGAAAATTTATTAAAAGTAAATTTGAATGATATTGAAAGAGTAATGAAGTCTTATCCATTTGAGCTTTCGGGAGGTATGAAACAGCGTGTTGCTATTGCGATGATTTTATCTCAAAAACCGAAATTAATATTGGCAGATGAACCAACAAGTGCATTAGATGTAACGGTACAAGCTCAAATTGTAGAAGAATTAAAAAGAATAAATAAAGAATATGGAGTATCTATTTTATTAGTAACTCATAATATAGGGGTTGCTGCTTATATTTCCAATAGAATAGCTGTTATGAAAAATGGTGAAATTATTGAATTTGATAGTAAAGAAAATATTATAAAAAATCCAAAACAAAATTATACAAAAAAATTACTGAGTTCATTAATAAAATTAAAATAAATTGGGGACGATATGGAAAAAGATTTATTAATTATAGAAAATCTTTCAAAAGTTTTTGAAGGAAATAAAAAAGAAAAGTTTTTTGCATTAAATAATATTAGTTTTAGATTAAAAGATGGAGAATGTTTAGGAATTGTAGGGGAAAGTGGTTGTGGTAAAAGCACACTTGCAAGAATAATTGCTGGAATTGAAAAGAAAACAACAGGTAGTATATTTTTTGATGGAAATGAATTAATAAATAATAAATTTTCTAAAAATATTCAAATGATTTTTCAAGAGCCGTTGTCATCTTTTAACCCTAGAATGAAAATAATTGATTATTTATATGAACCGATTAGGAATTTTATGAAAATACCGAAAAATGAAACTGTAACTATTATGAAAAAGGCATTGAAAGATGTTGGATTGGATGAACAATCATTAAATAGATATCCACATGAATTTTCTGGCGGTCAATTACAAAGAATAACAATTGCTAAAACATTAATTATAAAACCAAAACTTGTCATTTGTGATGAAATAACGAGTGCTTTAGATGTTTCTATTCAAAAACAAATATTAGAACTTTTAGAAAAATTAAGAATTGAGAAAAAATTATCGTATTTATTTATAAGTCATGATTTGGCGGTAGTTCAGAAAATGAGCCAAAAAATAATAGTAATGTGTTGTGGTGAAATAATGGAAATACTAGATTCAAAGGATTTAAAAACTAATTCTAAACATCCATATACAAAAAAATTAATTAATTCAGTGTTTGAAATATAAAACTAAGAGGAAATTATAAATCCTCTTATTTTTTTAATTAAAAATAATATTGAAATATAATTAGAAAATAGGGTGAAGTTAAGTAATATACTAAAAAAAGGGGTTAAAATATTAAACAAAGGTAAAATTAATGATAGCTAAAAAATGAAAAATAATATATTGTAAAATAATGAAAAATATAGTAAAATACTTATAAAAATATTTGTAAATTATCTAGGAGGAAAAATGAAAAAATTAATGTTGTTAATATTGGGGATTAGCACTATGATTTTTGCAGAAAATAATGTGAAAGATGATAAAAAATTAAAAACTGTAACTTGTAAAGTGACAGATGTTCAACGTCAAAAAGGAAATTTTGATGGAACAAGAGTAACTTGTGTTGATAAAGACAATAAAGTTTATCATTTTAATGAATCAATGGTAAATTGGAGAGAGTTAAAAACAGGTAAAACATACAATATCATTTATGGACAAAGAATTGTAAAAACAAATATACTTGGAAATGAAACAAATTTATATTTATTTGGATTTGAAGATCCCTCAGAAACAAAAGTAGTGCAGCAAGTTGAAGAAAAAGTAACTCCAGAAGAAATAACAAAAATAGAAATGGATACAGTAGTATTACCGTTTAATTGTTCAAATGTAGAAAGAAAATGTATCATTCATGGATTTAGAGTAGATAAAGGTGAACCATCATCAGCTGAAGTGAAAGATTTAGAAAGTATTGCAAGATTTATAAATGAATTTGCAAAAGGTGGAACAATTGATGTTGTAGGGCATACAGATTCAACAGCTTCAGATGCATATAATCAAAAATTATCAGAAAGAAGAGCAAATAGTGTAGCTAAATTATTAAAACAATATGGATTAAGTGATACAGTATCATATGGAGTAATTTCTGGAAAAGGGGAATCTGAACCAATGGATACGAATGAAACAGTACAAGGAAGATACAATAACAGAAGGGTTGAGTTATTATTCTATAATGTAGATTTTGGTAAGTTGAATTTTATAAATAAAGAATAGAGAGTAATTCTATTAATTATATAATGTGAATTGTATAAATTTTAATATAAAAAATAAATATAACTTATTTGATAAAACTAAAAAAATATGTTATTATAATAATATAAGTAAACAAAAAATATTAAAATAAAAAAGGTGGTATAAAAAATGAAAAAATTCTTGATAACATCACTGCTTTTATTAGCCAGTTTAAGTTATGGAGCTGATACAAAAATAATGTCAACACTTCAATCTATTGAATTAAAATTTAATGATTTAATTCAACGAGAAGAAGCTAAGAAAAAAGAATTTGAAAATGAAAAATTAAAATTAAAAAATGAAATAATTGAGTTGAAAGAAAAAGAAAAAGGAAAAGAAGTTAAGTTAGAAAAATTAAGAAAAGATTCTGAAGTAAGATGGCACAGAGATGCTTATAAAAAATTATTAAATGAGTATGAAGCGTATTATAAAAATATAACAAAAAATATTTTAGAAAGAGAACAAAAAATTTCAGAGTTAGAAAAACTATTAGTAAGTATGCAGTAATATATTATATGAAAGGAGAGTAGCTGAATAATCGCTATTAAAGTAAAAAAGTATGAAAAAAGTATTGTTAATTGGTTCATTATTAGTTATAAGTACGCAAGTAATGGCAGATACTCCACAAAATTTATTAAAAAAAGTGAGAGAAAATTATTATAAAGAGCAAGAAGCTATTATAATGGAGAAAAAAGCAGCAGAAAAAAAAGCAAAAATGGAAGCAGAAGAAAAAGCAAAACAAGAAAAATTAGCTAAAGAACAAGAAGCAAAAGCTATGAAATTGAAACAAGAGGAACAAGCACGACAAGAAAAAATGATTAAAGAGCAAGAAGCGAAGGCTATTAGAATTAAAAAGGAAGAAGAAAAGAAAAAAATTGCCTCTCAAAAGAAAGCACAAGAAGTTACAAAAAAAAATAATAAATCAGAAGTTAATCCTAGATTAGAAACAATGAAAGAAGAAACTACAAGTGTGGCAAGAGAAAAAGTTATTCCTAAAACACAGTTAGAAAGATTGGAAGAATTGTCAGCAGAATCAGCAGTTAAAGTTGATTTTTATGAAAGAGTTGTAAGAAGTGTTGCGAGAGAAGAAATAGAATTGAAAAAAGAAAATGAGGAAGCAAATAAAAAAAGTAAGTATGATAAAATTCCAAAAGTGAAAGGACTAGGAAAATAATTATAGTAATATATTGAGAGGAGAATTATAATGAAAAGTATGAAAAAAGTATTAATGATTTTAGGATCTTTGCTGATTTTAGGGCAGATGTCATTTGCGGATGTTAATTTTAATGATTCTAATATTCAAAGATTAATTAGATTAGGAAAAGAAAAAGAAGCAGCTGAGAAAAGAGCTAAAAAAGAAGCTGAAATGGCAGAAAAACAAAGAAAAGAAAAAGAAATAGCAGCAGAAAAAGAAGCAGAAGCCAAAAAAATGGAAGAAGAAAAAGCAGAAAAAGAAAGAGTGATGACAGAAGAACAAGAAGCAAAAAATAAAAAAATAATGGAAGAAAAAGCAGCGAAAGCTAAAAAAATAGCGGAGGAAAAAGAAGCAAAAGCTAAAAAAATAGCAGCAGAAAAAGAAGCAAAAGCTAAAAAAATGGAAGAAGAAAGAGCTAAAAAAGAAGCTTTAAAAAATATGACAGAAAGTGAAAAAATGGATGCTGAAATACAAAGAATTAAAGCAGAAATAAATATGATTACAAGTAATATTGATAGATATAAAAAAAATACAGAAATGTTGAACCAAATGGAAGAGAAATTTAAATTACTAGAAACGAGAAAATAAAAAAATATTTGGGGAATTTTAAACATATAATTTTTAAAAGGAGAAAAAGTATGAAGAAAATATTATTGTTAATATTAGGACTTTTAGCAGTATCATGTACAAATACAAAGGTAGTAAAATATAATAAAGATAGATTAGATGTAATTGAAAAATATTTAGAAAGTAATAAATTTGTAAATCCTTCTAAAAACTTAGATAAATTAAAAGAAAAAGGTGAAATTGACTATAGTAAACAATATAAGTCATTGGAGAAGGAGTCTGAAAAATGGTTAGAAGAACAAAAATAATATTGTTAATGTTAATGTTAGTTGTATCAGTTGTAGGAAATGCTAGAAAATTAACAACTACTGATATAAGAGAAAATTCAATAAGAATAAATGCATTAGAAATAGAAACTTTAAATATAGACAAAATAAAAGAAAAAGTAGTAACTCCACCAAAAAAAGTTACAATAGTGTTAGATGCACAGGCATTAAACTTTGATTTTGATAAATCAAATGTAAAACCTGAATATTATGATAAACTTAGAAATATTATAAAATATGTTGAATTTTATAACTATAATATGGAAATTGTAGGACATACGGATTCTCAAGGATCGGATGAATATAATATGGAATTAGGGCAAAGAAGGGCAGATAGTGTAAAAGCTAAATTAATTGAATTAGGATTGAACCCAGCTAGAATTTTAGGAACTTCATCGATGGGAGAAAAAGATCCAGTATCTACAAATGATACAAAAGAAGGAAGATTCCAAAATAGAAGAATTGAATTCAGATTAGAATTAACAGAAGATGAATTAAGTAAATAGAAATTTATTAAAATTATGAATTTATAATTGTATAATTTAAAATAAAAATTGACAATTATGTTTATATAATATATAATTACATAGAATAAATAATGTATAAAAATTTAGGAGGGATATATGAAAAAAATATTAGTATTATTAGTAGCGTTAAGTTCTGTTTCATTTGCTGATTATGATTCAGTTGTAGCAAAATTTCAAAAATTGGAAAGTGAATTAATACAATTAGATCAAACTGAAAGTCAAGAATATGCTAAAATTGTATCAAACGCACAAACAGTTAGTGCAGATTTAGAAAGTAAAAAAGCATTAAAAACTAAATTAGAAGAAAAAATAGCTAAATTACAATCAGCAAGTTCAACAAAATATTATCAAACAGAATATGCTGGAATTGTTAAAGAATATAAAGCAGTAGTAACTACTTTAGATTCAGAAATAAAATCATTAACTAAAACAGTAGACGATTACAATGCGATAATAACATTAAAAGGAGGAAATTAATAATTATGAAAAAGAAAATAATTTTAGTAATTAGTGCGTTAATGTTATCTAATTTAGCAATGGCAGCACCAGAAAAAAATTCAGTAGAAACAAGTTTAAGTAGATTAGAAGCTCAATTAGAAAAATTAACTCAATTAGAAGATCAAAAATATAGAGAACAAGAAGCTTTAGCAAATGCAGCTGCTCAAAGATTAGAAAATTATAAAAAAATGGATATGGTTGTTTCTCAAAGAATAGATGAAATTAATTCTAAAGCAAGTAAAGCTATATTCAATAAAGAATTTAAAGATAAAGCTGCTGAATATAAATCATTAAAAATGGAATTAGCTAAAGAAATGGAAAAAGAAATGAAAACTATTGAAGAATTTAGAATAATTCAATCTTTAAGATAATTAAAATATTATTTTGAGATAAATACATTTAAAAATAAATAAGGAGTGAAAATCTCCTTATTTTTTAATCTAAATAAATACTCTTTTTATACATTCTAATATATGCTATAATAAGTCGTTAGGAGGAATATTGATGAAATATATTAAATTTATGTTATTTAATATTAAAATTAGGATGGCATATAAAAGTAGATATATGATAAGTATAATAGCATCATATATACAAATAATATCTGCAATATTTATTTGGCTTTTTGTTTTAAAAAATAATAGTGGAAATATAAATGGATATAGTGGAAGTGATATGATTAAGTATATAGTTTTATCAT
>CAURVQ010000004.1:0-79093 GCA_963528625.1 uncultured Leptotrichiaceae bacterium | reverse complement strand
AGAATTGTTTGGAAACTTATATTAGGTGTTGCACTTGACTTGACAATTTATCTATTCAAAAAATTAAAATTTGACAAAAATATAAAATAGGATTATAATCATATTGAACAATAATATAAACTTCAGGGCAAGGTGAAATTCCTGACCGGTGGTAAAAGTCCACGAGCTGATGTTAAAAAACGGAAGCATGAATTGGTGAAAATCCAATACCGATAGTATAGTCTAGATGGGAGAAGTTAGTATGAAATATATATTTATATGTATCACTTTTTGATATATATATGTTTTTTGTATTAATAATTTTTAATCTCTGGGTTTATTTAAGTCCAGTTTTTTTATTGTTTAAAACTAGAATAAATTTAGGAGGAAAAAATGAAAATATTTGAAGGGAAATTTAATGGAGAAGAGTTAAAAATAGGGATTGTGGCTGGAAGGTTTAACGAGTTAATTACTTCAAAATTAATAGGTGGAGCTACTGATATGCTTAAAAGGCATGAAGTATTAGATGAAAATATTGATATAGCATGGGTTCCAGGAGCTTTTGAAATTCCATTGGTAGTAAAGAAAATGATTAGTACAAAAAAATATGATGCAATAATAACACTAGGAGCTGTAATAAGAGGTGCAACACCACATTTTGACTATGTTTGTGCAGAAGTATCAAAAGGTATCGCTCAATTATCGTTACAATATGAAATTCCAATTATGTTTGGAGTTTTGACTACAAATAATATTGAAGAAGCGATAGAAAGAGCAGGAACAAAGGCAGGAAATAAAGGAGCAGATGTAGCATTAGGAGCTTTAGAAATGGTAAATTTATTAAAAAGTATTGAAAAATAATAAATAGGAAGTTTAGTTATGTGTGAAAATACAATAAATATTGATGAAAAATATATGAAATTAGCAATAGAGGAAGCTAAAAAAGGAATAGGTGGAGTAAACCCTAATCCTTTAGTTGGAGCAGTAATCGTGAAAAATAATAAAATTATAGGAACAGGTTATCATAAATGTTACGGGAAAAATCATGCTGAAATAAATGCTTTAGAAATAGCTGGAGATGAAGCAAATGGTGCTACAATTTATGTAACTTTAGAGCCTTGTTCTCATTTTGGTAAAACACCTCCATGTGCGTTGGAATTGGTAAAAAGAGGAATAAAAAGATGTGTGATTGGTTCGATTGATTCGCATTCAAAAGTAGATGGAAAAGGGGTAGATATATTAAAGAAAGCAGGAATTGAAGTCGTAACTAAAGTTTTGGAAAAAGAATGTCTTGAGTTAAATCAAGTATTTTTTAAATATATAAACACAAAATTACCGTACGTTTTTTTGAAAACAGCAATAACAATAGATGGGAAAATTGCGTTGAAAAACGGAGATTCAAAATGGATAACGAATGAAAAGGCTAGAGCAAAAGGACACTATTATCGAAATAAATTTATGGGGATTATGGTTGGAATAAATACAGTTCTTTTTGATAATCCAAATTTGACAATTCATCTTGAAAATGATGTTGAAATTAAAAGAAACCCAATAAGAATAGTTATAGATCCAAATTTAAAAATAAATGAAAATTTTAATATAGTGAAAAATAATGAAGATGGGAAGACTTTAATTGTAACGGATTTAGAAAATCAAAATACAGAAAAACAAATTTTTTTAGAAAAAAATTATAATACAAAATTTTTATATTTAGAAAAAAAAGAAAATAAATTTTTATTAACAGATATTTTAAAAAAATTAGGAGAAATCAATATAGATTCTGTATTAATAGAAGGAGGAGAAAGTCTTATTTCTCAAGCTTTTAAAGAAAAAATTGTAGATGCGGGAGAAATATTTATTTCAAATAAAATAGCGGGAGATAGTGAAGCAAAACCATTTATTTCTGAATTTAATTTAGCTAAAATGAATGAAGCGATAGAACTTCAAAATATAAAATATAATATTTATAATAACAATATTGGAATAGAATTTTATAATAAAAAATATAAATAGCAAGGAGCAAAAATGTTTACGGGCTTAATTGAAGAAATGGGAACGATTGAAAATATATCAAAAGGCGATATAGGATTTACAATTTCAATTAGAGGAGATAAAGTGTTGAAAAATACCAAAATAGGAGACAGCATAGCTGTAAATGGTGTATGCTTGACGGTAACAAAATATGAAAAAAGTGTATTTTCTGCAGATGTCATGTTTGAGACGATTAATAGAAGTGGATTGAAGAGAGTAAAAAAAGGAGAAAATGTAAATCTTGAAAAATCATTGACAATGACAACTTTTCTAGGCGGACATTTAGTTTTAGGCGATGTTGATTGTGAAGTAAAAATTAAATCAATAACACAAAAAGGAATAGCTAAAGTGTATGAATTTCAACTTGATAAAGAAAATAGTAAATATATGAAATATATAGTAGAAAAAGGGCGAGTGACACTTGATGGAGCAAGTTTAACTGTAGTAAATGTTAATGATGATGAGGCAATATTTTCTGTTTCTTTAATCCCTCATACTCAAGAAGTTATAACTTTAGGTAAGAAAAAAGTAGGAGATTTCGTTAATTTGGAAACAGATCTTATGGGGAAATATGTAGAAAAAATATTAAAATTTAATGAAAATAGTAAAAAGGAAAATAAAAGTAAAATAACTTTAGATTTTTTAGCCAAAAATGGTTTTTAAAATGTTTAGGAGGAAACATTATGAATAAATTTAATAGTATAGAAGATGCAATAATTGACATAAAAGTAGGGAAACCAATAATTATAGTAGATGATGAAGACAGAGAAAATGAGGGAGATTTTTATATACCAGCGGAAGTAGCAAATTATGAAAATATAACCTTTATGATAAACGAAGGTCGTGGATTGATGTGTACACCAATTTCAGAAGAAATAGCGAATAAATTTTCTTTGAATATGATGACAGAAAACAATACAGATAATCATGGAACTGCTTTTACAATATCGATAGATTCTGTAAATACAACGACTGGAATTTCAGCGGGGGACAGGCTTGAAACAATTTTAGCTTTAACAAATGAAAATACAAAAGCAAATGATTTTAGAAGACCTGGTCATATTTTTCCGTTAGTTGCAAAAAAAAGAGGAGTTTTAGAGAGAAAAGGTCATACAGAAGCAGCTGTTGATTTAGCAAGAATATCTGGTTTTAAAGAAATAGGCGTTATAATTGAAATATTGAAAAAAGATGGAACTATGGCAAGAAGAGATGATTTGTTTGAAATATCTAAAAAACATAATTTAAAAATAATAACGATAGAGGATTTAATAAAATATAGAAAAAGGGAAGAAAAATTAGTAAAAAATGAAGTTAATGTAAAATTACCTACAATTTTTGGAGATTTTAATATTTCTGCTTATACGGATGAAATTGAGGAGAAAGAGTATATTGTATTAATTAAAGGAAATGTTGAACAGAAAGAAAATGTAAGTGTTAGATTACATTCAGAATGCTTAACTGGAGATGTTTTTGGATCAAAAAGATGCGATTGTAGAGAACAATTACATAGAGCTTTAAAAGAATTGGAAGAAAAAGGAGAGGGAGTATTGATTTATTTGAGACAAGAGGGACGTGGAATTGGAATTATAAATAAACTTAAAGCATATAGTTTACAAGATCAAGGTTTTGATACTGTTGAAGCTAATCATAAATTAGGTTTTGATGATGATTTGAGAGATTATGCAGTTGCAGCTCAAATAATAAAAGATTTAGAGATAAAATCAGTATCATTAAAAACAAATAATCCGAAAAAAATAGAAGGGTTATTAAAATATGGAGTTAATGTCGTAAATAGAGAAAATATTGAAATTATAGCGAATGAGTTAGATAAAAAATATTTAAAAACAAAAAAAGAGAAAATGGGTCATATATTATTACAAAATTTATAAAAAAACAAAACAAGTCTAAAAACATAGACTTGTTTTTTATATTTAGAAATAAAAAGATATATATAACTTAATAAATTAAATATTAAAATAAAAAATATTTAAAAAAAATTAAAAAATACTTGACTAAAAATGAAAAATAATGTAATATACGATTGAAGGAGGGAGGATAGAATGAGTAAAAATGAAATTAATCAAACAAATAGAACAATTTTATTTGAAGAAATAAATTCTGAAAAACTTGATTTATTGACATTAATTGATGAAATTGGTAATTTTGAATCTTTGGAAGATGAAAAAATTAAAGAGATAAATAATCATCTTTTAGTAAAAAGTTTTGATGAATTTTTAGAAAAGTTTGAGCCTAAAATTTACAGTTATTATGATGCAAATAGTAAAAATATAATGTATTTACTAGAAAAACCCGAGGGTATACCTAAAGAATTTGTGACAGAAATAAGTATTGATAAAGGGAATACATTTTTTAAAATGTTAAATACTTTAATTGATTCAAGAAAATCTCAAGGGAATAAAAATGTAGACTTTAAATTTGAAAATATTTTAGAATTAATTTCACCTAAAAAAGTAATGGAGGATATTAAACAAATAAGGAAAGAAATTGCTTATACTTTTAGAAAATATGAAGAATTAGATGAAAATAATCCAAAAAAACTTGAATTAGGAGATAAATTAAATCAAAAATTTGAGGAAGCATCTTATAACTATAATAATGTTTTAGGAATGTTACCATTAGCTATTGAAGATATAAAAACAAGACTTTTAATTGAAAATGATAAAAGTACATTAGCTACGGACAAAATAAAATTAGGAATGTTACAAATTGGAGATAAAGGTGAATTAGAAGTAATTGAGTATAAGCAAGAAGTATCTAGTGACCTTGTACTTATAGAGGAAAAAAATAGTACAGAATTAGTGGAAGCATTTAAGTATGATTATGAAAGTGTAACAGAACAAAGTAATGCTTATATGAAAGATTTGATAGTTAGAACTTTTGTACCATTAGCTAAAGGAATTGTTGATGTTGACTTAGAGCAAGAAATTCAAAATTATAATAATTATTTAGAATTTTATAAAATCGCACAAGAAAATTTTATAAAAGTTGCAAAGCCATTAGTTGAAAAAATATTAGGAATAAAAATGTTTTTTGAACAATATGATGCAAAAATAGCGATGATGCAACCAGCACTTTTAATTACAAATATTAAAGCTGATATGCTAATTAGGGGCGAGAATAAAGAAAAATTAAAAGCATATTTGAATACAGTTAATTCTAAAAATGATTTTGAAAATACAGTTTGGCTTGGAATATATCCAAATGTGGATTTAGATGTAAAAAAATCATCAGGTAAAATAAGAGAAAGATTTAAAGGAAGTCAAAATAATGGTGTAGAGAAAAATAAAAATAATATTGAAACATTAAGCAATTTAATGACAGTTTTAGGAAGTTATAAAATTCAATTATTTTTTAACTTTGAAGGAAATAGTGAAACGACATTTGATGATGTTGCAACAAAAGGAATTGAAAAATATTTAGAAAAAACAAAAATTTTAGAAAATCAAAGATATTCTGAATATTTAGTTCCAGTAATACCGAATTTTACAATAATTCCAAAAGATAAAAGTGGAGTAATTTTAGATGCTAAAATGAAATATGAAAATGAGGTAGCAAAATTGTCTAAAGAAAAAGAAGATTTATTACAATTTTGGATAGAAGGAGTTTATATTGACGGTTCTTATATTGCTGCTGGAATTATAGCTTCAATGCAATGTCCAAGTTATTTGAAAGAAAGATTTGCAAATACTTCTCCAAATTATCCGGGAGTAAGATTTGATATAGAAGCAGAAGATAACGCATACAAAGTAAAAACAACAATGGCTAAAGAAATTTCTGGATACACAAATAGCTTAAAAGATAAAATAAATCAATTTAATTATGGATTTATATTTTCATCAGATTCAGTTCAAGTAAATAAAGAAAAAATTAAAAATATAACAGTTTATAAAGCAAGGACATTATCTAGGAATGATGAAGGTATGTATGAATCAGTTTATAAAACTTTGACAACAACATATATTGAAAGAATATTAAGATATGCGACAATGGATTTTAAAGAAGATAAATTAAATAATTTCTTTAGTACAAATCCGTTAAGTCAAAAATCAATTTGGTTAAAAGATCGTAAATTTGTAAATAGTATAATGCAAAAAGGTGATGATATTTCACATATGATTGATGAGGAAAATGGAATTTGTCAATTAAATATTACATTTGCAGGGAATATGAAAAATCTTCAAGTTGAAATAAGTAAAAATTAAAATATTTATAGTTATATTTTTTTATATTTTACATTAAAAAATGATTATAAAATAATTGATAATAATTAAAAATAAAAGGAGAAATTGTTAATGGGATTTAGTTTAAGTATAAAAGGGGAAGTAGATGAAATACAATTAAATAAAGAGAGTATTGTAGATGTAAGATATATTTCAGAAACTCCTGATGACAGTAATGCAAGAGCAACGGATTTAGGGGTGATTTTAGAGATAAAAGGTAAAATTTTAGCGGCAGCATCTGGTGATAATGAAGATGATACGAGAAAAGTAGCACAATGGAGTTTAGTGCCTGCAGAATCAAAAGATGCATATAGAGAAGCAAGTTTAGAAATCATTTCAGCAGGACAAATGGTAAGAAAAATAAATATGCCAAATGTATTTGTTGTTGATTATATTGAAGAATATGGGGATCAAGCTGGAACAGGATTATTCACACTAAAAATTAAACAGAAAAAAGAAAAAGTGAAAGAAGTTGAAATTGAAGGAGGCTATGCAGCAAACGATAAATAAGCAGTCTAATGCTTAAAATCCATTTTATACTTTTTGGGATTAAACTAAAAAGTAGTTTTAAGTAGGAAAGGGAGAAAAATGAGGGAAGAAAATAAATTTCCTATATTTAGAAAAGGGAATATATTAAAAAAGGAAGATTTAGACTTATTAAGAGATAATCCAATAGAAATATTGAAATTAAGTTATATGAATAAAAATGATGGAATTATAACAGGATTTGAATTTGAAACGAATTTAGAGGAAAATGTAGTTATTATAGGAGAGGGGATTTTAAAATATAATAGCAATATATATTGGATGAATGAAAAATTTAAGTTTGATATTCCAAAAGAGGAAGATAGATATATAATAAAAATTAAAATAGATAATGAAATAAATAAAAAATATTATATAAATAGTTTAGAATTAAAAGTTGAAAAAGGAATAGAATTAGAAAAAAATGAAATAGAAATAGGGAGATTTATTAATAGAATTGGTGCAGAATTAAGAAATGATTATAAAAACTTTGAAGATTTGAGAAGAGATTATAATTTACTGGAAATAATAAATACAAAATATTCTGCAAGAAATAAAAGAGGGACATTGCATCCTAAAATGTTAAAATTATTTGCAGATGATGGGATGAAAAAAGATAATTTAGATGCGATAGATATAAATTTTATTTCAAATTGTTTAAGTGGCTTTGTGGAAAGAGAAAATATTATATTTTATATAAAGTATAAACTTGATTTATTAGAAGATGATTTTGAAAATGAAGAAATTTATTATAAATTGTTAGAAATTTTAAGTACATTAGGTGAAGAGAAAAAAATAATACAAAAAGTTAGGAAAATACCTAAAAAAATAACAGTAGACTAGGTGAGAAAATGGAAAGAGGAATTGAAAAGCAAAAAATAGAAAAGATTTCAAAAGAATTATTAGAAAAATCAAGTAGAGCATTATTTTTAGAGTTAGAAAATCATACTGATTTGTTATTTAAAGAGATAAAAAATAATTTACTTAATATAGGAATAAATAAAAATGAGAAAATTTTTACATGTATGATTTTAGCAGATGAAAATGATAAATATAAATATATGGAAACTTTTTTTGATGTAGTTAAAGATGAAATAAATTTAGATGAAAATATTGAAAATATTTATTTAGAGGATATTTTTTTAAATTTAAAATATTCAGAATTGGAGGAAATTCAAGATCTAAATTTTGATGGTTGGATAAAAATTGATGATTCTGATTATTTAATAAAAGTAAGTTTGGAATATGATAAAAGATATTTTGAGAAAATAAAAGAATATTATAGTGTCTTTAATTTGAATGGAAAAAGATGGGAAACATTAAATTTAGCTTTAATAAAAAGAGCGTTTAGAGTAAAACTTTTAGAATATGATTTTGAGATGAATAAAAATATTTTGAGAAATATACTAGATAAAAAATATGAAATTAATTATTATTTTGAAGAATATGATGAAAAAATACTAAGAAATAAAAATATAATGTGGAATGTAGAAGAAAAGAAAATATTATCTTCTGTATTTGTACGACCTACACAAAAATCAATGTCATATGAATATATATTAAATTATAAGGATGATGAAAATATATTAGTAAAAAATAATGAAAATAGTATTTTATTTAGTTTTGTGAAAGATGAAAACAAATTGAGTATAATTTCAAAAAGAGAGAAAGAAGAAGTTTGGGATATTTATTCTGTAAAAAAAATTAATGAAGTAAGAAAAAATTTAGATTCAAATACAATTTATTTTACAAATGATTATGAGAATAGTTTTTTAGATGAATTAATAGATAAATAT
The DNA here is from genome assembly GCA_963528625.1 of uncultured Leptotrichiaceae bacterium. Taxonomy (GTDB): domain Bacteria; phylum Fusobacteriota; class Fusobacteriia; order Fusobacteriales; family Leptotrichiaceae; genus CALHVR01. Next base: position 70,521 of record CAURVQ010000004.1, on the reverse strand, counting down.
GGGAAAGCAGATACAGTTAGAACGAAGACTGATTTGATAAAAAGATTTGAAAAATATAGTTTTATTAGAGACAGAATGAATATAGTTGATATAACTGTAAATAAAAGTGAATTAAGTAATATGAAAATATATGATTGTAATGAATTTATGGAGCAAGATTTTTATAGAATAAATAAGAAAGATAAAATGCAATTAAATATTTTTATAAAAATTAAAGATGTAGAGTTTAATGATGAATATATTGAAGATTATTTTAGTTTTATAATATCATCAATTCAAAAAGATTATTACGAATATGAAGTTAAGGGGTATTTGTATGAGTAAACAAAATTATAAATATATATGGGGAACACCAGAAACAGTTGAATTTAAAGTAAGTGAAGAAATATCGCCGTATATGGAAATGAATGAAGATGTTATAAATCAAGATATGAATAAAAAAATTTTGGAAGTAAATCCTTATTTAAGATTTTTTGATATATTTTATCATTTTAATGAAATATGTATAAATATAGATAAATTAAATGAAGAATACTTATTATTTAAAAATGATTTTGAAAATAAAACTTTATTATATTTAAGAAAATTAGATTTTATAAATGGAACGACAATTTTAGACATTTATTGTGAAAAATTAATAAGTGAAATGGAAAAAGGAATATATGGAGAAAATTTGAAAAAATATATAGAAGAGATAAGTATAAAAGATAGAGAAATTATAGCTTTAGGAATTATAAAAAGAATATTTTATGAATATGAGGAATTTAAAATATTAAAAATAATGATAAATAATTTTTTTAAAGATAATATAATTTATAGAAATTTAGATAATGAAAATGAAATAATTTTATATTTGAATTATAAACGAGATAAACAAAATGTATATAGAGTAAAAATAATAAAAGAAGTCTTTTTACTTTTAGGATTTGAATTAAAAACTTATTGGAGTCATCATTTTGGAATAATAAATTTAGATGAAGTGTTTAAGATAGAAAAAATGGGGGTATTTTAGATGAAATATAATATAAAAATAGTTGATGAAAGTAATAAGGAAATAAATTTAGGTGAAGATGAGATAATTAATATAAATTATAAAATAGGATTAGTTGAAAAGGGTGATTATGCGAATAGTAGAAGTAGCACGGAATTAGAAATTGTAGGAAAAATGATTTCAAATATTGAGGAAAAGAATGAAAGTGAAAATTTGTATAAGATAAATAAAGAAAATTTAATAAATTTAATAAAATGGGCAGAGTCATATATGGAAAAAACTGATTACCGAGATGTTGATATAAATATAGATTTAGGATCTGAAAAATATATTGATTATAAATTTAATAATATGTTTGTCTATGAATTTTTGCAAGAATTTAGTATAGAAAAAGGGATTGGGATATTTAATATAAAATTAAGACAAAAATTTAATCAAAAAAATAAATTAGATGTAAAATGACGAAATTAAAAGACCTATGGAGGTGGAATAATTGAGGTTTGAAGGGAAACAAATAAAAATATTTTTAGAAAATAAAAAAATAAATTATTATAATATTAAAATGTTTGATTTGTTTGAAAAAGTAAATGTACATAGTAATTTGAAAATAAAAATAGAAATAGATAAAGAAACAAAAAAAGAATTTGAAGAAATAATAGAAAAAGAAAATAGTAATTTAATTGTAAAAATACAAACAGATAAAGATGTAGAAAATGAAATTTTTAATGGAATAATAGATTATTTTGAAATTTTACATTATGGTAATGATGGATATGAAGTGTATTTAGAAATATTTTCAAAAAGTATAATGTTAGACAGAAAATTAGAAAAAAAATATAGAGTATTTCAAGATACGAGTTGGACATATGAAAAAATAATAGATGAAATTAATAAAGAATATAAAGATAAAAAAATAAATGTTATTGCTTCTGAAGTATGTAAAAAAAGTATAGAAAATATTAAAATTCAATTTGATGAAACTGATTGGGATTTTTTGAAAAGGCTTGCAAGCGAATTACAAACTCATATATTTGCTACATCAAAAGGTATTATAACAGTTGGATTAATTGAAAATAACAATGAAATAAAAGAAGAAAAATATTTTTGTAATTATTCAATAGTAAGAAATATGAAAAATAAATATTATAAAATTTTTAGTGAAAGTAATATAAATTTAGCTGATAATGTATTAATAGATGGAATTAATACAGGATTAAATGTAATAGAAAGTAATATATATTTAAAAAATAATATACTGAAAAGTGAAGCGATGATAGCAGATTTAACGAGATATTATGTAGAGAGAAAGTATAACGAGAAAATTGTTGGAAATAGAATAGAAGTTAAAGTTGAAAGAGTTTTTGAAGAAAATAATATAGCTAAAATGGAGGTAATGTTTTATGAAGGCTTAAAAAATTTAGTTGAAAGTAGTGAAGATAACGGTAAAAATTATAAGGCATATATTGATTATGGATTAAAACGATTTGCATTTAGCTACCAAACATTTTACTCACAAACAAATACAGGATTTTTCTGTACTCCAGAAATTAATGATACGGTTGAAATATATTTTCCAAACAAAGATGAGAAAATGGCAAAAATATCTTGGGCGATAAATAATAAAGGAAATGGACGGTTTAGTGATTATGAAAAAAGAAATTTTCATATAAATAGGAAAGACTTTAATTTTAAAATAGAAAAAGATAGTATGGAAATGAACTTAGCAAAATCATATAGACGAAATAGTAAAAATAGTGTGGAAGAAGCTGAAAGTTTTGTAAATAAATCAACTAAAAATTTAGTTATAGTGAGTGATGATTATATAGGAATAGAATCAATAGGAGATATGTCGGTATATGGGGAAAGTTTGGAAATTATAGGGAAAAAATCAGATATAAAAATTGAAACACCGGGAGAAATAAGAATAAAAGGGAAAAAAGTTCATAATAATTAAAGAAATTGAGGAGAAAAATGAAAGGAATTTTTAGAAGAATTATAAATTTTTTTAAATATAAAAATGTTATTGAAAGGCGAGTAAATAAATATAAAAAAAGAGAAATTTTAAAATTTAAAAAACAAAAAAATTATAAAATGAAACAGAAAGAAATAATTTTAATTGTAATAAGTGTTGGAATTTTTATTTATATTCATTTTTCAAAATATACGATAAATAGTATTTTTATTGGTATATTTTTATTTTTAGGATTAATGTTTTATCTTTTAGTTATAGATAGAATGATTGAAAATGAGAAAATAAAGAAAGAATTAGATAAAATGAGAATAGATAAAGAGAAAGAATATAAAGATTTTTTAGATAAAGTAAAAAAGATAGAAGAAGTTGAAAAAAATCAAATAAAAGAAATAATCTTAAAAAATGATGAAGGTTACGATATAAAAAAATGGGAAATTGGAAGAAAAAAAACACTTATAATTGGGAAAAGTACAGCAAGAAATGATGTAGATATAGATGTTAGTATTGAAGGATATTCAAATCTTGTAAGTAGAGTACATGGAAGTTTAAATAAGATAGATGGAATCTGGTATTATGAAGATTTAGGTTCACAAAATGGGAGTGGACTTGAGAAAAAAGAAGATAAAAGAAAAACAAGGCTTGAAAGAAATAAAGCGGTAAAAGTAGAATCAGGAGATATAATATATTTACCTGTTACAAAAATATTATTAAAATAAAAAAGTAATTAATTTTATTTAATAAAAAATAAAAAAGGAGATTGAGGATGAAATTAGAAAGATGTAGTAATGGGCATATGTTTGATAATGATAAATTTAGAGAATGTCCGTATTGTAGAAATGATAAGGTTGAACTGGAAGTAAAGGAAGAAAAAGTAAATTTAGTGGAAGAAATGGATGACGATGACAGAACAACTGCTTATTGGTCAAAAGATGTAAAAGTAGATCCGGTAGTAGGTTGGTTGGCGTGTATAAAAGGAAGTGAAAAAGGACAAGATTATAGAATTGTATCGGAAAGAAATTTTATTGGAAGAAATGAAGAGATGGACATAAGAGTGGAAGGAGATATGAGTATTTCAAGAAAAAATCATTGCTCAATAAGTTACAATCCAAAACAAAGAATTTTTATAATTACTCCGGGAGAAGGGAATGGACTTGTTTATATAAATAATGAAGCTTTATATACATCAAGACAACTGGAAAGCTATGATATGATAGAAATAGGAGAAAGTAAATTTATATTTGTTAATTTATGTGGTCAAAATTTTGATTGGGAAAAAGAAAAAACGGAAGATAACAATTAGTAAAAGATAAAAGGAGAAAAATGAGAAGAGAAGAAAGCGAGTTTTTTACTAATTTTTTTAGTGAAGAAGGAACAAAATCTATAAATAATGATTATTTTGGATATGTGTGTTTAGATAATTATGCGATATGGGTAATAGCTGATGGATATGGAGATGATATTGATGTAGAGATAATTTCAAAAGTTGCAATAAAAAGCGTAATAGAACATTTTATGTTAGAACCTGAATTTAGTTCAGATAAAATAAAAGAAATGTTAAATTACGCTAATTTTAAAGTACAAGAAAAACAGTTTGAATTAAAAAATGAAACATTACAAACATCGGTATCAATATTAATAAGTAATTATCATTCTTACTTATATGGTGGAGTTGGAAATTGTAGATTTTATCATATAAGAGATGGTTATATATTAATACGAAGCAATGATGATACATTAGCTCAAAGTCTTGTAGATGAAAATATGTTAGAAATAGAAAATATTAAAGATCATAGATATAAAAATAATTTATTACAAATTGTGGGAGATAAAAATAGATTAAATATAAATGTTACAAAAAAAGCGATAGAGTTAAAAGAAAAAGATAATATAATTTTGATGACATTAGGATTTTGGGAAAATATCTCTGATGATGAAATAGAAATTGAGATTGATAAAACGGAAGATAGAAAAGAATTAATAAAAAATTTACAAAATAAAATAAATTTAATAGAAAAAAATGAGATAGAAAATAGTACATTTGCAATAATTGATGTAAAAAAAGTAGCAACGCCTGAGTTATTACCTAAAATTAGTAAACGAAAAACAAAAAAATTAATTTTGAGTGCAGCTATAATAATTATATTATTTTTAGGAGTAAATGTTTATGCTTGGACAAATAATAATAAAAGTTTAAAAAATATAAAAAAATATAATGAAAATATAAATAAAGAGATAGAAAATAAAAATTTTAATAATGTGAAAGAAAATATTAAATTAAAAGAAGCTGAATATCAAAAAATGGAAAAATTAAATAAAGGAATAATTGGAAAAGTAACGATTTCAAAACCAACTCTTGCAGAGTTAGAAAAAATGAAAGAGGAAAGTAAAGAAGAGGCAAAAGAGGTAGATAAATTAGAAAAGACATTTAAAAGTATTTTTGAGAGTAATGCGTTATTTAATGAAGGGAAATATGATGAAGCGTTAGGGAATTATGTAAATGCAAAATATGTTTTAGGAGAAACTTATTATATGCGTGATGAATTAAAATTAGATGATATAATATTAGTTTTAGATCAAAGAATAAAAGAAATTGGTAAATTAAAAGAAGCAAAAAATTTAGAAAAAGTAGCTGAAGTAGCAGTAGAAAGTAAAAATTATAAATTAGCTTTAGAAAAATATAAGGAAATAAAAAATATTTATGATGAAATTGCTTATGTTGATTATGCTGAAAAAGTTGAAACGAAAATGATTGAAATAACAGAAATGGAAAAAGGAGAATACAATAAAGCTATTTTGACTGAAAATCAAGGGAATATTTATGAAATGAATAATATTGAGGTAGCTAAAGAAAAATATCGTGAAGCTATGAAAATATATGAAGTTTTAGGTGATAAAGATAAAGTAAATGAAATAAAACTTAAAATAGAAGAGTTAGATAATAAGCGAATGATAAATATGAAAGATGCAAAAAATAAAGTAGAAAATGCGATGAGTCAAATAAAAATGAATAACACTGAAGGTGGAATAGAAGAATTGATGAAAGCTAAAGAAATTTATTATAGTATTGGAGATGAGATAGGTGCTGAAAATATTGAAAAATTTATTGGGAAATTAAGAGATTTTATTCAATTAGAAGAAAGAAATAAGATAGATTTAGAGAAAGAAAAAGAAAAAAATAAAATTATTTTAGAATTGAAAGAAAATGAAATAAAAAAAGAAAAAGAGAAATTAGAGATGATTTCACAAAAAATGAAAGAAATAACTATGTTGGAAATGGAAGCTGAAGATTTATATTCATTAAAAAGATATATAGAAGCTATAAGAATTTATAAAAATATAAAAGAAAAATATATAGAATTAAATAATGAGTTAGGAAATGAAGCAGAAGAAAATAAAGAAAAACAAATAGATGAAAAAATAACAAAAATTGAAATCTTATTGTATGAAAAGGAAGGTGATGAAGAGGAAAAAAATAAAAATTATAAAGAGGCAGAACAAAAATATGAAAATGCTATAAATAAAATGAAAAATGTTGAAATAGAAGTAAATATAAAAGATAGAATTGAGAAAAAATATAAAAAAATTATGAAAAAAAATAATAAAAGATGGTGGGAATTTTGGAAATAAAAAAAGAAAAAGTTACTGAAAGAGAGGGATTAGTTTTTCAAACATATTTTGAAAAAGTTGAAAATGAAAAAAGTACTTATGTAAGTTATATTCCGGAAAAGCAAGGAATTTGGGTACTTTCATCAGATTATGAAAAAGATAAAAAATATGCTCAAGATTGTGTAAAAACAATTATTGAAAATTATATAGAAAATAAAATGTTTTCAATAAAAAATATTTTGGAAATATTTAAAAATGCGTATTATAAAATTTTTGATGAAAAAGTGAAAGCTGATAAAAATTATATGCAAGATATTGAAATTGCTAGTGTTGTAATGAAAGGAAATGAAGCAATAATTGTAAATATTGGTGCGTCAAATATAAAACTTTATAGAAAAAAACGAGAATACATTAATATTTCAGGAGAAATGATAAAAAAAATAAAAATAAAAAAAGGAGATATTTTATTATTAAGTAACAATGAATTTTATAAAAATTTTAATGAAATAATAGAAAAAGATGAGGCATTTGAGAAAATAAATAAAATTAAAAATATAAAAGATATAAAAAAAGAGATAGATGAAAAAATACAAAATAAAGAATTAAAGTGCGAAAATGAAATGAATTTTGTTGTAATTGCTATAAAAGGTAAAAGTAAAATAAAAGGATTTGAAGTAGTAACAAATAAAATTAGACAAATTTGGAATGTATTAAGTATAGTTATAATTTTATTTTTAAGTGGGATTATTTTAAATGATAAAATTTTAAATAAAATTAAAAATAATAAAAAATTAGAAAGTTATGCTTTAGAGGAAATAAATGATTTACAACAAAAAAATCAAAGTTTAAAAGAATATGAAATTGTAAAAAATATAAAAAAATTTTCTAAAAAAATAGAAAAAAATGAAAAGATTAAGAGTGAAAAAACTAAATTTAAAAATATAGAAATTTCAAATAATGAAAAAATGAAATATGAAAAAGGGAAAATGAAAAAAAATAAAGGTGGAAAAAAAGTAAGAGTAAAAAAGTATAAACAAAAGAAAATAACACAAAATAGATTTAAAGAAAAAACGGAATATAAAATGAGTTTGGAACAAGAAATTTTAAAAAATTGGGAAATATTAGGGCGTGATAAAAATGGAAATGTTCTTACCAATAAATTATAAATTATGTTGTGACTATGAGATAGTACAACATATTTGTAATACAGAATTTTCAAATATTTATGTCGTAAAATGTAAGGGAAAAAAGTACATTTTAAAAGAATATTTTCCTAAAAATTTAGTTTTAAGAGATGAAAATGGAAAAGTTTTTACTAAAAAAAATAGAGATGAATATGAAAAGTATAGGGCAATTTTCAAAACTGAAATAAAGAACTTAAAAAAATTGAATATTGAAAAAGGAATAGTAAAAATAATTGATAATTTTAAATATAATAATACAGAATATATTGTAATGGAAAAAATTGAAGGTAGTTCTTTAAAAGAAATTATAATGTCTAAAAATAAAATGAAATTACAGGAAATAATTGATATTTTTTTAAAAATTATTAAAATTGTAAGTAAAATTCATAAAAATAAAATTTTACATTTAGATATAAATCCTAAAAATATAATATTAGATAAAAATATGAATGTAAAAATTATAGATTTTGGAGCAAGTAAAAAGTTAGATAATAAAATTAGAAATGAAGTCGTAGTTTGCGATGGTTATTCAGCTTTAGAACAATATAGCTTTACTGCAATAAAAGATGAAAGAAGTGATATATATTCTATTTTTTCAGTTTTATATTTTATGTTGCTTAAGAGAAAATTAAAGAGTAGTTATGAAAGGTTTTTGAATGATATTGAATTTGAAAAAAGTAAAGTAGGAATAACAAAAAAATATGGAAAAAAGCTAGGGAAATTAGTAAAAAAAGGGTTAGAAATAGAAAAAGAGAAAAGATATAGTAATTTAGAGAAAGTTTTAGTTGAAGTAAAGGGAATTAAATGAGGAGAAAGAAATGGAGTTATTTTTTGAGGAAGAGTTAAGAAGAAAATCATATTATGAAATGTATCAAATTGCATTGAAAGAAAAATTGATAGAAGTTTATTTACAAAATCCAACTCGTGAAGAATTGATAAATATTTTGATGAAATATAGAGGAGTAAAAGCAAACTATACAATAGAAAGTTATAAAGAAAATGGTTTAGTAAATATACAACATTTATTTGATGAAAAATTAAATGGAAGAATACATCATGAAAATAAAATTAAAATACCACATAAAATAATATATTATAAAGGGTTAAATTTAACTAGAGAAGATAATTATAAGATTCAAATTCCTGATGGAATAGGAAAAGGAAATATATTTTTAATTAATTCAAATAATTATGTATGTGGGATTTTTCATTTAGAAAAAGATCTTGTGAGTAAAGATTTATATTATTTAATATCAAAAGATAAGATGCTGAGAGTAGATAATCTTAAAAGTAATAAATATTCGTTTATTTTTTTAAAAGAAGAAGATTTAAAATTTACATATAAATTCTATAATAGAAAAAAGGGAGAAAATACGGCAAGTTATCCATATAAATTAAATTATTATAAAGTTGAAATTGAAGATTTTGAAGTGAGAGATCTTGAAGAAACAAATGCGACATTGTGTATAGATTTTGGGACGACAAATACAGCTTTAGGAACTTATCTTGATAGCAATTATATAAAAAATATACCAACAAATGATATTTTGAATGAAAAAATAACATTAAATGCAATAAATTATGTAAAATTTGATGATGGAGATAGAAAATATAGAGAGATATTTCCAACATTAGCATATGTAGAAGATTGTTTTGATAAAGAAAATATTAAATTTTTGTTTGGATATGATGCGTTAAAAAAATTAGAGATGAATGATTATGTTATGACAGGTTCGTTATTTTATGGCTTAAAAAACTGGGTTCATAATTATAAAGAAAAGGAAAAAATTGTAGATGAATATGGGAACACTCAATATGTGAAAAGAGAAAAAATAATAAAAGCATATTTAGATTATGTTGTAAAAAGAGCAGAATATCAATTTAAGTGTAAATTTAAAAGGATTCATGCTTCAAGTCCAGTAAAATTAAAGGAACAATTTTTAAGTTTATTTGAAGAAATATTTATGAAAGATGAAAAGAATGAATATGAAATTGTGAAAAAAAATAGTATGGACGAGGCAATAGCAGTTTTATATAATACAATAGAAAATCAAATTAGAAAAGGTAAATATGAAGAAAATGAGGAATATAGTGCTTTAATAATAGATTGTGGCGGTGGAACTACAGATCTTGCAGCATGTAAATATAGAATTGAAAATAAAAAAGTATATTATTATTTAGACATAAAAACGAGTTTTGAAAATGGAGATGAGAATTTTGGTGGAAATAATCTAACTTATAGAATTATGCAATATTTAAAAATTGTTTTGGCAACTAAATATTCAAATAAAAAAAGTATAAAAATAAGAAATTTAATAAAATATAATGATAGTGTTTTGTATAAAGCTATTGATGAGTACGGTGTAGATAAAATTTTTGAAAAAATGGATGAAATGTATAAAAAATGTGAAAAAATAATTCCAACAAAATATTCTAAATTTGAAAATAAAATGAGCGATGAGTACAAAAAAATTAAAAATAATTTTTATATGTTATGGGAAGCAGCTGAGAATTTGAAAAAAGAATTTTTTACAATAGATGGAAGATTAAGAACACGATTTGATATTGGACATAATTATGATGGAGAAAATGATTTACACATTACAAAATTAAAGACATGGAAACTTCATATTTTAAATGAGAGATATTTTAATACTATAACTACATATCCAAGAGAAATTTTTACGATAAAAGAAATAGAAAAAATTGTAAAAATAGATATTTATGGAATGCTTAGAAAATTTTTGAATACTTACTATAATGAAGGTGCTTTATTTGATTATTCTTTAATAAAATTAAGCGGACAATCAACAAAGATTAATACATTTCAAGAAGTCTTAAAAGAATTTGTGCCGGGGAAAATGATAGAATATAGAGAATTAATGGCAAAAGATAATTATGATTTAAAATTAAATTGTTTAGATGGATGTATAAAATATTTGAATTATAAAAAATTTGGACATATGGAAGTGAGTATAAAAAATGAAGTTCCACTTGTACCGTATTCAGTTTGGACAGAAAAATATAATGGAGAGATGATAGAACTTATAAGAACAGCAAGAAAAGCACAAGTTATGGTAAATTATATAGATAAATCAAGTTCAGCAATGGAATTTAAAGTTTATGTACATAATGCGGAAGGTGAAAAGAAAAAAGAGTTAGTATATAAAAATATAAATGAATATGATGAAAGAGATGCTGTTGATATATTGTTTGATTATGAAGGAATTTTAACTCAAAATGATACAGATACAATTCAAAATGAAATTACGAGATTTTTTATATATACAGATTTGAATAATTGGGGATTTTATGTCGTTCCGATTAGAAGAGAGAACGATCAATTATTTTTAGGAAAGAAAAAATATTTTTCGTATGAAAATAATTTGAATGATATTTCGTATTTTGATGGAGAGCATTAATGAGAAAAGAAAATTTTATTTTAAATAGAGAGTATATAATTTTTATATCTTTAATTTTTATAATGTTAGTTTTTGCTGTGGGAAAGCGTGAAAATAGTGAATCTAAGTACAAAAATATTATGGAAGAAAAAATATTAAATGATGAAAAAATAGAAAAATTAGTAAAAGATATAAGTAAAAAACAGAAAGAGCTGGAAAATGCACAATTAGAATTAGTGAAATTGAAAAAAAATTCAAAAGAAAATATAGAAAATAAATTGGAGAAAATAAAAATAATAAATTTTAATGATGAAATTGAAATGAATGAAATTGAAGAAAATAAAAATAGAGTAAGTTTAAATATGAGAGAAAATATGAAAGATTCTAAAAAAAAGATAGAAATTGATAAAAAGATAAGTAATTTGAATGAAAATAATATAAAAAGTAATAATTTTATAGAAAATCAAAAATTATCTTTAGATAAAAGTAATTTAGTGAATAGAACATTAAATTTATCAAAAATAAAAAATTATAAAATACTTTGGCCTGTAGAATCTGAAAATGTAACAAGTCAATTTGGAGATAGATATCATCCTGTTTTAAAACAAATGAAATTTCATAGAGGGATAGATATTGGAGCAAAAAAAGGGGAAACTGTGAAAGCATCATTTAATGGTATTGTTACATTTGCAGGTGAAAAAGGAGAATATGGATATATGGTTGAGCTGGAGAGAGATGATGGCTTAAAAGTAAGATATGCTCATTTGGATAAGATAGAAGTTGTAACAAATCAACTTGTTAGCGAAGGAGAAAAGATAGGAGAAGTTGGAAGTACGGGGATGACAACAGGAGATCATTTACATTTTGAAATAATTATAGAAAGTGTGCCTGTAGATCCAATGAGATTTAAGTATTTTAAATAAAGTTTAATAAAATAAAATTATTTTTGATTATAAACTTAAAATAATTTAAAAGGATTGAAACTGAAAAAAAGTATCAATCCTTAAATAATTTATAAAAAGTCAATTAAAACTTCAACAGTTCCATCTTCATAAACAAATAAACCGGTAACAGGGATGTTAGGAAGATGCTCGTGCATCATAATGACAGATTTTTGAATGTAATTTTTTTGAGTTTCATCATCAGTAGGACAACCAGCACAATCACTATGACCTGCTATAAAAATATGATCTGATTTGTGTTTATTGATAGAAATTAAAACGATTTTATCTTCAACTTCTTTAATGTAATCTTCATAAACAATTTTACTGGAAGGACCAGCATCAGTAATAGTGTCTACATATTCGTATCTATAATTATTTCTAATATATTCGTTAATTATATGAATGAATCGTCCATCCATACAGCAAATTAATGTACAAAACATTTTAAAACCATCCTTTTATTTCAATAGATTTTATAAGGGAAAATCCTTAATAAAATTGTATTTATAATAAATATATGATACAATAAAATTAAAAAAAAATCTAGTAAAAAATGAAAAGATAAAAATAGAGAAGGTGTAAGAATGGAAAAAATAATAAAAAAAATAAATGAATTTTCAAAAATAGCAAAAGAAAGAAAATTGACGGAAGAGGAAGCTGAAGAAAGAGCAAAATATAGAAAAATGTATATGGAAAAATTTAAAGAAGCAATGAGAGGACATCTTGATAGTATAAAAGTTGTAAGAGTAGATGATGAAGGGAATCCGATAGATGAAAATGGAGAAAAATTAACTCCAGAAGCATAAAAAAATTGAAGGAGTGAAAACTATGAAATATGATTTAGTTTTATTTGATTTAGACGGAACATTAGTGGATACATTAGAAGCGATTACAAAAATTACAAATTGTGCTATGGAAGAGCTAGGGTTAAAACAATATTCATTAAATGAAGGGCGATATCTTATAGGAAATGGAGTACCAGGAATTGTAGAAAAAGTTTTTGAAATGGAAAAATATGATGAAGCTAAAATAAGTAAAGAAAAAATGTTAGAAGTTATTAGAAAATATTATAAGATATATTTTAATTATAAAGTGAGATTGTATGACGGAATTGATAAATTATTAGATTTTTTAAATGAGAATAATATAAAATTTGGAATTGTAACGAATAAAGATCAAAATTTAGCGACTGAAACGGTGAAAGAGAATTTTTTAAAATGGAATTTTTTAGAAATAATAGGGACAGATGATACAAAACATCCAAGAAAACCAGATCCTTATGGAGTAAATTATTTTGCAGAAAAATATAATATAGAAAAAAAGAGAATTTTATTTGTTGGAGATATGATGGTTGATGTAAAGACTTCTCAAAATTCAAAAGTTGATTTATGTTATTGTAATTGGGGATTTGGAGCATCAAAAGGTGAAACTGGAATTGATGAAGCAGTAAAAGTTAATACAGTTGAAGATATTATAAAAAAAATAGAAGGATAACTTATTTTTTAAAATAAATTTTAAAAAAGGAGTGAAAATGTCAAAAAATAAAAAGATATTAATAATAAATACAGGTGGAACAATAAGCATGGTTCCTTCTAATTTAAAAGATAAAAAAAGTCCGTTAAAACCATCAAAATCTTGGTATGAAGTGACATCAAATTATCAATTTTTAAATAGTTTGAATGTTGATTATGTTTCACTTAGTCAAATAATAGATTCATCTGATATGAATTATAAGTTATGGTTTGAAATGGCAGAAATTATTGATAAAAATTATGACAAATATAAAGGTTTCGTTATATTACATGGGACAGACACGATGGCGTATACAGCAAGTGCTTTATCTTTTATGCTTAAAAATTTAGATAAGACAGTTATTTTGACTGGAGCTCAAAAGCCAATACAAGAAATGAGAAGTGATGGACTGCAAAATTTATTGACAGCAATTGAAATTATAGAAAAACAAACAGAAAATGGAATTTTATTAGAAGATGAATTGCCGGTTGTACCAGAAGTCTGTATTTTTTTTAGAGATCATTTAATTAGAGGGAATAGAGCGAGAAAACTTGATGCGACAAATTATTTTGGATTTTCAAGTCCAAATTATTTACCACTAGGAGAAGCAGGATCAAAAATTAAAATTAATAAAAATAGATTAATTCAAGGTAAAGAAGAAATGTTTTATGTTGATTATAAAATGAATCCAAATGTTTTAATGTTAGATTTATTCCCGAGTTTTAATCCAATTATTTTAAAAAATATTTTTTTAGAAAATAATGAAATAAAAGGGCTTGTACTTAGAAGTTTTGGAAGCGGAAATACACCACAAAGTAAAGAATTTTTAGAAGTAATTAAATGTATAATTGATAGTGGAGTTGTAGTATTAAATATAACTCAATGTACTGTAGGATCAGTAGAAACAGTTTATGAATCTAACGAAGTTTTAACAAATTTAGGAGTAGTAAATGGTTATGATATGACTCCTGAAAGTGCTATTACAAAAATGATGTACTTACTTGGAAAATATGAAGATACAAAATTAGTTAAGATAGGATTGATTAAAAATTTAGCAGGAGAATTAACAAAATAGTATATTTTTTATATTGAAATAAAAAAATATAGAAAGAAAATGAAAAAATGAATATGTATAATGTTAAAAAAAATGAGGAAGTAAATGAAATAATTAGAAAATTTGAAAATAGTAAATATTATGGCTATATGTTTTATATAAAATATGATGGAGAAAAATTTGATTCATTTGATGAAAATCCAGATTTGAAAAGTGTAAAAGGTGAGTTTAAAAAAATATTGGAATTAAATGGGATAAAGATATATAAAGGTGTGCAACAAGCAGGAAGGACAGATGCAGGCGTAAGTTCTTTGTGTAATATTTTATATATAAATAGCATTCAAAATATAGAATTTTCAAGTATTAAAGTAAAAAAAATGGAAGGGATAGAAATTGTAGGGATTAAAAAGACACTACCACAGCTAGAATTTCCTGAAATGATAGAGAAAAGATATTATATTTATGAATATCCAAAAGAAAAAATAAAAAATAATGAAAATATAATTTATGAAAAATGCAAGGAATTGAGTGGGAAAAAAGATTTTAAAGAATTTACTTCAAAAAAAGGAGAAAAATTAAAAAATCATATAAGAGAAATTTATGTAAAATATGATAATGGAAAACTATATTTTGAAGGTGATGGTTTTTTACCACAGCAAGTTAGAATTATGAGTAATGTAATTTTAAATAATAGAAAAAGTGCGTTAGATGGAAAATATTTGATTTTGGAGAAAGTGGAACTGTCGGAAAAGTTACAAAAATATATTTTTGAAAAAGTTGAAAATATTGAGATAGAAAAAGTACAAAAAATTGAGAAAAATGAATTGTTTTATGTATTTTATGTAAATAAAAAAGATAAGGGAGAATTAATTGGTAAAAAAGGTAAAAATATAAAACAATTAAAAAAAGAATATGGAAATATTGTTGTAAAAGAAGTATAAAATATTATGAAAAAAGGGAGAATTATATGTATGTAGTTAGAAAAGGAATAGAATATTTTTTCCCTAAAATAGATAAAAACTTAATGGAAGAAGCAATGAATATTTTAACAGAAAGAGAAAAAAATATATTTTTAAATATGGGAAAATATGATAAATTTCATTGTTTAGAAGTTTATAAAAAAATTAAAAATAGTGAATTGAAAAGTGATAAAAAATATTTGAGATTAGCTTTATTACATGATTGTGGAAAAGATAAAACGGGAATATTTATAAGAATTTTACATAAAATTGGTTTTAAAACAAAGTTGCAAAATCATGCAGAATTAGGATTTAAAAAAATAGAAAAAATAGACAAAGAATTAGCAACATTAATTAAAAATCATCATAATAAAAATTATTCAAAAGAAATGAATATTTTTCAAAAATGTGATGACGAAAGTTAGAATTTTATATAAAATTGAGAAAAATATAATAAAATATTTTACAGAAAATGAAAAAAAGGAACATTGATGGAAAAAAAAGAAATTATAAAAGTTGAAGATGTGTCTGGAGAAAGAATTGATAGTTATTTGGCAAAAAGATTGGAATTAACAAGAACGAGAATTCAAGAACTTATAAAAGTAGAACAAATAAAAGTGAATAATAAAAAAGTGAAATCTTCTTATAAAATAGAGGAAAATGATGAGATAGAAGTTATAATTCCAGAGATAGAAGAAGTAGAAATTATGCCAGAAGACATAAAAATAAATATTGTTTTTGAGGATAAAGATATAGCAATAATAAATAAACAAGCGGGACTTGTAGTCCATCCAGCTCAAGGGCATTATAGTGGCACACTTGTAAATGCAATATTATATCATATAAAAGATTTGTCGGGGATAAATGGAGAAATAAGGCCCGGAATTGTACATAGACTTGATAAAGATACAAGTGGATTAATAATTATAGCTAAAAATGATAAAGCACATTTGGAATTAACTAATATGTTTCAAAATAAAGAAATTAAGAAAACATATTTGGCTATAGTAAAAGGAAAAATAAATAAGAAAAAAGGAAGACTTGTAACACAAATAGGTAGAGATAGAAATGATAGAAAAAAAATGGCAGTCTTAGATAGTTTGACACAAGGGAAAAATGCAATTACAAATTTTAGAGTTATTGATCAAAATGAAAAATTTTCGTTGTTAAAGGTAGACATTGAAACAGGTAGAACACATCAAATTAGAGTACATATGAAATATATGGGTTATCCAATTTTAGGAGATGCCGTATATGGTAGACCAGACAGTGAGAAAAGACAAATGTTGCATGCTTATAAGCTAGAATTTTTACATCCAATAACAAAAGAGAAAATGGAAATAATTGCAGAATTGCCAGATGATTTTAAAAAGGCTTTAATAAAAAATAAGCTGAATTTTAATATTGAAAAAATTTAAAAATATTTTATTATGAATAAGAAATAAATTAAATGTTATAAAAATTATGAGTTATTATTTAAAATAAAAACTGAAAGGTTTTATAAATGAAAATAAAAAATGAATTAAGAGATTTTGACTTAAGTTATGAAAAAATAATAGTTGGAGTAGATGAAGCTGGAAGAGGTCCACTTGCAGGGCCTGTTGTTGCAAGTGCTGTAATTATACCAAAATATTTTAATGAATTAGATGAAATAAATGATTCAAAAAAATTGACTGAGAAAAAAAGAGAAAAATTATTCGATCCAATTATGGAAAATTGTATAGTTGGTGTAGGTATTGCAGATGAAAAAGAAATAGATGAAATAAATATTTTAAATGCAACTTTTTTAGCGATGCGACGAGCGATAACAGAAATAGATGAAAAATTACGGATAAATAGTACAATTATTGATGAGTATAGTAAATCAAAAAATAAAAATAAATTAATAGAAAATTATGATATAACTTTAGTGGATGGAAATCATAAAATAAGAGAATATAATAAAATTCAAGAGCCTATAATTAAAGGAGATGGAACATCTTTATCTATTGCGGCAGCATCAATTATAGCTAAAGTAACTAGAGATAGAATGCTTTTAGAAATAGCGAAAGAATTTCCAGATTATAAGTTTGAAAAGCATAAAGGGTATGGAACAAAATTACATAGAGAGATTTTATTGGAAATAGGTCCGTGTAAATATCATAGAAATAGTTTTTTGAGTAAAATTTTAGATAAAAATTGAGAAAGAATAATATAAAAATTTAAAATTATTTTAATTTTAAATGGGGGAAATTAAAGTGAAGGGAAATAAAAGGAAAATAGGGTTTGAATATGAAGAATATACTAAGAAATATTTAGAGTTAAAAGGATTGAAATATATAGAAAGTAATTTTTATTCTCGCTTTGGAGAAATTGATTTAATTTTTTTTGAAGAAAAAAGTAAAACTTTAATTTTTGTTGAGGTAAAATATAGAAAAAATAATGAGTATGGAGAAGCTGTTGAATTTGTAACAAAATCTAAAATGGAAAAAATATATTTAACATCTATATGTTATATTAATAAGATAGAATGGAAAGAAAATATACGATATGATATTGTTGGGATAAGTAGATTTAAAAATAAGTTTAAAGTAAATTGGATAAAAAATGCATTTTGAGGTGAAAAAATGAAATGTAATACAAATAATGAAGAAAAATGTTTAAAATGTGGGTCAAAATTATGTGAAATAAAGACGGTTGCAATTCCGACAAAAATATTAAATGGCGTAAAAATCGGGATAGATAGTTTTTATTTAAAAATATGTCAAGATTGTGGATATACGGAAATGTACTCAGCTAAAGTGATAGAAAAAGTTGAAAAAGCAGTTAAAAATTATAAATAAAATATTTTCAGTAGTTAAAGAAATCTTTTTTGGAATTAAAAGTTTATTATTTAAAAATATAGATATAATTTCGGGGGAAGAAATAGTTGAGTACACAAAAAATAAAATAATAAATGATGAAACTGAAAAAAAATTATTGGAAATAAAAAAATTTAGAAAATTGAATAATATATATTATGTTTGGGATTATAATGAATATTTTAAAAAGTTAATTTTTAATTATAAATATAAACGGAAAAAGAAAATATCTAAATTAATTGCTGAACTTATATATAAAGAATTTTATTATGTTTTAGAAAAAGAAAAAATTGATATTGTTATTAGTGTTCCGATAAATAAAAAGCGTAAAAGTGAAAGAGGATTTAATCAAGTAGATGAAATATTAAAAGCTTTGAATATAAATTATATTGAAATTGAAAGAATAAAAAATACAGAGAAAATGCATAAAATATTAGATGAAAAACAAAGACAAGAAAATATAAAAGGGAGTTTTAAAATAAATAGAAACGTAGATCTAAAAAATAAAAATATTCTTTTAGTAGATGATATAATAACGACAGGAGCGACTCTTAAAGAAATTAAAAATAGCATTTTAATAAATTTGAAATCTAAGGACATAAATATTTCGGTTTTTTGTTTAGCGGCAGCACAAGTAATTAAAAAAAATAAAGGAGAAATATAAGATTTAAAATTTAATTTATATTAGAGAAATATTAAAATAATTATTAAAAAACGATTGAAAATTATATATAAATATGTTAAAATTGTAAAAAAGATAAAAGGGTGGAGAAATGAAAAAAACAGATTATAACGGGCAATATATTGGAGATAGTGCCGTTGCTTTTTTTGATAAATTGGCGAGATTGGAAAGTATGGATGACTATAAACAAGATAGGAATTCGTCATTTAAAGGAAGATATCAAATAGGAGTAGATGTATTAAAAGATTTAAAATTAATAGATAGTTCGATTAAGCATTGGGATAATGTTATTTTTAAAGGAGATTTTGCAAAAAAATATAAGTTGACTAATAAGCAAAGTTTTTTTAATAGTCCGGAAGCACAAGATGAAATAGTGATGATGTCTATATATAAAAGATGGGCATATTTAAAAAGATATTCAGATAAAATATGTACACAATTTTCTATTCCAGCAAATGCTCTTCATAGACTACCAAATAAAAGTGAAGCATTGGAAAGTAATGTTTTTAAAAAATTGAAAGGAAAGGAAGCACAAGGTTATAAGGTAACAGATTTTAGAGGAAAAACATTGAAATTAAGTTCATCAGGAATTTTAGCGGGCTCTCATTTAGCTGGACAAGGTGCAGTTGGGAATGCAATTAGAACAAATTGTACAGGAGAATATGGTATTCCATGTGATGGAAATAATATTCCATTTTATTTTTATCACGAAAATTTAGATGGATATGATTTGTCAGTAATTATAGGATTTAAAGATCCGTGCTTTAATAATAATGTTGTTTTAAAAAATGATACAAATAAAGATAAAAAACAAATTGATGAAAAAGTAAAAGAAGCTAAAAAAAGTGAAAAAACAGAAATTAAAGAAGAAGCAGTTTATGAATTTTCTGGTCAAAAATATGAGGAAGTTGCAGATACAGAAGAATATAAAAAAGATAGAGAAGAGCAGTCAAAAGAACCTAAAATTGTTTTTGTAAAGTCTGATGAAGTAATACTTGAAAGATTACAAGAAAAATTTAATGATACAAAATCATATAATCAAGATTATATAAAATATGTAGAAACAAAAACAAATCGTAAAATTTTTGAAGAAAATAAAGAAGATATTGAGCATATTTTAAAAAGTTATGATGAGAAAACTAAGAATGATAAAATTAATGGAAATATAGTAAATCAAGTTAATTTTGATATATTAAGAGGTCGTGAAGAAGTAAATAAAAAAATAAGAATAGACGATTTAATTTACTATATTTATTGTAATCCTATAATTAATAAGTCAAAAATTGAAACATTAGAAGATGTTTTGTCTCAATATTCGGCTAAATATGTTATTTATCCTGAGAAAAAAACAATAAATAGTGTAGAAAAACAAAAAGAATATTTAGTAAAAAATGTGGAGAATGTATTAGAAACAAATCAAAATAATGAAGTAAAAGTAGAAAAAAATGAACTGCCAGAAAAATATAATAAATATCTTAAAGGAATAAAAGATATTGATGAAATTAAAATAAAAATAGAAAAAGTAGAAATTGATAAAATTGCTCAAACATCAGCGTTTAAATTGATAAAAGAAATAGGTGGAAGTGAAGAATATAAAAAAGCGTACGAAAAAGATGAAAACGGAATTTATAAATATCCAATAATTAGAAGACTTTTAGATAATATTTTTATAGAATTTTTAAAAGTTCAGACTGGATTTAAAGTAGAGAATGAAATAAAATTTTATGATAATCATAAATATAGAGATAGTAATATTGTAAGAAATTATATACTTTGGTATATAAAAAATTATAAAGGTCTTATAATTCCATCTAAAGATCCAGACAATATGTTTAATAGATTAAATAAATTAGGAAATGAAGCACGAATAACTACGATATTTAAAAGTTGGGTAGAATCAAAGTCGCCAATAAAAGTAGAAAATATTAGAAAAATAGAAAAATTTATTGTAGAAGAATATGATAAATATAGAGATGAAAGTGATAAAACGAAAGATAGAGAAATTATACATAGTTTATTTGAAAATCAAAAAAGTTTAAGAAATTATGTTGCAAATATAGATGCAATGAATATCTATAGTTTTTATATTGATTTTTACGATATTGAAAATATGATAACACCAGATAAAACGATGTATGTAAATGATAAATGTATTTTGAAATGTACATTGGGGATAGATATAAGTAGAATAATTGCAAGCGAGAATGGAGTAACACTTGAAGGTGGAGCACAATTAAATATTGCAGATAAAAATATACAACCTTTTAAAATGTGTAAAGCGATAAAATATTGTAAGCCAGAACTTGCAGCATTATGGGAAAAACATACTGATGTTGAAGTGAGAGGGAAACCAGCTTTACTTGATATAGCGACAATTCAGTGTATTTATGGTGGTACAATAAGTATAGATGATGCAGGACAAAATAAAGTGGGGATAGCAAAAGATGAAATAGATAAAAATGGTGAAAGCAAAAAAGATGTGGACTGTACTTACAAAGTGATGGAAAAAATAAGTGAACAAATAAATAATGAATTTATGCAGACACAATTAAAAGAAGAATGTATAAAATTTGCTAAAAATGTAAAAGAATACGGAAAGTTATTAAAAGAAATAAATCTAAAAGAAATAGCAGATATAAAGCGTGGAATTTTATCAGATGAAATGAAAAAAATACCGTTAGAAAAAATTAATGAAAAAGTAAGAAATATTGAAAAACTAAAATCTGAAATGAGTAAAGAGAAAGAAAAAGAGATAAGGGAAAAAATTATTTTATCATTTAAAGAAAGTTATAAACGAATAAAAAATATTTCAAATCCTGATTTTGATTCCAAAGGAATAATAAAAAAATATGGAATGGCGATGTGTGACCATGCAAATCAAAATTTTTATAATTCTAAAATATTGTCAATCATAGTTTTTGGATATTTAATGAAATCTGCAAATTTAAAAGAGAGTGAAGATGAAAAAAGTGAAATAGAAAAAGTTTTGAATGAAGTAAATGATAAGATTGAAACAGTAGAAGCTGATAAAAATAAAGTGTTGGAAGGATATGCGGTAGGAGAAAAAACAATAGCTCAAGAGACAGTAACAGAGCAAAGTAAAATAACAATGGCTGAAATTGAAACTTGGCTAAATGTTGGAGGGAAACTTTATGCCGAATTAAAAAAAGCTCCAACAATGGTTGATATAGTTGAGGAAATTAAAAAGAATGGAAAAGTGCTAGTAAAATGTCCGTTTAGTTTAGTACAATGGCAGCAAGTTCATGGAAATTCTATGACTGGAAATGTAAGTGCGAATAATGTAGATAATAAAACAAATAGTGAGAGTACAAGTAAAGTTGAATTAAATGCTATACAAGATAGTAAAAATAATAGTGGAAATGTAAGTAGTGAAGGAGCAAATATAAAAGAGACAACAGTACAAGGACAAAAAGCGGAAAATAAAGGGAATAATAGCCAAAAAGCTCCAGTGACTCAAGCTACAAAAAATGATAATAAAGCAAATGCGAGTAGTAATGATGGAAGTAAGAAACAGGAAATACCGAAAGTAAATAGTACAACAACTATCACAAACTGTCCTAATTGTAATGTTGGAGAGAGAGCTCCTTGGATGAAAATTGCTTTAGAGGAATATAATAAATATAAAGGAATGAAAGAAAATCAAAATCCATTGGCAGATAAAGTAAGAGAATATCATAAAATAGGTTCTTCTTTACCAAAAGCAGGTCCCGAAACATCTTGGTGTGCTTCTTTTGTAAACTGGGTTTTAAAAAAAGCAAAAGAAAAAAATTGGGGGACAGCGGCAGCTCAAGGAGTAGAAAGTTCATCAAATATGGTAAAAACAGATAAATTAGTATACGGAGCGATAATATTATTAAAAAATCATAATAAAGCGACAGGTGTAGCTACATGGTCAGGGCATGTCACATTTTTAGTAGGAACAGATAAAAATGGAGATTATATTGGATTAGGTGGAAATCAAGGAGATCAATTAAAAAAAAGTACATATAGAAGAAGTGGTTCAAGTTCGCCATTTACAGTAGGTGGCGTTCAAGTCGTTCAAAAATTTTCAGGATTTTATCTTCCAAGAGATTATGTAGTCAAAGAAAGTGATTATTTAACAGAAAAAGATATTTATACAAATACAAGTTTAGTAAAAGAAAGTACAAGATAGGTTAATAGTTGAAGATGAAATTGTTTGAAATAAAAGAGTTAAGTAAGATAAATTTTTATTTTTCTTTATTTTAAAGTATTGTAAAATGACAAAAAAGGTGGTATACTTTTAGAAATAAAAAATAGAAGAAGGATGTGGCAAATTTTATGAAAAAAATAGTATTAATTGGAGTTTTGTTGACAAGTTCATTGGGGTTTTCAAGAATAATAAATAGCTGTGAAATAACAGGAAAAGGTATTACAAATAATGGTGTACGATATATAAATTGTACAAGTACTGAAACTGGTAAAAAATTTAATTTTATAAATATGAGTAAAATATTATATGAAAGTGTATTAAAAGAAGAAAGATATAAAATTTATTTTAGTGGTCAAGGGTACGATAAATTAAGAATTGATGATGTGGAATATATAGGAATACCGTGTGATTGTATGTAAGACATTATAAATTAAATTTTGAAAATTAATAAAAAAATATAAGAAGGAAGTGAAAGTGATGAAAAAAATGATTTTAATGGGATTTTTATTAGTAGGGGCTTTAGGATTTTCAAGAGTGGTAAATAGCTGTGAAATAACAGGAAAAGGAATATACAATAATGGAACAAGATATATAAATTGTATAAGTAATGAAACGGGAACACATTTTAATTTTACACGTGTTCATGAAAATGTATACGAAGCAGTATATCAAGGTGAAAGATATAAAATTCATTTTGAAGGAAAAGGATATACAGGATTGATGATTGATAAAATAGAATGGTTCTAAAAAATAAGTAATAAATAAGTTTAAGATAAGGTAGAAATAATATAATTTTCTGCCTTTTTATTTTATAAAAATTGATTGTAAAAAATGAGTATAAATGATATAATTTGGCAAAATTAAATAAAAAGGATGTGATGAATGAGTTGGGAAAAAAAATAACTTTATACGGCTTTAATAATCTAACCAAAACATTAAGTTTTAATATCTATGATATATGTTATGCTAAAACTGAAAGAGAGCAAAAGGATTATATTGCATATATTGATGAGCAATATAATTCCGACAGATTAACAAAAATTTTAATTAATGTAGCAGATATGATAGGTGCAACGGTTTTAAATATATCAAAACAAGATTATGAACCACAAGGAGCATCAGTAAATATTTTAGTAGCTGAAGAAAGGATTGATCCAACGAATATTGATTCATCATGTAATAGAGGCACCCCATTTTTTAATGGAAATTATAATTTTAATAATAAAGCTAAAAAGGTGCATGAAAAAACAGAAACGGTACATGGGCATTTGGATAAAAGCCATATAACTGTGCATACATTCCCAGAATATCATCCAGATAATTCAATTTCTACATTTCGGGTAGATATTGATATAGCAACATGTGGGGAAATTTCGCCATTAAATACATTAAATTATTTGATCGGAAGTTTTGATTCCGACATTATAACGATGGACTATCGAATTAGAGGATTTACTAGAGATAAATCAGGAAAAAAAATATTTTCAGATCATGAAATAACTTCTATTCAAGATTTTATAAGTAAAGAAACATTAAGAAAATATGATGCTATTGATGTAAATGTGTATCAATCAAATATTTTTCATACAAAAATGTTAATAAAAGATATAGTTTTACAAAATTATTTATTTAACCAAGATGTTTATGAAATAAATCCTGAAACTAGACTTGAAATTACGAATAGTTTGAGAAGAGAAATGATAGAAATTTATAGTGGAATGAATATTTATTAGGAATTTCGGGTGATGGAATGAAAAACGAAAATATAAAAGAACAAGAAAAAACACCGTTATTAACGGCAATGAAAAATCATTTAGGAAATAGAGTAGTAAGATTTGATGTCCCAGGTCATAAAGGAGGACGTGGAAATCAAGAATTTACAGAATTTATTGGGCTTGAAGCTATGAAAATGGATGTTAATTCAATGAAACCACTAGATAATCTTTGTCATCCAACTTCAGTAATTAAAGAAGCACAAGAAGTGGCAGCGAAAGCCTTTGGAGCCAAAGAAGCATTATTTATGGTAAGTGGAACAACAGGAGCAGTTCAAGCGATGATAATGTCAACGACAAAATTGGGGGATAAGATAATTGTTCCTAGAAATGTTCATAGAAGTGTTATTAATGCATTAGTTATAAATGGAGCAATTCCTATTTATATAAATCCTGGACTAAATAAAAGATTAGGAATTTCACTTGGAATGTCAGTAAATGATATAAAAAAGGTAATTGATGAAAATCCAGATGCAAAAGCAATATTAGTAAATAATCCAACATATTACGGGATTTGTTCGGACTTAAAGTCAATAGTAAAAATAGCACACGAAAATAATATGTTAGTTTTAGTGGACGAAGCACACGGAGCACATTTTAGTTTTAATAAGAATTTACCGATTTCAGCGATGGAAGCTGGAGCAGATATGGCTGCGATAAGTATGCATAAAACGGGAGGTTCATTGACACAAAGTTCTATTCTTTTAATAGGTGGAGATAGAGTGAACGCGGATTATGTACGACAAGTTATAAATTTAACACAAACAACGAGTGCATCTTATTTACTAATGAGTTCACTTGATACAGCTAGAAAAAATTTAAGTATAAATGGAGAAAAATTATTTGATAAAACGATAGAATATTCCGAATATGCAAGAAAAGAGATAAATAAATTAGGTGGATATTATGCGTATGGAAAAGAGCTTGTAAACGGAGATGATATTTTTGATTTTGATACGACAAAATTATCAATTTTCACAAAAGATATAGGGCTTGCAGGAATTGAAGTTTATGACATTTTACGAGATGACTATAATATTCAAATAGAATTTGGAGATTTAGATAATATTTTGGCGATAGTAACTGCGGGAGATAGAGCGATGGAAATTGAAAGATTGATTTCGTCACTTGCAGAAATAAAAAGACTTTATTCAAAAGATCCAAAAGGAATGTTTGATCATGAATATATTGCACCAGAAGTAATTTTAGCTCCACAAAAAGCGTTTTATGCTGAAAAAATTTCAATGCCGATAAGAGAAAGTGAAGGGAAAGTGAGTGGAGAATTTGTGATGGCGTATCCTCCAGGAATTCCAATATTAGCTCCGGGAGAAAAAATTACGGAAGAAATAGTAACATACATTGATTATGCGAAAGAAAAAGGGTGTAAACTTATTGGGACGGAAGATGTAAATGTTGAAAATATAAAAGTTGTTGTTATGGAAGAAGGTGCGTAATAATGGAATTATGGTATACGGAAGAACATACAAAAAATGTAAGATTTTCAATAAAAGTCGATAAGCATTTAGTAAGTAAGAAAAGTGAATTTCAAAGAATAGATATTTTTGAATCGTACGAATTTGGTAGATTTTTAATACTTGATGGATTTATGATGTTGACTGAAAAAGATGAATTTATTTATCATGAAATGATGGTACATGTGCCAATGGCAGTAAAACCACAAGTAAAAAAAGTATTAGTAATTGGAGCAGGAGACGGTGGAACTGTAAGAGAGCTTGTAAAATATGAAACAATCGAGCAAATAGATATGGTTGAAATAGATAAAATGGTTGTAGATGTATGTCGTGAATATTTACCAATTACAGCGAGTAAACTAGACGATGAAAGAGTAAATTTATATTATGAAGATGGTCTAAAATTCGTAAGATCAAAAACAAACGAATATGATCTGATTTTAGTAGATTCAACAGATCCGTTTGGGCCTGGAGAGGATTTGTTTACAAGAGAATTTTATGGAAATTGCTTTAATGCACTAAAAGAAGATGGCATATTTGTAAATCAGCATGAAAGTCCATATTATAAAGCAGATGCAGAAGCTACAAAAAGAGCTCATAGACAATTAAAAGCAGTGTTTCCTTTTGCAACAGTTTATCAACTACATATTCCAACATATCCGTCAGGACATTGGCTTTTTGGATTTGCAACAAAAGGACTTCATCCAATTAAAGATTTGAAAGATGAAAACTGGAATAAATTAGGATTGAAAACAAAATATTATAATACAGAATTACATAAAGGAGCGTTTGCATTACCAAATTATGTGAAAGAATTAATAGAAAAATAAAATTAAATTGAAAGGAAAAAGATGAAACAAAAAAATATACATACATTTATTGGTTGTGATAATGGATATGAAGAAAGTGATATTGTAATTTTTGGAGCTCCGTTTGATAGTACAACATCATATAGACCCGGAACAAGATTTGCTGCAAGTGCAATGAGAAATGAAAGTTTTGGAATTGAAACTTTTAGTCCATATCAAGATAAAGATTTGGAAGATATAAATGTATTTGATGGCGGGGATTTAGAGTTATCATTTGGGCATTCGGAGTTAGCTTTAGAAGAAATAGAAAGAAATACGAGAGAAATATTAAATGATGGGAAAATACCGTTTATGATAGGTGGAGAACATTCAGTAACACTTGGAAGTGTGAGAGCTGTATTTGAAAAATATCCAGATTTACATATAATACAGTTTGATGCACATACAGATTTAAGAGAAGAGTATTTAGGGCAAAAATATTCTCACGCATCTGTAATAAAAAGATGTTGGGATTTAGTTGGAAAAGGTAAAATTTTTCAATTTGGGATAAGAAGTGGAGAAAAAGCTGAATTTGAGTACGCTAAAAGGGGAGAAATTCATACGACAAGATTCAATTTCGATGGACTTGATGAAGTTGTAGAAAAATTGAAAGGAAAACCAGTTTATTTTACATTGGATTTAGATGTGCTAGATCCTTCAGAATTTCCGGGAACAGGAACACCTGAAGCTGGGGGAGTGACATTTGTGGAATTACATAAAGCGATAGAAAAAATATCAAAATTAAATATCGTAGGGCTTGATATGAATGAATTATGTCCAATTTATGATCAGTCAGGTCAGTCAACGGCATTAGCTTGTAAATTACTTAGAGAGATATTACTATTTATTAGTAAATAGTTTTTGAAAATAAAATAAAATCAAATAAATTTAGGAGGTAAAAATGGGAAAAAGAGCGTTAATAATTGGAGCAGGTGGAGTATCAAATGTGGTGTGTCACAAGTGTGCAGAAAATTCTGAAGTGTTTAGTTCAATAATGATTGCAAGTAGAACAAAATCAAAATGTGATGCAATAAAAGAAAAAATAGAAAAAAGTAAATATGCAGGGAGAATTGCTATAGAAACAGCTAAAGTAGATGCTGATAATGTTCCAGAATTAGTAAAATTAATTAATGAATATAAGCCAGATATTGTAATAAATGTTGCATTACCATATCAAGATTTAACAATAATGGATGCTTGTTTGGAAACAAAAACAGATTATTTAGATACAGCTAATTATGAGCCTTTAGATACAGCAAAATTTGAATATAAATGGCAATGGGAATATAGAGAAAAATTTGAAAAAGCAGGAATTACAGCGATATTGGGTTGTGGGTTTGATCCCGGAGTGACAGGAGTATTTTCAGCTTATGCACAAAAACATCACTTTGATGAAATTAATTATATTGATATTTTAGATGCTAATGCTGGAGATCACGGATATCCATTTGCAACAAATTTTAATCCAGAAATAAATATAAGAGAAGTTACAGCTAATGGAAGTTATTGGGAAAATGGAAAATGGATAGAAACGGAACCTATGGAAATAAAAAGAGTATATAATTTTCCGCAAATTGGAGAAAAAGATATGTACTTGTTACACCATGAAGAATTAGAATCTTTAGCTTTAAATATAAAAGGAATAAAAAGGATTAGATTTTTTATGACATTTGGACAAAGTTATTTAACACATTTAAAAGTGCTTGAAAATGTAGGAATGACATCTATTGAACCAATAGAGTTTGAAGGACAACAAATAGTTCCATTACAATTTTTAAAAGCAGTATTGCCTGATCCAGCATCATTGGGACCTAGAACGAAAGGGAAAACAAATATTGGTAACATTTTTAGAGGGAAAAAAGATGGAAAAGATAAAACTTACTATGTTTACAATGTTTGTGATCATGAAGAATGTTATAAAGAAGTTAGTTCACAAGCAATTTCGTACACGACAGGAGTACCTGCTATGATAGGAGCGGCAATGGTACTTACAGGAGAATGGAAAAAAGCAGGAGTTTATAATGTTGAAGAAATGGATCCAGATAAATTTATGGATGCATTAAATAAATTTGGGTTACCTTGGGTAGAAGATTTTAATCCTGTATTAGTAGATTAAAATTAATATAATTGTAGAGTATTGAAAAAATATTTAAAAAACTGACTCTTAAAAATAGGGGCGGTTTTCTTAAATAAGAAATGAGAAATAATATGGATGAAGCCACAAATTATAAAAGTGTAAGTAAAATCTCTTGGAAATTTGAAAAAATAAAAAAATCTAAAGGTATTGGAAAAGAATATAAATTTTTTAAAATAGAAAATAAAGAAGTATTAAAAGGTATTGTTAAAAGATATAAATTGGATGAAGAATATGGAGTGTCAATATTAAAAACATATGGTGAAATATTGATGGAATACTTAAATCCGGTTATTAATACAAATATTATAAAAATAATTGTGGTATTAAAGGGACAATGTAGTTTGATAACACCTAATAGAAAATTAGAAGTAGAAAAGGGAGATATAATAATTTATAGAGTTACGGGCAATATTAAAAAATCTGTTTTTGAAAGTAATAATCTTGAAACTTTGACAATAAATGTTTATACAGATAAATTTGAGAAAAACTTAAAAAAATCAATGGATAAAGAAACGATTTTTAATTGGAATAATAAAATTTTTAATATTTTAGATGAAAAATTATTTTATTTAGGAAAATTGGATTCAAAGATAGAAGTTCTTTCAAAAAATATATATAAATCTAAAATAGCAAATGTGGAAGAGTATTTTATATTTAAAATGCAAGTATTCAAACTAATACTTATAATTTTAGAATTACCGGTTAAAAGTCTTGAAAATCAACGAGAAAATGTAAATGTAGAAAAGAAAATTTATGAAATAAAAAAAATTATAGAGGAATCAAATTTTGAAAATATGCCGAAAATAAAAGAAATTTGTAATTTGGTTGGACTTAGTAATTATCAATTACAAAAAATGTTTAAAACGGTGGAAAAAATAACAGTGTCACAATATATTATAAAAATAAAAATGCAATATGCGAAAATTCTTTTAGAACAAGGTAATAAAAATATTTTAGATATATCTTATGCAGTGGGATATGAAAATCCGAGTAAATTTAGTCAAGTTTTCAAAAAATATTATGGAATATTGCCAAGTAAATTTAAAAATGAAATATTAAAATAAAATTAATATTGTTAAAATTTAAAAAAAGGGCTATTAAAAAATGAGGTAGATAATAAAAAACATAATTGATATACTATGTGAGATTAAAAATAGGAGATAAAATTAATGATAAAGAAAAAAAGATATAAAAAAAGTATTTTAATTATGGGAGTATTATCATTCATTATAAGCTGTGGTGGTGGAGCGACGCTTCCGATAAAAGAAAGAAGTACTAATTTAGGAAAAAATTTAGAATATAGAAAAAATATATATGGTACAAAAATTAATAAAGATAAACAATCAGAGGAATATAAGGGGAAAAATGTAAAAATTGGAATTTTAGATATGGATTTCTTATCGGATAATAAAAAAACAACTGAATTTGGTGGATATGAAAGAAATTATAAAGATATAAAAGATGAGGAATTTGGAGATAGACTTCACACATATGACAATGGAAATAGATATATAGAAAATGTTGATAAAAATGATGATTGGAAAGATAATCACGGACTAATAGTTGGAATAATTATTGGTGGGAAAAGTCTTAAAGGAGCAAATGAAGCAGAACTTTATGCGATGAGTATAAAAGATGGAAGTGGAATTTCAATAGATATAGAAAATTATAAGAGAATGCAAAAAGCTGGAGTGAGAATTTATAATCAATCATTTGGAAATACAAGTGGGAAAAAATTGGAAGAATATGAAAATGGAAAATATAAACAAGCATTAAAAGCATACATGAGAACGGTAAAAGAAAATTATATTTTAGATACAGAAAATGAAAGAAGAGTAGATGAACTTTTAAAATTTTATACTGATTCTGTAGAAGAAGGTTCTTTATTTGTTTGGGCTGCTGGGAATACGACAAAAGGGAAAACTTGGATGGAAACTTCTATTGAAGCTGGATTACCTAAATATATATCTAGTTTACATAAAGGGTGGATTGCAGTAGTTGGTGTAAGAGAAGATAGAACAGAATATGAACCTCATTTAGCTTGGGCTGGTGGATCAAAATATTGGACTATTGCAGCAAATGGAAGTTATTGTTATAAAAATAAATGTTATGGTTATGGATCTTCATTCGCAGCTCCAAGAGTAACAGCAACAGCAGCGAAAATAAAAGAAAAATATCCGTGGATGACAGGACACGAAATACAACAAACAATATTGACAACAGCAGATGATATTGGAGAATCGGGTGTAGATTCAAAATTTGGTTGGGGATATTTGAATGAAATGAAGGCGTTAAATGGACCAGCAAAATTTGATAGTATTCTACTTGAAGGAGAAAGAAGGTCTAATGCAGGATTAAAAGGTAAATTTAATGCAAATATAACAGATGAGGGTCGATATACTTTTAGTAACGATATAAGTGGTGATGGAGGATTATTAAAAACTGGTAAAGGGACATTAGTTTTAGCTGGAAATAATATATATTTTGGTGAAACAGTAGTAGAAAATGGGACTTTAGAAATTAAAAAATCTGTTAATTCAAATATTGCTGTTACAAGAAAAGTGGAAGATGGAATAGTTAAAGAAAAAGGGACATTAATTTTAGGAGATAAAGCAGTTGTAGGTAATAAAAAAAGTGTAAAAAATGATGGTGTTGTGAAAGTAGAAAGTGGGAAAGCGAGAATAACAGGAGATTATATTGCAACAAATAATTCTGAAACAGTTGCTACTTTAGGGAGTACACTAATTGTAGATGGTAATACAGAGTTAGATAGAGCGAGTATTGTTAAATTTAAAAATGGAGCATATTTTTCTGAAAGATCTCAAGAATATAATGTAATTGAAGCTAAAGGCGGAATAAAAGGGGAATTTGGTGAAATACAAGGACCTGAGTTATTAAGAGCAGAATCAACGATAAAAGATAATAAAGTTTCTTTAAGTGTTCAAAGAAAAGATATAAAAGAATATGTAGATACTTTAGAAAAAACTGATAAAATGCAAAAAGATACGGCTGAAAATGTTGAAAAATTATTTAAAGGAATAGATAAGTCGTTGGAAAATGGAGATAAAATTAATGAAGATGTAATGAAAGAAGTTGCATTTTTTCAAAATAATACGAATAGTATGAATGTTGGTAATTCGTTAGATAGTCTGTCTGGTCAAATACATGGATCGGCACAAGCGTTGACATTTAAACAAGCAGATATTATAAATAGAGATTTATCAAATAGACTTTCAGCTATATCTATTAAAGATGAAAAAAGTGAAAATGGAGTAGGTATTTGGACAAATGGAATAGGAGCAAATGGGAGATTACATCAAGAGGGTTATGCTGAAGGAGAAATGAAATTATATGGTGTAGCAGTTGGAATTGATAAAAAAATAAGAAATGATATAATTTTTGGAATCTCTGCAGCAACATCAAAAGGAACAGTAAAATTTAATAGATTTGGTGGTAAATTAGAAGCAGATAATATTACAGTTTCAATTTACGGAAGAAAAGAAGGAGAAAAAGTTCCGTTTTATATTCAAGGAAGAGTAGGAATAGGAAATACAACAAGTAAAGTTCAAAGAGAAGTGATTTTACCAAATGGAAATGAAAAAATAGAAGTGAATTATAAAAATAAAATTTATTCAACATATGTGGAAGCTGGATATAAATTTGGGGAAAATAATTTATTTATAAGTCCTTATATTGGTTTTTCGTATGATAAAGTTATAAGAAATAAATTTAAAGAAGAAAATAGCAATTTTGGATTGACTTCAAATATGGAAATATATAGACAAAATGCAATTTTGTTTGGGACAAGAATTGAAAATAAAACAAATATTTTTAATAAAAAATTAAAATTTTATGGATATGGAACTTATAAAAAAGCATTAAATGATGAAAAGTTAAAATTTGAAGCAAATTATAATGGAATTTCTAATGCAAAAATTACTGTAAAAGGCATAGAATTAGCTAAAGATAGTATTTTCTTAGGTGTTGGAAGTACGATTGAATTAAGTAAAAATTTTGAACTTTACTTAAATTATGAAAATAAAATAAATATAAAAAAAGATAGAAATAGTATATTTACAACAGGATTTAGAATAATATTTTAGAAAATTTACTGAAGTACAACATTAGTATTTAAACTAGGTTGTACTTTTTTAGTTTTTTTGGTATATTTTCAAAAATATGATAAAATTATGTTAAAATTTATGATATAATATAAAAAAATATAGGAGGAGAAAGTGTCAAAAAATAAATATATAGATATAGATATAACTAATTTACCGACGCCAGCTTTTGTAGTTGATGAGAGATTATTAAAAAGAAATTTGAATATATTAAAAGGAGTGAAAGAAAGAACGGGGTGTAAAATATTGTTAGCACAAAAAGGATTTTCAATGTTTTATTTTTATCCGTTAATTGGACATTTTTTAGATGGGACGACAGCAAGCTCACTGTTTGAAGCTAGACTTGGTTACGAGGAAATGGAGAAAAAATTTAATAAGAAAAAAATTGAAACACATATTTTTAATCCTGCTTTTAGAGATGATGAAATTGATGAAATATTAGAGATTACAAATCATATCGTATTTAATAGTTTTAGACAATGGGATAAATTTAAAGAAAAAGTAGCTCAAAAAGAAAAAGAATTAAATAAAAAAATAAGTTGTGGGTTAAGGGTAAATCCTGAATTTTCAGAAGTTGAGACAGAAATTTATAATCCAGCTGGAAGATACTCAAGATTTGGTGTGACGATAGTTAATTTTGAGGAAGATAAATTGGAAGGGATAGAAGGGCTACATTTTCATGCTTTGTGTGAACAAAACTCGGACGCTTTAGAAAATGTATTAAAAGTATTTGAAGAAAAATTTGGGAAATATTTGCATAATATGAAATGGGTAAATTTTGGTGGTGGACATCATATAACTCGTAAAGATTATGATGTTGAAAAATTAATAAAATGTATAAATCATATAAAAGAAACTTATAATGTTGAAGTATATTTAGAGCCAGGAGAAGCTGTTGCATTGAATACAGGTTTTTTAGTGTCTGAAGTTTTAGATATTACAAAAAATGAAATGGAAATTTTACTTTTAGATACTTCAGCTTCATGCCACATGCCAGATGTAATTGAAATGCCATATAGACCATATATATTTGGATCAGCTTTACCAAATGAAAAGAAATATACATATAGACTTGGAGGTCCTACATGTCTTGCAGGAGATATAATAGGGGATTATTCATTTGATGAAGCTGTAAAAGTAGGAGATAAATTAATTTTTACGGATATGGCACATTATAGTATGGTAAAAACGAATACTTTTAATGGAATAAATCTTCCAGCATTAGCAGTTTACACAGAAAAAGAAGGACTTAAAGTTATAAGAGAATTCAAATATGAAGATTTTAAAAATAGATTATCGTAAAATAGTAATTTAAAGCAAAAAAATAGATTTTATAAAAAAGATTATAAAATTATAATAAAAATATAAATTAAAAAAGATAATAAGAAAGGAAGTAAAATGAGTAAAAGAAAAGTGTACTTAAATCACGATGGAGGAGTTGACGACTTAATTTCGTTATATTTAATATTAAAAATGGAGGATGTGGAACTTGTTGGAGTTAGTGTAATTGAAGCAGATTGTTATTTACAACCAGCAGTGTCAGCAAGTAGAAAAATAATAGAAAAATTTGGAAATGAGAAAGATAAAAAAATAAAAGTAGCATTATCAGATTCAAGAGCAGTAAATCCTTTTCCAAAAGATTGGAGAATGCATGCATTTGTTGTAGATGCTTTACCAATTCTAAATGAGATAAAACCATTGACAGTGGAAGAAGCAACGATTAAAGCACATGAGGATATTTTGAAAGTATTAAGAGAAAGTGATGAAAAAATAGATTTAGTATTTGTTGGGCCTTTAACTGACTTAGCTCGTGCCTTAGACATTGATAGTTCTATTGAAGATAAAATAAATAAACTTTACTGGATGGGAGGAACATTTTTGGAACAAGGAAATGTTGAAGAACCAGAACATGACGGTACTGCTGAATGGAATGTTTACTGGGATCCGTATGCAGCAAAAAGAGTTTGGGATAGTAATATAAAAATTGAATTAGTTGCACTTGAAAGCACTAACATGGTACCACTTACAATGGATATAAGAGATATGTGGGCAAGTCAAAGAAAAAATGAAGGAGTTGATTTTTTAGGACAAAGTTATGCAGCAGTTCCTCCTTTAACACATTATGTTACAAATTCAACTTATTTTTTATGGGATGTATTGACAACAGCATCATTTGGTAAAGAAGACTTAGTAAAAAGAGAGGTTGTATTTAGTGATGTAATTACAGAAGGTGCAAGTCAAGGGAGAACGATTAAAAAAGAAAATGGTCGTCCAGTAGATTTAGTTTATTATGCTGATAGAGATGCATTTTTTGAATATATAACAGAATTGGCTAAAAAATAAGAATGAAAGGAGAGTATAGAATATCTATACGCTTAAAGTTATGAAAACATTAGGAGAATTAGTGGATTATGTATCGCATGCAGGAGAAAAAAGGATTGTAAAACCATTTGGGAAATTAGCACTTGCAGCAATTTTAGCAGGAATGTTTATAGCGTTTGGATCAGTTGGAAATATATTAGTTTCAGCTGACTTATATAAATTGAATGCAGGAGTAGCAAAATTTATTGGGGCTTCAGTTTTTCCAGTGGGATTAATTTCAATAGTATTATTACATCTTGAATTATTTACAAGTAACTGTATGATGACAGTAGGATTAGTTGAAAAAAAATATTCAATATTTAATATGTTAAGAGTTTTGGTAATTGTTTGGATATTTAATTTGATAGGATCAATTTTTGTAGCGTATATAACATTTAAAACTGGAACTTTAGGACAAAGTGGTCAAGAATTATTAGAAGCAGTAGCTCATCATAAAATAGAAGCAAGCGGATATGATATATTTTTAAAAGGAATTTTATGTAATGTTTTAGTATCAGGAGCAAGTCTTTTAGGATATATGGCAAAAGATGGGATTTCTAAAATTTTTGGAATTTGGTTCCCAATAATGTTATTTATAGTTTTAGGGTATGATCACGTTGTAGCAAATATGCTTTACTTGCCATTATCTTTAATGATGGGGCATACTCATACAACAATCGCTGGAATAATTCATAATTTTACATTTGCAACAATAGGGAACTTTGTTGGAGGTGGAATTGTAATAGCTTTATCGTTATGGTATATGAATAAAAAAGATTAAAAATAAATTTTGCTTACTTAATTAATAAAATAAAAGGTAAAAAAATGTTAATAAAATTAGAAATAAATAAAGAAAAGATATTGGAAAATTTTAAGAGAATAAAAAAAATAAATGAAAATATTATTTGGGTGTTAAAAGATGATGCTTATGGTCTTGGAATTGCAAACATTTTACCGATTTTGATAAAAGAAAAATGTAATAACTTTGCAGTGGCATACATTGAAGAGGCACTTTTGTTACAAAAGATATTTCTTTTAAATCAAAAGGGAAATGAGAATATGTTAAATATAATGTGCTTAAATTATATTGAAGTAAATGATTTAGAAAAAGCAGTAAATAATGAGATAGAAATTACTTTGTTTAGTATAGCACAATTAGATAAATATATTGAAAAATTAAAACAACTTGATTTAAAGAAAAAAATTAAATTTCATTTGAAATTTAATACAGGAATGAATAGGTTAGGATTTGATTTTGAAGAAATAACAATTTTATCAAAAAAATTAGAAAAACTACAAAAAGATGATATAACATTTGAAATAAAGAGTGTTTATTCGCATATTGCTCATATTGAAAATGAAAAAGATGTAACAAAACAAGTAGAATTATATGAAAAGATATTAAAAAAATTAACTGAAAATGGTATAAAATATAAATTTAGACATTTACAAGCAAGTCCGTTATTGTTTAAATACGATAAAAAGTATAATTATGATTTCGCAAGAATAGGGATGGCACTTTATGGAATGGAGCCGTTATTAGAAAATATTGGATTATCTCAAACTGTGAGCTTAATTTCAAAAGTGATTTGTATAAGAGAGGTTAAAAATGGAGAACAAGTATCATATGGGAATAAAGGAATAGTAAAAAGAGATACTAAAGTAGCTATAATTCCAGTAGGATATGCACATGGATTACAAAAACAAATAGAAAATAGTGATGCATTTATACTTATTAATGGTAAAAAGGCTAAAATTCTTGGAGAAGTTTGTATGGATATGATAATTGTTGATATTACAGATATAAATAATGTAAAAGTAGACGATAGAGTAACTATTTTAGGAAAAGATAAAGATTATGAAATAACACTTCAACAGATGGCACGATGGGCAAATACAATTCAAGACGATATTTTAACAAAATTTAATAAAGATATTGAAAGAATAATAGTGTAGTGAGGAAAAAGTATGGCAAAGAAAAGAAAAAAAAGAAGTAATAAATCAAAAAGGTTATCTAAGAGAATTTTTAAAATTATTTTGCCTATAGTTGGAATTGTTGTAGGACTAACTTTAGGGTTAAATGTAAAAGTTTTAGGGAAAGTATTTAAAGTTGATACTAAATATATAAATGTTTTAAATGATACAATTAAAGAAAAAATAGAAAATACAAATAAAATTTCATTTGAAAAAAATGAAAATGATGAAAATGAAATAGAGATAAATAAATCAAATGAAAAAATAAAGTATAAAGTTATAAAAGTTAGTGATGGAGATACTATTTCAGTAAAAAAATTAAAAAATAATGTTTTGGATGGAGATTTAATAAAAGTTAGACTTTACGGTATTGATGCTCCGGAAAAAGATCAAGATTTTGGATATGAAAGTAAAAAAGCATTAATGAATTATGTGTCTAATAAAACGATAGAAATTGATATAAAGTCTAAAGATAGATATGGGAGAAGTGTTGGAATATTATATGTTGATGGACGAAATATAAATGAAGAATTATTAAGAGATGGCTATGTTTGGTATTATGAACAATATGATAAAAATAACGAAAGATCACGATTATTACAAGAAAATGCTATGAAAAATAAGTTGGGATTGTTTTCTAAAAAAGGTTATGTAGAACCATGGAAATTTAGAAAAGCCAAAAAGAAAAAATAAACAAAAATAAAGAGAGAAAATGTTTTTGTAAATACACTTAAATAATTTGCATATTTGAAAAAAATGTGGTAGATTTATAATGAAATAATAGAAAATTATAATTGATATAAAATATAAAAAAAGTTGATATTAGCTTTTTATTTGTATTTTTAGAATAAAAATGGAGGTATTTATGTCAAACCAAATTTTATCGATCATAAAAAATAATGTTTTGACTTATGATCAAAAATTAAGACAGTTAGCTGGAGCTGCTGAATCAACATTAGATGTTTTAGGAATAACACCTGAAATACAAGAATTTAGAGATAATGGGATAATTTGTGACTTGTTTGAAGGGAATGCACCTTATAGAGCAAGATACATAACTCCAGATTATGAAAAATTTATGAAACAAGGAAGTAAATTTCTAGAGTTAAAGCCAGCAAATGATATATGGGAAGCTACAACAAATTTATTAATTTTGTATAACCATGTACCATCAATAACTTCATATCCAGTTTATATTGGGAATATTGATTATTTATTAGAGCCTTATGTTGAAAAAGTTTCAGAGGAAGAAGCGTATAAAGCTATAAAACTATTCTTATTACAAATAGATAGAATAATAACAGATTCTTTCTGTCACGCAAATTTAGGGCCTAAAAAAACAAAAGCAGGAGAATTGATACTAAAAGCAACAGTTGAGTTAGATACAATGACTCCAAATTTGACATTGAAATACGACGAAGAAATTACACCTGATGATTTTGCAATACAATGTATTGAAACGAGTTTGAAAGTAGCAAAACCTAGTTTCTCAAATTATCAAATGTTCCAAAAAGATTTCAACAATAAAGACTATGCAATAGCAAGTTGTTATAATGGATTAAGTATTGGAGGAGGAGCTTATACTTTAACTAGGTTAAATTTAGCAAAATTAGCTTTAATTGCTAAAGATGAAAAAGAATTCTTTGAATATGCATTACCTGAAGCAGTAAAAAGAATGACAAGTTATATGGATAAAAGAGTAGCATTTTTAGTGGAAGAAAGTGGATTCTTTGATTCAAGTTTCTTAGCAAAAGAAGGATTAATTCATAGAGATAGATTTAGTGGAATGTTTGGAGTTGTAGGACTTGCAGAATGTGTAAATAAATTAGTAGGTAAAGCAGATTCAGATTCAAAAGAAGGTAAATTTGGTTGGGATAAATATGCAGATGATTTAGGAGAAAAAATTATAAAAACTTTACAAGATTTAGTTCATAGTTATAAAACAAAATATTGTGAAATAACAGACGATCATTATGTGCTACACGCTCAAGTAGGAATTGATACAGATGCAGGTATAAGTCCAGGATGTAGAATACCAATAGGAGATGAACCTTGCTTGCCAGATCATATTAAACAAACAGCAAGATTCCATCCATATTTCAAATCAGGAATTGGAGATATATTCCCATTTGATGAAATGGCTTCAAAAAATCCAGCTTCAATTTTAGATATTATAAAAGGAGCATTTAAAGAAGGAATGAGATATTTCTCAGTATATTCAACAGATGCTGATGTAATTAGAATAACAGGATATTTAGTGAAAAAATCAGAAATGGAAAAATTATTTAGAAATGAGCAAGTTATTCAACAAACAGTAGTATTTGGGTTAGGAGCAAGAGAAAATTCTAAAATATTAGAAAGAAAAGTAAGAGGAAATGAATAATGAAAGGTATTATAAATAAAATAATTCCTTTTAGTAATGTTGACGGTCCGGGTAACAGACTGTCAATATTTTTTCAAGGCTGTAAATTTGATTGTCTATATTGTCATAATCCTGAAACTATACCAATTTATGATTTACATAATGTAGATGAATATAAGAAAATATATAACGAAAGTTTATTAGTTATGACAGTTGAAGATGTAATTAATGAAATAGATAAAGTTGCTACATTTATTCAAGGAATAACGGTTTCTGGTGGTGAATGTACTTTACAATGGAAATTTTTGACAGAAATATTTAAAGCTGTGAAAGCAAAATGGCCACACATGACATGTTTTGTAGATAGTAATGGTTTAATTCCAATGTGGACAGAAGATAAAAAAGAGTTATTACAAGTTATGGATAAAATGATGCTAGACATTAAGGCATATACAAAAGAAGATCATGAATTAATGACAGGAATTTCCAATGAATTAGTTTTAAGAAATTTTGAATATTTAGTACAAATAGATAAAATTTATGAAGTTAGAACTGTAATTGTTCCTGAAATATTGAATAATGAAAAAATGGTTGATGATATAAGTAAATTAATTGCCAAATTTAATAAAAATATAAAATATAAATTAATAAAATATAGACAATATGGAGTAAGAAAAGAAATATTACAAGCATATACACCTAGTCAGGAATATATGGAAAATTTAAAAAAGATTGCTGAAAGCAATGGTTTGATAGATAT
Source organism: uncultured Leptotrichiaceae bacterium (assembly GCA_963528625.1). Classification (GTDB taxonomy): domain Bacteria; phylum Fusobacteriota; class Fusobacteriia; order Fusobacteriales; family Leptotrichiaceae; genus CALHVR01. The sequence continues at coordinate 29,377 of CAURVQ010000004.1, read as the reverse complement.
AATTATAGTATAAAAATAAAAAATAATTTCTCTCATTTTTCTTTAATGTAAAGAGTGTAAATTACATCTGTTAAAGAGAAGAGTAAAAAATATTTTTGTATTCTTCAATTAACAAAAAATTATTTATAGGAGTGGATTTAGATGAAAATCAACAAAAAAGTATTAGGAATGTTAGTAGGAGCTTTAGCATTCGTAAGTTGTTCAACAATGGGGACTAAAATGTCAGGAACTGTTTCGGAAAATTATACTTGTGAGAACGGGATAAATATAAGAGCAGATTATATGCCAGAAAAAGGAACAGTTAAAGTAATGACAGGTGGATATGAATTTAATATGTCAAGAACATCTGCAGCAAGTGGAGCTTATTATGAAGGAATGAACGGAAGTAGCACAACATCATTCCATTCAAAAGCAGGAGAAGCAATCGTAAACTTTGGTGGTGGAGATATAAGCTGTAGAATAGTAAAATAATAAGTAATTAAATTCAAGAAAAGCAGTTGAAAAAATATAGGGTACTATATTTAAAGTAAACTGTTTTTTTGTTACAAAAAAATTATTGGAATAAAAGTATATTGACGCATTTTTTAATATAGATTATAATGTAAAATATTATTTAAAAAAGGAGAAAAATGAAAATAATTATAGCACCGAGTAAAACAAAAAAAATAAAAACTTTTTGTGAAATAGAGAAAATTAAAAAAAATAAATTTCAAGAAATAACAAATAAAATTGTAGAAAAAATAGTTGAATTTTCAATAGAAGAAATTGAAAAAAAGTTTAAGTTGAAAAAAGAATTAGCAGAAAAAATATTGGAATTTTATAAAAATTATGATAATGAAATTAAAGGACATGCGTTGGCAAGTTACACAGGAATTGCTTTTAAATCAATAGATGCGAATAGTTTTAATGATGAGGATTTGGAGTTTGCAGAAAATCACCTTGTAATTTTAAGTGCGTTATATGGAATTTTAACACCATTTTCAGAAATAAAAGAATATCGTCTTGATATGGTAAATTCTATATTTGAAAGTAATTCTTTGTATGAAGTTTGGCGTGAAAAAGTAAATAAATATTTTGAAAATGAAGATGTAATAATTAATCTTTCATCTAAAGAGTATTCCAAAATTTTAAAATTAGATAATATTTATGATTTTGAATTTTTTGATGAGAAAGATAATAAATTGAAACAGATAAGTACAAATTCTAAAAAAATGAGAGGATTTACTGTAAATTATATTATAAAAAATAGAATTACTGATGTTGAAAAATTAAAAAATATAACTTTAAATGGTTATAAGTATGATGAGAAAAAATCAAAAGCTAGAAAATATGTTTACGTAAAGAAAGAGTAAAATATTTTTATTTGTGGTATAATATTAAAGTAAAAATGAAAAAAAGAAGAAGGGAGAAAAATGAGCATATCAATAATTTTAATAATAGGATTTATCATATTAGTTATATATGGTAGGAAATTATTTTTTTGTTTGAGTGGTTGTGGTTGTTTGATAATTTCTGTAATTTTATTATTAGTTAGTTTGAGTATTATTTTAAAAGTATATGATTAAAAATAATATTTTGAATATGCTTATTTAAAAAAATATGAAAAAAATTGCTATATTTATAATTGAGATTTATCAAAAAATATCAAGAAAATATTTACCTAAAATGTGTCGTTATACTCCAACTTGTTCTGAATATACAAAACAAGCTATAAAAAAATATGGTATTTTTAAAGGTGGATGGAAAGGTTTTTTAAGAATATTGAGATGTAATCCATTTTTTGAAGGTGGAAGAGATGAATTAAAATAGAAATCTATTTTTGTAATTAGATTTAAAAATATTGCGTAATAAAGGAAATAATTAGAAAATAGTTGTAAAGTAAGTTTATTTTCTTAAAATAATTTGATATAATAGAAAAAAATAAAAAAATAGGAGAAAAAAATGTCGTATTCAGCTAATTTAAAAAGAGAAATTTTGAGTGTTGAAAATAATGATAAAAATTTAATAATGGCTGAATTGTTCGGGATATTTAGCACTAAAGATATATTGAAAAAAAATAAAATACATTTAAGTACAGAAAATATTATTTTGGCTAAAAGAGTTTATTTTAATTTGAAAAAAATAACAAATATTCAAATACAATTAAAATATTTGAAAAGCAATAAATTAAATCTTAATAAAATATACGAAGTAATTTTAATACCTAAAGAAAGTGAAAAAAAAGAATATAAAAATTTATTAAATGAAATAAAAAAATATAAAAAGTTAAAAGAAATAAAAGATGAAGAAATATCAGCGATTGTTCGAGGATTTTTTTTAAATGCAGGTTACATAAAAACACCGGAAAAAGGGTATGCATTAGATTTTTTTATTGATACGGAAGAATCAGCTCAATTTTTATATAATATTTTTTTGAAACAAAATAAAAAAGTGTTTTTAACAGAAAAAAAAGATAAAAAATTGGTATATTTGAGAAATTCAGAAGATATACTTGATATTGTTTTTATGATAGGAGCTGTAAATTCTTTTTTTAAATTTGAGGAAGTTACGATAAATAAAGAAATACGAAATAAAATTAATAGGACGATGAATTGGGAAATAGCAAATGAAGCAAAAAAATTTACAACTTCGGAGCGACATATAAATATGATTCAGGAGATTGATAAAAAAATAGGATTATCAAAGTTGAGTGATGTATTGAGAGAAACAGCAGAGGCAAGGCTGGAAAATGATGAAGCTTCACTACAAGAATTAGCTGACATTTTAAATGTATCAAAATCAGGGATAAGAAATAGATTTAGACGGCTAGAAGAATTATATAATTCGTTAATAGAAAATGAATAAAAATATTAGTATTAAAAATGAAATTTGAAATTATTTAAAAATTAGAGTAAAATATAATAAATTAAAGAATGAAAAGGAGGGAATGTATTGGAAAAAGTTGAAAATATCAATAATATAGTAGAATTTATTAAAAAATATAAAAATAAATTTGAAAAAAGAAAATATTTTTTAATAAATAAAGATTATGAAATTGAAAAGAGAGATCCAAGTTTTATAATAGAATTAGCAAATTTATATTTTGAAAAAAAAGATGAGAATATATTAAAAATATTGACTAGCGAATTTGAAAAAACTTATGTTGAAAAAGATAAAAAACTAGATAGAATGTCTAAATTTGAAAAAAGTAAATTGATAGAAAGTTTTAGACGAGCTTTAATTAATCAAGATAAAGTACATAGTGTGAAATTAGGAAATGAATTGTTATTAAGAGATAGACATGAATTTTTTAGAATTTTATATAATATATCGTTAATTTCCCAAGATTGTAATAAATTAGTAAAAACATATTTTACAGAAAAAGTGATTGAAAAGGTATATGAATTGAACGGTAAAAGTTTTAATAAAAATTGTGAAATTATTAAAGAAATTGTGAAAAATATAATAAATTATTTTGTAAAATCTGAAAATATTTATTTAGATTATAATTCTAAAAGTGAAATACAAAATTTTATAGAAAATAAAGTTGATAAATTATATGTAAAAATATATAATAATATGTATGATGAAATAGTAGAAAAATACGATGTAATGAATACAAGTAAATTAAATTTTAAAGATGAAAAATATTATGAAAATAGGGAAATATCAAAAAGTAAAATTTTATTATTTGAGTTTTTAAAATAAAGATGAATACTGCAAAGTTAATGAGAGGAAGTGTTAATAATGTTAGAAATGAGATATATTAGAGAAAACGCAGACAAAGTGAGAGAGTATTTAAAAAATAGAAATAGCGATTATGACTTAGATGGATTTTTAAAACTTGACGAAGAAAGAAGAGAAATTTTACAAGAAGTAGAATTATTAAAAAAAGAAAGAAATGAGTCAAGTTCTTTAATTGGAAAATATAAAAAAGAAGGGCAAGATACAACAGAGTTAATGACAAGAATGGGAGAAGTTAGTGCTAAAATAAAAGAATTAGATCAAAAAGTGAATGAAATTGATGAAAAACAATTATATTTTGCTCAAACAATTCCAAATAAATTACACGAAACAACTCCAATTGGAAAAGATGAAGACGACAATGTAGAAGTAAGAAAATGGGGAGAACCTAGAAAATTTAATTTTGAAATAAAATCACATGATGAATTAGGAATAGAATTAGGGATTTTAGATTTTGAAAGAGGAACAAAATTAGGTGGTTCAAGATTTACTGTTTCTAAAAAAGATGCAGCTAAATTAGAAAGAGCTTTAATCAGTTTTATGTTAGATACTCATACTGAAGAGCATGGTTATGAAGAAATATTAACACCACAATTAGTTAGAAAAGAAATGATGTTAGGAACAGGACAGTTACCAAAATTTGCAGATGATGCGTATAAAATTGATGGAGAGGAAATGTATTTAATTCCAACTGCAGAAGTAACATTAACTAACTTACATAATGGAGAAATATTAACAGAAGAAGAATTACCTAAATATTATTGTGGATTTACAGCTTGTTTTAGAAAAGAAGCAGGATCAGGTGGAAAAGACTTAAAAGGATTAATAAGACAACATCAATTTAATAAAGTTGAAATGGTTAAAATTGCTCATCCAAGTAATTCATATGAAGAATTAGAAAAAATGGTAAATAATGCTGAAAGAATCTTACAAAAATTAGAGTTACCGTATAGAGTTTTAGCTTTATGTAGTGGAGATATAGGATTTAGTGCTGCAAAAACTTATGATTTAGAAGTTTGGGTACCAAGCCAAAATAAATATAGAGAAATTTCTTCGTGTTCAAATACGGAAGATTTCCAAGCAAGAAGAGCAATGATAAAATATAGAGATAAAGAAACAGGTAAAAGTCACTTTGTTCACACATTGAACGGATCAGGACTAGCAGTTGGAAGAACATTATTAGCAATAATGGAAAATTATCAACAGGAAGACGGTACTATTAAAGTGCCAGAAGTATTAGTTCCTTATATGGGAGGAAAAACAGTTATAAAATAATAATATTTTCATTATTTTACTAAAAGCTAATAAAAATCAATATAGAAGGAGAAAAAATGCGTAAATTTTTTAAAATATTATTTTTTCTTTTATTAATAGGTTCTTTAGCTTTAATATTAGAATTTTCAGGATATTTATATCATAATGATGTAATATCAAAAATCTTTTATAGAGTGGAAGGATTGGATGTTTCACATCATCAAATAAGAATAAACTGGAAAAAAGTAAATCAAAAATATAAATTTATTATAATGAAAGCAACAGAAGGAAAAGATTTTTTAGATACAGATTTTTTTTATAATTGGAATAATGCGAGAATAAACGGATTTGTCGTTGGAGCATATCATTTTTTCAGTATGAGAAGCTCAGGAGAATCACAAGCTGAATACTATATAAGTAAAGTTCCTGTATCAGATAAAACATTACCTCCGATAATTGATGTAGAAATATCAACAAAACATAAAAAAATTAAAGTAAATAAAGAATTACAAAGAATGATAGATAAATTAGAGTCACATTATAAAAAAAGAGTTATATTATATGTAAATTATAAGACATATAATGCTTTTATAAAAGGAGAATTTTTAGATAATCCAATTTGGATAACAGATATGAAGTTTATTCCTAAATTAGAAGAAAATAGTAGATGGATAATGTGGCAATATTCTAGTAGAGGTAGAGTTTATGGTATTCCGGGATTGACAGATAAAAATATATTGAGAAAAGGAACGGTAGAAGAACTTATAGATAATAGTAAAATAAACTAAATAATGAGAATATAAATTTTAAAGTAGAGGATGATTAATAATATAATTTTATAATTTTACCTTTACTTTTTTCTTGACAATATAATAGATTTATATTATAATAAAATTGTGATTATTACAAAAATATAAAGTTTATAAATAATTTTTAGGAGGAGAAATGTTTGAGTTAAATTTAGGTGCGTTAGATGAAGGTAAATTAATAAAAATAGATGAAAATATTCTATATGATGTAACTGTAATAGGTACAGGACCTGCCGCAACATCTGCTGCAATTTATGCTGTAAGAAAAGGATTAAATGTTGCTATGATTGGTGTAAAAGTTGGAGGACAAGTATTAGATACAAATGAAATAGAAAATATTATAGGAACTACAACTACAACTGGATCAAAATATGCAGAATCATTAGAAAAACATATGAAAGAATATCCAATTGCATTTAAAGATGGACATTTAGTTAAAGAAGTAAAAAAAGATGGAAAAGATAAAATTTTAGTGACTGACGATGGAAAAGAGTATAGAACAAAAACTGTAATAGTGGCAACTGGAGCAAAACATAGACATTTAGGAATTCCAGGAGAAGAAGAATTTACAGGAAAAGGGGTACATTTCTGTACGACATGTGATGGACCTTTCTATAAAGGACTTGATGTAACAATAGTAGGTGGAGGAAATTCTGGGGTAGAAGCAGCATTAGATATGTCAGGAATTGCAAAATCAGTTACATTAATTGAATTTATGCCAGAGTTGAAAGCAGATCGGGTTTTACAAGATAAATTAGCTGAAAGAGAAAACATTACAGTACATAAAAATACAGCTACAAAAGAAGTTAAAGGAACAGAGTTTGTAGAAAAAATAGTTTATGCTAATAGAGATACAAATGAAGATGTAGAAGTAAAAATGGATGGATTATTTATAGAAATTGGATTATCTGCTAATACTTCAGTAGTGGAAGGTGTAGTTGAAAGAAATAAAATTGGTGAAATTATAATTGATGAAAATAATATGACATCAGAAAAAGGTATTTTTGCTGCCGGTGATTGTACAACGGTAAAACATAAACAAATAGTTATAGCGGTTGGTGAAGGTGCGAAAGCGGCTTTAAGTGCATTTAATTATTTATTATCGGAATATTAATATTATGTAGAGCTAATAGGAATATTAGCTTTTTTATTTATTATAACAAACAATTAATATAATTAATGATTAAAATAAAAAAAATATATTTTGAATATTTTGAAAATATGATATGATATAAAGAAGAAAACAAAAGTTTTCAGATTATTTATTTTAGGAGGAAATTTTATGAAAAAAATTATGAGAGGTGTACTGTTATTCGGTATGTTAGGAGGCATGCTTATGTCATGTGGTGGAAAAGTTGTTGAGGATAAAAAAGAAGAAGCGAAGAAGGCTGATAAGGTTTTTAAAATAGGAGTATCACAAATTGTTGATCATCCAGCTTTAAATGATGCGAAGAGAGGATTTAAAGATGCGTTAGAGAAAGCAGGAATAAAAGCAGAATATGATGATAAAATTGCAAATAATGATATGAGTGCTCAAAATTTAATTATGAAGCAATTTTCAGTAGATAAAAAAGATTTAGTATTTGCGATTACTACGCCAACGGCACAAGCGGCAAAAAATCAAGTGTCAGGAGATATACCGGTAGTATTTGGATCAGTAACAGATCCTAGTGGTGCAGGTTTAGTAGGAATTAAAAATATAACAGGAACAAGTGGTGCTGCTCCGATAAAAGAAAACTTAGAACTAATGAGAGAATTATTCCCTGAAGCTAAAAAAATAGGTGTAATTTATAATTCTTCTGAAGCAAATTCCGTTTCTGAAGTAAATAATTTGAAGAAATTAGCAAAAGAAAAAGGATTTGAAGTAATTGATAAAGCTGTAACGAATGGAACAGAAATAGTTGGAGCTGGAAATATTGTAGCAAAAGAGACAGATATATTTTATGCAATTCAAGATAACACAGTTGCGTCATACTTCCAAACATTATTAGATATTTTGAATAAATCAAAAGTACCAGTATTTGCAACTAATGATATTTATTCAAATGAAGGTGGTTTTGTATCACAAGGGACTACAGATTATGGAATAGGATATAGAGCCGGAGAAATTGCAGCAGAAATATTATTAAATGGTAAAGCACCAAGTGACATTGCAATAGAAACGGTTAAAGATTTAAAAATTGAAATTAATAAATCTAATATGGAATTATTAGGAATTAAAGTTCCAAAATCAGTATTAGATAAAGCTAAATTAGTTGAGACTAAGAAATAATAAGTTATCAAAAACACTATATTTTAATGTATAGTGTTTTTATAATACAATGGAATGTCTAAATATATATGTAATTAATGATAAAACTAAAAATAATATATTTTAAGAAGTATTGACATTTTTCTAATAATAAATTATAATAGCTATATAAATTTAAGTTATTGTATAATTAATTAGGAGGAAAAAATGAAAGGATTTAATAATTTAATAATGGTACATCATCATATGAAAATTTAAGTTTGTGCTAATTTATAAAAATTGGGTACAAGCTTTATTGTGATGTAATAAATGTACCTGATTGTTATTAAATCTTGTAATAGATATAAAAAGCTCTCAGGTAAAAGTGAGAGCTTCTTTTTTTAGAAAAATTAATTTATTATGCAATAATAAAATATAAAATGGAGGAGAAAAATGAAAAAAATATTTTTAATGATACTGTTAATGTGTTCAGTAATTATGTGTAATATAGTAAAAGATGAGGATAAAAATGAAAATAATAGTATACCTAAAAAAATAGTGGTAGGACTTGATGATACATTTGCACCTATGGGCTTTAAAGATGAAAATGGCGACATTGTAGGATTTGATATTGATTTATCAAGAGCAGTTGCTAAAAAGTTGGGAATGGAAATTGAATATAAATCAATAAATTGGGATTCTAAGATTTTAGATTTGAATGCAGGAAATATTGATTTGATTTGGAATGGATTATCAATAACTCCAGAAAGAATGGAGCAAACTTCTATGTCAAAACCATATTTGAGTAATAATCAAATTGTTATAACTAGAGTAGATGAGAATATAAAAACAATAAAAGATTTAGATGGCAAAATTGTAGGTACTCAAAATCAAAGTAGTGGAGAAGAAATAATATTAAAAAATAAATTTAATAAGAATTTTAAAGATTTTAAATCGTACGCACAGTTTGATCAAGCTTTTATGGATTTAGATTCTGGTAGATTAGATGCAATTGTTGTAGATGAAACATTTGCAAAATATATTAAAAATATAAAAGAAAAGAAAGTAGGAAAAGTTTTATACTATATTTTAAATGAAAATTTTGGAAAAGAAAATATGGGAATTGCTGCAAAAAAAGGAAATGATAAATTAATTGAAATTATAGATAAAACTATAGAAGAATTTAAAAATGATGGGACATATAAAAAAATATACGATAAATGGTTTAAGGATTAATTATGACAAATTTACAAATGTTTTTTGAAATTTTAAAAACTTTACCAAGTGTTGTAATATTGTATATTTGTACTGCGATATTCTCTGTCCCATTAGGAATATTAGGTGCATTGGCTTATACTGGAAATAATAAAATAGTTAAAAAATTATTGACAATTTATACTTGGATATTTAGAGGAACGCCTTTAATGCTTCAATTATTAATTATGTATTATGGAATACCTTTAATAAAAATTTTTGGCTATAGAATAATAATAGAACCGTATACGGCTGGAATTATTACATTTGTTATAAATTATGCAGCATATATTTTAGAAATAGTAAGAGGTGGAATTGAAAGTATAGATAAAGGTCAATATGAAGCAGCACAAGTTTTAGGTTATAGTTATTGGCAAAAAATGATTTACATTATACTTCCTCAAGCTATAAGAAGAGTTCTTCCAACACTTGGAAATGAAGCAATAGCATTAATAAAAGATACATCGTTAATATATGTTTTAGCTGTAACAGAAATAATGAAAAGAACAAAAGAGTTAGCAAATACTTATTATAATATCACTCCATATATTTGTGCGATAATTATTTATTTAGTATTAAGTTTAATTGTAGATAGAATATTTAAAATTATTGAGAAAAAAAATAAAATGAGAGTGTAGGTGAGATTACATGCAAAAAATGATTGAAGTGAAAAATTTAATTAAAAAGTATGGTGAAAATACTATATTAAATAATATAAATTTTGAAGTTGAAAAAGGAGAAGTAGTTTCGCTAATTGGACCTTCAGGAAGTGGGAAAAGTAGTATTCTTAGAAGCATTGTTGATTTAGAAGAAATAACTTCTGGAGAAATATTAATAGAAGGTTATAATATAAAAGACAAGAAAAATGATAGTAACCTAAAAAAAGAAATGTTATTGAAAACAGGAATGGTATTCCAAACATTTAACCTTTTTCCAAATATGACAGTTAGATGTAATATCGTAAAAACATTAAAATTAGTAAAGAAAAATACAGAAGAAGAAGCAAATATAAAAGCAAAAAAAATGCTAGAATTAGTTGGACTAATAGATAAACTTGACAGTTATCCAAGTGAATTATCAGGAGGACAAAAACAGAGAGTTGCAATAGCAAGAGCTTTATCATTAGAGCCAGATATAATGCTTTTTGATGAGCCAACATCAGCATTAGATCCAGAATTGGTTAAAGAGGTTTTAGATATAATTAGAAAATTAAAAAAACAAAAAATTACAATGCTTATAGTAAGTCATGAAATGAATTTTGTGAAAGAAATTTCAGATAAAATAATTGTACTTGAAAAAGGAGAAATACTGGAAACAGGAACTTCTGAAGCAATATTTACTAACGCAAAATCAGAAAGAGTGAGAGAATTTTTGAATAGTGAGTATTAAAATTCTTGAAAAAAAGAAAAAATTATATTAAAATAACTTTACAAACTTCAAAGAAAGGAAATAGTTAATTTTAAATTAATTATTGTTAAAAATGAGTGAATTTATTAAAATAAGAAATTTAGTGAAACAATATAAATTAAAAAATGGGACAGAATTTAATGCTGTAAATGATGTAGATCTTGATATTGAAAAAGGTGATGTATACGGTATTATGGGTCTTAGTGGAGCAGGAAAGTCAACTTTAGTTAGATTAATTAATAGATTGGAAGAGCCAACATCGGGGGAAATAATCGTTAATGGGAAAAATGTTTTAGAGTATGACCAAAAACAATTAAGAGAATTTAGAAAAAAAACAGGAATGATATTTCAGCATTTTAATTTATTAAATTCAAGAAATGTAGCTTCAAATATTGCATTTCCTTTAGAAATATCTGGATGGAAAAAAGTTGATATTGATAAAAGAGTAAATGAGTTATTGGAAATAGTTGGACTTGTAGATAAAAAAGAAAATTACCCTGAGCAATTATCAGGGGGACAAAAACAAAGAGTTGCAATAGCAAGAGCTTTAGCAACAAATCCAGAAATTTTATTATCGGATGAAGCTACATCAGCTTTAGATCCAAGGACTACAAATTCTATTTTAGAATTATTAAAAGATATAAATAAAAGATTTGGAATTACTATAATATTAATAACTCATCAAATGGAAGTAATCCGTAGAATTTGTAATAAAACAGCAATCATGTCGGATGGTAAAATAATAGAAGAAGGAACTACGAAAGAAATATTTTTAAATCCAAAAACAATATTAGCTAAAGAATTTGTGTCAAATATTTCACATGATGAATTAGAATTTAATGAAACAGGACTTAAAGTTTTAGGCAATAAAGCTGAAACAACGATATTAAAACTAAAATTTACGGGAGAACAAGTTGACAAACCGTATATTTATGAATTAATTAAAAAATTTGATGTAAATATAAGTATTTTAAGTGGAGCTATTGACAAATTGAGTGATATAAAAGTCGGGCATATGGTTATTGAAATACAATCAAAAAATGACAAAATAGAAGAAATAAAAGAATGGCTATTAAATAATAAAGTTGAATTGGAGGTATTATAATGAAATTTGATTGGATAAAATTTTTGCAGTTTGCAGATATGAAAATGCCTTTATGGGAAACTATTTATATGGTAGCAATTGCAACAGCAGTGTCGCTTATAATAGGACTTCCAATTGGTGTACTTTTAGTAACTTCTGATGTTAAAGGAGTTAAGCCAAATAAAGTATTACATAAAATATTGGATATGATAATTGTTAATATAACAAGATCTATTCCATTTGTTATTTTAATGGTTTTATTAATACCGTTATCAAGAATATTGGTTGGAAAATCTTATGGAAGTATAGCGTTTATTATTCCGTTATCGTTAGGGTCAGCACCATTTGTAGCGAGAATTATTGAAGGGGCGTTAAAAGAAGTAGATGAAGGATTAGTTGAAGCATCAAAATCTATGGGAGCAACGAATTTTGAAATAATATTCAAAGTATTAATTCCAGAAGCAATGCCAGCACTTGTACACGGATTAACATTAACTTTAATAAGCTTAATCGGTTATTCTGCAATGGCTGGAGCAATCGGTGGTGGAGGTTTAGGAAATTCAGCTGTAATTGACGGGTATCAAAGATCGAATCCTGAAGTTATGTGGAAAGCGACTATTGTTATAATTATTTTAGTTCAAATAATTCAATTTATAGGAAATAAAATTGTATATAGTTTAACAAAAAATAGAACTAGAACATAGAAATATAAAAATAAAAAATTAATATAATTATTTGGATTATGATTTACAAAATATATAAAGATAAAAAATATTATTTGACAATTTAAGTTAAAAATGATAAAATTTCACTTGTCATACTAGCTGGGGAGTTAGCGGTGCCTTGTATCTACAATCCGCTTTAGTAGAGGTGATGTTAGACTTGAGGAATATTTTAGTATCAAAGCCAATAATTATTTATGTTGAGAAAATAGTCTTGTATTGTAGCAGGTTAGCGAATCGTGTCAGGCTGGGAACGGAGCAGCACTAAGTTGATTTTGCTAGGTTTATGAGGTAGCTGTTTTTGAGTAAATCTTTATTGAAACCGATGGTAAAATTTTTTCGAGAGTCTAATGTATGACAAAATAGAATATATAAAATGATATAGCAAAGGGATTGCCAGTTGCTATTTTTTAATAATTAAGAGGTAAAAAATGAAAATATTACATTGTAAAAATATAAAAAATCATCGTGATGATATATTGAAAATAAAGAGTATTGATTTGAATTTTAATTATAATTTTGAGGAAGAGGAACTTTTTTTGCTTCGGTCAGAGAGCGGTAAACTGTATGGATATTCGATAGTTAAAATAGATAAAGAAAAGGCAGTGTTATTTAAAATTTTTATAATTCCAAGATTAAGAAATAATGGATATGGTACCATTTTATTAAATAATATTGTAAGTTGGTTAATAAATAATGAATACGATAATTTAATAGTTGAAAATCATAAACAGATGAATAATTTTTTAGAAAAACAAAAATTTGTTAAAACAGAAAATGGGTATGAATTGAACAATTTGTTAGAATTAAAAAAAGAAGAAAAAACATTGTTATTTGTTTCAAAATTTGCAATAGTAATTAATGTAGTTTTAGCTTTTTTAAAAATAATTTCAGGAAAATTCTTTAATAGTTCGTCATTAGTAGCAGATGGATTAAATTCTTTATCAGATTTAGTAACTAATATTATCGTTATTTTAGGTTTAAAAATGGGAAGAAATATTGAAGATAAAGAACATCCTTATGGTCATGGGAAAATTGAGTCAATATTTAGTGTAATTATTGGAACTTTTATAATGTTGACAGCGATTGATATGTTGCGAAATAATTTGACGAATATATTTTTAGAAGGGGAAAAAATAATAGTAACTCCTATTGTTTTAGTTATAACATTAATTGCATTAATAATTAAAGTATTACAATTTATATATATGAAATATAAAACGAAAAAATATAAAGGACCGTTAATAAAATCGTTATTAAAAGATTATAAATCAGATATAATTATAACAATTTCAGTCTTATTAGGTATAGTATTATCTAAAATAAACCCAATGTTTGACATTTTAATTGGGACACTTGTTGGGATTAATATATTGAAATCGGGATATGAATTAATAAGTGAAAATGCTCATATTTTAATGGACTTACAAGATGAAAAATTACTTGAAAATATAAAAATAGATATTTCTGAAATAGAAGAAGTAAAAAATGCACATGATTTTAGAATGACAACATCAGGAAAATCTATATTTTTAACATTAGATATAAGAGTGGATAAAAATAAAACGGTTGAAGAGGCACATGATTTAACAAATGAAATAACTAAATTAATTAAACATAAATACCAACATGTAAAACAAGTTATAATTCATGTAGAACCGATGTATTTAAAAGAGTGAATTTATATGAGTAGAAAATACATAAATTAATATTGATGAAAATTATTTGATAGTAAAAATTTAAAAGAAATATTTTAGATGTAAAAATTATAATGAAATACTTTAATCTGTAATTTACAAAATACTCAGTTTTAACTGAGTATTTTTTTTGTATTTTTAAATTTAATGAAATTAATAATAAAAAATAGTTGACAAAAAACGATTAAAGTTGTAAACTATTTATATAAAACGATTACAAGTTTAAACGAAAAGGAGTGAAAATATAAAATGGAAGAAACTATAACGAATGCAGAGTGGGAAATATTGAAGGTTGTGTGGGCAAATAAAGAAGTTACAAGTAGTTTTGTATCAGAAATTTTATGTGAAAAAATGAATTGGAAAAAAGCTACAGTTAAAACATTGTTAAACAGAATGCTTGAAAAAAATATATTGCAAAAAAGAAATGTGATGAATAAATATATTTATTACACAAATTTAAACGAAATAAAAACTACTGAGAAAAATGCTGTCCAAATAATAACAAGAGTTTGTAGTAAAAAAGTTGGGGAAGTTTTAGAAAATATAATAGATGAGGTAGAAATTAGTAAAGATGATATTGATAAAATTATGAAAAAATTGAAAGAAAAGAAAAAAGATGCACCAGAGGAAATAAAATGTAATTGTGTGAAAGGGCAATGTAGTTGTGGTAGAAGCTAAAAAACTAGAGTAATTAAAATATTATAAATTATAAAAAGATTTTAAGAAAAAATTGAAAATGGAGGAAATAAGATGAAAAAAGTAAATTATACAGTTATTGGATTAAATTGTGCGAGTTGTGCAAGTGCAGTGGAGAAATCATTAAATAAAAATGAAGGGATAGAAGCAAAGGTCAATATAGCGACAGAAAAAGCAACGATACAATTTGATGAAAAAAAATATAATTTTGAAAAAATAAGAGAAATAGTAAGAAAAACTGGATATGATATAATAGAGGATATTTCGGAAGATAAAAAAGTGGAGATATATGAAAGAAAGATAAAAGAAATTAAAATAAATTTAATGATAGCAGTAATATTTTCAATACCGTTATTATATGTTTCTATGGGACATCATATGTTAAAATGGTGGCTTCCAGAAATTTTAGATTATAAAAAATATCCAATTAATTTTGCAATAATTCAATTAATTTTAACTTTACCAATTATATATTCAGGAAAAGATTTTTTTATAAATGGAGTGAAAAAACTTGTTAGACGAGAGCCTAATATGGATTCATTAATTGCGATAGGGTCAGGTTCTGCATTTATTTATAGCTTTGTATCAACTATAATAGCTATTTTAAATCCAGAAAATGCAGAACATTACGCAATGAATTTACATTATGAATCAGCAGGAATAATTATAACTTTAATAACTTTGGGGAAATTGCTTGAAGCTAGGACAAAAGGAGAAACATCAAGTGCAATAAAAAAACTTATTGGATTACAACCTAAAAAGGCAAAAGTTTTAGCTGATGGAAAAGAAATTGAAATATTAATTGAAAATGTTGTTGTTGGGGATATTGTCGTTGTAAAACCCGGAGAAAAAATACCCGTTGATGGAATTGTTATAAATGGAGAAACTTCGGTAGATGAAGCGATGATAACAGGAGAGAGCATTCCTATTACTAAAAAAGAGGGAGATAAAGTAATTGGTGGAAGTATAAATAAAAATGGAGCTATACAAATTAAAGCAACTGAAATAGGCGGAAATACGGTATTGAGTCAAATTATAAAATTGGTGGAAGAAGCTCAAGGTTCTAAAGCACCAATTTCAAAAATGGCAGACATTGTAGCAGGGTATTTTGTACCGATAGTAATTGTAATTGCTATAATTACAGGAATTATTTGGTATATGACTGGGGCAGGTATTGTGTCAGCAATTTCATTTTTTGTATCGGTACTTGTAATTGCGTGTCCGTGTGCTTTAGGGCTTGCAACGCCTACATCAATAATGGTTGGAACTGGGAAAGGTGCAGAAAATGGAATTTTAATTAAAGGCGGAGAAACATTAGAAACAACCCATAAAATAAAAACAGTAATATTTGATAAAACAGGAACGATTACAGAAGGTAAGCCTTATTTAACAGATTTTATCATTTTTAATAAATTTAATGAAAATGAAATTTTACAATATATTGTGAGTATTGAGAAAAAATCAGAACATTCACTTGCTGAAGCTATTGTAAATTATGGTGTTGAAAAAAATGTAGAAATACTTGAAAGTACAAGATTTATAGCAATGTCGGGATATGGGGTTAGAGCTACAATAAATGATAAAAATATTCAAATTGGAAATAAGAGATTGATGAAAATAAGTGAAGTTGAAGGTTTTGAAGAGGGGAATACAGAATATGAGAGATTATCAAATGAAGGGAAAACGGCTATGTATATTTCTGTGAATGGTAAATTTGCTGGAATTGTTGCTGTGGCAGATGTTGTAAAAGATACAAGTCGTGAAGCTGTAAAAAAATTACATAAATTGGGAATAAAAACGATTATGCTTACAGGAGATAACGAAAAAACTGCGAAATTTATAGCAAAGCAAGTTGGAATAGATGAAGTGATTTCAGAAGTTTTACCAGATCAAAAAGCAAATAAAGTGAAAGAGCTTCAAGCTAACGGCGAATTTATTGCAATGGTTGGAGATGGAATAAATGATTCTCCAGCTTTAGCACAAGCAAATGTTGGTATTGCGATTGGAAGTGGAACTGATATTGCGATAGAAGCTGCAGATATTGTGTTGATACGAAATGATTTGAATGATGTTGTGAGTGCAATGGAATTGAGTAGAGCGACAATAAGAAATATAAAAGAAAACTTATTTTGGGCATTTATTTACAATGTAATAGGAATACCGATAGCAGCAGGAGTATTTTATGCGTTATTTAATGGACCAAAACTAAATCCAATGATTGCTGCATTTGCAATGTCACTTAGTTCAGTGTCTGTATTGTTGAATGCGTTGAGATTGAAGTTATTTGGGGTGAAATAAGTAAAATGAAATAATGAAAGAGAAAAGTCTGGTGTGAGAGCTAATCAATTCTTTATTCAAGTAATGTATATAGAAATAAAATAGTAACTAAACTAGGATAAAGTCAAAATCTTTATCCTTTTTTATATTATAGAAAAATGTAGAAAAATCAAAACTTTTATTATTAATATTGTTGTAATATATGTGAAAATATATTATAATTATTCTATCATTAATAAAAGAGATAAAAAATATACAAAAAGAGAAGGAGGTATTTTATGAATTTAAAATATGAAATAGAAAATAATAACATAGTTAATTTTAAAGATGAATTGTTGGATATGAATCCAGTTGAGTTGGCAAAAGAATTAGATGAACTGGAAATAGAAAAAATAATTGAAATTTTTAACTTAATTGGAACAGAAAAGTCGTCCGAAGTATTTCCGTACCTCCTTATGGAAGTTAGAGAAGAATTAATTTTAAAATTAAATTCAGATTTTTTATATTATTTAATTGATGATTTATATACTGATGATATAAAAGAGATTTTAGATGAAGAAAATGAAGAAGTAAAGCAGAGAATATTTGAAGTTGCTTCATATAATAAAAAATTACAATTAAATGTACAATTAAATTTTGAAGAAAATTCAGCAGGGGCAATAATGTCAGCGGATTTTGTTAAAATTTCAGAAGATGATACGGCATTAATTGCAATGAAAAAAATAAAATCACAAGAAAGAATAGCAGAAACAATATCATATTGTTATGTAACGAATGAGCGTTCAAATTTAATTGGTTTAATTTCAATGAAAGAAATTTTAATAGCACAAGATGATACAATTATAAAAGATATAATGGAAACAGATATAATAACAGTAAATGTTGATGATGACCAAGAAGAAGTAGCACAAATTATGTCAAAATATGATTTGATTGCATTACCGGTTGTTGACGATAATCATAGAATTTTAGGAATTATAACGATAGATGATGTTTTAGATATTATTGAATCAGAAACAACAGAAGATATACAAAAAATGAGTGGAATTAGTCCAACTGATGGGAATTATTTAGAGTTATCGTCATTTGAAATTAGTAAAAGTCGTATAGTTTGGCTTTTAATTTTAATGGTTTCAGCGACAGTATCTGGAAGTATAGTAACTGCAAATAGAGATATTACTACAATTACATCAATTTTAATATTTATGCCGATGATAATGGATACAGCAGGAAATGCTGGTTGTCAATCAAGTGCAATGGTTATTCGTGGAATTATTGTAGATAAAATGAAATTTTCAAATTTATTTAGTATTATAAAAAAAGAATTTTTAAATTCTATTATTTTAGGGACATTCTTGTTTATTGTGAATACATTGAGAATAATTATATTTATGCCAAATGTAAAATGGGAAATGGCAATACTTGTATCAATTACGATTTTAATAATAGTAACTTTAGCGAATATGATTGGTGGAATTTTACCAATGATAGGAGAAGCATTAAAAATAGATCCAGCGAGTATGAGTGGACCGTTACTTACAACGGCATGTGATGCAATTTCGTTGACTGCATATTTCACTTTAGCAAAATTATTTCATGCGGGAGGATTGATATAGATGTTTTATACAAAAGAACAATTATTTGATATTTTACCTGCGTATATTCGTGAAAAAAATGTAGATGAAATTCGTGACATTTTTATAGATTATAATATTGTAGATTTATCGGAAATATTTGAGACACTTGACACTTACGAAGCAATATTTTGTTTTAGAGTATTGCCAAAAGATATAAGTGCAAGATTATTTTCATATTTATCTTCAGAAAAACAACAAAGATTAGTTGAAATTTTGAGTTCGCAAGATATTTTTAACATTATAGATAACATGTTTAGTGATGACATTATCGAATTTATGGAGGAAATGCCTGCAAATGTTATAAAAAAAATATTATTGTCAGTACCAGATAAAGATAGGAAAAAAATTAATAAATTATTAAGTTATAAAGAATTTACAGCAGGATATATGATGTCCTCTGATTTTGTAGAATTACATAGTAATATTACTGTTGAAAATGCGATTAAAATAATAAAAAGTAAAGCAAATTTAGTTGAGACGATAGATGTTTGTTATATAAGAGATAAGTATCGTAAATATTTAGGTGTTGTACATTTAAGAGATATAATTGTAGCTAAAGAAGAAACAATTTTAAAAGATTTAGTTCAAGAGAAAGAAATATTTGTTTACAGTTATACAGATCAGGAAGAAGTAGCAAAATTACTTAGAAAATATGATATTACATCTATTCCTGTTTTAAATAATGAAAATAGACTGATTGGTATAATAACGGCAGACGATGTTATTGATGTATTAGTAGAAGAGGCGACAGAGGATATTCATAAAATGGTGGGAGTTAGTCCAACAGAGGGTTCTTATATGAATACGAGTATAATTGAAATGGTTAAATCTCGTATTTCTTGGCTTTTAATTCTTATGATTTCAGGTTCATTTACAGGATATATTTTACAAACCTTTGAAGATAAATTGAGTGCAGTTGCAGTTCTGGCAGCTTCGGTTCCAGTAATAATGTCAACTTCAGGAAATGCAGGAAGCCAATCTAGTTCATCAGTAATACGGGCAATAATTGTAGAACATTTAACATTAAAGAAAAATTTTGGGGACATAATAAAAAAAGAATTTTTAATAAGTTTACAATGTGGAGTAATAATTTTTATTGTAAATATAATTAGATTATTAATTTTTAGTCCAGCTGATATGAATTTACATATGGCAATAGTAGTGTCACTTGCGATAGTTGTATCATTAACACTTGCAAATATTGTAGGAGGATTATTGCCATTAATTTCGGAAGCAATAAAAATAGATCCGGCAAGTATGGCATCACCTGTTATAACAACATTAGTTGATGCTGTAAGTTTATTCGTTTATTTTTGGTTAGCAACCGTTATTTTAAAAATATAAAAAAGAAAAGGAGAAATGATGAAGCATTTAATAAAATTATTAGATTGGAAAAATATATTGGAGTTTGTTGAGACAAATTCTATAAAAATAGTAATAGCTATAATTGTTTTTAAGATATTAAAATATTTAAAAAAATATGTAGATAAAATTTTAAAAACAATATTGATTAAAGCGAAAATAGATGAAGGGATAAGCACTTTTTTAAGGTCATTATTTTCAGTATTTTATTATATAATTGTTTTTTATATTTTGATTGGTTTTTTTGGAATAAATCTTAATTCTATTACAGCCTTTATTGGAGCAGCAGGTTTAATATTTGGGCTTGCATTTAAAGAAACATTAGCTAATTTTTGTGGTGGAGTAATAATATTAATATTTAAACCATTTAAAATAGGAGATGTTATAGAATTTAATAATTATATTGGAGAAGTAAAAAGTATAGAATTATTTTATACTAAAATAAAAAATCCACAACACGAGTTAGTAATTATTCCAAATGGAATGATTACAAATAATGAAGTTAGAAATATAACAAAAGAAGAAGTAAGAAGATTGGATTTAAAAGTTTCTGTTTCATATAATAGTGATATAAGACAAGTAAAAGAAGAATTAAAAAATATAGTTGATATGCTTACACAAAAAGAGAACTCAACGGAAGAAGAAACTTATATTTTATCAACACCAGCTTCAGTAATTGGAGTGGGTGAACTAGCTGACTCAGCTATAATTTTTGATGTTTTTGTCTATGTAGAAAGTAGTAAATATTTAAAAGTAAAACATTTATTGAATGAAACAATAAAAATAAAATTTGATGAAAAAAATATTGAAATTCCTTATCCACAAATGGATATTCATATTAATAAAATTAAATAGAAAGGATAAAAATGGAATTAGAAATAAAAGTTTTTGTTAATGATAATGTAGCAGCGAGTAATTGTTATGTTTTATCAAGAAATGAAAAATGTTTTGTAATAGATCCGGGATCATATAATATGAGTGAAGTTATTGAGTATATAAAAGATGAAGGACTTGAGCTTGAAGGAATATTGCAAACACACGGACATTATGATCATATTTTAGGAATACCGAATATTATTGAGTACAAAAAAGTTCCTGTATATATTAGTGAAAAAGGGTATGATTTTTTATATAATCCAGAATTATCTTTAAGTGTATATGGGTATAAAAATTTTGTAATTTCAAAAGAGATAGAAGTAAAAAAAATAAAAGAAAATGATGAAATATTTGGATTTAAAATATTAGAAACACCGGGACATAGTATTGGAGATATTTGTTATTTTGATAAAGAAAATGGAGTGTTATTTTCAGGTGATACAATGTTTAAAGGAACATATGGGAGAGTAGATTTGCCGACAAGTAATAGTGCAGATATGTGGAAATCTTTACAAAAATTAATATTATTACCAAATTCAACAATGGTATATCCGGGACACGGTGATGTTACAACTATTGGAATAGAGAGAAATCTTTATACATATTAGCAAATAAGTTTTTTGCAAAAGAGTGTTATTTATGATATAATTCAAAAAATTAAAAAATAGGAGGAAATATGATCTATACATTAACATTAAATCCTGCTTTAGATTATGATATGTATTTAACGAATGACTTAAATGTTGGAGAATTAAATTTGGCAAAAGAAGTAAAATATAGAGCTGGTGGAAAAGGAATAAATGTTTCTAAAGTGTTAAAAAATTTAGAAATAGAATCAACAGCGATTGGATATGTTGCTGGATTTGTTGGAGATTTTATAATTAATGATTTAAAAAAAGATGGTATTAATTCAGAATTTGTAGAATTGGAAGGTTGTACAAGAATAAATGCTAAAGTAAATGGAAATGACATTGAAACGGAACTTACAGGAGTTTCGCCTACAATTTCAAAAGAAAATTTGGAGAAATTGATACAAAAAATGTCTGAATTAAAAGATGGAGATATTTTAGTTTTGGCTGGAAGTATTCCGGGAACAGTGGCAAGTGATATTTATAAAAGATTGTCTAAAAATGTAAAAGCAAAAGTTGAAATTGTTTTAGATACAAGAGGAAATTTAATACAAGAAAATATGCATAACAATTTATTTATTAAACCTAATATTCATGAATTAAGAGAAATGTTTGGTGAAAAATTGGAAACTAAAGAAGAAATTGTAAATAAATGTAAATATTTTTTAGATAAAGGAATTAAAAATGTTATTTTATCTCGTGGAGGAGAAGGAGCTTTATTAGTAAATAAAGATTTTGTATTGGAAGCGAGCGTTCCCAAAGGTAAATTAATTAATTCAATAGGAGCTGGAGATTCTATGGTTGCAGGATTTGTAGCTGGATATACAAAAGGTATGTCAATAGAAGATTCATTTAAATTAGCAGTTGCTTCGGGAAGTGCGACAGCATATTCGTATGGATTAGCTGAAAAAGAATTAATTGAAAAATTATATTTAGAAATAAATATATTAAAAGAAAGTTATTAATATAAGTGTTAATAGATAAAAAAGAAAGGTGATGAATTAATGAAAATATCAGATTTATTGATTAAAGAAAGAATTAATTTAGATGTTAAATCAACAGAAAAAGAAGATGTAATAAGAGAATTAGCAAAATTACATGAAGCAACAGGAGTGTTAGAAGATTACGAAGGATATGTTGAGGCATTGTTAGCAAGAGAAGCACAAAGTTCTACAGCGTTAGAAGAAGGAATTGCTATTCCACATGCAAAAACTGAATTTGTAAAAACAGCGGCATTAGCAATGGGTAGAAGCTCAAAAGGAATAGATTATGATTCGTTAGATGGAGAGCCTTCAAACTTATTTTTCATGATTGCGGCGCCAGATGGAGCAAATAATGCACATATAGAAACATTAGCAAGATTAACACAATTATTATTGGACGATGAATTTAAAACTGCATTAGAAAATGCAACATCAGCAGATGAAGTTTTAGATATTATAAATGCAAAAGAAGCCGAAAAATTAGAAAGTCAAGAAGAAAATGTAGTGAAAGATGATAATATTGAAAAACCATTTATAGTTGCAGCTACGGCATGTCCTACAGGTATTGCACATACATATATGGCAGCGGAAGCATTGCAAAAAGCGGCAAAAGAAATGGGTGTAGATATTAAAGTTGAAACAAATGGAGCAGATGGAAGAAAGAATGTTTTAACAGATGAAGATATAAAAAATGCAAAAGGTGTTATTTTAGCAATAAATAGAAATATTGAAACAGCTAGATTTAATGGAAAACCGTTAATAAAAGTTGAAGCTAAAGAAGGGATTAATAACGCTAAAGAGTTAATTCAAAAAGTGTTAGACGGAAAAGCTGAAAACTTCGTAGCTAGTGGACAAACTGCTGAAAGTGAAACAAAATCAAATGAAAAAAATGGAGCTTATAAACACTTATTAAGTGGAGTTTCTTACATGTTGCCGTTAGTTATAAGTGGTGGAATTTTAATAGCATTAGCATTTTTAGCAGATTCATTAACTGGAAATAGTAATGTTGGAGCGGGTTATGGATCAACTTCTGTGATTGCTAAACAGTTAATGGAAATAGGTGGTGCAGCATTTAAGTTGTTTGTACCAATATTAGGAGGATATATTGCTTATAGTATTGGAGAAAGAGCAGCATTAACAGCAGGATTAGTAGCTGGAGCATTAGCAGTAGCTGGTGGGTCAGGGTTCTTAGGAGCAATGGCTGGAGGATTTGTTGCAGGATATGTAGTAAAATTCTTAGTAAAAGCGTTAAATGGAATACCTAAATCATTAGCAGGATTAAAAATGATTTTACTTTATCCAGTTTTATCAGTTTTAATTACAGGATTATTAATGGTTACTATTTTAAATCCAATCGTTAGTGGAATTTATACAGGATTAAATAACTGGTTAGTGTCATTACAAGGTGGAAGTGCAGTGTTATTTGGATTATTATTAGGTGGAATGATGGCAGTTGACATGGGAGGACCTGTAAATAAAGCAGCATATGTATTTGGAACAGCATCATTAACACCGGAAATTATTCAAGCTGGAGGAAGTTTACCAATGGCAGCAGTTATGGCTGGAGGAATGGTTCCCCCATTAGCGATAGCATTATCATCAATTTTATTTAAAAATAAATTTACTGAAGATGAAAGAGAAGCAGGACTTACTAACTGGGTAATGGGATTATCGTTTATAACAGAAGGTGCTATACCATTTGCAGCAGCAGACCCTAAAACTGTAATTCCGGCAAGTATAGTTGGTTCAGCAGTAGCAGGAGCATTATCAATGTTATTTGGAATAAAAATACCTGCCCCACATGGTGGAATTTTAGTAATGTTCTTAAGTAATAATTTTGTCTTATATTTAATTTCAATTATAATAGGAGCAATAATTTCAGCTTTATTATTAGGAATAATGAGAAAAAAAGTTACTGAATAAAAGTAAAAAAAAGTTGATTTTTATTAAAAAATTTGATAGTATAATTATGTAAAATATAAAATTAATTTATATAGATTTTAAGGAGGACCTAATGAAATATCATTTTAAAGATTTAGGATTAAGTAACACAAAAGAAATGTTCGCTAAAGCAAACAAAGAAGGATATTCAGTACCAGCGTTCAATTTCAACAATTTAGAACAATTACAAGCTATTATTGAAGCAGCAGTAGAAACTGGATCTCCAGTAATTTTACAAGTATCAACAGGAGCCAGAAGTTATATTGGTAAGGAAATGTTACCTTGGATGGCTAAAGCTGCAACAGCATATGTAGAAGCTTCAGGGTCAGATATTCCAGTAGCTTTACATTTAGATCATGGACCAAATTTTGCAACAGCTAAAGACTGTATTGAATATGGATTCTCATCAGTTATGATTGATGCTTCTCATCATTCATTTGAAGAAAATATTAAAGAATCTAAAGAAGTTGCTGATTTTGCACATCAACATGATGTAACAGTTGAAGCAGAATTAGGAGTATTAGCAGGAGTAGAAGATGATGTAGTTGCTGAAGCACATGTATTTACTCAACCAGATGAAGTTGAAGAATTTGTTTCAAGAACAGGTGTAGATTCATTAGCAATAGCTATTGGGACTTCACATGGAGCACATAAATTTAAACCAGGAACAGATCCTAAATTAAGATTAGATATATTAGAAGAAATTGAAAGAAGAATTCCAGGATTCCCTATCGTATTACACGGATCTTCAGGAGTACCTCAAAAATTTGTAGAAATGATTAAAAAATATGGTGGAGAATTAGCAGATGCTATTGGTATACCTGATTCAGAATTATTAAAAGCTTCTAAATCAGCAGTAGCAAAAATTAATGTAGATACTGATGGAAGATTAGCATTTACAGCTGGAATTAGAGAAGTATTTGCAACTAATCCTAAAGAATTTGACCCAAGAAAATATGTAGGGCCAGCTAAAAACTATATGAAAGAATACTACAAAGATAAAATTAGAAATGTATTCGGTTCAGAAAATGCTTATAAAAAAGGTGCTGAAAGAAAATAATTAATAAGAATGAAAATAAAATAGTATAAATACTGTTTGTATTTATACTATTTTCCAAATAATATTTAAAAGAAGATGAATATTTTTTTTTTCATCTTTTTTATTTATAAAAAAGATTTATAAATATAAAACAATATAGAAAAAATGAAAAAGAAAATAATTAATATAAATTAGGAGGAAAAATGAAAAAAATTGGTGGAACAAAATATATTTTTGTAACAGGTGGAGTTGTTTCTTCATTAGGAAAAGGAATAGTCGCTTCATCTCTAGGAAGATTATTAAAAGAAAGAGGCTATAAAGTAACAATACAAAAATTTGATCCATACTTAAATGTAGATCCGGGTACGATGAGTCCTTATCAGCACGGAGAAGTTTTCGTAACAGAAGATGGAGCTGAAACGGATTTAGATTTGGGACATTATGAAAGATTTATAAATGAAAATTTAACGCAATACAACAATTTAACATCTGGAAGAATTATGTCAAGAATAATTAGTAAAGAAAGAAAAGGTGATTTTTTAGGAGGAACGGTACAATTTATTCCGCATGTGACAGATGAAATTAAAAAGAATATAAGATTAGCTGGAGAACAAACAGGGTCGGACATAGTAATTACAGAAATTGGTGGAACTATTGGAGATATTGAAAGTGATCCGTTTATTGAAGCTATAAGACAATGGAAAAGAGAAGTTGGAAGAGAAAATATAGCTTACATTCATGTTACATTATTGCCTTACTTAAAAGCAGCAGGAGAATTAAAAACAAAACCTACACAGCATAGTGTTAAAATGTTGCAAGGGTTAGGTATTTCACCTGATGTAATTGTTGTGAGAAGTGAACACCCAGTGTCACAAGATATTAAGAAAAAAATATCAGTATTTTGTGATATTGATGAGGAAGCAGTTATTGAATCAACAGATGCAGAAAATTTATATGAAATACCGTTGACGATGGAAAGATTAGGATTAGCTGATGTAGTTTGTAAGTATTTTGGTCTTGAAAATAAAAAACCATCATTAATTGAATGGAATAAAATGGTAGATAAATTTAAAAATCCAAAAAAATTAATTAAAGTTGCAGTAGTAGGGAAATATGTTGAATTAAAAGATGCATATATCAGTATAACAGAATCAATTGAACATGCAGGGTTTAATTTAGATGCAAAAGTTGAAATTGATTATTTGAAAGCGGGAGAATTTGATGTTGAAAAATTGGCAAATTATGACGGTATTTTAGTTCCGGGTGGATTTGGAGATAGAGGAATTGACGGTAAAATTGAAGCAATAAGATATGCGAGAGAAAATAATATTCCATTTTTTGGGATTTGTCTTGGAATGCAAATGGCTTGTGTTGAATTTGCAAGAAATGTATTAAAATATGAAAAAGCAACATCAACAGAATTTGAAAAAGATACAAAATATCCAATAATTAGTTTAATGGAAGAGCAAAAAGGGCTTAAAGATATGGGTGGAACGATGAGATTAGGATCTTATCCGTGTATATTAGCTGAAAATAGTATAGCAGCAAGTGTTTACGGTGAAACTAATATAGATGAAAGACATAGACATAGATATGAATTTAATAATATATATAAAACAGAATTTGAAAAAAATGGAATGGATATAGTAGGATTGTCACCGGATGGGAATTATGTAGAAGTTGTAGAAATTAAAAATCATCCATATTTTGTAGCGTGTCAATATCATCCAGAGTTTAAAAGTAGACCAAACAAACCTCATCCATTATTCATAGGATGGATAAAAGCTTCAATTGAAAAAAGAAAATGCAAATAATATTTATAACAATAAAGAATGAAAAATAATTTTTTATATATATAAAAATACTTGAAAAAAAATAAAAAAAATGATATTATAAATTGTTATTAAGATACAAAAAAAGGAGAAAAGATATGAAAAAAATTGCAATCCTAACAAGTGGTGGAGATTCGCAAGGAATGAATACGGCAGTAAGAGCTGTTGCTAAAACTGCAATGAGTAAAGGAATGGAAGTTTTTGGAATAAAAAGAGGATATAGAGGAATGTTAGAAGATCAAATATTCCAAATGACTCCACTAGATGTAAGTGGAATTGCTGATCAAGGAGGAACAATTCTATTGTCAGCAAGATTGAAAGAATTTAAAGATCCTGAAGTTAGAGCTAAAGCTGCTGAAAACTTGAAAAAAAGAGGAATAGAAGGATTAGTAGTAATTGGTGGAGATGGATCATTCCACGGAGCATATTATTTATACGAAGAACACGGAATTAAAACAATTGGAATTCCGGGAACGATAGATAATGACATAGCAGGGACAGACTATACAATAGGATATGATACAGCGTTAAATATTATATTAGATGCTGTTTCAAAATTAAAAGATACAGCAACTTCACATGAAAGAACATATTTAGTGGAAGTAATGGGAAGAAACTGTGGAGATTTAGCTTTATATGCTGCAATATCCGGTGGTGCTAACGGTGTTATGATTCCAGAAATTGAAACTTCAATTGATGATATAGCAAAAGTTATAAAAACTAGAAGAGAAGAAGGTAAATTATCAGATATTATAATAGTAGCTGAAGGTGTTGGAAATGTTAATAAAATAGAAGAAGAATTAAAAACTAAAGTTGATACAGATATAAGAGTAACAATTTTAGGACATATTCAAAGAGGTGGTGCACCAACTGCATTTGATAGAATTTTAGCGACTAGATTAGGTGTTAAAGCTGTAGAATTGTTAGAAAAAGATTTAGCAGGATTAATGGTTGGAATAGAAAGTGAAAAAGTAGTTTATCATAATTTATCATATGCTTGGGAAAATTATTCTAAAGCATCTAAAAAAGAAGATTATTTAATAGCAAATATGTTATCAATTTAATTTTATAAATAAACAAAAATTAAATTTTAAAATTTAGGAGGAAAATTAAATGAAAATAAAAATGACTAAAGTTGTCTGTACAATAGGACCAAAAAGTGAAAGTAAAGAAATGTTGACTAAATTAGTAGAAAGTGGAATGAACGTAATGAGATTAAACTTCTCACACGGAGATTTTGAAGAACACGGTGCTAGAATTAAAAATATTAGAGAAGTAATGAAAGAAACTGGTAAATATGTTGCAATTATGTTAGATACTAAAGGACCTGAAATTAGAACTGGTAAATTAGTAAATGGTGAAGATGTATTATTAAAAGCAGGAAATAAAATAGTAATTACAACTGATTATTCATTCGTTGGGAATGCTGATAAAATTTCAGTATCTTATCCAGGAATTACTAAAGATTTAAAAGCAGGAAATACAATTTTATTAGATGATGGATTAATTGGATTGACTGTTGATAAAATAGAAGGAGATGAAATTTTCTGTACAATTAACAATACTGGAGAATTAGGTGGAACTAAAGGAGTAAACTTACCAGGAGTTTCAGTAGGGTTACCTGCATTAGCTGAAAAAGATATTGCTGATTTAAAATTTGGATGTGAACAAGGTGTAGATTACATTGCGGCTTCATTCATAAGAAAAGCTTCAGATGTTGCAGAAGTGAGAAAAGTATTAGATGAAAATGGAGGACATAATATTAAAATCATGTCTAAAATAGAAAATCAAGAAGGAATTGATAACTTTGATGAAATCTTAGAATTATCAGATGCAATTATGGTAGCGAGAGGAGATTTAGGAGTAGAAGTTCCAGCTGAAGAAGTTCCATTTATGCAAAAAATGATGATTAGAAAATGTAATGC
>CAURVQ010000003.1:0-86095 GCA_963528625.1 uncultured Leptotrichiaceae bacterium | reverse complement strand
ATGTAATGGATCAAGAATTAATAGAAACTACAATAGATAAGATGAAAAATGCTTTTAAGTCAACAAGATTTGATACAAGAATAGCTTATGCTGGTAAAGCGTTTTTAACGACAGGAATGGCAAAATTAATTAATTCAAAGGGATTAGATTTAGATACTGTATCAGGTGGAGAAATGTTTACTGCGTATAAAGCAGGATTTCCAATGGAAAGAGTACATTTACATGGAAATAATAAAACTATAGAAGAAATTGAAATGGCAGTTGATTTTGGAATTGATACAATTGTTGTTGATAATGAAGATGAAATAGAAAAAATAGAAAAAATATGTAGAGAAAAAGATAAAAAACAATCAGTTTTAGTAAGAATAGATCCGGGAATTGAAGCACACACACATCATTATATAAAAACATCTGGATTAACATCAAAGTTTGGAATTTCATTATTTCAAGAAAATTTATTTGATATAATAAAAAGATTAAATGATAGTCCGTATATTGAATTTAACGGGTTTCATACACATATTGGTTCGCAAATATTTCAATCTGCATTCTTTATATTTGCATTAGATGAAATTTTTAAATATTTAGATAAATTAAAAAAAGAATTAGGTATTGTAGTGCATACTGTAAATATGGGTGGAGGATTTGGAGTTTACTATAAAGAAGGTGACGATCCAAAAGATATAGATGAAGTTTTGTCAGAAATTATAACTTATACTGAAGCGATGGAAATTAAATATCAAATTGGGTTTAAAGAACTTTGTATTGAGCCGGGGCGAAGTATTGTGGCAAATGCAGGAACGACATTGTACGAAGTTGGAGGAATAAAAGAAACAGTTGGTGGAAAAACTTATGTGTTTATTGATGGTGGAATGTCTGACAATATAAGGACAGCATTGTATCAAGCAGAATATGAAGCAGGAGTTGTAACTAAATTAAATGATACAAACATGAAAGAAATTACTTTAGCTGGGAAACTTTGTGAGTCAGGAGATATTGTTATAGAAAAAGGTAAATTGCCTAAAAATACAGAAAAAGGCGATATAGTTGCTGTCACAACAACAGGAGCATATTGTTATACGATGTCAAGTAATTATAATAGAATAACTAAACCAGCAGTAGTATTTGTAAAAAATGGACAAGCAAAAGTCGCAGTTAAAAGAGAAAGTTTTGAAGATTTAATTAGAAATGATGAAGAGTTTGAATTATAAAAATATTTAGATGAAAATATAATAATATTGGAGGCGAAAAATGATAAGATTTGAAAAATATCATGGTGCAGGAAATGATTTTATTATAGTCAATGAAAAAGAATTGATAGAAAAAGGAATACCGGATTATAGTGAGTTGGCTCAATCTGTATGTAATAGAAGATATGGGATTGGAGCAGATGGACTTATTATTTTAAAGTATGTAGCAAATATGCCTTTTATGTTTTTCTTTAATTCAGATGGAAGTCAAGCACCAATGTGTGGAAATGGGATAAGATGTTTTGCACATTATTTGAAAAATAATAAAGTAGAATTAAAAAATGAATTTATTTTGAAAACGGTGCCAGGAGATTTAATGATACAAACTTTTACAGAAGAGAATAGTGAAGAATTGTTAGTAAAAGTAAATATGGGAAAACCAATATTTAATATAAAAAAATTAATTAATACTGAAAAAGAGCAATTTTTAAAAGAAAAAATTAATATAAATGGGAAAGAAATTGAAATTTCATATATATTTATGGGAACAGATCATTCAGTAATTTTTGTAAACGATTTTCAAGATTATGATATTGATGAATTAGGATCAAAAATTGAAAATTATTTAGAATTATTTCCAAAAAAAGTAAATGTGAATTTTGTAAAAGTGAATGATAAAAATAATATGGAAGTAATTACTTGGGAACGAGGAGCAGGAAGAACATTAGCTTGTGGGACAGGAGTTACAGCTTCAGCAGTTTTAGCAAGAATTTTTGGATATGTAGATGAAAATGTAAAAGTGAAAGTGCCAGGAGGAAGATTGATTATTGACTATAAAGGTGAAGGCTATGATGCTTTTATGACAGGACCAAGTGAAAAAATAGCAGAAGGGATATATCTATTTGAAAGATAATTAAATTTTATTAAAAGAAAGTAGGGATGAAAATGAAATTTGAAGGCTCTTACGTTGCTTTAATAACTCCATTTAAAGCAACTGGCGAAGTAGATGAAGAAAAAATAAGAGAATTAGTAAATTGGCATATAGAAAATGGAACAGCAGGGATTGTACCTTGTGGAACAACGGGAGAAGCACCAACATTAAGTTTTACAGAGCATGAAAAAGTAATAAAAATTGTAGTTGAAGAAGCAAAAGGTAAAATAAAAATAATAGCTGGTGCAGGATCAAATGATACAAATAGAGCTATAGAACTTACAAAATATGCTAAAGAACTTGGAGCGGATGCAGCACTTAGTACTTGTCCGTATTATAATAAACCTAGTCAAAGAGGGCTTTATGAACATTATAAAAAAATAGCAGAGGAATCAAAATTTCCAATAATGTTGTATAATGTTCCAGGAAGAACAGGAACAAATATTGAGGCTGAAACTGTAGCTAAATTATCAGAAATTCCAGAAATTGTAGCAATAAAAGAAGCAACAGGAAGTTTGGAGCAAATGATAAAAATACAAGATTTATGTGGAGATAAAATTGAAATATTATCAGGAGAAGACCATTTAATTTTACCAATGTTATCAATAGGAGCTAAAGGTGTTGTATCAGTAGTTGCAAATATAATGCCTAGAGAAATGAGTGATTTGATTAATTCGTTTTTAAGTAAAGATTTTGATACAGCGTACGGATTACACACGAAATTATATGATATAAGTAGAAATATGTTTATAGAAGGTAATCCGGTAACGGTTAAAACTGCAATGAAAATATTGGGAATGGTTGATAATGACGATGTTAGACTTCCTTTATTACCATCTTCACAAAAAACTAATGAAAAATTAGAGAAATTATTTAGAGAAAAAGGTATTTTAAAATTGGTAAATACTTTATAAAACTTTAAAAATTTTTAAAAGTATGATAAAATGAACAATATAAAAAATAAATAGAAAAGGAGAAAAAATGAGTAAAAAGTATAATGTTGCTGTAGTTGGAGCGACAGGGTTAGTTGGACAAACATTTCTTAAAGTATTAAAAGAAAGAAAATTTCCAGTAGAAAATTTATATTTGTATGCTTCGGCTAGATCGGCAGGGAAAATAATAAATTGGAATAGAAAAGATTATACAGTAATAGAATTGAAAGATGAAAATATTAGAGAGGATATAGATATAGCGTTATTCTCTGCAGGTGGTGGGACTTCATTAAAATTTGCACCTAAATTTAGAGATAAAGGAGCAGTAGTTGTAGATAATAGTAGTGCTTGGAGAATGTATCCAGAAATACCATTGGTTGTACCTGAAGCAAATCCAGAAGCATTAGCAAAACACAATGGAATAATCGCAAATCCTAATTGTTCTACAATTCAAGTAATGCCAGTTTTAAAAGTGTTACAAGAAAATTATGGATTAAAAAGAGTAATTTATTCTACATATCAAGCAGTAGCAGGATCAGGACAAAAAGGGTTAGATGATTTAGATGCAAACTTAAGAGGAGAAGCATCAAAAAATTATCCACATCAAATAGCGTTTAACGCATTACCACATATTGATGTATTTTTAGAAAATGGATATACGAAGGAAGAAGTAAAAATGATAGAAGAAACTAGAAAAATTTTATCATTGCCAGATTTAAAAGTTACAGCAACATGTGTTAGAGTGCCAGTAAGAATGGGACATGCAGTTTCAGTAAATGTCGAGTTAGAAAAACCATTTGAAATAGATGATGTTATTACAAAATTTGAAGAAAAAGAAGGAGTTATTGTTCAAAATAATGGAGCAAATAACGAGTATCCAATGCCGATAACAGCAGCTGATACGGATGAAGTTTATGTTGGAAGAATTAGAAGAGATGAAACTGTAGAAAATGGATTAAACTTATGGGTAGTTGCAGATAATATTAGAAAAGGTGCAGCAACAAATACAATACAAATAGCAGAAACATTAATTAAAAGAGGAGAGTTATAATTATGAAAAAATTTTTATTAGGAATGATGATGTTAGGATTAGCAATAAGTTGTGGGAAAGGTCAAACAACTGCAAGTAATGATACGATAAAAGTTGGAATGGAATGTGGTTATGCTCCGTTTAACTGGTTCCAAAATGATGATAAAAATGGTGGAGTAAAAATTGATGGTGGATATTGTGGTGGATATGATGTAGAAATCGCAAAAGAAATAGCAAAAGGATTAGGAAAGGATTTAGTAATAGTAAAATCAGAATGGGATGCGTTATTAGGACCAGCTGTAAATTCAGGTGTAGTTGACTTAGTTATCGCGGGAATGACTGCAACTCCAGAAAGAAAACAAAGTTTATTATTTACAAAATCTTATTATGATTCAGATATAGTTTTAGTTGTTAGAAAAGATGGAAAATATGCAAACGCTAAATCACTTCAAGATTTTGCAGGAGCTAAAGTTACAGGACAATTAAATACTTTCCATTATACATTAATAGATCAAATTAATGGAGTTAATAAACAAACAGCTATGGAAAACTTCCCTTCAATGATAGTTGCTTTAAATTCTAAAAAAATTGATGCGTATGTAGCTGAAAGACCGGGAGCAATGGCAGATACTTTAGCAAATCCTGAATTAACTTATATTGAATTTGAGCAAGGAAAAGGATTTACATATGATAAAGATTTAGCTTCAGTATCAGTAGCTATGAAACTAGGAAATGACGAATTAGCTAATAAAATTAATAAAATTTTAGAAGGATTAACACCTGAAAAAAGAAAAGAAATAATGGAGCAAGCAATTAAAAATCAACCGTTAAATAATTAATAGAAAGAGAGTAAAAAAGATAAATGGAAAAAAGTTTTTTAGATTGGGTACTATTTTTTATAAGTAAAAATTGGCCACAGTTTGTATCAGGAACTCTAATGACATTGTTTATATCTTTAATAGGAACGATAGTAGGATTTTTTATAGGTCTAGTTGTTGCATTAGTAAAAGATATGAGTAATGAACATAAAGGATTAAAAATATTAAATGTAATTTTTGCAATATATATTGCTATATTTAGAGGAACACCGATGATTGTTCAATCAATGGTTATTTATTACGGATCTTCACAAATTTTAGGAATTAATATGAACGCTATATCAGCAGCGTTATTTATAGTTTCAATTAATACGGGAGCGTATATGAGTGAAATTATAAGAGGTGGAGTTGAATCTATAGATAAAGGACAATTTGAAGCGGCACAAGCTATTGGAATGACAAAAATTCAAGAAATGCGTTATATAATTTTCCCACAAATGTTTAGAAATATATTGCCGGCAATGGGTAATGAATTTATTATAAATATAAAAGATACATCAGTTTTAAATGTAATTGGTGTTACGGAATTGTTCTTCTTATCTAAGTCAGTAGCGGGATCTTACTCAAGATACTATGAAGTATTTATTATAACGAGTGTAATTTATTTTGTATTAACATTTACATTATCTACAATTTTAAAATATATTGAGAAAAAAATTGATGGTCCACAAAACTTTGAATTTTTAGATCATAAAGAAGAGGTGTCGGTATAATGGAAATGATGAAAAGCGATAAACAAGTTGTGTTACAAATAAAAAATATAAGAAAAGATTTTGGACAAAGAACAGTTTTGAAAGATGTTAATTTTAATGTTCATAAAGGAGAAGTTGTTAGTATAATCGGTTCTTCTGGAAGTGGAAAGTCTACACTTTTAAGATGTATAAATTTATTAGAAAAACCAACAAGTGGAGAAATAATTTTTCATGATAAAGATGTAGTTAAAAATGAAATATCTTTAGTGGAATTAAGAGAAAAAGTAGGAATGGTGTTTCAATCTTTTAATCTATTTAACAACTTAAATGTACTTGAAAATTGTGTAATAGGGCAAATGAAAGTATTAAAGAGAAATAGAGTAGAAGCTGAAAAAGTTGCAAAAGAATTATTGACAAAAGTAGGTATGGAAAGATTTATAAAAGCTAAACCGAATCAACTATCTGGTGGACAAAAACAAAGAGTTGCAATAGCTAGAGCGTTGGCAATGGAGCCGGAAGTATTGTTATTTGATGAACCAACATCTGCATTAGATCCAGAAATGGTTGGAGAAGTTTTAAAAGTTATGAAAGATTTGGCTGAAACAGGACTTACGATGATTGTCGTGACACATGAAATGGCATTTGCTCATGATGTATCAACAAGAGTAGTGTTTATGGACCAAGGAGTTATAGTTGAGGACAATAAACCGGAAATAATTTTTGATAATCCAGAACATAACAGAACGAGAGAATTTTTATCAAGAATGTTAGATAAATAAAATTAAATAAAGGAGTTAAAAATGAGTAAAATTACATTAACAAAAAAAGAAAAAGAGGGATATGGAATAAATGAAGAATCATTAAGAGATTTTTTATTAGCTAAATCAGTATTAAATGAATTGAAAACATATGAGTTTGAACAAATTGAAAAAACAGAGTTAGAATATATAACAAATGTTGAAAAGATTAAATTTTATATGAGTAAACAGTTAGAAGGTAAAATAAATATAACAGAAGAAGTTATAACACAAGTTTATACAGAAAATAAACAACATTTTGATGAACAAAAAATAGCATTTACTGAAGCTAGAGATATGATAGGAAATGATTTGTTAAATCAACAAGTTCAACAATTAGAAAATGAGGAAATTTTTAAAATTGTAAACGAAATGGAAAAAAATATTGAATTAACAAAAGAAGAAATATTGTATTCTAATGGAGAGCCTACAATTTTAAGAACTATGATAATGAATAAAATTATATTAAATAAATTAGAAAAAAGTGTATTTAATGTAGAAAATTCAAAAATATTAGAAACAATTTCAAAAAATATTTTAGTTAATTATTATATAGATAGCAAAGTTAGAAAAATAGTAAGAGTAACGCAAGAGGAAATTGAAGCTGAGTATAATAAACAAAAAGAAAATTTAAAAAATATTCCGTCAAATCAAGCATATCAACAAATTACAAATAATTTGTTAATAGCTAAAGCTGAAGAAGAAAGAGCAAAAATAATTAATGAAATTTCTAAAAAATATAAAGTTGAAGAAGTTGTAAAAGAAAATATTAAAGAAAAATAATAAAAAATAGATAAATTTAGAGAAAAAAGTCAAAAAAGTAGTTGACATATTTCTCTAAATTTATTACAATATGGATGAAATTATGCCCGAATGGTGAAATTGGTAGACGCAACGGACTCAAAATCCGTCGATGAAAATCGTGCCGGTTCGACCCCGGCTTCGGGCACCAACTCTTAATAGCACTATGAGTGCTTTTTTCTTTGTTAATAAAACAAGGAAAAGTTAATATAAGTTATAAAAATTTAGGAAAAAATATACGCACTTGTAGCTCAACTGGATAGAGCGTCTGACTTCGGATCAGAAGGCTTGGAGTTCGATTCTTCACAGGTGCGCCATTTTTTTATTTTACCCCTTTATTTATAAGCTTTACAGATTTTTTTTAAATTATGCGGGGACATTTTGGGGGCATTTTATTTTTTATCAATAATTTTATTTAAAACATCAATCAATTTTTCTTCTCCATTATCCATTAAATGTGAGTAAGTATCAAGTGTCATCTTTATACTTTCGTGTCCTAATCTTTTTGACACTGCAACGATATTGACCCCCTCGTTTAATAATATACTTGCGTGACTGTGTCTAAAATCGTGTAATCTAATATTTTTTAAATTATATTTTCTAATTATTTTATTTTTTGTTTCGTGAATATTAGTTCTATCAGTTTGAAAAATCCTATCAATATTTTTATCGTATAACTTTTCAAGATAATTTTCTACAATATGAGTTAAAAATAAAGGTATTTTAATAGTTCTAATAGAACCCTTTGTTTTGGGGCTTGTTAGGTATCCCACTCCATTTACTTTTGAATAAGTTTTTGTGATTTTCATTGTATTATTTTTAAAATCAAAAGATTTTATATTTAGAGCTAAAATTTCTCCAATCCTAGCTCCAGTATAAAATAATAAATGAAATATTGTGTAAAGCTCTATAGATTTAATATGCTGTATAAATTCGTTAAAATCATTAATATTCCAAACTTGAATATTATCTTTATCTTTTAAATAAGGAGAATTTGTAACTGCTCCGGCTTGTCTAATTGGATTTATTTTTAAATTATAAAATTTTTGAGCATAATTAAATATTGCTGAAAGTTCTTTTTGAATTGTTAAAAAATAACTTTTTTTATAATTGTTTTTTAATTCCATATTTTGCCAATTTCTAATTTTTAAAGGTGTAATTTCTTCGATTTTCATATTTCCAAAATATGGAATGAGCTTTAATTTAAAAAGTTTTTCTTTTCTAGCATATGTTGTAATTTTTATTCTAGTTTTAACATCATCTAAATATTTTTTTGATAAAACTTCAAATGTGATATTTTCAGCTTTTTCATTAGCTGTAGTCAAAAAAAATCTTTCATATTCTAAAGCTTCTTTTTTTGTTTTAAAACCTCTTTTTTTTGTTTTTCGTGTATTTCCACGATTATCTTTATATCTAAACTCACAAAACCAAGTACCTTTTTCTTCATCTTTATATGCTGGCATAAAACCACCTATCCTATATTGTAGCGTTCATTAAAATATTTTATATTGATTCTGCCTTGTTGAGTTATAAAGCCTTTATTCTTTAATTCTTTATTTAAAGTTCTTATGATTTGATATGCTTTACTCTCTTTTACTTTTAAAATATTCATAATATCTTCGCAATCATAAAAGAATTTATTTTTTTTCATTATTCCCTCCTAGTTTTCAATTAAGCCCCCCTTTGATTTTAAAATAAATCACTTGAATTGAAATCGTCTTGAGTTTCATTTGATGGGAATAATCCATCTAAATTATCTTCGTATTCATCTGTAATAGGTTCAGCATTATCAATTATTGTTTCATCTGTTGTTGGAGATACATTGGTACTTTCTTCAGTTGTATCACTGAAATTGTTATCATTATCAACATATTCAACTTCAATATTGTTATTGTCTTTAATATCTTTAATAACTGCTTGGTCTACCTTTTGTGCTGTCTGCATTTCAATTGACATAATACCAAATTTACTTAGTAATAATTTTAATACCGTTTTCTTTGCCATTCCATCAAAATTTGTTTTCCAGTTTGAGAATGAAGCGTTAAATGTCTTACTATATTTTCTTGCGTGTTCCTCAACTTCTTCTTTACTCATTATAAAGTATTTTTCAAAGCCATTTAATAGCTTGAAATATGCGATGTAGTGTGTTGTTTCATCGCTTATCTTATCGTTTAAATCATATTCTAAAGTATCTGTTATTGGGTCATAACTTTTGAATTGACCATCATATAATTCCGACACTGTTATTTTCTTGTACTGTCCTGTACGCATTGCTAATTGCACAAATCCTTTATACCCCATTTGAAATTGAGCCTCGTTTTTTCCTTTGTTATTATACGGCACTACATAAGCGTAACCAAAATTTGGGTCTATTGGTAAATCTAAAGTTGCTGCAATAGCTCCAGCTTTCATTATAGAGCTTGCGTCTGCTTGTTGAAGTTGTTTGTTTCCGTTAATTGTATTTAATAGTGATGTTAAAAATCCAGGTGCTTTTTTTCCTAATAATTCTCTAAATTTCTTTTGCGTTCTTTCGTCATTAATCATAGTTTTTAATGCGTTTTGCCCTACTGTTCCTTTATTTGTTGATGGTGTTAATCTTGACATATTATTTCACTTCCTTTGTATATTTTAAATTATGTTTTTTTATAATATTTAATAAATCTGTTGTTGCTTCTTTATTTAGTCCACTTACTTTTATAGTAATATAAGTTTCAGGAGTTTTAACTGAGTTTGTTGTTACTGTTTCCGTATTTGGTAATGGTACTTCTTCCACAATTATAGCTTTTGCTTGTTGTTGTTTTTGTGCTTCAAGCTCTGCCTCTTGTTTTGCTTTTTCTTCAGCTTGTTTTCTCAAGTTTTCTTCTGTCTCTTTTCTTTTATCTTTTTCATTTCTTATTTGATTAACAATTTCTGGAAATTCAGCATTTAAAAGATTTACCATATTTTCAAAAATTATTTTAAATGAAATTTCTTCATTTGCTTTTTTTATTTCTTCTATAATAAAGTCTTTCTTAAGATTTAAACGAGATAACTCTGACTCAATCTCATCTTTAATTTTATTAATGTTATAAGTTTTATTTCTCCATTTTTCATTATGTTTAATATAATCGATTAAATCTGTATCATTTTTAAATATTTCATTTATTGATGTATTTATTTCAATTTGTTTATTTTCCCATTCTTTTTCTTCAAATGCCTTTATTTGAAAACCAATATTATTTGATAATTCTTTTACATCTTTTTCAGCCTGCTTCAAAGTATTAATCAATTTTTCAATATCCATTTTACTTTCTTTTTCAATTTTTTTTCTAACCTCAGCTATATTCTTTTCAAGCTTATTAAGTGTAGCTCTTGAACTTTTAGCTTCATCTATTTGGTCGTCTGTAAAAACTAAATTTTGATATTTTTCTTTTGTAGAAGTTATAAAACCCTCAATTTCATTGATATTCATATCTACTGTTGCTGGTGTTATATTTCTTATAATTAATTCCATTTTTATTTTCTCCTATCCTAATTTTTTAATATACGGTGGTTCAATATCATTTATGATTAATGAATTGAACCAAATTTCGGCTTCCATCATTATTTTTATATCAGGTTC
Source organism: uncultured Leptotrichiaceae bacterium (assembly GCA_963528625.1). Lineage (GTDB taxonomy): Bacteria > Fusobacteriota > Fusobacteriia > Fusobacteriales > Leptotrichiaceae > CALHVR01. Next base: position 75,243 of record CAURVQ010000003.1, on the reverse strand, counting down.
ATCTCTTTCAATGAAATACTGTCTTATTTCGTGTTTATTTTCAGCAAAAGCTAACTTTATATCGGCATATAATATAGCATATTCCCAACCTGTCACTTTCAAATAATGTTGTATTTGAAAATAATAATATATTGGGATATCATTTTTCCATTTATCTTTATAATCATCATAATTTTGACAAGACGCCGTTTTTATTTCTAGCACTCCCTTTTTCCCGTTACATTCTAAAACCCCATCAAGATTTGCCGACATAAAAGGATATTCTATGCTCTCAAGCGTTTTTTCAAGCTTAGATACAGTATAGTCAGGATTGTTGATTTTGAAATGCTCTATAAGTAGATTTTCACTATCTACACCCCTTTTAATTGCTGGATTATTGCTTATATCCTCTTGTTCTATTCGCCCTGTTTTTATTCTCCATAATTTCTGTATATCACTGTTATATGGATTTACTCCCATTATGATTGACACATCACTTCCTCCGATATGTGTCCTCCGTATATCGTGCCATTGCTCTTTTGAGCTATAATCTATCTCTCTATAATTCAATTAAATCACACCTTTTCTTTATTATCAACCTTTGATTATTTCCATAATTGTTGGTCTTAAATACTTGTTAAATTTTGTTAAAATAGTTCTTACATTTTTTCTTTCCACTATATCCGTTTTTAAGTTATTACTGTATACACATTCTTCAATAACATTAAATCTTGCTATTACATTTGCCAAAAAATGCATAGTATCTCTAACTTCAGGATATTTGCTTTTAAAAGTTTTTCCATATGACTTGTTTATATCCAAAAAGTGCATCGATTTTGTCATTGCTGTACATTTAACAACTTTTGTATTATCCATAATTTCAAAATCTTCATCTTTTGTCATTTTTGGATATTTCTTAATTATAAAATTCAAAAATCTATTTATTACACTTAACCACTCTTTATGGTTGAAATCAATCATTTCATTTTTTATAATTTCTACTTTACCTTTATTTATTTGATTTTTTAATCTTAGATAGGTAGAAGCGTCGTCCATAAATCCTCTAATACTTCTAATTAATGTGTAATAGCTATAGTTATCATTAGCAATTTGTGGTGCTTTTTTTGTTAATTCTTTTTTCGCTTTTTTCTCAGTTTTTATTACTTCATAACTTTTTTTAATTTTTCTCGCTCCCATAACCTTAATCCTTTACATATAGGTTAATTATGATTAATGCTAAAGGTATTATAGGTGCAAATACATTACCTCCAAAGCCCCATTCTCCATTTTGCCATATCATTGCGTATTGCAATAATACAGTGAATGCGACCCATAAACTCCATACGATTACTTGAAGTCTTATTCTTTTCATTTTTCTTCTTCTAATTACTTGTCTAGCATTTTCATTCGCTAACTCTATAAAATCAAAATTGTACATTTCTATCACTCCTATTTATTTTCTTTTTCTTTTTGAATTATTTGGTCTACCGCTTGTCTCAATTCATTTATAACAAACTCTACATTTTGTGTAGTTCTATCATCAAAATAATGTGCAGTGTCAAAGCCAATAACATAATTATCCCCTACATAATCGGCGAATGTAAATCCACCGTGTATTTTAACTTCTGAGCTTATAAAGTTATAATTTCTACCATAAAATTTTGAATCTTTAGGAATCACAATATAACCATTATAATAAGGCATATTTCCAGTTAAGTCCCAAGACACAGGTAATCCAGTATTTATTTCTAATATATAAATTTCATAATCTTTATAAATTTCTTTTTTTACCATTTTTCCCATTTTCATTTCTCCTTTTACTATTTATTTAAGTTCAAACGTTTTATAAATTTCTTCTGTATATTCTTCTAAAAAGTCTTCAACTATATATGATAATCCTCTTTGTAGTTTTTCTAAATCGTTATTATAGTAATACCTCCTTAAATATCCCAAAAATGCTTGTTTGTGTACCTCATTTAATCTACATTCTGGACTGTCAAAGAATGCTTTTGCCTCTTCTCTTAATTCCTCGTAAGCCTCTTTGCATTCTCTCTCGTATCTTGTTGCCTCTTCATCTCTTCTTGCTAACTCTCTGTCAATTCCTGCTTCAACTTCCTCTGCATATCTTAATGCTTCACTGTAACTCATCTTATTTCCTCCTATAATCTAATATTTTGATTTTCAATTCTTGTTTCAACTATATTTTTATTCATTGCTACAACGATTTTTTTGTAATCTTCATTGTTAAAATAAACTGTTAATGTTGTTGTTTGACTTAAAGTTGCGTCATTAATTCCTACATTTATTTTATTTACTATTTCAACAAATCTAAGTGCATTTCCGTCCCATTGAACACTTGCAAAATTTGTTATGTTTTGAATACAAATACTATTTAACTCCTCAATCATAAATTCTCTTTTTCGTTTAAAAAATTCAATTACTTCTTCAATATTTTTCATCTTTAATCACTCCTAATTTTATTTTTTCAAATAACCTTCCAGTTATTTTATGCTAATATGTTTAGTTAATTTTTATTTTCATTTCTTATCTCTCCTTCGTTCTGTTTAAATAGTTTATATTTTGTTTATAAAAAGTTTAAAAAAATTTATATATTTCAATTATAAACTAATTTGTTTAAAAAGTCAACATTTTTTTTTATTTTTTTAAAAATATGTTATAATATATTGAAAATAGAAAGTTTAAAAGGTGATAAAAAATGAATATAAATGATTTGTTAAAAGAAATAAGAGAAAGTAGAAAAAATACATATGAAGAGATGGGAAAAATTTTAGGAGTTAGTCACACTTATATATCAGAAATAGAAAAAGGTAGAAGAAATGTAAGCAAAAATATGTATAATAAAATGTTAGAAAAATTTCCATTGTATAAAAAAAGAATAGAAGAAGCGTATTTTAATAACATAGTACCAGATAATTTGAAAAATTTTGAAAGACCAACAAATCAACTTCCGGCATCTAATGTTGATAAAACAGAAATAACAAACTTTATAGAAATACCCCTTTACGGACTAGCAAGTGCAGGGAATGGAAAAATAAATTATGATGAAGAAATAGAGAAAATAGTATTACCCAAAATATATGGGACATTAAGTCAAAATGATTTCGCAACGAGAGTGAGTGGAGATAGTATGGAGCCGTATTATCATCACGGAGATATTGTAGTAATAGATGTAGATAATATAGATATAAGAGCATTGAATGGAAAAGAAGCAGTAATAGATTTAGGAGAAGAAAGATATTTAAAGCGAATAATATTTGAAGAATATACAGGGAAACTTATATTGCGTTCATTTAATCCAGCATATGCTGATATTGTTGTATCAAATCACGATGTGGAAGAAGTTAGATGTCTTGGAACAGTGAGTATGGTTATTAGTATGAGAAATGGGAAAATATAATTAATTAATTAATTAATATAAATGATAAGGAGTGAGGATTTTGAAAGAAAAAAAATTAGAAAAAGAAAAGAAAAGATGGTATCAAAAATGGTGGGGTTGGATAATTATATTATTCTTTTTTGGGATAGCAGTACCTATTGCAATACATCAAAGTAGGTTAACTTCTAAAAATAAAAAAATATTATATGGAATTTATATTATAATTTTAATGTTTAGCATATTTAGTCCAAAAAATAACAGAAATATTGAAAATAAATCTCAAACAGAAAATAAAACAGCAACAGTCGAAAATAATAATATTCCTTTAAATAATTCAAAACATGTAGATTCAGTAGTTTTTGTAAATAAAACAGAAAATAATGAAAATTCAAAAGTAGAAAATAAAGAAAATGAAAAAACAAAAAAAATAGAAATAGAAACAAATAAAGATACAGAACAAAACAAAAATAGAAAAGAAAAAAATGAAAAAGTAGAAGAAAAAAATCAAACAGAAAATAATGAAATAACAGATAAAAAAACAGAAGAAATATTAAAAAAATTTAAAGGAACAGGTTATAGTTCAAATAGTTATAATAATTCAAAAAATAATAACTCAAAAACAAAAAATACAAATAAAAAAACAAAAAATAAGAATCAAATATCACATGCCCCAAAAATTAATTTATTTTTTAGTAGTTGTAAAGAAGCAAAATCAAGAGGATATTATAATATACGTCGAGGACAACCGGGTTATAGTTCAAGTTTAGATAGAGATGACGACGGTATAGCTTGTGAAAGATAAAAGATAATTTTAATTATAAAATAATATTAAAATAGCAGTCAAAATAAAATAACTGCTATTTTATTGTATAAAAAAATAGCCTTTTGGCTATATTTGAATTATTTTAAAAATTTAAATACATCTGACATTGCTTTATTTAATTTTAATAAATCTACATTGTCTAAACTATATTTTTTTGTTCCATATATTCTTTTGATATCAATTTCTCTTATTTTTCGTATTTTTATAAATGCTTTTTCATAGCGAGGATTTTGTTGATATTTATTTAGTTCGATAGTAAATCCACCTTTATATTTTTTACCTTTTTTCTTACTTGTTATAGGTGCGACTAATAATGTTTTATCTTTATCAGACATTTTAGATAAAACTAATCCATAGTGCTTTCCGAATAATTCACGTCCATTATTATTTGGGAAATTTACTAAATAAATTCCTAAGACTTCATATTTCATATTTTTCTCCTTAAAAAATTAAGCATATCACATAAATGATACGCCTACTGTAGTCCTTAACGAATAAGGCTCTGTTCTCCTAGGTGTCACATCCTTAACGAATAAGGCTTTTGACATAAATATATTACTATATTTTTTATGAAAAGTCAAGAAAAATGACTGTTTTTTATAAAAATTTTAAAAAAACAAAAAATTTTGTTGACTTTTTAAACAAAAAAGATTAAAATAAAAACGATAAATCTTTTTTAAACAAATTTTAAACAAAAAAAGATTAAAAGGAAGGAAAAATGAAAGCAAAAGAAATTTATGAAAAAATAGAAGAATTGGTGTTCCAAAAATATAGAACAAAAACAGCGTTTTGTGAAGCAACATCTAGAGGTCGTGAAAATTTTATGATTAAAGTTAATAGAGTTACTAATGGGCATAGAGATTCTCAAGTAAACAAAACAGAGTCAATTCTAAATGACTTAGGATATGAACTTTGTATAAGACCTATAGAGAAAGAAGAGGAGTAGTTTTTGAATTTAGGAGAGAGAGGGGGTGGGGGAGAGTGTGTTTGAAAATAAAACGATTGCCTACACCAGCAGAAAGACATTTAGAAATATGTAAAATGGTAAAAGAAATAGTGGCATTTATGATAACAGAAAAAGAGCTAGATATAAATAAAAATGAAATAGACTTTTTCACTAATTTACTAGCTCTTGAACTAAGAGATTTATTTGATAATTTTAGATTTTATGATTTCGGAAATAACAAAGACTGATATATCTTTTAAAGCTCTTAATGAATTAACACCTAAACTTTTAGCAATAGATTTTGTGTTATTCCATACGGTATCGTGTCGCATATCAGCTAAAAAAGCATGACCTTCTGGAAATAAATCATTAATTGTAATAAATTTTATATTTTCTTCGTAAGATATGAAATTCATATATTTACATTGATTTATATGATAAAGAACCTCTTTTAAAGAATATTTTTTAAGATAAATTAATTCATTTAAAGAATTTTCATCATTAAATCGAATAGAAAAATTATCAAATTCTTCTAATTGTAGAAGAATATCAAGAAAAAAAACTTTATTTAAACGATTAATTTATCACATCATTTCTATTATTTTTTTTGTTGGCACTTAAATTATATCATAAGATGGGATAAAAAAAGGGGGGGTATGATGAAATAGTTTTTTAAAGAGTTGTTAATAAGCATTGTAATGTTATTTATTACACCGTTTATAACTATAATTTGGTTATTTAGTAAATTGAAAAAGTGAGGCAAAGAAATTGGATAAAGAAAAAATAAAACAAAGTATAGATGAATTAAAAAAATTAAATTATGAAGAGTGGAAAAAAGTAAAAGAAATAGTTAATAAATATTACGAAATACAAAAAGAAAAACTCGCCAAAGATAAAACAATCTATGACGAGGAATTACTAGAACAAATATTAAAACAATATTTTATTCAGTAACAATTTGAATAAACATAGGGTGGATTCGGTAATTTTTACCTTGAAAATGTACATTGATGTAGTCTTGTTGATACATAGTGTGTTCAGTCTCTTTAGTTGATGGACTCCATATTTCGGCATTTTCTTCCCACCAAGTATTAGGGTCTTTTTGGTAAATTCCCATTACACAATTTGGGTCATCACTTAAATTAACCCAATTACCTAAAAGACAGGCGTAAATATTAGTCATAGCAATGTACCTCCTTTCATTTAGATAGGTATATTATAACACAAAAAGCTGAGGAGAAGTCACCTCGTTAAAAAACTTGCTGGCACAACAAACAATTGATGATTTTTCAATTAATTCTGTCTTTCCTTAAATTTATATAGATATTTTTTACAAAGTGCCAGTTAATTTTTAAAAATAGGAGATGGAGAAAATGAAAACAATGGAAATTATTAGAGTTATATTGTATGGAATAGCAATTGTTTATTTAATAAAGTATTTGATACTTATGTTTAATAAAAAAACTCTCCCTGAGGAGAGATTGGAGTTATTTATGCAGTTATTACTCGCATCTACAATATTTATAGTACTAATAGGTATTACTTATACCGGAATTAATGGAGATTCTAGTTGTTCTCAAGTTCCGATGCATACAATTCAAATTCTGCCACTAATAACTCCGAGATTTTAGTATATAGCTCTACAATTTCAGAAAAATGTTGCGATAAATCTTCATCACTGTTAATTTGAGATAAATCGTTGATATTTTCTAAGTTGTAAGCTGTATTAGAAATGTTTATTAATGAATAAAATCTAGGATAAAATTTTAAAACATTAACAGATAAATACTGGATATTATTTCCAAGAATAGTAGCTACAGATTTATAAGTATCAAAATAAGGGAATAATTCTCCACAATTAACCCTGTCTATAGGTAGCTCATATGCTTTTAATAAATAATATTCCTGTAAAAAGGGAGCATAAAGTTTAGCAATTTTAGTTTCAATTAATTTAATACGCTCCTGTCTGTAAAATAAATTTTGTTGGTTTTTAAGAGTTATTAAGTTGTTTATACAAACTGAAACAATGGTTGCTACTCCTATCAAAAATGTAATAACTAAAGTCAAAGATTCGTATAATTTCAAAACAATCACCATCCTTTCAAATATATATCTTAATTATATCAAAAAGGATATACAAAAACAATAGGAGAGAGAATGAAAAAACAAATATTATTAAAAATACCTAAGGAATTAAAAGAGAAATTACAGGAAAAATCAAAAGAAAAAGGACTCTCGTTAAATAGTTACATTACAACAATTTTATGGGAGAAATTAGAAAAATAAAAAAAGCACCTACGAGAGGTGCATTCATCAAAATTAAGTTGATGTAATTATAGCATTTTTTATAAATAAAGTAAAGGAGTAGGAATGCCAAAGATAAATAAAAAAATAAAAGAAAAATTAATAAATGAATTAGGTTATAAATGCCAAATATGTAACAAAGAGTTTGAAAAAGCTGAGTTATGTATAGAGCATATAAAAGCAAAAAGTGTAGGTGGAACAAATAAAAGAGAGAATCTATCTCTAGTTTGTAGAAGTTGTAATTCACAAAAATATACATATAATACAACAAATTTCCCGTTAGTATCTTTTTTTAAAAGACCAGGATTTTTTATAAAACTTTATGAGTATGAAGTGAAAAATAATGTCTCGAATAAAAATAAAACTTTAAAAAATTTAGAAAATATTGAACAAAATTTAAAAGAAAAAATAGAAATTTTAAATATTGTTAAAAATAAAATTAAGGAGAGTTGATTCTATGCGTTTTTCAATAACTTTAAATAATGTAAAGTGTACGGAATGGGAGCTTAATGCTTCGGAAAGTATTTTGTTTTCACTACTTTATGATGCAAGTTCTTGGGCAAAAGAAATTATAAAAGATGAAAAAGCTTATTATTTTGTATCACGAAAATTAATAACAAAAGAATTACCAATGTTTTTTGAAAAAGAAGATACAGTGTATAGAAATTTTAAAAAATTGGTTGATAAAGGTTTAATTGAATATGTAAAAAAAGAAAAAATGGATTTAGTAAGAATAACAGAAAAAGGTAAAAGTTGGAATAAATTTGAAGAAAATTCGGAAAAAAATCCGAATATTGATAAAAACTCGGAAAAAAATCCGAGTAAATTCGGAAAAAAATCCGAAAAAGAGGTAAAAAACTCGGAAAAAAATCCGACATATAATAATATAAATATTTATAATAATAATAAATTTAATAATATATATATATTCCAAGATGAAAAAGTCCGAGAGAAATTTGAGTATTTTTTAGAACAACGAAGAATAGCACAAAAAGGCTTAAGTCAAATACAGGTTGATATATTTGCTCAAAAACTACACGAACATTCCAATGGGAATATACAAAAAGCTATAGATATTTTAGATTATTCAATTATGGGTAATTATCCACAACTTTACCCACAAAGGACAGAAAGTGGCGTCAAATCAAAAAATAAATATTCAAATAAAAATGACTCTGGATTTGAAGTAACAGAAGAGGGGTTAAAAAAATTTTACGGAATAGGAGACAGTTAATAAATGATGAGCTTAGAAGAATTTAATACAGGATTTAATTATTTAATTGGACATTTTCCAAATACTAAAAATTTAAAATCAGTATCTTATGCTTATTTTGAAGATTTGAAAGATACTCTAACAGGGAACGAGTTTATTTTTGCAATAAAAAAAATAGTTAGAAATGAAAAAAGAGATTTTATTCCTGGTGTTCAAGAAATAATTGAAACAGCTAAAGGAACTGGAAATATTAATAATTTAATAATATCAGCCAAAAGAATGTTAAAGGCAGGGATAATAAAATATGGAAGAACTGGAATGATTAACTTTCAAGACAGAGGAGTTCACGCTGTAATTGATTATGTCGGTTGGCTTAGATTGTTGAATATGAATGAAACAGAATTTGAAAAGTTTTTAGATTTTCAATTTGATGGAGTCTATAAAGAATTTATGAAAAATCCATATAACACATCGGAATATTATATTGGAACTAACAAGTTATTTGGACAAGAAAATCCGATAATGATTACTTATGAGAGTATTGGAGTAAATCCAATGGGATTAGATTTTATAGCATTGAATTATAAGTCGAGTCCAAAAGTAGGAGTGTTGATAAGTAATGTGGAAAACTTAAAAAAGAAAATGCTATTAGGAGGATAGATGAAAGAGATTTTGAAAAAGATTTTAAGCAGTAAAAAAATAATGTTTGTACCGGTAAAATAAAGAATAGTACTGTAACTATTACTCAAAAAAATAATGTTTGTACCGGTAAAATAAAGAATAGTACTGTAACTATTACTCAAATAAATAATGAAAAGAAGAAAAAAAGCGAGTAATGAAGTAACTGTAGGAAATATCAAAAATTCTAATATAAATTAAGAAAATCATTATTATCTTGAAAATAGTGAAGTTGAATTTAATGAGAGAAAAATAGAAAAAATGGAAAAAATGTTGAAAGTAAAAGAGAGGAAATAGGATGAAAAATAGAGTAGATGAAATAAGAGAAAAATTATATAAAGGCTCTCTAAATAGGATGGGTATAGAAAATTTAAGTTTTTATGAATTAAAACAATATGTCGAACATTTGGAAGGGATAAAAGAGGAGTATTTAGCATTGCTTGACAATTTAGAAAAGCACCTAAAGTAGGTGCTATAAAACAAAATTAATTAGGAGTAGAACGCTTATGAGCAGGCACTTTTGTACCATCACTTTTGGTATAACCTTTGACTGAGACAATTTTTACTTGTTTTCCAGTTTTTCCAGATTTTGCTTTTGCCATAGTATTTTACCTCCTTTCTAATTTATATATCTTAGAGAGTACCGGCAAGTAAGACTAAAATATATAAAAAAGTTATTATTAAATTAAATAGCACTCTATAAAATGGAATGCTAACAAAGGTAGTCTATCACAATATGTTGTGAAAAACAAGAAAAAAATATACAAGAGGTAAAAATGGAATTTAAAAAATTTTTAAAAAAATGTTTAAATTATAAAAATTTATATATCTTTTATGAAATAGGAAAAAGAGAAGAAATTGAAAGAGTAAGTAAGAGGCATGGAAAAGTAACAAAAGCAAGTATTTTATTATTTGATTTAGAAACTAAGCGAACAAGTATTAATGAAATTTATATAAATAGTCAAGGATATTTTATAATAAGAAATCAAAAAAGATTAAATTTGGAGAAATTCAAGTGAAAAAAGTTAAATTATATTGTATAAAAATAAACGAGTTGGAGCTTAAGACAGTAGATGAAAAAGAGTATATTTCATTTATAAGAGCTAATAAAAAAGATGTCCATAGTTTTAGTCAAGTAATGATTGAAACGAGCGATGACAAGCTAAATAATTTGATTGAGAACTATAGTGTGGAGGAGTTATTGAGGCTTTGGAAAAAGAAAAAGGGAATAGATGAGAAAATATTATATGAGACAAGTTAAAAAAGAGGTGGAAAAATGAATGATAATGTAAACAATCCAAAACATTATGAAATAGAAATAAATGGAATTAAAATGAACACATTACCAATGGTATATGCAGTTGTAAGAACAATATCAAATGGAGTGGTAGCTTCAGGTGTTAAAGATGTTTTGAAATATGTAATAAGAGCAGAGAAAAAGAACGGGCTTGAAGATTATAAAAAAGCTAGATTTTATTTAGATGAAATTATTAAAGAATTAGAGAGAAGTATAAAATAAAAAAGGAGATGTTAAAAATGAAAAGAAAAGGATTAAAAAGGGAAGTAGTAAGTGAGTTTAAAGGACTTATTGGACATACAGTAATAACAATTGAGAATATGTATTGTGCAGTAAGTTATATATTAGATGTTTTAAATGCAAAATTTGATTATAAAGAACAAGAATTTGTAGAAGATTTAGCGAGTAAGTTAGATTATTTAGAAAGAAAAAGCGAGAGTTATGTTGATTACACTGAACTTGAAAGTAGTTCAAAACATACTATTGAAGAAAGTAATCGTTTTGAAGAAATAGAGTTTACTTATTTTGGTTATACAGATTGGTTCGAGGAGTTAAACGAAAATATAAAAAATAGAAAATATACAAGATAAGAAAAGGAGATATTAAAGAATGTATAGAAAAATGATAAAACAAGTAAAAGAATTTTATAAGGCATTTAAACAAGAGGAATATTTGAAAGTCTATGGAATTAAACCTAATAGAATGATATTGAGAAATAAGTGGTGGAATGAAGAAGTTGAAGAACTTGTTGAAGCAATTAATAAAAAAGATAAAGTGCAAATATTAGATGCAATAGTAGATATGATGTATGTCAGAATTGGGACTTTATTAGAACATCATGGAGGGCTTGAAACAATGGTGGACTTTAAAGCAAAAATTGATATAGAAATAACAAATTGTAGAGAGTATTTTATTGAACATTTTGGGACTAATTATGCAATATTATTTGACGCATTTGATGAAGTACATATGAGCAATATGTCTAAATTAGATGAAAATGGTGAACCTATTTTTAGAGAAGATGGTAAGATTATGAAAAGTCATTTATTTATAGAGCCTGACTTAACAGGGGTATTATTACAATATGATGAACTATAAACATATTTTTATAAAAGGTAATGTTCCTAGTTCTAAAAATAGTAAGCGATGGACTGGGAAAATGCTTATTAATTCAAAAACAGTGATGAGATATAAGAAAAATACTTGTGATGAATGGTGGAGTAATTGTATTAAATTTAAAGAAATGATAAAAGATAAAGAAAAGCCTTATAAAATAGGATTTTATTTTATACGAGATAGCAAAAGAAAATTTGATTACATAAACGCTGCTCAACTACCATTAGATTTAATGCAAGAGTTTGATTGGGTAGAAGACGATAATATGGAAAATGTAATCCCTGTATTTTTGGGATACGAGGTAGATAAAGAAAATCCAGGAATAAGAATAGAGATTTTATAGGAGGGTAAAATTGAGTAAAAGAAATAAAGAATTGAAAGAAATAATTAAATTTACAAAAATATTTAAACATAAAATGACAGGACATTATGAAAAATTATCGGAAATAATAATAGAACACCCTGAAATAATGTTAGAAAGTCACAAGCCTGATACTGATATTCTTTATTGGTATATGCGAAAAAATAAAATAATTGTGGTTGAATTGAATGAGTTTGAGTTTAAAGATAAAGTTATTGCTTTATCTACAATTAGAAATTTTAGAAAAAGGTTAAGGGATTTTTTAGAAGATAAAAACGTAACACTAAAAACTGATTATGATTTAAAAATAAAAGGAAAACAAATGAGGTCTAAAATAAGTAAAGGGACAGAAAATGGCATTTGTAGAGATTGATAGATTAAATGGTGTTATGAGAGTGATTTACCCCACAAATGAAAGTGTAAAAAAAATAAAAGAATGGGAAGATGAATTAAATAATTATTCTATAGAAATAATACCACAAAATACAATCACTGAAGAACAAATGAGACTTTGTTATGTATTGTTTAAGCAGTTTGGAGAGGCGTTAGGATATACTGTAAGTGAAGCGAAGGAATTATTAAAAGATATGTATAGCTTTGATTATGATATAGGAGAGTTTAGTTTATCACCTCATAAGAAAAATACTTTGACATTGGAGCAAGCTACAGAGTTTATTCAGTTTATTATTGAAACTGCAATAAATGAGAATATAAACTTGTGGATATATAAGCCAAAAGAGAAAAAAACAAGGCATATAAGAGAGAGTGTACCTGATATTGAAAGATATGTCATTGCTTGTTTGAGAAATCGTTGCTGTGCCGTTTGTGGGCAGATACACGATTTTGAAAATGGTAAGATAATAGATTTGGAACATTACGATAATGTAAATAGATTAGGCGGTTATGAATACGATACAGGGCTTGAAACTAGATTTTTGAGCTTATGTCGTAAGCATCATACCGAGATACACTCAATACCTAAACAAGAATTTTTAGAAAAGTATCATTTACAGGCAGTGTATTTGAATGAAAAGCTTGTATTTGAGTTGTTAGATATATATCCTAATCATTTCAAGTTATTTAGAAAAAGATTGAAAGAGGGGTATTATAAAGAGATGAGTAGGTACAATGGGAATTAAATAGAAAAATAAAGTTATATTTTATATTATATTTTTTTTATAAAAAATAGTAGTTAAAATATAAGTTATAAAAATTATAAAATTATTAATATTAAAGAATTATAGAGAAAATAAAGTTATATTTTATTTTATATTTTTTATTGACAAAATTATAAAAAAAGTATATACTTAAATAGTAGTTAAAAAAGGGAGTTTTGACAATGGAAAATATAAAAAATATATTTAAAAATTATAGAAAAAGAAATAATTTAACTCAAAAAGAATTATCTATAATATTAAATTGTAGTTTACAATCTATAGCTAAAGCAGAGAGTGGTAGATACTCTATAGGGAAAAAAACAATAAATTCTTTGTTATCACAAAAAGATATAACTAAAGAAGAAAAAGAAATATTACTAAAATATAGATATAAAAATAAAAAAGTAATAATTTCAAATACAAAATTAGATAAAATTAATCTTAAAAATAAAGCTTTTGATAGTAACTTAGAAACACGTACATTATTGATAACTAAAATATGGGACTTTAATGACACTATGTTTGAAAAATGGAGGGATGTTAGTCTTTTGTTAGATATTATTGATAAAGTAGAAAGTAAAAAAATGAAAAAAGGTATTTTAAGTATTTCAAAAAATTTGAAAGAGTTGGCAGAAAAAATGGAAAAATCAATACAAGAAGATGAAATAATAGTGGAGGTAGAATAGTGGAATTAACAGAAAATTTATTGATTCAAAAAAATAATAAAGAAATAGAAACTAAGTTAAATGCGTTATCTGTTATAATAAATGGTAAAAGTCAAAGTGAAATATTAAAAGTGGGAATATTAACAAATATAGCATTTGAAATGCTACCGAATTATAAACATTTTAAAAAGATTATATCAGGAATATCACAGGCAAGGATGACAAAAGGAGTAAAAGGAAGAAATTATATTCCAAATAATGTAAAGATGTTGCTAAAAACTTATGAATTAGAAGAAATAAGTAAAGATATAATTGAAAGAGCTTTTGATTTAATGTTTTTAACTATAAATTCAGTATATAAAAATTCAGGAAACAAAATAAAAGATAGATATTCGAGAGCAGTTGGAAATATAGAGTTTTTATATATTAATTTAAAATTATCAGTAAAAATAATAGCAGAAATATTAAGAATTAATAATGTAGAGTTACAGAATAAAACTTTACAGTATATAACTGATGGGATAAAAAAAGAAAAACAAAATATAGCGAAAGAATACATAGAAGCTTATTTAAGTAATGATGAATATCAATTAATAATTGCACGTGAAAATTATAGAGAAAAAATGGAAAAAATGATAAATAACTTTATAGAAACACAAAAAATAGATTACAATGATGCTTTAGAAATAGGGAAAGAGCGATTAATAGTGGAAACAATAGGAAAAGATTTATTAGATGAAATAACGGTATTTTTATTGTATCAGTTAAAAGAAAAAATACAATTGGAAAATGGAATGCAATTAACATTTGATTTTTAAATAATTTATTACAAAATTGTCACAGTCTAAAGATTGTGATTTTTATTTGAAAGGTAGGTTAAATGGTTAAAATATTTGCAGTAATAATGAACATCATAAAAGCAAAAAGAGAGAAGAAAAAAAGTTTTAAAAAATATGGAAAATAATTGAAAAAAAGTCTTGACAAAATAAAAAGGATTTGGTATAATATAGGTGTAGAGAGGAGGTAGTTATGAACATCGTAGAAATTATCCACTTGCTTTCATCGATTTGCACCATAGTTGTTACAATTGATTACTTCATAAACAAAAGGAAGTAAAAGAGGGCTTGCCCCTCTCTCTACAAATTATATTAAAAGGAGTGATGAAAAATGTTAGAAATCATAAGATTAATAGCAGATATAATTATAATCGTTGGAGCCATTTACTATTTTATTAATAAAAAAAAATAGCCCACTTGCTTTTTTAGGCTATTTATGAACATCGTATTTCTTGTGTATATTATACCAAATTTTGAAAATAAGTCAAGGAGAAAAAATGGAAGACAAAAAAAATAATCGTGGTGGAGCAAGAGTTGGAGCAGGTAGACCTAAAGGTTCATTTAAAGAAAATAAAAAAAATGAAATTTTTTTAGGATATAGAGTTACGGCTGAAGAAAAAGAAAAGTATCAAGGCATTTTTGATAGATATAAGAAAAAATATAAATTGAGTACAACAAAAGCTATTTTAAATATAATGGATATTATAGAAAAAATAGAAAAATTATAGTGATAAAGTGTTGAAAAAACTAGAAAAATAAGGTATAATATAAATATAATATACAATTAAATAAGGGACCTGAAGCGAATATAATAATTAATTAAAATATAATAAAAAAGTGAATGCAGAAGGACAGTATCAAAGATACGGATTATAGAAGTAGACAAAGGAGAGCTACTTCCATTTTTCGTATCTTTTTTTGTTTAAGGAGTTGGGATGAAAGATTTAAAGATTGAAAAGATTAATATAGAGGATATTAGAGAGTATGAGAATAATGCTAAAGAACATCCTGAATGGCAAATAGAACAGATAAAGAAAAGTATTGAAATGTTTGGTTATAATGACCCAATAGCAATAGATGAAAATAATATGATTATAGAAGGACACGGTCGTTTTTTAGCTTTAAAATTACTAGGATATACAGAAATAGATGTATTAAGACTTACAGGTCTTACTGAAGAACAGAAGAATGCTTATTCAATAGTGCATAATAAATTAACGATGAATACTGACTTTGATATAGAAAAGTTAAAATTTGCATTTAATGAATTACAGATAGCAGATTTTGACTTAAGTATATTAGGTTTTGAAAATATTGAGATAGAAGAAATTATGTCAGAAGAATCCGAATTATTAGAACTAGATGAAGAAAATGAAACAGATTCAAAAGTTAGAACTAAATTAATTTGTCCTCACTGTAGTCATATAGCAGATAAGAGTGAATTTAAGGAGGTACTAGATGGCGAAGATACATAATGATAAATATTACACTCCTGATAATGTAGTAAAAAAAGTAATAGAAGTATTAGAAAAAGATGTAATGCCTATTAGTAAGTTTTTAAGAATAATAGAACCTAGTGCAGGAGCAGGGGCTTTTTTAAAGAGGTTACCTGTAGAAACAATAGGGTATGACATAGAGCCACAAGCAGATAATATTATAAAAGGTGACTATTTAACACAAAATATAGATTATAAACAAAACAGTCTTGTAATAGGTAATCCACCATTTGGGAAGAGTGGAGATTTACATTCAAAATTTATTAAAAAAAGTATAGAACATTCGGATTATATAGCTTTTGTACTACCAGGAGATATGTATAAGAAAGATAAGTTTACAGAAGTAGAGCTTTATAAATCGTATATGTTGCCAGCAGTTAAGTATAGTGGAGTTAAATTAAGATGTTGCTTTAATATTTATAGAAAAAGAAAAACAGCATTAAAAGAAAAGAAAATAAAAAATGTAGAAATTCTAACTTTTTCAAAAGATAAAAATACTACAAAAAAAGAAATGCAAACTTGGGCTGCTTTGAAAACGGATTATAGACTTGTGAGTTTTGGTGGAACGCGTCTATTGAGCAATAATAATACAAAAGTATATTGTGAAGAAATACGAATAATCTTGAAAGAAAAAGTTAATTTAAAACCTGTTCTTGAAAAATATTTAAAAGATAGAGCACGAGTATCTGTTGTGGCATCAAATGTAAGTAAACAAGAGATAACAGATTTAATTTATGACAACTTCCCGCAATTAAGGGAGTAGATAGCAATGACAACTGCAGAAAAAAGAGAACTATTATTAAAAGAATGGGAGTTAGCAGGTGGAGAGCAAGCTAGAAAAGGAATATTAAAAAAACTATCGGATAAATATCAAGTTCCAGAAGGAACTGTAAGAAGATGGAAGAGCGAGTATTTAAAAAAAAACAAAGTGAACGTTCGCAACAATAAAAGAAACGAACGAACGAAAATGGCGAACGAACGGGAATTGAACATTAATCAAGATATTCTAAATGGAGCTACTAAAAAAGAAATAATGTCGACTTACGGCATTAGTGAAAGGACTTACCACAGAAAAACGGAAAGCATTAGAGCTTTAAGGCTTGAGATAACTAAGGAATACCAAAAAGAATTAATAGAAGAAGTATACGGTGGAAAACTCAAGGATATTCTAAAGAACGGCGAAAGAGCAAAAGCTAACTTGACTATAAAAACGATAACGGAGCTTAAGTCGGATAATGTAGATTATAAAAAGATTGAAAGCAACGAAAAGGCTTTTAATTCAATAACAAAAATGCTTAATAATTTAGCTAGAAATGGAGATATATTGAGCGTAAGTCAAATGAATGAGATAGAAGCACAGTTAGTAGATGAAAATCTTAAAAATGAATATCTACAGTTGGAAAAAGCAAAATTAGAAAAAGATGAATCGGAAAAAGAAATTGAAATGATAGAATTATTAAGAAATATAACGAATAAGGTGGGAAAAGATGAATAATTTAACACCTAAACAATATGAAGTATTAGAAAAATTTAAAAGAGAGCAACCAAGGATAACAATATTATCTGGAGCTAAAAGAAGTGGGAAAACATTTTTAAATAATTTAATGATGTTGTCTCATATAACGAAATTCCAAAATCAAAGTTTAAATTTTATCATAATTGGAGCAACTATTGGGAGTGTATGGAGAAATGTGTTGAATGATTGGGAGTTACTTTTAAATAAACAATTTAAAATAGCAAAAGATGGAAGTTTTAAATTATTTGGTAATAATATTTATGTGTTTGGTGGAGAGAATGCGGGGAGCTGGAAAAAGATGAGGGGAATGACAAGTGCAGGAACATATATAAATGAAGCAACAGCATTACATAAAAGCTTTATAACTGAAGCATTTTCAAGAACATCACATAAAGGGGCAAGAATATTTATTGATACCAATCCAGACAATCCAGCTCATTATATAAAAAAAGAGTATATAGATCATGCTAATGAATATTTGCAAAATGGGCAATTAAATATAATGGTAGAAAACTTTAGATTAGATGATAATGTATTTTTAAATCAAGAATATGTTGAATCAATAAAGAAAACGACGCCCAAAGGTGCAAGTTATGATAGAGATATATTAGGGTTGTGGGTAGCACAGGAGGGAATTGTTTATGCTGATTTTTCTGAAAAAGAGAACATAATAAAATCAATGGAAAATATAAAAATAAAAGAATATTTTATAGGAGTTGACTGGGGATTTGAACATTATGGAACACTAGTTGTTATAGGAATGGATAAAGAAGAGAATTATTATATTGTAGAAATAATAGCTAAACAGTTTCAATATTATGAAGAATATTGGAAGCCACTTATAGCACAAAAAGTTTTTCAATATAAAGCAAGTAGAATATTTTGTGATAGTGCGAGAGCGGAATATGTAAAAGGATTACTGGATATAGGAATATATGCAGAAAATGCAAAAAAAGATGTAAAAGAAGGAATAGATTTAGTTGGTGGAATGTTTAAAAGGAGAATATTAAAGATAACGGAGAAAGCATACAACACTAAATTTAAAGATGAAATTTATAGTTATGTGTGGGGAAAAAATGATGAACCTGTTAAAGAACATGATGATGTACTAGATGCAGTAAGATATGTTTTATATAGTTTGAAAAAAGATCAAGGTGGAATTGCATATTTTTATTAAGGAGGTGTTGGAGTGAATAAAGAAGAAAGAATAAGAGTTAAAAATTATTATGAAGCAACACAATATATCCCAAAGAATATAAATAAAAATTTAAAAAATATATTTGATGAAACTATTGATGTGTATAATCCTGTAAAAGATATAGTTAAAAGTTTAATCAATACTAGTATAAAAGACTTGGATGTAGATAATGAGAGCTTGAAAAAAATATGGTTGCAAAATAATATGACAACGTTTAGTAAAAAAATTTGTAAAGAAATGTATTTGAATGAAGAAGTTGTTGTTGAAGTAATAAGAACTGAAAATGATGAAATTAGATATATTTTACATAATATAGATGAAATAGAAATAGTTGAAGTATTTGGAGTAATCCAAAAATTTAAAGTTGAGGGTGAATATATTTATTATGATGAAAATGGAGAAGAACAAACACAATCCTATTCAAGAGAATATATAAAATTAGAAAATGGAGCTGTAAAGAAAGTAGAAATAATAGACGGAGAAAGATTTGAGACACCATTTATATTAGATATAATTCCAGTATCAATTTTTAAAAATGATAGTAATATAATTGGAGCATTAAATATTATAGATAGAATAAATGAAAATGAAACATATATAAGAAAAATATTTAATATTCATGGAGATCCAGTATTATTTACTAAAAATATAAGAAAATTTGCAGATAGTAAATCAGTGAATGAAACAATAAAAAATAATGCAGAAGTATTAAAAGAAGCAAATTATAAAAGTAAAAAAGTTATAAACGCTATGCAAAGTGATGAAAAAGAAATAGATATGAAATATGTTGAATTAGCAAATTCTATGGTAACAGAAATGCAAAATAATATAGAAAAATTAGAAAAGAGGCTTATAAATTTATTTCCAGAATTTTTATTAGTGGACAATGAAACTCAAAATGTTAGTGAAGAAACTTATTCAATGAAAAATAATGGACTTAGAACTAAAATATTAAGTTTTAGAGAGGACTTTTTAAAAGGATTAAGACATTTAGATGAAACAGCTTTAGCATTAAGTGGAAAAAGCAACACTGAAATAAATTATACTTATTTAGATACATTTGAAGAAAGTGAAAAGCAATCAAAATTAACGACATTATCACAAATGTTAGATGTAATTATAAAAGCAAAAGAAATTGATGAAGAATATGTATTAAAAGACATTGTAAATAAAATTAGTCAACAAGTATTGAAAGATTTAGAGGATATTTATGATTAAGATAGATTTTAAATGGGATGAAAAGATTGAAAAAAAACTTTATAGAGAATTTAAACGGCTCTTATTATCGTTATTAAATGGAGAAAAAATAAAGAATAAAGATAAAATTTCAAAAATATTTTTAGATTATAGTTTAAAAATGGAAAGAAAGTATAATAAAAAAGTTAATGCTGAAAAACATTTAGAGATAACTAAAAATCAAATTTTACAAATAAATGAATGGGTAGAAAAAAGTAAAAAATATATTAATGAAAATAAAGAAAATAAAGATTTTAAAAAAAAATTAATAAACAATGCAAAATTTAGATCTAGAAATATGCTTGGAAATTACTATAAAGATTTTTTGAAAAAAATAATATCAGAAGAAAGTGAATGCTTTGAATGGAATACTATGGGAGATGAGCGAGTAAGAGAAACTCATAGAGAAAAAGATGGTCAAATATTTACGTGGGACAATACAGAAATAATACCAGGAGAAGAAGTGAATTGTCGTTGTTGGGCAACAGTATATTTTGCAGAAAATAAAAAAGAACTGGAAGAAATAAAAAATAATTAATTAAATTTAGGAGTTATTGAATTAGAAATCCTTTTTAGGAGTTAGAATGGGATAAATCCTACAAAATAAATAGAGTATCAATATTTTAAATCCATAATAGGAGTTAAAACAAATAATCTAAAGAAAAGAGGTATAAAATGGAAGAAACACAAGTAGAAAATGTAGAAAAAACAGAAGAAGTAATTGAAAAAAATGTGGAATTAGAAGAATTAAGAAGTCAACTAAAAGCTATTAAAGATGAGAAAGATAAAGAGATACAATCTTTAAAAAGTCAATTAGGACATTCAAACAAAAGATTAGAAGATTATGAAAAAAACGGAAAAACGGCAGAGCAATTAGCACAAATGGAAAAAGAAAAATTAGAAAAACAGTTAGAAGATTTAAAAAATGAATTAACTATCAAAAATTTATCAGCAAAAAAAGTTGAATTGCTAGATGAACATAAAATCAATCCATTATTTTCAAAATTAATTGAAATAGATGCGAAAATGTCGGAAGAAGATTTGATTTTAAAAGTTAAAACAATTTCCGATATTGAAAAATCGTATAAAACAGAATTATTAAAACAATATTCAATTACAGAAGGGGCTTTTAAGCCCAAAACAAAAGAAACAACTGATTTTATAGAAAAATTAATAGGAAAAAATAAAACAGAATCAGTAGATTTAACAAAAATAGGAGGATAAAAAATGAAAAAAAGAACAGTAATCCACAAAGAGGGATTAAATGTAAAAGTAAAATTCAAAAAAGAAGATTTTACAGGATATATTTACAAAGATGTTAAACAAAATAAAGAATATTTAATGGCTGGAACATTAATAAAAGTAAAAAGTGGAAATGATATAAGAAAAACAGGAGATTATGTAGAGCCATTTAAAG
This sequence comes from uncultured Leptotrichiaceae bacterium, assembly GCA_963528625.1. GTDB lineage: Bacteria > Fusobacteriota > Fusobacteriia > Fusobacteriales > Leptotrichiaceae > CALHVR01. Next base: position 53,608 of record CAURVQ010000003.1, on the reverse strand, counting down.
GAACAGGAAAAGCAGATGCAATTTTAGTTCACGATGTAGAATTAAAACATTATAGAACAGAAGAAACAGGAGCGGTAACTATTGAAGGAATAGCATATATAGATAAAATTAAAGAATTATATACGGAATTAGGAGCAAGTTTCACAGTAGATGAAACAATGTTACCAGAAAAAATAACTTATTTATATAAAGAGAGGGGATAAAATATGACATTAATAGAATTATTAAATGCAAAAAATTTAAAAAAATATTATACAGGAGTAAAAGGAACGACATTAGCTGAAGTAATGTTCCCAGCTTCTTATACTAATAATTTTGATGTAAAAATATTTAAGGCATTAAATGGTGGAGTAGTTAAAACATTACAAGCAGGAGAGTTAGATGTTTCCCCAGAAGCGAGAGATTTTCAAATAACAAGTCATTATGCTGGAGATAAAAGAATATTTAGAGAAAAAATGGCATTAAATGAAAGACAAAGAAAAGAATTATTAGAAATTTTAAATACTGGAGATATTAAATTAATAGAAAATTATACGGATCAAATTTATAAACAATTTGCTGGTAAATCAGGATTTTTAGCAAGTGCTAGAGCAGTTGCTTCATATTTGACAATGCAATTTTTAACAACAGGAATTGTAGCTTTTATTGATGAAAATGGATCGTCAGTAGAAGGAATTGATTATGGGTTAGAATCTAAATTTAAAGAAACATTAGCAGGGACAAGCGTATGGTCAAATACTAATGCAACTCCATTGGATAATCTAGTGGCTTGGAAAGAAATAGTAGAAAAAGAAGGTGGAAATGTTGAAATAGCTTTAATGAATAGAGTAACATACAATAAATTAAAAAATCATGCTTCAGTAAAAGCTATAATAGATAAATTAACGAATGTCTTACCTACGGAAGATTTAAAAAGGCAAGTTATTGAAGATATGACAGGATTAAAAATAGTTGTTTGGGATGAAAAAATAAATATAAAAGGACAAGTTAGACAATTATTCCCAGATAACGTAGTTACATTAATTCCAAATGGAGAATTAGGAACAATGGAATATGGACCTACTCCATCAAGAACAGACCAATTATTAAAAGTAGATGGAGATAGAGAAGTTGAAGATATAACAGGAACATATGCAACAGTAGAAGTAGAGCAAGAATTAAAAGGTGGAGCGGTAAGAAATGTAGCAATAGTGATTGAATCTGTATTAGCACCAAATCCATCAATAACTAATTCAATGTTTATAGCAAATGTAGGATAGGAGAAAAATGGAAGAAATAAAAGAGACAAAAAAACAAAAATTAAATAAAATTGTAGGAATTGTATTAACCCCTATTAGACTAGATGGAGCTAGATTTGAAAAAGGAGAAGTTGTAGAATTTGAAGAAAATACATTTGAAGAATTATTAGAAAAAAAATTAATTCAAAAAGGTGTAATAGAATAAGAAATGCTTCGAGATGAATTAGTTAAATTACAAAAAATTATACCTGAAGTCAATGATTATGATGAAGATATTATTGAAATTTATTATGAAATAGCTGAGAAAAAGCACGGACAAGATAATATCTTACTTAAATTTTATTATTTAGGTTGGTTATTGACTTCATTAGAACAAGATGATTTTACAACAGTCTCAATATCAAATATAACATTACAAGAAGAGAATAAAAAGAATAAGTATTATATTTTATATAATCAATTATTAGAGGAACTAAAAGAAGAGGGTAATATAGCAAATATTTCATTAATATAGGAGGTGTGTTTAATGCAATTAAAGTTAATTAATAAAGAAAAAGAAAAAGTGTTTTTAACAAAAATTTCTTTTGTTGAATTAATGGTAGGAGAGAATGTTATAGATAATGTGACGCCACGTAGAAAATCATTTATTGAAGAAGAGATAAAAGAAAGAGAATTAAAAATAACTTTGGAAGAAATGGTTGAAAAACAAAGGGATAAAGATGAGTTGCAAACTAAAGATAAAAAAGAGTAAGAACCTAGAACAATTTGAAAAGATAGTAAATACAAATCCACAAACAATAGAAGTTGGGACAGTTGTTAATTATAGTATTAAAGGGGGCTTTAATGCTTTTGACTTATCAAATGTTTTAGATAGTGGATCAAGTAAAGGAATACCAGGATGGAATTATAATGAAAAAGTACTAGAAAAAAATAGAGAAAAATATAAAAAACTATTTATAAAAGGTGTTAATCGTATGATTAAAAAGAATTATAGCGTTAGTGCTTTAATGAATGAGATAGGAATTAAGACGAGTAGTGATTATAAAAATATGATTGAAAGTATAAAAACACCTAAAAATAGTCCTGCAACAATAAAGAAAAAAGGAATTAATAATCCAATGGTTGATACAGGTAAGTTTAAGTCTAATATAGCAGCTAGAATAAATAAAAATAGAATAGTTGGAAGAGGTTTAGGATAATGAAAAGAAAAATGAAAAAAGCAATTTTAAAAATTTTAAAAGTTATTAAATTATTTGAAGACAATGTAATTATTTTAGTAGAAAATAAAAAGCTTAAATTAGATGAATACGGTAATCCAATATTATCAAGAGAAGAAATAAAAGTAAAAATGGCGATTATGACACCAAAGAAAATTAGTAGTGTACAAATATCAACTATTGAAAATTCTTTTTTATCATTTGAAAAAGAAGCATATTATATTTTAAATGAAAATGATGAGTTTAAAATTAGTGAAAATATGCGTATAAAATATAAAAATAAAATATATAAAGTAATAAATATTGAAAATAATTACGATGTATTTTTAAGATTAGGGTTGAATATAGATGATAGAAGAGATTAAAAAAGAAATAATTATAGATATTCAAAATATTTGTAAAAAATTTAGTATAGATCAAGTGATAAATGAAGAAAAAAGGGATGAGATTTTAGGAGAACAATATGAAAATGCAGAATTTCCAATTATATTCTATAATATTTATTCTGGAGAAATACAAGGTATAGTAGATGAAATTGAGAATCAATATAGGTACGATGAAGAGATAGAAATTATATTAACATTGGAATCAAGAAATAAAGAAAATACTTTTAATTTATTATATTTGTTTTTGAAAACAACGAAAGCTACAAATAATTATTTTAAGGATAGGAAATATAAAAGGAAAATACGAAATGTATATAAATTACAAGATACTGAATTTAATTTTAGAAATAGAAAATATTTTAAACAAATATTACAATTTAGTATTTTTGTAGAACATACAATCAAAAAAGAAAAATGGGAGGAAAAATGGCAATAGAAAAAAATGATTTGAATACATTAAACGATATACAAATTTCAACAAATAATGATAGAGCTTTTTACTCTGATGTAAGAAGTTTAATCTTTTTTACAAAAGAGTTCAATATAGAGCCAACATTTATAACTAATGCTTCGGATGTATTGGAATTATCAATAGAGGGATTGGATGAAAATCATAATTTTTATAAATTGATTAGAAGTGCATATACACAAAACTATACACCAATAAACGTGGTTATATACGGAAATAAAACAGCAACATCATTTACACAATTAATAAAATCGTATGAAGATAATGAAAAAGCATTTGAATGTACTAACTGGATTACGGTGTTAAATTTAGCAAATGCAACAGAAAAAGCATACATAGAAAGTATTGTAGAATATGCTAAAACAGATAAAGAAAAACAATTTGCGATAGGAATAGAATATGAAAAATTAAATAATATAACTTTAATTACAGAATTACAAAAAAATTCAAATGCAAATAATGTTTGTTTTATAGTAGAGGGAAGTAAAAATGTTACTAATGGACAATATTTAACTGGAGCTTTCTTTGGTGGAACAGTAGGATATAAAGCTTTAGGAAGTTGGGCAGGACATTCAACAAAAGTAGATGGATTTGTTCAAGAAAACTTTACAAAAACAGAGCAAAAAACATTTTGGGATAATGGATTGAACTATTTATCAAAACCAACAAGAGGATATTTTCATTTAGTAAATGGGATGAATTCAGATAATAAAACATTTGTAGAATTGAAATTGGTTGAAATATGGTTAAGAGATAAATTAAAAAAAGATATGACAATTTTACAAGTGACTAAAGATAAAATACCGATAAATGACCAAGGAAAAGCATTAGTAACTGCAACAATATTAGAAGTGTGTAGAATTGGTGCAAGCGAGGGAATGTTTATGACCGACGAAAATGGGAATTATTTTGGTACAATTTCTCAAAAAGATAAAAATGGAAATACAATAAAAATAAAATTAGGAGAATTAACAGTAAAAGAATTAAATCAAGAAAGTTTAAGAGAGGGTAAATTTGATTTTGATTTAAAATTAACTTATTTAAATTCTGTTAGATATGTAAGTTTAAGAGGAACTGTTGATACCGATGGAGAATTAATATTTGAAAATTAGGAGGAAATAAATGGCAAAACAATATAATGTAGATAATGTTCAAATAGTTTTGATGGCAGGTGGAATACCTTATATATTGAAATGTAGACACGAAGATGGATTTGAAGATGACCCAAATACAGAAAGTGCAAGTTCAACAATAGGAAGTTGTGGGCAAAAAGTAGTAAATGTATCAGTTGATAATAGTGTAAATATAACAATTAGTTTTTTATACGGATCAAGTGAACATAAAACAATGGAAATGATATATCAATTATGGCAAGCCTCAAAAGGAGTATTTCCAATGATGATAACAGTAACAGACCCAAATACTGGAGAAAGTTATATTTATAATAATGTGTCGTTTAAAAAGAAAGCGTCATTAAAATTTGGGAATGAAACAGGAACAGAGGCGAGAGCTTGGGAATTTGAAGCAGAAAATAGAGTTTATGTAGCATTAGGATAAAAAATAATAGGACAATGGCAATTTAATAATCGTGATTTAATATTTTTATAGAAATAAACAATAAATAATTGATTTTACGGTGTTTATAAGATATAATTATATAAATAAATTAAAGTGGAGGATATACAATGTGCTTAGCATTTTTTGCATTTTTATTAGTTATGTCAATATTTTTTCCAGTACAATCTTTAATATTTTTAATAATATTAATTATAATAGGAATTATGTATAAAATACAAATCAATAAAAGCATAAATGAAGCAGTTGAAAGGTATGGAGCTAGTAGAGAATTTATTAAAGAAAATAAATTTTATGAAAATATATGGCTTGGAACTGGCGGGACTAGAATTTGGAAAGAAAAACATTTACAAAATATTATAGATTTTTTTGATAATTCACCAAGAGAGATTTTTTCAAATGCTGGAGAGTATATAGTTTTATATGAAAATAAAAATATATTAATATGTCAATCTGGAATATTTTGGCAATATATTCCTTATGAAAGCATTTACGATATAAAAGTAATGAGAAAAGATATGGCAATAAAGGGAGCTATTGGTGGAAAAATAGTATTTGGAGATATTGGAGCTTATAGTGGGGCAGATAGGATAGAAATAACAGTAAATATAATTACAAATGGATTTGATACACCTAATTTTGATTTCACTTTAAAAGATCAATATAATATAAGTCGTTTTTCAAATACTTTGTATTATTTATATGATAGATAAAAATATTAAATCACGGTTATTAAATTAGCCGTGTTTTTTTGTTGGAAATAAAAAATAATAGGAGAAATAGATAAATATGGAATTAACAAGAGATAATTTAACAAAAGAAGAATTAGAAGCAGTAAATATAAGTAGAGAAGCAGCAGGATTTCCTAGAGTGGATGAAATAGAAAAAGATAAAGATAAAGCACTAATGGAGAATACAAAAGATGAAGTAGTTGATGTAGATGTGTTAGATGAAGCAGAACTAGGAGTTGTGAAAACTACAGAAGATGAAGTAAGAGAATTAAATGCAAAAGAAAAAACAAGACTTAGAAACTTAGGAATAAGACCAGGGCAAGTATTTTTCTATCATTTAACAGACTGGAATAATCAAATAAAAAAAATAATAATTACATATCCGCAAACATCAAAGGCTATAAAATATCAAAAATTTGAAATGACAGTAGAAGGTCGTTTAGTTATGTCAATGGGAGATATGGTTGAAAGATTTGTAGAAGATAAATTAATAAAAAACTTTAATATGGAAGATTATCCAGCTACAGAATTATTAGATTTAGGATTGTTCTTAACTGAAGTGATAAGAAATCCCAGATTTAAATAAAAATTCTTATTTTCTTTATAATGCAAAAATTATATTTAATGAAAATGAAATGTATAGAACTATTGATATGATAGAAAATATGGCTTTTTCATTGGAGTTAAATGATAATTTTAAAAGTTTTAACTCATTTGAATTTATACAAAAATATAAAAATGATGAATTAACAAAAGATGAGGAAGATACTTTTTTCAAAATGTGTTTTATAGATGAAAAAATACAAAAAGCAAAGAAAAAAGAATATGACAAAATAAATAAGAGGTAAAAATATGTCAGCAGGAACAGGGGTAACATATGAATTAGAGTTTAAGTTTACAGATAAAGGAACATTGAATTTTTTAAAAAAGTTAAATCAGGAAGCTGAAAAAATAGCAAAGAGTTTGGATAAAATAAGCCTTAAAAATTTAAGTAAGCAAGCTGAGAATTTAAAAAAAGTAATGAGTAATAACAATGATGTAATGAAGCAACAAGCTAAAATAGCAAAACAAGCAACAGATACGATGGTAAATGGAGCTAAAAAGTATAGAGAAGCAACAGAGCAATCTATGAAATCTGTAAAGAAAATGAATGATTTACTTGAAAAGGGGTCAAAAACTGATAAAAGAAAAGTAGAAAATAAAAATGTCTTTAATAAATTAAAAGGAAATATGACAGAAAAGGCATTGAATTTTGCAAAAGATTTTATAATTAATGCTGGACAGGAAGCATTGCAAGGATTTAGTAATGCAGATTATGAGTTACGTGGAGCGTCTGCTAAAACAGGAGGATATGGAGCACACTTAAAAGAATATTCAAAATTAGCTAAAAAAGTTGGTGGAGATACTAAATTTAATAATTTAGATGTAGCTCAAGCAATTAATGCAGGTGCTACTTTAGGGATAACACAAGCAGAAATGGAAAAAATGATACCAGCTGCTGCAAATTTAGCTCAAGCATTTAATACAGATATAACTCCAGCATTGGAAATGATAAAGATGCATATGAACTCTTATCAATTAACAGGAAAAGAAGCATTTAAAGTAACGGATATGATAGCAATGACTTCAAAAAATACAGCTGCAGATTTATCAAGATTGTCCGAAGGATTTAAATATGTTGGAGCTTCAGGACAAGCGTTACAAATACCATTAGAAACAGTTTATGCAATGCTAGGGAAATTAAACGATAATGGACTTGTGGGTTCAACAGCTGGTACAGGATTAAACCAAATGTTTGAAAGTTTAAAAGATTTTAAGAAAAGAAGTAAATTAGAACAAGTTATAGGAAAAGTTACTGATAAAAAAGGGGATTTAATAGATGTAGTAACTATAATGGAACGATTGCAAACACAAACAAGTAAAATGGGGAATGCTGATAAAACTGGAATATTAAAAAGTATTTTTGGAGTACAAGGTGGAAGAGCTGTAAATGCTTTATTAAACGGAAGTGTAGATTCATTAAAAAATTTACAAAAAGAAATAAAAAATAGTGCTGGAGCTTCAGGGAAATTATCTAGTTTTATGATGCAAGGTTCAGCAGGAGCTATTGAAACTTTAATGGGAACAATATCTAGTACATTTTTTGCAGTTTTTGAGGCGATGGAACCGCTAATAGTACCAGTAGCAGGAGCATTTATGAAATTAGCCGAAGGAATAGGATTTGTAGCAGAAAAAATGCCTTGGTTATTACAATTTGGAACAGTTATTGCTTCATATGCAATAGGGGCAACAATTTTTGAAAAATTTGGGAAAGAAATAAAAGAATGGTCAGAAGCATTAAAAATAGGATTTAAAACATTAGCTGGAGGTAATGCAATCCTTGTGATGACATTTGCTGTAGCATTAATTTATTTATTTAATTTATTTAAAAAATGGCAGGATTATGTACAAGCAAACGAAAATGTGGGGAAAGAATGGGAAAAAACATTACAAATTTTAGGTTATGCATTATCTAATTTAGGTGATTTAATAATGGCTTTTGTAGGAGCGTTATTTGGACTTAACACAACTCAAGAAGATACAACAGATAAAACTAAATTTTGGGGTGCAACATCAGAACAAGTAGCAGAAAATTTAAGAGAATTTAATAAACAAGTGTTTGAATTAACAATAAAACTTCAAGATGCTAAAAGATGGGTTGAAGAAAATAGTGATAAAATAAAAATGTTTGCAGAAGCTTTAGTGATAATACAAGTAGGAGTTGGGATTTTAAAAGCTTTAGTAGTAGCTCAACAAGCATTTAATATAGCAATTTCATTAAATCCTTATGTATTAATAGCAATAGCAATAGTAGCAGCAATATATGGAATTTGGGTAGGATTAAAATGGCTTTATGATAACACATTATGGTTTAGTCAAGCTGTAGATACAGTTTGGGGTGCAATTACAGATACGATAGATCATGCAGTAAGTCAAGCGAAAGGAATTATTAATGGATTAATTGAAATGGTAAAAGAAGCTTATGCTGCATTTCAGTCGCTTTTAAGTTTAGATTTTAAAGGTTTTTGGGAACACACCAAAGGTGGATTTACAAAATTTGGATTAGAAGTTACCAAAAAAGAAAATGAATATAAATAAAAACATAATTTCAAACAAATAAAATTGGAAGAAGTAGGAAAAATAAAATTCCCAGTAAATAATATAAGTAATTTAGGTATACCACAAATGGCTCAAAATATACAAAAACACGCAGTAGGAACTGATAATTTTCAATCTAGTGGTCGTGGTGGAATGACAACAGTTGATGAACACGGAGATGAGGCTATTTGGTTGCCAAATGGATCAATGGTTGCAAGAAATACTACAACAAGAGATATTTTATCGCAAATGAAAGGAATAAATAAAAATACTAAAGGTGGATCAAGTGCAAGTAGTACGACTATCAATAATAATCATTTTGAAATAAATATTGCTAGTGGTGGTAGAGATGGAGCGTTTGAGTTTGTAAGTGAACTTAAACGATTAGGATTTGAATAAAAGGGAGATAAATAATGTTTAAAATGATAGAAAGTTTTGAGAGAACAAAATTAGAAATTATAAAAAAATTAATGTCCCAAATAAATGTAAATAAATTGGAGGAACTTTATAGGAAGTATTATGATTCGAGAGTGAAACCTAATGGGTTTTTAGGAGAAATACCGCTTGTTGTGACAAATACATCATACAGTCAAGATAATGAAGTTACAGGGTATAAATCTTATTTAAAAGATAATTTTAGTGAAAATATGTTTATTAATAATTATTCATTGCAAGTTGAAGCTGTATTAAGTGGTATCTATTGGAAAAAAGACTTGGAGAAAATAGTGGAACAATCAAGACAAAGAGACTATACAATTTTTATGTATAAAAAACTAGATAATAAAATTTATACTCCTGTTGTAATTAGTAGCTTTAGTTATAGTGAAGATTATACAAATAATACAATGATTAAAATTAGTTTTACATTGAAAGAAATAAAATTACTTGAATTTATAAAAGGCGAAGATGGCAAAACAACGACAGGAGTATATACACCATCTTCTACAATTCAAGATAAGGAATTAAAAGTACAAACAATGCCAGATAATATGTTTAATAAGTATCAAGATGACGTACGAATGGAGGGAATAAATGCTGTATAGTTTTGATAAGATATATGATTTAAATAATAAAACAAGCTATAGAGTTTTTTTAGAAAAAGATAATAAAAGTATGATTGTAATTTTAGATATTTATATGATTAAAAATAATTGGTATTTAAATATAAAATCTAATTCAAAAAATTTACACATAGGTCAAAAAATAAATTCATTTGAAGATTTATTTGAAATGTGTAAGAGAAGATATAAAGAATTTCCTAATGTAAAATTGATGGCATTACCTATTAATTTGAATGGATTTGATGTTGAATTTAATCATGAAACAGCAGGTAAACTCCAAGACTTAATGGTGGTGGTGTAAAATGAATTCTTATATTTTATGGGATAGATATGCAAAAATAACTTTTGAAACTGAAAATGAAATAATTATATTTGAAAGAAATAAAAATGATGAAGAAGGGTCTTCGGATTTTGAGTTTGAGACAGAATACGACATCACAGAAAGTAGTAATATTGCAACGATTACATTATGGAATTTGACTGATAAAATTATTAAATTATTAAAAATGAAAACTAAAGTAACGATAGAAGCAGGATATAATAACGACGGTATAAATTCAAATATTGGAGTTGTATATAAAGGAATAATTGAAAGTGTTAAAGGTAGTTGGGAGAATGCAGATAAAAAGTTTGAAATAATTTGTAATACATTTAATGATGAGTACAAAGATACTAAAATTAATCTTAAAATAGCAAAAGGCTCAAAAGCAAGTACTGTTATAAATATTATATTGTCTAAATTAACACACTTAAAAAAGGGAGAAATCAAATTAGGAAAAGATATAATTTATAAAGATGGAAAAACATATAATAATAATGTGAAAAGTATATTTAAGCAAATTGCAGAAGATACCGAAAGTACATTTTTTATAACAAATGGAGTTGTAATATTTCAAAAAATAAAAGATGTAAATAGAGGAATAATTGAATTTGATAAAAACTTATTCCAAGATATAGATGTTAATGACGGATCATATACCTTGAAGTGTATTTTTAATCCACAATTACAAGAGGGATATAAATTAAAAATAGATTTGGAAGATACTTATAGAGGTTGGAGCTTAAAAGGAGAATATTTAATAACTAAAGGAAAACACGTAATGAGCTTTAACAAAGAAGCATATACAGAATTAATTATTTCTACAAAATTACAAGAGAAAGAAAATGAAAAAGAAATTAAAATAGTTACAGGGACAACAACTAAAAAAGATAAAAGTAAAGATAAACAAAATAAGAAAAAAAATAAAAAAGAGACTGTAAAGAAAAAAAGTAAGAAAAAAGAAGATGTAATTGATAAAGTTATGAAAAAATATAATTTGAAACCTGGAGGATAAAATGAATAAACAATCAATAGGCGACAAAATAAATAGTATGATAAATGGGCATATTAATTCAATTAATACAATAGCAATAGCTAAAATAGTAAATGTAGATAATTCTAATATGATGTGTGATATTAAGCTATTAGATATGCCAGAAGTATTAGGAGTGAGAAATGAAGTAGAAATAATAGAAAATATACCAATTTCTCCTGTATTTTGGGGCAGTAAATGTAAGATAAATGCACCATTATCAGCAGGAGATAAAGTAATAGTAGCTTTTTGTCAACACGATACATTTAATGCAAGAAATTCAAATGAACCGTCGATACCTCAGTCAGTATCACAATTTGATATAAATAATGCAATAGTTATAAGTCAAATTACAGCAGATAGTGAAAATAATATTGATAGTTCATCATTTTATATAGCTTATGGAAGTAATGTAATAAAAATTAATTCTAATAGTGTTGAAATAAACGCAAGCAATATAATAATAAATGGAAATACATCGATTAATGGTAATTTAACTGTAAGTAATGACACCACAATAGGTGGAAAATCATTCTTAAATCATACAAATGGTGGAAGTCCAGTAGATTAGAGAGTATGGAACAGGACAATGACAATTGAATAATGACTGTGAGAAAATAAGAGTTGACAATTATCTTTTTATAGTTTACAATGTAAACATAAAGGAGAGTGTAATTATATGTCAGTAATTTCAATTAGATTTAACGATGAAGAAGAAAATATTGTAAAAAAATATGCAAAAGCAAAAGGCTTTTCTTTATCACAATTGATAAAAGAAACTTTAATAGAAAAAATAGAAGAAGAATATGATTTAGAAATTTGTAAAGAATATTTAGAAGCTAAAAAAGAGGGTAATTTAGTAACAATTCCATTTGAGGAGGCAGTTAAAGAATGGGATTTAGGATAGAAATTTCAGAAAAATTAAATAAAAAAATAAAGAAAATGGATAAAAATGTTCAAAAACTAATTTATTCATATATTGTAAAAAATTTAAAAGATACTGAAAATCCTAGAATACATGGGAAACCTTTAAAAGGTAATTTAAGTGGACTTTGGCGATATAGAATAATGGATTATAGATTAATTGTTGACATTCAAGACGATAAATTAGTTATAGTTGCAATTGATATCGCACATAGAAAAGAAATTTATAAATGATTATTTAAATCACAGTCATTAATTTGATTGTGATTTTTTTATATGTAAAATTAGGGAGTAATATGAAAAGTGAAAATAGTTGGGCAGTAAAAAAAAATAAATACAATGAAATAGATGTACAAATGGAAAGAAATATAAAATTAACTGATGAAATAGGAAAAGTAAGACAACGACTAGAAAATAAGTTGAGATTATTTCAAGGTGAATGGCATTTACATAATTTAGATGGTATGCAGTGGTTGAATATAGAAGAACAAAAAGGACAGATAGGAAATCTATTGCAAACATTTAATATAGAAGCACAAGTTAGAGAAATAATTTTACAGGATGAATCAGTTAAAGAGATTTTGAAATTTAAAACGAATTTTTCCAATGATAAAGGGAATTATAGTTTTGAAGTAAGAATAAAATTAAATGATGGGAAAGAAATTACTTTATAGAAAGGGGGTAAAAATGGAATTTGGAGTGACAGAGACAGGATTTAATCTTAAAACATTCTCGGATATTATTAAAGATATAGAGAGTAAATATCGTGCAAGATTACAGGATAATGAATACAAATTAGATTTTAATACGCCTGAAGGAATACATAGTGAAGCGATTGCATATGAATTAAAAGAATTATGGGAAAAATTACTGGAACTTAGCAATCAAAAAAACTTAGATACTGCAAGTGGTGTGTATTTAGATTATTTTGGAACTTTACTTGGAATAAAAAGAAAAGCTGGAGATTATGCAACAGGTCAAATTAAAATTATAGGAAATAGAAATCTAGTAATTCCAGCTGGGACAGTTATAAAAAATGCTGAATTATCTTATGAGTTATTATCAAATGTTATATTAGATACTTTGAATAATGATGAGAAATATCAAGGAATAGGTTTTATAAAAGCATTAGAAACTGGAGAAAATTATAATATTAATGATAATGTAATTTTTGAAACAGAATATAAAGGAATTAATAAAATAACAAATACAAGTTATATAAATGGTGGATTAACAGAAGAAATAGATTCTTTATATAGAAGTAGACTAAAGCAAAAACAGCAAACACAACAAACTGCAACACATCAAGCTCTATATAATGCTTTAAAATCATTAAATGAAGTAAATGAAGTTATTATATTGGATCCCGAAACAGAGCCAGCAACAGAAACTGGGACAATAAAAATATTTATAGACGGTACACCAAATGATGTAATTTTTGAAACGATATTAAACTATAAAGCTGATGGAATTTTAACTTTAGAAGATGAGAATTCAATATCATATAAAAAATATTTAATTAGAGAAGATAAATTTAAAAGATTAATAAAATATAATGTAATTAAATATAGTTCACTAGCAATTAAAGTAGAAGTGTTGGAAACTAAAAATGAAAATGAAAAAGATAATAGATGGAGTAAAGATATAAAAAATGAAATTTTAAATTATATAAATAATTTAAAAACAGGCGAGAGTGTAAGTTATGTTAAAACATATTCGGAAATATTAGGGATAGATGATATAAGAAAAATTAAGTTATATATGGGATTAACGGCAGATGAAATGAAAGAACATGAATTTAATAAAATATTTAATATTCCTATAGGTCAAAGATTTAGAATAAATGAAAATAATATAGAGGTGTTATATGTTTGATTTAAAAGAGTATACCGATGAAATTATAAGTCGTTTTCCACATATGTATAACAGAGATGTAGATAGTAATAATTATTTTTTGTTAAGTCTTTATTTAGATGAAATAAATAAAGTTAGTAAGTGTTTAGCTGATATGCTAAAAAGCTTAAATATATTGAAAGCAAAAAACTATGAACTTGATAATTTTGGAACAATTTTTAGAATCAGTAGAAAGAACAATGAAATTGATAATATTTATCGTCAAAGAATATTGGCAGAAATATTAAAGCAATCAAAAAATGCGACAGTTGAAACGATTTTAAATGTTTTTAAAATAATAATTGAGAATTTTAAAGAAAATATTTTTATTTATGAGGAAGGCATCAAAAAATCAAATAAAGGGAATATAAATAAAGAAGTATATAATGGAAGTTTTAAGGGGAATGCTGATTTACAAAAATATGAAAAAAAAGGGGGTAGTTTGTATTTTGTAATAAATAAAAGATTGCCGTTATCAATAAGAAAAAATATATTAGATGTATTGCTAGAAATAAGAGCTAAAGGAGTTGAAGTAACGGTAGATTTTAAATATAAAGTTCAAGTTGCAAATTATATATCAAATGGAGCATATATAAATATGAAAAGAATACTGTATATAGAAGATAAGTTTTTTGATGAGATACAGCAGCAAAAAAATTACGAATCTAATTTAGCTAAAATTAATATAATAACACAAGAAGGAGTGAGATAAAATGCTAAAAAAAATAAAAGATTGGATAGGATCTAATTTAGATGTTTATAGAGTGACTAATGCTAGTGATGTTGGAGCTGGATTGGTAAGACATGAATGGCAAGGAGAAAATTTTGCAACTCAAATCGGAACGACATTAAATGCTCAAATAATGAATAATATGCAAAAGGGATTAGTTCATAATCTAAATTCAACTTTAGTACAAAATATTAGAGAAAGTATTTATCAAACAACATTAGATGGACTTGATGAATTTGAAATATTTGATGGATTAAAAATAAGATTAACAGTAGACGCACCAAATACAAATACTGGAGCAAAGTTAAGATTGAATGATGTAGATTATACAATTTTGAAAGAAAAAAATGGACAATACAGACAGATTGAAGTAGGAGATTTTAAAGCAAATAAAACTTATGAACTAACATATAATGGTAGTCAGTTTATTGTAATAAATTTAATCAATACTGCCTCAGAAACAGAGGCGGGTTTAATAACATTAGCAAAAATAAAAGAGACTGTTAGAGAAAATGCTCCCTCATTAGAAAGTTATGAAAACATTGTAAATACTCACGCTAAAAAACAAATATACAGTGAAGAAGGTGTTCATGGCTTAAGGTACTATGATGATGAACTTCAAGTAAAGAGTGTAGCAGGAGAATGGGAAACAGCAGGAACAGGTGGGAGTGGAAATGCTCCATCAAATGTCGTCAATCCTAAAATAAAAGTTGGAAATCAAAAACTAAGTATATCTTGGGGCGACCCTGGAGACACAATAATTGATGGGCAGGCATTTAGTACTTGGAGAGGTACTAAACTTGTACAAAAAGTAGGTAGTTATCCTGAGAAAGTGAATGATGGTATTTTGCTTTTAGACAACCAAGAAAAAGATAAATATAAGGAAACACCGTTTGAAATAAATAATTTAGTAAATGGTCAAACTTATTATTTTGCTTTATTCCCTTATGGAGATAAGAAAAGTGTTAATTTGAGTCACAGTAATAGACTGAAAGGAACTCCTCAACCGTTTAAGATAATGACAGTTAAGATAGACATGTCAAATTCTAATCCTGAAACTTGTGTAACTTATGCAGATGACGCAGTAGGAATGACACCAGGCTCAGAGGAATGGGATAATTTCTTTGGTCATTACCCTTGTTTATTAAAAGCAACGGAAGAACAAGGGAAGTTAAAAAGGGATAATTTTAGACAATTTGAAAATGGAACACCTGCAGATATAACTACTGGAGACGCTGGAGATGTAATGATAGCATTCCCACGAAAAGGACTACGTATAGATACTACTGGGGATATAGTCACTGTATCAATGACTGATGACCCTGATAATAGTGAGTTTAAATATTATGCACATTCAAGAGGAGAGGAAAGAAAAGATAAGTTCTATGTAGGAGCTTATTTGGGGTGCATAAAAAATGATAGGTTAAGGTCACTAAGTGATGCTGGTCCTATTACATATCAATTAAAATCTCCCTACTTTGGAAGGAGCAAAGCACAAAATAATCATCCTAATTATTTAGCATTTTCATTTTATCAAATGACCTTTATTCAAGCGATGTTTGTTTTAAAATACAAAACATTGACTGCAAAGAATTTTAGTCAAAATCTAAAGAGAACAAACCAAAATATAACAGGTGCAATAAATTCAGATGGGATGGATGTTGTTGGAATATGGACAAATAACAATGAGAAAAATGTACTTAAAATATTTGGGATTGAGTATTTGTGTTCAGTTTTTAAAGAATGGATAGATTTTGTTTATATGGGGAGCAATTCAAACTATAATGGCTTAGCCCTGCTAACATCAACATGTGTGTTTGATAAAATTAAAGTTGCAGTCCCTAGAGAAGATCCAAATTTTAAATATAGAGGGACATTTAATCGTTATAGTAACAGAGGTGGGGGAGTAAAAAGAATTAATGGTACTTCAGAACGAGGATTTTTACCAGTAGAGCTTGGAGGGTCAGAAACTACTTATTTTTGCACAAAAGAAATATGGTATCAAAACGGATATGCTATTACTGCTGGGAATATTTTTGGATTTAATTTTGATATAGTTGAAGAAGGCAGAAACAACTATTCAGATAAATATCAGCGTTTAATGTATTTATAAGGAGGTGATAGTAATGCAAAATATGGGAATAGTACGAGGAGATGAAGAACAAGCAAAAGAACTAATTGTAGGAGTGGATACAGTTTATGTACATAAAAATATAAAAAAAATAGAAGAGGGGATATATGAATACGAGGAAATTCAGTACGATAAAGATGAGTATATAGAAGTTATTGCTAATAGCAACAGAGCTATAGGTAAGCAACTTACCGAAACTCAACTTGCATTGACAGAACTTTATGAAATGAAAGGAGTAGAATAGATGGGAAAAATATACGCTGAATTAATTAGGAAAGGACTTAAGACTTTGGGAGATGTTCCAGAAAAACTAAAAAAACAAGTCCAGGAAATATTAAAAGGAGAGAATAATGTCAAAAATAATTAATAGCATTATTTATATATTATTTAAAAAGGAGGTGGGAGAAATGGCAGTTATTTATGCAACATTAATAGCTAAAGGGAAAAAAGTCTTTGCAAATGTTCCTGAAAGATTAAAAGAACAAGTTAAACAAATACTTATTGACTTAGAGTTAGAAGACTTAGCAAAATAAGGACAATTACAATTAAATATTGACTGTGAGAGAATAATCTTTCGCAGTCATTATTTTAAAAATTAAAATAATAAAGGAGGGATAAAATGTATATATTAGGAGAAGCAAGTAAAGAAAAGTTAAAAGGAGTACATCCACAGTTGGTGAAGCTAATGACTGAAGCAGTTAAGGAAAGCCCTTATGACTTTAGAATAGTACAAGGGGTAAGGACAGCAGAGTATCAGAATGGACTATATCAACAAGGAAGAACTAAGCCAGGGAAAGTTGTGACTAATTGCGATGGATTTAAGAATAAATCTAACCATCAAGCAAAGGCAGATGGATACGGGCATGCAATCGACATATTTATTTGTGGTGTGGTTGAAAATGGACAATACAGGAAATTCACGACACAAGAGGGGTACGACAATAAAAAGATGACCTTAGTTGCTACACACGTTAAGAATGTAGCTCAAAAGTTAGGAATAGCTATAAAATGGGGCGGAGATTGGTCTAAATTCAAGGACTATCCACATTTTGAAATATAGAGATAAATAGGACAATGACAATTGAATAATGACTGTGGGAGGTAATCTCTTTTGTTGACAAAGTAATAAAAGTTATGTATAAAAAAGTTGACATTTTTATAAAATATGATATAATGAATCATATCAAACCCCCTGCAGTGTTTTGAATAACACAAGGTTCCGACCTACGCAGGGCTTTTATTTAGGAGAAAATATGATAAATGACACTTTTCTAACATTCAAAGATCAAGTCAAATTATTTAAAGATAGAGGAATGATTGTTGAAAATGAGGATAAAGCTGAAGAAGTTTTACATTTTATAAATTATTATAAATTAAAAGAATGTTCACTTCCTTTTCTAAAAAACGGTAGATATGTTCAAAATATCACTTTTGACGAAGTATTAACAAGATTTTATGAGAATAAAAATTTTAGAATAAATCTATTAAGATTGACTGAAAAAGTAGAAATATCATTAAAAACAAAATTTTCATATTTACTTGGAGAGAAATTTGGTGCATATGGTTATTTAGATTTTTTTAATTGGGTTGATAAAAAAGAATATTGTAAACACTTTAGAATGTATAAAGAAAAAGAATTTAAAAAAAGAATGATACGAAGTTTAAATAATAGTAAGAATGAATTATTAAAAATTTATAAAAGTAATAATAAAAATATTCCTGTTTGGTTATTAGTGGATATATTGACTTTTGGAGAAATATTAGATTTATATAAATTAATGTATAAAAAATATCAAAATATTATAGCTAAAGAACATAAATTAGATAATATAGTTTACATTTCTTGGTTAGAAAATATAAATTTAATTAGAAATTTATCAGCACACAATTCTAATATAGTAGATTTAAAATTTACAACAAAACCTAAAATTTTACTGGAATTTAAAAACAAATTACACACTGTAAACGGAAAAATTTCAGATAGAATAGCTATTTCAGTTTTAATTTTAGAATATTTGATATTTGTAATTAATTTAAAATATCCAGGTGGTGCTATAAGAAAAAGTTTAATAAAATTATGCAGAAATAAAACTGATGAAGAAGCACAAAAATTAGGATTTAAAAATTTTGAAATAATAAAAAATTTAAGTATATAAAATCACAGTCATTAATTTGATTGTGATTTTTTAATTAAAAAATAAAAAGAATAGGAGATAGAAAAATGAATAAATTAGTAGAAATGTATATAAAAAGTAAAATAAGCGATTTTATAAGAAAATCAATTTACAAAATAGAAATTACAAAAAAAGGAAAAGCTGGAGTTGAAAAATTCCAAGAATTGACAGATAATTTATGGGATAAAACCGAGAGATGGATTATAGAAGAGAAAAATAGAGACATTAAATGGCTTCCAAATGTAATTGAAGAAATAACAGAGGAGACAATCCATATAGCTGTAAAATCATTGAGAGAAGAATTAGATATAAAAAAATTAGCACAAGAGATATTTGATATTGAGAAAAAAGAAAAAGTATTATAGGAGCAAAAAAAATGACACCACAAATTAAAGATATAATGGAATACGGAATAATGGCAATAATCGCAGGAGTATTTATCAAACAACAACAAGCGTTATTTAATAAGGTTTTTGAAATTTTGGAAAAAGTGACAGCTACTATTTCAAAACTTGAAAATAAAATAAACAACAGCGATAAACTCACAGGAAGAGGATTAGAATTAGCACTTAATTTAAAAGCACAAGAAATTCGTTGGAGCTTACAGAAAAAGATTGTTAGGTACATCCTCGAGAATAACCTTAAAGAGAATTGGAGTATTATATCAAGGGAACTGACGGTTATCTTTGAAGAAAAAAAACAATCATATTATACGACTTTTAAAGAAATAGTGGATAGTGTCACTCTTAAACTTGCAACAGAAATAATGAATAAAGAACTATATGATACACAAGAGATAATTATTAGTTTAATGTTGGAACTTAAAGAAAAAGGGTCAGAAGAGAAAAAGTTATATGAAGTAGCACAAAGGGGAGTTGAAAATCACTTTGAACATTTTGAGAATATACTCACTGAAAAAATAAGCAAATTGGCGGTGTGATTACCGCCTTTTTTTATTTATTTTAAAAAATGAAAATATATCATAGAAATCGTAAATTATATTTATAATTTTATATATATAAAAAAAATAGTTTAACAAACGGCAAATTTGAAAAACTATTATAAATCTTGTAAAATAGAAGATTTTGTTTAAAATTTCCAATTAAATTATAACAAAAAAACCTTTATTTTTCAAGAAATATTTAAAATTTTTCAAAAAGAAATAGCTGAAATTTGGGGACATTTTGGGGACAAAATTATAAAAAAATGAATTTTTATCAAAACTATAGTAAAAAAGAATGCGGTAAAAACAATAGTTCGATAAAATATAAAAAGTTATAATAGTTCTTCACAGGTGCGCCATTTTTTTATAAATAATAATATATATGGATTAAGAAAAAAATATATAAAAAACTAATGATTAGAGATCATAGTTAAAAATGTATTTACTAAACAAGGTAATTATGATAAAATAAAGTGAAGATATATTTGGAAGAGAGGTAAGGCATGTTAGAAACATTAATTTTCAGGGAAATAAGATATAATACAAACAATGGACAAGAACTAGAAATTAATAAAAAAAGATTATCTGAAAATAGTGATGATATAGAAGCAATGAAAAATTTAGCGTCAATATACCATGCTTTAAAGAAAAATAATAAGGCCATTGAAATATATAAACGATTAGTGGAAATTGAACCTCAAAATCATGAATTTAGAGCTTTTTTAGGTTATTTATATTACGAGAATGATGATTTAGATTCAGCAGAAGAAAACTTAAATAAAGCGTTAGATTTAAGTGTAATGGAACCTTTCGTGTTATTTTTATTAGGAAATATTTGTGCCAGAAAAGGTAAAATATCAGAAGCAGTGGATTGTTATGATTTAGCTATATTTTTAGATTTTGATATGTATGTAGCACATATTGATTTTGCTCGAAAATATGAACATATGGGTCGGCATAGAAGGGCATTAGATGAATATAAAGCAGCATATGAAATTGATTCAAGAGATGAAGAATTAAAAGAAAAAATAAAATATATAGAAAAAAAATGCTTAGAATCAAAAAAAGATAATTGTGATTGTGTGGAATAAAAACACAAAATTTAAAAAATATAAAATAAGGTAAAATTCGGGCTTTATGGCTCGTTTTTTCATATTAAAGAATTTTAAAAATTGGAGGGAAAAATGGTAGAAGAAAAAGGAGTTCAATTATTGTGTGAAGCAGTAATACCAGATGGACCGATGAAAAATGTTGAAGAGATAGAGGAAAGTATTAGAACGACTTACAGAAAAACGATTTGGTCAAAATTTGTAAAAGCAATAAATGATTTTAATTTAATTGAAGATGGAGATAAAATAGCGATAGGAGTTTCGGGAGGGAAAGATAGTCTTTTATTAGTTAAATTATTTCATGAGTTAAAAAAAGATAAAAGTAGAAATTTTGAATTTAAAGCCGTAAGTTTAAATCCGGGATTTAGACAGTCAGATTTAGATAATTTTAAGAAAAATTTGGAAAAATTAAATATTGATTGTGAAATTATTGATACAAATATTTGGGAAATTGCAAATGAAAAGGCAAAAGATTATCCTTGTTTTTTATGTGCAAAAATGAGAAGAGGAATTTTATATAAAAAAGTGGAAGAATTTGGGTATAATAAATTGACATTAGGACATCATTTTGATGATGTTATTGAAACAACAATGATAAATATTCTTTATGCCGGGACTGTAAAAACAATGACACCAAAAGTATTATCAACTTCAGGGAATTTATCTTTAATAAGACCATTAGTTTATGTTAAAGAGGAAGATATTATAAAATATACAAAAAGAAATGGAATTTTAGCGATGAACTGTGGATGTACGATTGAAGCTGGAAAAACTTCGAGCAAAAGACGAGAGGTGAAAAATTTATTGGCAGATTTAGAAGAAAAACATCCGGGTGTTAAACAAAGTATTTTTAATGCTATGAGAAATATTAATTTAGACTATGTTTTTGACTATACTAGAGGAAATAAAAAAAATCAAAATGAAGTAGATTTAGAAAACGAATAGATTTAGGTTAATGAAAGAGAGATGATAAAATGGAATTAGAGATAACAACTCCAGCCGTTTTGTTCCCGGCATTGTCACTACTATTATTAGCATATACAAATAGATTTATAACTTTATCAGGACTAATAAGACAGATGAATGTGTGTGCAGGGAATGAGTATGAATTAAATCAATTAAGAAATTTAAGTAAAAGAATGAATTATATAAAGAAAATGCAATATTTCGGTGTTTCAAGTTTATTATTTTGTGTTATAACAATGTTAATACTATTTTTAAAATGGTTTTTAATTGCAAAAATATCATTTGTATTGAGTTTATTATTAATGATTTCATCATTATTTTACTCATTAAAAGAAATAAAAATATCATTGGATGCATTAAAAATTCATTTGAATCATTGTGAGTATGATGAAGAATAAAAAATAAGTATAATATATATGTAAAATAATTGAATAAAATAAAAAAAATTGATATAATAAATTGAAAAAGTTTTATACATGGAGGAAAAAAAGATGATATCTTTAATCTTGGCAGCTGGAAAAGGGACAAGAATGAAGTCTGATAAGCCAAAAGTTCTACATGAAGTGAACGGAGTTTCAATGTTAAAAAGAGTAGCAAATGTACTTGAAAATATTGGAATTAAAAACAATGTGTTCATATTAGGACATAAAAAAGAAGAAGTATTACAGGCAATGGGGGAAGTACCATTTGTAGTACAAGAACAGCAATTAGGAACAGGACACGCGATATTAATTGCGAAAGAAAAAATAGAAGAGTTCAAAGAAGATGTTTTAATAACATGTGGAGATACTCCTTTATTAAAAGAAAAAACTTTAAATGAAATGAAAAAATATTTTTATGATGGAAATTATGATTGTGTAGTTCTTTCATGTAAAGTGAAAAATCCATTTGGATATGGAAGAATAGTAAAAAAAGATGGTAAAGTAGTGAATATGGTTGAACAAAAAGATGCAACTGTGGAAGAGCAACAAATAGATGAAATTAATTCGGGAGTATACATGTTTAAATACGATAAATTAATTGATGCTATTAGTAAAATAAATAATAATAATTCACAAGGAGAATATTACTTGCCAGATGCGGTGAAAGTATTAGTAAAAGAAGGAGCAAAAGTTGATACTTATCAAATATTTGATGAGGAAGAAATATTAGGTGTGAATTCTAAAGTACAATTAGCACAAGTTACAAAGATATTAAGAAATAGAAAAAATATTGAATTGATGGATTCGGGTGTTATTTTAATTGATCCGGAAACAACTTATATAGAAGATGAGGTTGAAATTGGGGAAGATACAGTTATTTATCCAAATGTAATTATACAGGGAAAAACAAAAATTGGTAAAAATTGTACAATATTAAGTAATACGAGAATAGAAAATTCTTTGATTGAGAATAATGTAAAAATAGAATCATCATTAATTGAACAATCAAAAATTGAAGGAGGTGTTACAATAGGTCCGTTTGCACATTTAAGACCAAAATCTTATGTACAAGAAGAGGCACATATTGGGAATTTTGTTGAAATAAAAAATTCTACGCTTGAAAAAGGTGTAAAAACAGGGCATTTAACTTATATTGGAGATGCTGTAGTTGGAGAAAATACTAATATAGGTGCTGGGACGATTACATGTAATTACGATGGAAAAAATAAACATAAAACAGTAATTGGGAAAGAATCATTTATTGGAAGTAATTCTGTATTGGTTGCCCCTGTTAATTTAGGAAAAGAAGTGTATACGGCAGCAGGATCTGTAATAACGAAAAATGTACCAGATAAAACATTAGCATTTGGAAGAGCAAAACAGACAAATAAGGAAGGTTGGAAAAAATAATGAGCTCATTAAGTTTAAAAGATAAAGAAAATATCAAGTTGTTTGCTGGATCGTCTAGCAAAAAATTAGCTGAGAAAATAGCTGAATATTTAGAAATTAATCTAACATCAGTACAAATTGTTAAATTTGCAGATGGAGAAACTTTTGTAAAATCAAATGAAAGTGTTAGAGGAGATAAAGTATTTGTAGTCCAGTCAACATCTAAACCAGTAAATGAAAGTATTATGGAGTTGTTAATATTCATAGATGCGTTAAGAAGATCATCAGCAAAAGAAATAATAGCAATAATTCCTTATTATGGATATGCAAGACAAGATAGAAAAGCAAGTCCAAGAGAGCCGATTACTTCAAAATTAGTGGCTAATTTATTAACTGTTGCAGGAGCAACAAGAATAATTACAATGGACTTACATGCAAGACAAATACAAGGGTTCTTTGATATTCCAGTTGATCATATGGAAGCTTTACCAATATTAGCAAAACACTTTATAAGTTACGGATTTTCTGCAGAAGATACAGTAGTTGTATCTCCAGATGTTGGAGGAGTAAAAAGAGCAAGAGGACTTGCAAAATGGTTACATACTCCGTTAGCAATAATAGATAAAAGAAGAGCAAAAGCTAATGTTTCAGAAGTTATGAATATAATTGGAGATGTAAAGGGTAAAAAAGCAATTATAATTGACGATATGATTGATACAGCAGGAACAATTTGTAATGCAGGACAAGCGTTGAAAGAAAATGGAGCAACAGAAGTTTATTGTTGTGCGGTACATGCAGTATTTTCAGGGCCTGCAATTGAAAGACTTGAAAATTCAGTATTTACAAAAGTAGTAGTTACAGATACGATAGAATTACCTGAGGAAAAATATTTTGATAAATTAAGAGTGTTATCAACAAGTAAAATGTTTGCAGAAACAATTAAGAGAATTGCATCGAGTGAAGCAATAAGTGATTTATTTGAAATGCCAGCAGAAGAAAAATAATATGAAAATAAATAGTGAAATTATAAAAAAAATAAAAAATGGGGGAATTGTAATATTTCCAACAGATACAGTTTATGGAATAGGAGCAATTCCTAAAAAAGAATCTTTAAATAAGATTTATAAAATAAAGCATAGAGATTTTTCAAAAAAAATAATAGCTTTAATTTCAAGTAATGATATTTTAAAAAATATAGTTGATGAAAGTGACGAAAATTTATTGAAAATTCAAAAAATATTACAATTTTATTGGCCCGGTGAATTAACGATAATTTTTAAAGCAAATAAAAATTTTACAAATAAATTTGATGAAACAATGGAAACTATAGGTGTTAGAATACCACAAAGTAAAATAGCTTTAAATTTAATAGAAAAAGTGGGAGGAATACTTTTGACAAGTAGTGCAAACTTGTCTGGAGAAAAATCAACGATAAAATTAAAAGAAATTAATAAAACTATATGTGATCAAGTTGACGTAATAATTGAAGCTAGAGAAAAATTAACTGGAATACCTTCGACAATTATAAAATATGAAGAGGGTAAAATTAGTTTATTAAGAGAAGGAAATATTAAATTTGAAAATATTTTAAAATTAATAGATGAAAAAAATTAAATTAAAAAATGAAAGGATAATAATGGCAAGAGGAATTAATCCAAATACTATGAGCAATACAGATGTTTTGAATGCTAGAGCACAAGCACAAATGACTCAATTAGTACAAAAATTAGGAAAAGGGAAAAGAAGAGTAAAAGTTTCTTTATCAAAACCATCTAGATCTTATTTAGAAAAAATGATAGCAGAAATGAAAAAGCAAATGGTAGTTTATGAAAAACAATTACCTAATATTTTTCAATTTTTCAAATATTTTGAAAATGAAGTAAAAATAACAAAAGAAAATAAAAAAATAAAAAATAAAGAAATTTCATTATCTTATGAAGAACTAGATTTTATAAAATTAAATATAAAAGAAACAATAAAAGGTGTAGATAAAATGATAACTACATTAAAATGGTATAATTTTTTGAAAAAAACACTTTATAAAACTTTGAAAAAACAAAATGAATTAGTTTTAGATGAATTAGGGAAAACAACAGTAAATAAATAAAAATGTAGTAAATAAAAGGGTGAGGGTCAATGAAAAATAATATATTACAAAATAGTGTTATTCAATATGTGAATATTATAATTGAATTGGGGTTAAACTATAAAAGTAGTGATATTCATATAAAATATAATGAAGATGAAGTGGAAATAAAATATAGAATAAATGGACACTTGATGGAAATTGAAGAGTTATATGAAAAAATTGATAGGCGTAATATTGAAAAAAATATTATTGAAATAATTTCAAGAATAAAAATTTTATCAAATATGAATGTAACGGAAAAAAGAAAACCTCAAGATGGGAGTTTTTCTTTTTTTGTTATGAATGATATAAAAAAAGAGAACAAATTTGATATAAGAGTTGCAACATTGCCGGTACTAAATGGAGAAAGTGTAGTTTTGAGAATATTAAAAAATTTTTTGAATGATATAAAATTAACAACTTTAGGATTTAGTGAAAAAAGTGTAAATTTAATAAAAAAAATGTTAGAAAGAAAATATGGAATAATTTTAGTAAGTGGACCTACTGGATCGGGGAAATCAACGACTTTAAATTCTATGATAAATATAATAAATGATGGTAAAAAGAAAATAATAAGTGTTGAAGATCCGGTTGAAAATAAAATATTAGGGATAACTCAAGTTCAAGTAAATAATGAAATAGGTGTAAATTTTGGTGAAATATTAAAAAGTAGTTTGAGAAATGATCCAGATGTAATTGTGATTTCAGAGATTAGAGATGAAATTACGGCAGAAATAGCGATAAGAGCTGCTCTTACTGGGCATTTAGTTATAGCAACAGTTCATACAAATGACACAATTTCAAGTGTTATAAGGCTTGAAGATATGAAAGTTCCTAAGTATTTGATTTTAGATTCAATAATTGGAGTTATTGGTCAAAGACTTGTAAGTACATTTGATAAAAAATCAAGAGTTATAATAAATGAAATTTTATATTGTGATGAAAATATAAAAAAAATATTGAAAAAAAGTGAGTTAAATAGTAAAACTAAAGAGATGATTTTAAATGAACAAAATAATAATTATATTGATTTTCAAGAAGATATAAAAGATAAACTTGAAAAAGAAATTATTGATAAAAACGATATTTATGGAGTATTATAAAAAATTATAATGAATTATAGATATTATATATAGAAATAATAGTAGTGATAGGTGATGAAATTGAAAAAAAAGTTGATAGTATATGATTTTGATAAAACAATATATGGAGGAGAAACAGGAACAAATTTTTTTAAATTTTATTTTAAAAAATTTCCTTTAAAATCATTAGTTTTTATTATCTTATATGTTGAAGATATTTTGTTTTATATATTTAAGCAAATAAAGTTGAAACAATTAAAAGAAAGATTTTTTAGATTTTTAGAAGGACATTCAAAAGAGGAAATTGATAAATTAGTTACAGAATTTTGGGAAATAGAAAAAAATAAAATATATGATTGGGCTAAAGACGAGCTTGCTGAAAATAAAAAACAAGTAGATTTAGTAATTGTAACGAGTGCTTCTCCTAAATTTATAATAGAAAAATTTTTATTAGATTTTGGATATGATTTAGTTTTTGGAACAGAATTTGTGAAATTTGATAATGATAGATTTATTTCAAAAATTTATGGAGAAAATAATAAGAATGATGAAAAAGTAAAAAAATTAAAGATATGGGCTAAAAAACAAAAAATATCGTTTGAAATATTAAAATTTTATTCAGATAGTATTGCAGATAAGCCTTTGTATGATTTAGCAAAAGAAAAAGTGTGGGTGAATAAAGGGGAAAAAATAGAAGGAATACCCAAACAAAAAACATTATTAGATAAGTTGTTTTGGAAATAAAGTTATAATTAATATAAGTTATGATTTAGAGGAGATATTATGAAAGATAATTTTTTCTTAAAACAAAATGAAAAAAATAAAAAATTATATATAGATTTACTAGAAGTAACTAGTTCTTTATCAAATTTATTTTCAGATAGTAAAAATCCTTTTTTATATTATAGAGCTATGGAAAATATATTTTGTAAGGCATTTAAAGCAGATAATTTATCAAGAAGCGATATATCAGTAGATGCTAGTAAAAATGGAATAGGTATAGGATTAAAAACATTTTTACAAAATAATGGAAATACATATCAAAAAGTAGCTGAATTTAATAAAGATTCATATTTATTTAAAGAATTAGACGGATTAGAGTTAATAAAAAAAGTAGCTTCTATGAGAAACGAAAGAATAATGTCAACTATGAGAATTTGTAATTTGGTGGATATGATATATCATTTAATAACTAGAAGTAAAAATTATATGGCTATTTATGAAGAACATATGGATTTGATACATATAGAAAATATTATAATTACAGAGAGTAAAAAAACATCAATTCATTTTACAGATAAAATACATAGTTATAGTTTTAATTTGTCAAAAAATACACTGTTGAAAAAATTTAAGACAATAAATAAGATATATGGATTTAGTGTAAATATTTTAGATGATCCTTATGATTTATTATTGAGTATTAAAGAAAAAAATAACGTTTATAGTATAATAAATGAAAATAAATCAAAGGTTGAAATTATTGATTATATAGTGCTTCCTTTGTATAGCTCAAAAAGTAAAAAAGTAGAAGAGTCATCAGGATTAAATCAATGGAATGCTAAAGGAAGAGTAAGGAATGAGAATGAAGTATATATTTCTATTCCAAGCTGGATACATAAAGTTAAAACTAATTTTTTTGAATATAATACAGAAGATTATAGAACGAATTCGTTTAATGTAAAATTACCAAATGGAAATATATTGAGTATGAAAGTAACTCAACAAGGAGGTAAAGCCCTTATGAGTAATCCAAATTCAGCTCTAGGAAAATGGGTTTTAAGAGATATACTTCAATTAAAAGAAAAAGAATTAGTTACAAAAGAACATTTAAATATTATAGGAATAGATAGTGTAAAGTTATCAAAAGATATTAATGGGAATTATTATTTAGATTTTTTAAAATCAGGGAGTTATGAAAAATTTGAAGAAAAAAATAAAATATAAAGGGAGAGAAATGAAAGTAGCAGGTTTTTTTGCAGGAGTAGGTGGAATAGAATTAGGATTTGAACAAGCAGGATTCCATATAGAGTGGTCTAATGAAATAGATATAAAAGCTGCTCAAACTTTTAAAGCTAATCATTCAAATAAATTGATAGTTGAGGATATAAAAAATATAGATGTTAAAGATATACCTAATGTAGATATAATAGTAGGTGGTTTTCCTTGTCAAGCATTTTCAGTTGCAGGATATAGAAAAGGATTTGAAGATGAAAGAGGAGAAGTTTTTTTTAAATTAGCAAGAGTCATAGAAAAAAAACTACCAAGAGTAATATTTATTGAAAATGTCAAAAATTTATTAACGCATGATAAAGGAAATACTTATAGTGTTATAAAAGAAACTTTAGAAAGTTATGGATATTTTTTGGAAACAAAAATTTTGAATGCCAGTGAATATGGTAATATTCCACAAAATAGAGAAAGAATATATATAATTGGATTTAAAAAAGAAGAAGATATTAAAAATTTTGAAATGATACATCCATTAAAATTAAAAAATAAAATAGAAAATATAATAAATTTTAATGAAAAAGTAGAAGAAAAATATTATTATACAGAAAAAAATTGTAAATTTTATAACGAATTAAAAGAAAATATGAAAAATAAAAATACTTTATATCAATGGAGAAGAGTATATGTTAGAGAAAATAAATCTAATTTATGCCCAACATTAACTGCTAATATGGGTACAGGAGGACATAATGTTCCGTTAGTTTTAACAAAATATGGGATTAGAAAATTAACACCAAAAGAATGTTTTATGTTTCAAGGATATCCAGAAAATTTTATTTTACCAAATGATTTGGCTCAAAGTCATTTATATAAACAAGCTGGAAATTCTGTAGTTGTACCAGTTATAAAAAGATTGGCAAAAAATATAAAGAAAGCATTAGAAAAGACAGATAGTCAATTAACTAATTAGGAAAATATAAATACCCAAACAAAAAACATTATTAGATAAGTTGTTTTGGAAATGAGTAAAAAAGAAAGGAGAAGATAAATGGAGTATAAATTAATCGCAACAGATATGGACGATACGCTTTTAAACAGTAAAAATAAAATTTCTAAAGGGAATAAGCAAGCAATAATTAATATTCAAAAAAAAGGAGTAAAATTTGTTTTAGCGAGTGGAAGACCAACTTTTGCAATGACTGCGTATGCAAAAAAATTACATATGCATAACTTAGGGGGATATATATTAGCGTTTAATGGGGGAGAAATAAGAGATGCTCATACAAATGAAGTAATTTATTATGAAGGGCTAGAAAAAGAAGATATGATAAAAATGTATGAAGCTTCAAAAAAATTAGGTGTTGCTATTGTATTTTATAACGAAGATACAGTTTATGGAAGTTTAGACAATAAAAATGTAAGAGTAGAACCAACATTATGTAAAATGAAATTTCAAAAATTTGATGATATTGAGGAGATTTTTTCTTTAGGAATAGAAAAGTCTACAAAAGCGATGTTTATTGCAGAGCCAGAAGAGATAAAAAAAGCTGATAAAATTATGAAAGAAAAATTTGGAGAGGACTATTTTTTTGCGACATCAAAACCTATATTTTTAGAAATTGCAAATAAAAATGTTAATAAAGGAAAGTCTATTGTAAGATTGGGAGAAATTATAGGAATTAAGCCGGAAGAAATGATAGCTATCGGTGATGGTGAAAATGATAGAACATTATTGGAAAAAGTTGGAATGCCGGCAGTTGTAGCAAATGCTAAAACTTCATTAAAAGAAATTGCAAAATTTGAATCTTCTAGTAATGAAGAGGATGGATTAAAAACATTAATAGATAAATTTTTTTAACAATTTAATAGGAAGTAAAAAAATAATTAAATCATTTTAGTTTTTTAAAAATAATTTTATAAAAAAGAAAAAAAACTTGACTTTGTATTTTAAAACATATATAATAATACAAGTACTAAGAATTATTAAATTGAAGGAGGCGAAGTAGGTGAAAAATGGTGGATTAATGAATTTTTATGGTATTTTTGAAATAAAACATATTTCACATAATAAAGTTAGATTAGAGATAAATAAACTTAAAGATAATGATGAAAATATATTATATTTAAGTGAACAATTAAAAAGAATAAAAGTTATCGACTCTTTTAAGATAATAAAAAGTTTAGGAAGTTTAACAATAAATTTTAATGAAAATGAAGTTAGTCATGAAATAATTATATCTTCAGTTTTAAGGCTTTTAAATTTAGATAAAGAAATTTTAGAATTAAAAGATGGAAAATTAAAAAAATTAATACATGAAATTGCTAAGATTTTGAATATTAGTATTTATAATAAAACAAATGGGGTACTAGACTTGCCTACATTAATTGCTGTATTATTAGGAGCTTATGCTTTGAAAAATATAAAAACGAATACAAGTATTCCTTCAAATGCCACTTTAGTTTGGTGGATGTTTAAATTATTAAAAAAATAAATGTATGGGAGAGATATGATAGAGAAGTTATTAAAAAATACATATTTGATGTTTCATAAAGTTAAGGTAATTCATAGCATTCCAGGAAGAATAAGAGTGTTTGTTCCTTTTTTGAATGAAATTCCTGAAAATTTTAAAAAGTATGAAGATTATGTAAAAGATATAATAAAATTAAAAAAAGGTATAAATTTGGTAGAATATTCTTATTTGACGAATAAAATGTTGATAGAATATGATAAAAATAAATTAAATGAAAAAGATATAATAAAATGGATTAATAAAATTTCAAATATAATTATTGACAACGATCATTTGTATAAAGATATGACAGTTGAAGAAATTGAAAAAAATATACAAAATTTTTATAATATTTTAAAAAATAAATTAGAAAAATAAAAATAGAAAGGGGCAGATCTATTTTGAAAAAAGAAAATTTACATGAATGTACTATAATTCATAGTATAGAGGGCAGAATAAGAATAAAAAATGTAGCTTTTAAATATTTAGATGCTTCGCTAAAAAATAGAATTGAAACACAATTATCAAGAGTTAAATTTATAAAAAGTGTAGAAATTTCAACGATAACTGGTAATGTATTAATTTATTTTGATAATAAATATTTGAATGCACAAAATATAATAAATTTATTACAAAATACGATAAATTCATATCTTTTTGAAATAATAAAAAAATTAAAAATAGATAAATCGTCTAAATATGTTATTGAAAGAAAGCTACAGGAAGAAACGCCGAAAGAAATATTACAAAAAATGACAGCAACATTATCTTTATTGGTTTATAATATATTTTTTAGAAAAAGAAATCAAGCTCTTGTAGGAATAAATAAAATTCTTAATTTTAATACATTGTCAATAATAAGTTTGGCTATGCCGGTATTAAAAAACGGAATAAATTCTTTAATAAAAAATAAAAGACCAAATGCAGATACGCTAAGTTCAAGTGCTATAATAAGTAGTTTAATTATAGATAATCCAAGTGCAGCTTTAACAATTATGTTCTTAGAAGAAATTTCTGAGTTATTAACAGTTTATACTCTTGAAAAAACGCGTGGTGCAATTAAAAATATGTTAAGTGTTGGAGAAAATTATGTTTGGAAAGAAATATCAGAAGATAATGTTCAAAAAGTTCCAATAGAAACAATAGAAATTGATGATATTATTGTTGTAAATACTGGAGAAAAAATAAGTGTTGATGGAATAATTTTAAAAGGGAATGCTTTAATAGATCAATCTTCAATTACTGGAGAATTTATGCCTGTCAAAAAAACGGTTAATGATGAAGTTTATGCAGGAACGATAGTTAAAAATGGAAATATAAGTATTTTAGCTAAAAAAATTGGAGATGATAGAACTGTTTCAAGAATAATAAAACTTGTAGAAGATGCAAATTCAAATAAAGCAGATATACAAAATTATGCAGATTTATTTTCAGCACAATTAATTCCGTTAAACTTTATTTTAGCGAGTATAGTTTATATGACAACAAGAAACTTCAAAAAAGCACTTAGTATGCTTGTTATTGATTATTCTTGTGGAATAAGATTGTCAACAGCAGTTGCTTTTTCTTCAACGATAAATATTGCAGCTAAAAATGGAATTTTAGTTAAAGGAAGTAATTTTATAGAAGAAATAGCAAAAGCTGATACAGTAATTTTTGATAAAACGGGGACAATAACAGAAGGGAAACCAAAAATTCAAAGTATAACAGTTTTTGATAAAAATATAACAGAAAATGAGTTAATAGGTTTTGCAGCAGCAGCTGAGGAACAGTCTTCACATCCGTTAGCAAGTGCCATAATTAATGAAGTTAAAGAAAAAGGGATTGATATTCCAAAACATGGTAAGGCAAAAACTTTTGTAAGTCGTGGTGTAGAAGTTAAGTTGAAAAATAAAGAAAATAATAGTATAATAAGAGTTGGAAGTAAAAAATTCATGTTAGAAAAAAATATTATACTTAATGACATCGCAGACTATGAGAGAGGTATTTTTTCAAGAGGAGAAATTGC
This sequence comes from uncultured Leptotrichiaceae bacterium, assembly GCA_963528625.1. Classification (GTDB taxonomy): domain Bacteria; phylum Fusobacteriota; class Fusobacteriia; order Fusobacteriales; family Leptotrichiaceae; genus CALHVR01. The sequence goes on along the minus strand of CAURVQ010000003.1, from coordinate 20,079 downwards.
AATATATATTTCAAAAGATGAAAATCTTGTAGGAATTATTGGGGTATCAGATCCTCCAAGAGAAAATATAAAAAAAGCAATAAATAGACTTAGAAATTTTGGGGTTGATGATATTGTTTTATTAACGGGAGATTTAAGACAACAAGCAGAAATAATTGCTTCAAGAATGTCTATAGATCGTTATGAATCAGAATTATTACCAGAAGATAAAGCTAAAAATATACTTAAGTTTCAATCAAGAGGATCTAATGTTGTTATGATTGGTGATGGTGTAAATGATGCACCAGCATTATCATATGCAAACGTAGGAATTGCTTTAGGAAGTACTCGTACAGATATAGCGATGGAAGCTGCGGATATAACAATAACACAAGATAATCCGTTATTAGTTCCAAGTATAATAGGACTTTCAAAAAATACACTTAAAACAATAAAAGAGAATTTTGCAATGGTTATAGGATTAAATACATTTGCATTAGTTTTAGGAGCAACAGGAATTGTAGCACCAATCTATGCGTCTGTATTACACAATTCAACGACAATTTTAGTAGTAGCTAACTCATTAAAAATATTAAAATATGATATTAAAAGTAACTAGGAGAAAAATATGAAAAAATTAAATTTAGCCGTTTTACATCGGTTGCCTAATAGAGTTAGGATAAAATTATTTACTCCAATAAAAGATACAAAACAATTTTATAATAATTTGAAAAATGACTTAAATTATTTGGAATTAAGATATAATAAAATAACAAATACGTTAATATTACATTTTAATCTTAATGAAATAACAACGCAAGAAATAGTTTATAGAGTGGGAATGAATTTATCAATCGAAAATGGATTATTGCCAGTAAAAATAATAGAAGAATCGATATATAAACCAATGTCTTCATTGACACTTTATTCACTTAGTTCTATATTGATTTCATCTTTAAATATATTGATGAATAAAAAGGATATAAAATTACAAAAATCAATGAATGTATTTTCTATGAGTTTAACTTTAGTTTCAGTTTTAGAACATATAAAACAAGACTTGAAACATAAAGGAACAATAGATATAGAAATATTACCAGCATTTTATTTAATTAAAAATTTCTTTAATGAATATAAATTGAGTTCAGTACTTATAGTATGGCTTACAACATTTGGTAGACATTTATTGGTAATTTCAGAGAAATCTAAAATAATGGAAGTATATAGAGTAAAGGTTAATGATGAATATAAATATACTTCTAAAGTTTCAGATGATTATACAATTACAAATGTTGCTGATTTAATACAGCATATATTTTACAGAAAAGGTGAAAATAATAGTAATGAAAAATATATTATTTTAAATAAAAATTAGTAGGAGGATTTTATGATTTTAAAAAACAAAATTACAAAAGAACATTTAGTAGGGGCTGCTGTTGGAATTGGAACTGTAGCTGTGGGGCTTTACTTGTACAAAAAAAATCAATCTAAAGTTGACAATTTTTTAAGAAGTCAAGGAATAAATATAAAGCCAACATCTAATTTGAATTTAGATAATCTTGATTTAGAGGGATTAACTGAAATGAAAGAGCATATTGAGGATTTAATAGCTGAAAAAAATATAGCTACAGAAAGTGAAATTTTAATAGCCGAAAAATAAAATTTTATTTTGTAGTTAAAATAAAAGATATAAAATGAAGTTAGAAAATAATAATTATTTAATTTATTAAAGTTTTATAACTTCATTTTTTAGTGCAAATCAAATTTTGAAAAGACAAGAATATTTTAAACTTATAGTTAATGCAAAATAATGTATATTAATTTATAAATATGTTATAATATAAAAAAATGAGAGGAGAAAATTTATATAAATGAAACATATTGGAGATAAAATAGTAACTATAATAATTTCTATTTTTGGAGTACATTTTGGGAAAATAGTAGGAATATTTTTTATATCAATGTTTCCTATAATAGAGCTTAGAGGAAGTATACCGGTTGGGTATGCAATAGGATTGCCATGGCATGTTACAATGTTGATATCAATAATAGGAAATATGTTACCAGTTTGGTTTATATTATTTTTTATTGTAAGAATTTTTGATTTTATGAAAAAAAGAAATATATTAGCTAAATTAGTAGAAAAAATAGAAAAAAGAGCCTTAAATAGAAGTGAAAATGTTGCAAATAGAGAGTTTTTAGGACTTTTAATATTTGTAGCGATACCGTTTCCGGGAACGGGAGCTTGGACAGGAGCATTGATAGCGTCGTTATTGAAAATGGATATAAAAAAATCATTTATAACGATATTATTTGGAGTGATATTGGCTTCAATTTTAGTAACATTTGGCGTTTATGGTTTATTTGATAAAATTATTTTGATGATATAAGATTTACTGAAAAATTAGAATTATATAAATTGAAAAAAGATAAAATATATGTTAAAATAAAATTAAATCAAAATAAAGGGGAGTTAAAAATGAAAAAGAGAGGTTTCACATTAGTTGAGGTTTTAGTTTATGTTTCAATTCTTGTAATTTTATTTTCAATAGTTACAGGAAGTATAAAAAATAAAAAACAACAGCAAGATTTTGCAATACAAAAAAGAAATATTAGTCAATTTGTACGAAAGATACAAAAATATTCACAAGAAAATAAAAAAGAATATATATTAGATTTTAAAATATCTGAAAATAAAGTTTATTTTATAGATGAAAATGATGGGAAAAGAGAAGTAATTGATAAAATGGAAATAAGTCCCAATTTGTCGTATATGACGAATAATAGTGAAAAAAATAAGGATTTTATACGAAAAACGACTTTGGATGGAAATTTTGAAAAAGGATTTTCAATTTTTCTTTTAAATAAAAAGGGAGATAAAATTTATTACAGAATATCTACAAATACAATAACGGCGATAAAGTATCCAATAATAAGTATTTATAAAGCAAAAAAGCCGATAAATATAAATGATGAATATTTAAAAACACATTTATGGGAGGTAGAATTGTAATGCCTGTAAAAAAAGGGGAAATAATTAAAGTATTGGGGTTATTTTTGTTTGGAATAACATTATTTTATTTTTATATGAATTTTATTACATATAAAGGGAATTTAGAAGGTGATCGCACATTATTTGTGAAATTTGATGGGAAAAAAGGAAAAGTTGAAAAAATAGAAAATAAATATTTGAAAGAAACATATAATATAAAAAATAGTAAAAATTTAGATTACGGTTATTATACAATAAAATTTAGAATAAAAAAAATTGTATCAAAAAATGGCTTTCATACAATGGAAGGGGAAATATTAGGATATAAAAGTGGAATTTTAAATAAATTTAGACAATATGTGTTAAAAATATTTGATGAATTATTTATAACAGAACAAAATTTATATGCATTTTCTCGAGCAGCAATTTTAGGAGAAAAAGCAGAAGTGTCTAAAGCAATGAACGATAAATTTAAGTATACAGGTCTTGCACATTTAATTGTAATTTCCGGGACACATATAAGTTTAGTAATAATGGGTATTGTGAAATTATTAGATATTTTAAATTTACATTATAAGGTTAAATATTTATTAGCTATGATTGTTTTAAGTATTTACTGTGCAATGGTTGGTATGTCACCCGGAATTTTAAGAGCATATATAATGGGTGTTATGATGATTTTAGCGAGATTAATATTTGAAGAAGAAGATGTAAAAAAATCTTTAAATATTTCAATTATAATAATTTTAATTTTAAATCCATATTCAATATTTGATATATCAATGCAATTATCTTATATGGCTGTAATTGCAATAGTTTATGTATATCCTGTAATAAATCAAATATTGAAAAAAAGATATTTTGATAAAATGAAAGATGGAATTATAAAGGAAAGTATGCAATTAACTGTATTAAGTTTAATAATACAGGTAACAAGCATTCCTTTATTTTTATATTATTTTGAAAAATTACCATTATTTTCATTTTTACTTAATATAATTGGAGTTCCGCTTGGAACAGTATTAGTAAATACATTGTTTGGAGTAACACTTATTAATATTTTAGGAATAAAATTTTTTAATCTAATTTTTTCATATATAGTAAAAATAATGTATGACGCATTTGAAGGATTTATATTTTTAGGGTCAAAAATTCCATTATTACAAATTGAAGTTTCAAAAGTAAGTATATATTTCGTTATAATTTATTATATTTTATTATATGTAAGCTTAAAATTATTGAGCAAAAAAATAAAAAATATGATATAATATTAAGATATAACGGAAAGGAGAAGTATGAGATTTTTAGAAAAATATTATAATCAATTTAGATATATGAATCCTAAAAATACACAATTAAAATTAATATTGATTGTTATTATTTTAGTATCATTATTAATAAATACATTTTCAAATTTTAAGTTTTCGTGGGATTTCTTAATTTTTTTAGTAGTTTTTATAATTTCAATAACTTGTCATGAAGTAGCTCATGGTTATGTAGCTTATAAATTTGGAGATGATACTGCTAAAAGAGAAGGAAGATTAAGTTTAAATCCACTAAAACATTTAGATATAGCTGGATTAATTTTTCCGTTATTATTATTTTTAAGTGGATCAAAATTTTTTATAGGATGGGCAAAACCGGTACCTGTAAATTTTTATAAATTGAAACCAAATAGATTAGGAAGATTTTTAGTTGCTGCCGCAGGGATTATTGTAAATTTATTCTTTGCATTAATAAGTGGTGTTTTATTGAAATCTATTTTAAGCCCTAAAATGTTAGAATATTTATTATTTAATGATGGAAGAGTTATGGGAATAGTCGTAAACTTTTTACTTTATAGTTATATGGTAAATTTAATTTTAGCTTTATTTAATATGATACCAGTAACTCCATTAGATTGTGGAAGAATGATACATGCTTTAGGAAATGATAATATTAAAAAGTTTTATGACAAAATAGAAAAATATGGATTAATTATAGTATTTGCGATAGTTTATACAGGAATATTCTCAAAAGTATTCATTAAAATTTTAATTTATTTTTTAAATATAGTTGGAATCAATTTACCAATAGAACTTTTATAATAAAAAAATTAATAAATAATAAAAGGTAAAATAATGAAAACAGTAGAAAAAGAAACGATTATTGAATATGAAGAAAAAAAATCAAAATTTATTGGGTATATAAAGCCTGTTACAACAGTGTCTGAAGCTGAAAAGTTTATAAAAGAAATAAAGGAAATGCATCCTACTGCAACACATAATGTTCCACTTTATCGTGTTATAGAAAATGGACAAGAATACTTTAAATATAATGATGATGGAGAGCCAAGCAATACAGCAGGTAAACCAATGGCTGAAATTTTAAATATTTTAGATGTTTATAATGTTGCTTTAGTTGCAACTAGATATTTTGGAGGTATAAAGTTAGGAGCTGGGGGACTTATACGAAATTATGCAAAAACAGCAAAACTTGCAGTGAATGAAGCTAAGATAATTGATTATCTTGAAAAAGCATTATATATTGTAGATTATGATTATGAATATACATCGGAAGTTGAGAGTTTTTTAAATACAAACGAAGAAAAATATCATATTGAAATATTAGATAAAAATTATTCAGATAGAGTTACGATGAGATTAAGAGCAACAAATGAGCTGGAAGAAAGACTTAATGAGATGAATAAGCTGATTGTAATAAAAATGTGATGTATTTAGGATGGATGAAAATAAAAATATAAAAAAACAAGAAAGTTTTTAGAAATTTTGATATTAAAAATTAGGAGGAAAGATGAAACAAGTAGTAGCAATCGTCGGGAGACCGAATGTGGGAAAATCAACTTTATTTAATAAATTAGTTGGAGATAGGTTATCAATAGTAAAAGATGAGCCAGGGGTAACAAGAGATAGACTTTATAGAGAAATGGAATGGGCAGGGAAAGAGTTTTTATTAGTAGACACTGGAGGACTTGAGCCGAGATCAAATGATTTTATGATGACTAAAATTAAACAGCAAGCACAAGTTGCAATAGATGAAGCAGATGTTGTAATATTTTTAGTGGATGGAAAAGCTGGAATAACAGGACTTGACGAGGATGTTGCGACAGTTTTAAGAAAAAAAGACAAAAAAGTTGTACTTGCAGTTAATAAAATAGATAATTATATGAAAGATCAAGAAAATATTTTTGAATTTTATGGATTAGGATTTGAGGATGTAATTGGAATTTCAGGTGAACATAAATCAAATTTAGGGGATTTACTTGATGCTGTAATAAATAAATTTGATGATAAAAATGAAAAAGATGAAGAAAAAGGACTTTCTATTGCAATCTTAGGAAGACCAAATGCAGGGAAATCATCGTTAGTTAATAAATTATTAAATGAAGAAAGATCAATTGTAAGTGATATAGCAGGAACGACAAGAGATGCTATCGATTCAAGCTTAAAGTATAATGGAGATACTTACACATTAATTGATACAGCTGGGATTAGAAGAAAATCAAAAATTGAAGATTCGATTGAATATTATTCAGTTTTAAGAGCAATGAAGTCAATAAAAAGAGCAGATGTTTGTGTGTTAATGCTTGATGCGACAGAACTTTTAACAGATCAAGATAAAAGAGTGGCAGGTATGATTTATGATGAGAGAAAACCTATAATTATTGCGATTAATAAATGGGATTTGATTGAAAAAAATAATAATTCTGTAAAAGAATTTACAGATTTAATTAAAGCAGATTTACCGTTTTTAGACTATGCTCCAGTTGTAACAATTTCAGCTTTAACTGGTAAAAGAACAGTAAATATTTTGGAACAAGCTAAATTTATAAACGAAGAATATCATAAAAAAATAAGTACAGGATTATTAAATCAAATTTTAGGAGAAATGATAGCTCAAAATCCGGTACCGACAAGAAAAGGAAGAGCAGTAAAAATCAATTACGGAACACAAATCGGTCAAGCACCTCCAAGATTTGTATTTTTCTCAAATAATCCGGATTTAATTCATTTTTCTTACCAAAGATATATTGAAAATAAATTGAGAGAGTATTTTGGATATGAAGGTTGTCCAATTGATATAATCTTTAATAAAAAAAATGAAGGATATTAATTAAAAAAATAAATAAAAGTAAAAAGTGTTTAGAGAAGTAAAATTCCTAAGCACTTAATTTAAAAATAGGAAAGGAGAAAAATGAAATTTTATACAGAAGAAAGATTTTTGAAATATAAAAATATATTAACAGTAGTAGTTTTAATTTTATTGTCATTATTTTTATTTTTTAAAGTGTATGATCATTTTAAAAGTTCTGTTCAAATTATAATGAGTACGACAGTTCCGTTTGCACTTTCATTTGTAATAGTTTATTCATTAATGCCATTTATAGATTTGCTTGTAGAAAAATTTGATTTTAAACGAAATTTTGCGATTTTAATAGTTTTGAGTATATTTTTTGCATTGTTAATTTATATAATTTTAGCTTTTATACCTTTAATTGGTAATCAAATTTCAAGTTTAATAGAATTTTTTATAAAAAATCAGGAAACAGTTCAAAATAATGTAAATAATATTTTAGTATTAAGTAATATTGATATAAAAAAGCTATTGTTTGAATCAAAAGATGTTATTTTAGGAGAAGGTTTTAAAATATTAAATTCAAGTTTTTCGTGGTTTTCAAGTATGTTTAGTTTGTTATTTATGACACCAATTTTTACAATAATGTTAATATTTAGCTATGAAGCTATGGATAATGGCGTAAAAAATATTTTGATAAAACTTGATAAAGAAGAATGGATACCGTTAATAAAAAAAATAGATGATGCAATAGGGAAATATATAAAAGTAACAATGTTAGATAGTATAATTGTAGGAATTGCCTCATATATTATATTTTTCTTTTTAAAAATGGAGTATAGTTCATTATTTTCATTGATTATTGGACTTGGAAATATTATTCCGTTTATAGGGCCTTTTATTGGATTGATTCCAGTAATTTTATTTGCATTCACAAAATCTTGGAAATTAGTAGTAATGATAGTAGTTTTAATAACTATTGTACAAACGATTGAAGCAAATATAGTGAAACCTTGGCTTACAAGTAAATCAGTAGATATTCATCCTATAACTACACTACTTGCCGTGTTAATTGGTGGAGCTTTATTTGGAATCGCAGGAGCGTTTTTAGCAATTCCATTTTACATTATAATAAAATTAACGGTAATTCATTATTTTGAAAAAAATAATAATAAATAAAGTATATATTTTTATATGAAAATTTGACAAATGTAAGAAATAGTGGTAATATTACTTATATATACAAGTGAAAAAATTTACATATGGAGGTAAAAATATGGAATGTGGTAGAGAAAAACGAGAAGTAAAATCATGTTTATATTTTACAATTTCAAGATTGTTTAGGATAGTAAATAAAGTAGCAGAAGAATCTTTTTCAGAGTTAGATATTTGTCCGACACATGCATTTTTAATGTTAATTTTACAAGATAAACCTAAAGGAATGTCAGTAAATGAAATTTCAGAAGCGTTGACTATAGCACCTTCAACAGTAACAAGATTTGTAGATAAATTGATTATAAAAAAATATGTTGAAAGAGTAAAAAGTGGTAAACAATCATTTACAAAATTAACTAGAACAGGTAAAAATATAATACCAAAAGTTTATGAATGTTGGGATGTTTTATTTAAAGAAGTTGAAAATTTAATAGATGATAAAGATTATTTACATCAAATAGCAGGTAAAATAATAGAATTTACTGAATTAATTGAAGAAAATCAATAAAGAAAAGAAATAGAATTGTAAGGGGTAAAATGATAAAAAAAAGATTTTTTTTCTCGCCATACTTTTTGATATTAATTTCATTTTTATTAATGATTTTAATAGGTGGGACTTTATTGTCAATGCCAATATCAACAAGTAATGGAGAAAAAATAAAATGGATAGATGGAATATTTATGGCAACTTCAGCACTCTGTGTTACAGGATTGTCAGTAAAAGATTTAGCTACGGATTATAATATAGTAGGAAAAACAATATTATTAATTCTTATACAAATAGGAGCTTTAGGTGTCATTACGATATCGTCATTTTTTATACTTATTTTTTCTAAAAAAATAGGTTATAAAACAAAAAAAATAATACAGGAAGAAGGAAATATAGAATCGATTTTTAATATTCAAGTTTTTTTAAAAAAAGTAATTTTCATTGTATTTATAACAGAACTTTTGGGAGCGGTATTACTTTTTTTTGAATTTATACAAAAATTTAGATTTACAAAAGCATTATATTATAGTATTTTTCATTCTATTTCAGCTTTTTCAAATGCAGGATTTTCATTATTTTCAGATAATTTAGTATCATTTAAAGGAAGTTGGATTGTTAATATTACAATATCTATGTTAGTAATATTAGGAGGATTAGGATTTGCTGTAATTATGAATATCTATAATTACTATGTAACAAAAAAAGATAAACGAATTTTATTAACGACTAAAATATCAATAAAATATAGTTTAGTTTTATTAATTGTAGGAACTATTATGACTTTTATTTTTGAGTATACTAATAAAGATACATTGTTAAATTTGAATTTTATTGAAAAAGTAGGAGCTTCTTTTTTTCAAAGTATGACAACAAGAACAGCAGGATTTAATACGATTTCAATTTCAGGGTTACGCGAGAGTACGGCTTTATTATATGTTTTTCTAATGTTTATAGGTGCATCTCCGGGATCAACAGGAGGAGGAATAAAAACAACAACAATTGGTGTTTTATTTTTAGGGTTAAAAAGTATTTTAGGAGGATTGGAAGACGTAGAAATAGGAGCTAAAAGAATAAGTTGGGAATTATTTTATAAAGCGATAGCAATAGTAGTAATGTCTATTCTTTATATAAGTTTGATTTTATTTTTATTAGTAATAATTGAAAATAAACAAAATTTCTTTGATTTATTATTTGAAGTTGTTTCAGCGTACGGAACAGTTGGATTATCAAGGGATTTAACTCCTTTATTACATGATAGTTCAAAAATATTATTAGTATTAACAATGTTTATAGGTAGAGTTGGATCATTAACTATAGCATTATTTTTATCTGAAAATTTAATTAAAACAAAAAAATATAAATATCCAGAGGAAAATATATTAATTGGTTAGGAGAAAAAATGGCAAATTATGTAGTTATAGGGCTTGGGAAATTTGGAAGAAGTGTAGCAAGAACACTATATAGAAATGGTGAAACAGTTTTAGCAATAGATGAAAAGGAAGAATTAGTACAGGAAGTCGTAGATAGTCATATTGTGTCAGATGGAATTATATTGGATGCAGAAAATGAAAAAGAATTAAAAAAAATAATAAAAGATAATTTTGATACAGCTTTTGTTTGTATAGGGACAAATTTGCAGTCAAGTATTTTAATAACATTGGCGTTGAAAGAAAGTGGTGTTAAAAATATAATTTGTAAAGCTAAAACAGTTATTCAAGGAAAAGTATTAGAAAAAGTTGGAGCTACTGAAGTTGTATATCCAGAAAAAAGAATGGGAGAATCGATTGCACTAAGAGCAATAGCTCCTGATATTATAGATTATTTTAAATTTTCAAATGAATATGGAATTTTTGAGATAAAAAGTCCGGAAAGCTTTATAGGGAAAACATTAAGAGAATTAGATTTACGTAATAAATATGAAGTAAATGTCATTGGAATAAAAAAAGGGGAAAATAATTCAACAATAAACCCTAAACCTGATTCAGTTATAGAAAAAGGGACAAGTTTATTATTGATTTCTGAAATAGAAAAAGTAAAAAAAATAAGTGAGATTAGTTAAAAATAAAGGAATTGATGAGATGAAAAAAATATCAATATGTGAAATAACGACAATTCATGAAGATGTAATTCAAAAAGTGAAAGAAAATATGCCGGAAGAAGATGTGTTATATAGTTTAGGAGAGTTTTTCAAAATTTTAGGAGATGGAACAAGAATAAAAATATTAAATGCTTTATTTTATTCTGAAATGTGTGTTTGTGATATTGCGGCACTTTTAGGAATGACACAATCTGCTATATCACATCAATTAAGAGTATTGAAACAAGGAAGGCTTGTAAAGCATAGAAAAGAAGGAAAATCAGTTTATTATTCATTAGATGATGAGCATATTAAACATATTATAGAGCAAGGTCTTACACATATAAAAGAATAGAAAAAATAAAAGGATAGTAAGATTATGAATAGGATTGAAAAAAAAATTTGAAATTAGAGAATTTTGGGAAGCTATAGTTCATCAAAAAGAAACTGAGATAAGAAAATATTTTAATAAGACAGCAATTATAAGATAGCCTAATACGAATGAAGAATTTTCTTTAGAAGAATTTATAGAAGCTAATTGTAAATATCCAGGGAAATGGGATGGAGAAATAGAAAGAATAGAAAAAATAGAAGATTTGATTATAACGATAACAAGGGTATTCAATATAGAAAATACTATTTCTTTTCGTATAATTTCATTTATTAATATAAAAGATAATAAAATTATTTCAATGGATGAATATTGGAGTAAAGATGGAGAAGCCCCTAAATGGCGTTTAGATATGAAATTAGGGGAAAAATTAAATAAATATTATTTTGTATAAACTTTCAAATGATGTATGATAAAATAATCATAGATAATTTGAGGTTTTTTTACTTTAAGAAAAATTGAAAAAAATAAAAAAATATGATATAATTTAGTGAATCAGCTATTGAAGAGATAATATAATTAAAATTGTATTAATAGATAATGAGCTATTTATATTAAGTAAGTTAAAAAAACAAAAAAATTACAAAAATAATAAAAAAATTCTGTTTATAGAATTGTCGTAAAAAGACAAAAAATTAGGAGGAGAAATGGCAATAAAGTATTTAGATGCCAAAAGGCTTAGAAAAGTATTAACTGGTGGTGGAAAATGGATAATTAAACATGAAGATTTACTGAACGAATTAAATGTTTATCCTGTACCAGATGGAGATACTGGAAGTAATATGTCAATGACTATGAATTCGATGATTTCAGAGATTGAACATCATACGACTGAAAAAAGTTCAATGGAAGAATTGATAAATGTAGTAGAAGAAGCAGTATTGATGGGAGCTAGAGGAAATTCAGGGACGATTTTATCACAAGTTGTGACAGGATTTTTAAAAGGAATTGGAACAAAAACTAGATTATTAACAAAAGATGTAGTGGAAGCATTAGTTAAAGCTAAAGAAACTGCATATAATGCTGTTAGTGAGCCAATTGAAGGGACAATGCTTACAGTTATTAGAAAAATAGCAGAAAAAGCTGAAGAAATTTCGGATTCAGTGCAAGATTTATCTGTATTTTTGAAAGAAATTACAAGAGTTGCTGAATTAGCAGTAGAAGAAACACCAGAATTATTACCTAAATTAAAAGAAGCTGGTGTTGTTGATGCAGGAGGAAAAGGATTATTCTTCTTATTTGAAGGATTTTATAAAGTTGCAACAGAATTAAATATGTTGGCAGAATTGACAAAAGCTCAAGTAAAAGAAAATGAATTTGATAAAACAATAGCAAATATTGATCATGATCCTGACAGTATTCATTTTCAATATTGTACGGAATATATTATTTTAAATGGTGATTTTGATACAGATGAGTATAAAAGAAGAGTGCTTGAATTAGGAGATTCAGCAGTATTTGCACAAACATCAAAAAAATTTAAAACACATATTCATACAAATCATCCGGGGAAAGCTATGGAAATTGCATTAGAATACGGTCCACTTGAAAAAATGAAAATAGAAAATATGAAGTTACAACATGATAATTTACATTTTTCTAGTGAAAAAGATCAAGCCAAAATTTTTGTAAATAAAAAACAAACAAAATCAAATACAGGTTATGTAATATTGGCAGATTCGGAAGTATTGAAAGATGAATTTTTAAAAAAAGGTGCAGATGTTGTAATATTAGGTGGACAAAGTAAAAACCCTAGTGTTCAAGATATGTTAGAAGCAACAAAAAAATTAGATAAACAAAATATTATTATATTACCAAATAACAAAAATGTTATAACAACAGCAAAATTAGCAGCAGAAAAATCTGATAAAAATGCTATTGTTTATGAAACAAAAACAATGTTAGAAGGATATTTTTATATAAAAAATAAAGAAGAAACTTTTGAAGATTTAAAAACTTTAGAAAAAAGAAATTATTCAATTGAAATAACTAAAGCAGTTAGAGATACTAAAATTGATGAATTAGTTATAAAAAAAGATAATTACATTGGATTAATAAATGGTAAAATTAAATATACAGATGAAAATTTACTAACGATGTTGGAAACGATGTTAAATGAATTAGTGACAGATAATACAGTAGTTGCAACAGTTGTAACGGGTAAAGAAAAATGTGAAGGAAGTAAAGATTTATTAAAACATAAATTAAGTAAAATAAAAGTAGATATAATTGATGGAGATCAAGAAAATTATTATTACTATATTTATTTAGAAAATAAAGATCCAAATATGCCAGAAATAGCGATTGTGACTGATTCAGTTTCAGATTTAACATTAGAGGATATTAAAGATTTACCAATAAAAATAGTACCTTTAAAATTAGATATAAAAGGTGAAATTTATAAAGATGGATTAGAAATATCAAAACAACAATTTTGGCATTACATGATAGATGAAAAAGTAGTAATAAAAACTTCACAGCCAGCACCTCAAGAAATTTCAAATATCTATAATAAATTATTTGAAAGAGGGTACAAAAAAATAATTTCAATACATTTATCAGGTAAGTTAAGTGGGACATTACAAGCAGCTAGAGTTGCTAAATCTTTAACAAATAGAGAAAATGACATTGAATTAGTAGATAGTATGGGTGCTTCATTATTACAAGGAATACTTGTTTTAGAGGCAGCTAAAAAAGCTAAGAAAAAAGAAAGCTTTAATAGTATTATAAATTGGGCAAATAATTATAAAAATAAAGGTAAATTATTGATAATTATTCCTGAATTGACATATCTTGAAAGAGGTGGAAGAATAGGGAAAGCAAGTTCTGCTATAGGAGGATTATTAAAAATGAAACCTATTCTTACTATAACTCAAGGTGAAGTAACTATTGAAAAAAAAGTTTTAGGAGAGCATAATGCTCAAAAATATATTGAAAAATATGTTAAAGATGAAAGCAAAAAACAAAGTTTAATAATGTGTACAGCGTGGGGAGGAACTCCAACAGAATTAGAAAGTTTAACAAAAGTTCAAAATGAAATATTAAAAGAGTCTAAAATTCATGGTGCAATTTTAAATAGAGAAATTGGTGGAGTGATAGGAGCTCATGCAGGGCCTATTTATGGAGTATTTATATTCCCAAAATTAAATTAAAAATAATTGAAATATTATTGAAGTAGCTATTTTTATAGCTACTTTTTATATAATTAGAAAATTAAAATAAATAGAATTATGAAAAAGTTAAAAATAGATTATTTTAGTTTTTATAAAAAGAGTATATAACTTTTTTAGTAAGAATAAAAAAGAGAGTATAAAAACTCTCTTTGTTTGGGAATGTTATAAATGTCTAATATTTGCATAGAAAACTTTATTTTACCCATGATTTAAAAGATTATGAATTGTTAAAATTATTATTACCATTCTATTTCGTAGCTAACGATACTTCCATTATTAGCATCAATTTCATATTCGTATTCAGCGTTACCTACTATAAATTCCATTTCATATACTAAAATACCGTGATCTATATCAAGCTTAATTTTACGAAATCTCACATTACTTTTTAGTACCTTAGCATGTTTTAAAGCAATTTCTTTAGCTTTTTCAGCTGTAATTTTTGTATTTTTGTTTGAAACATGATTAAGTGGTAAAAGTTTTTGTTCTTTTTTTATTTTTGGATATATTTGTGAAAAGCTTATAATTCCTGAAAAAATAAAGATAAATAAGCCTATATTTGTAATTTTATTTTTCATTAAAGATTCCTCCAAGTTTAACCGTCTCTCTCATTTTCTACATTAATAATATCATGCTAAAATTAAAGAAAAATGAGAAATTAAATTTTTTTTGGTAATTTTATTTTAAATGTACTTCCAATATCTAATTTACTTTCAACTGTAATTTCTCCATTATGAGCTTCAACAATTCCTCGTACCATAGGTAGTCCTAAACCTGAATTGTCACCCGTTCGAGAAGATTCAACTTGGAAAAATCTGTCCCATATTTTATTAATATTCTCTTTAGAAATCCCAATTCCATTATCTTTTATTTCTATTAAAATAAATTTTTTATCTTCACTTAATTGTAATGTGATATGAATAAATCCATTTTCTTTTCCATAACTAATAGCGTTTGAAATTAAATTTATAAAAACTCTCATAATCATATGTTCGTCTACATCGGCAAAAATATCTTCTTTTAAATCGTAAGTAATAGTAATGTTTTTTTGTTCAGCATTAAATTTTTGTGATTCAGCTATAATTTCTATCAATTCAGTTAAATTAATATTCTCTAAATTTAATTTATGATACCCTTTGTCCATACGAGCTAAAGTCAATAATTGTGAAACTAAATTTGACATTTTTTGACTTTCATCATAAATAATATTCAAAATATCTTTTGCTTCGTTAATTGATACAATATTTGTTTTTCCATATTCTGCTTGTGATTTTATAACAGATATAGGAGTTCTTAATTCGTGAGAAACATCAGAAGTAAACTGTACTTCACTATCAAAAGAATTTTGCAATTTATCAAACATTCCGTCAAAAGTATTCGCAAGAGTATAAACTTCATTTTTACCTTCACCGAGATTAATTCTTTTTGTTAAATCGTTTCCAGCATGAATCTTTAAAGCTGTATTTTTTATAAAATTAATAGGTTTTAGTGAGTTTCTTATTATTAAAAATCCTGTAATTCCAGAAAATAATAAGAAAATTGGAAGACCGATAGTAAGTCTTAGTATAATAAATTGAATAATATTATCAAGTAAAGTTGCTTTTATTATTCCACGAACCCAAATATTTCCATAATTTGGATAATTTTTAACATCTTCATATATGTACCATTTGTCGTGATTATATTTTAATGTATTAAATTTTTTTATAAGATCAAAATTATCGTCATATTCAAAATCAATAGATGAATTTCCATATACAAATTCTTTATCTTTATTATAAATTGAAATTTCTACAACACCTAAAATTGTATCTAATTTATTATCAATAATAATATTTCCTTCTTCGTCAGATTCAATTTGAGAAAAACTGTTTTGAACTCCATTTTTTAAATAATCATAAACATTTTGTCTAATAATGTTATTACTTAAATAAAGTATAATGGAAAGAAAAATTGCTACAAGTCCGGTCATTAAAAACATATACCACATTGTGATAGACCATTTTATTGATAAATTTCTTTGAAAAAATTGTTTAATCTTATTCATTTTCCACCTTCAGAACATAACCAATTCCACGAATAGTATGAATTAATTTAGGTTCATAGCCATCATCAATTTTTTTTCTTAAATATCTAATGTAAACATCAATCACATTTGTTCCACCTTCATAGTCATAATTCCAAATATGTTGTTCAATAGTATCACGACTTAAAATTTTACCTTTATTTCTAATCATATATTCTAAAATTGTAAATTCACGAGTTGAAAGTTTAAGACTTTTATCATCACGCTTAACAGTTCTTGAAGTAACATCAACACTAAGATTAGCGATTGAAAAAATATTATTTGCAGTTTCAGTATTTGATGCTTTTCTAAGTAAAACACGAATTCTTGCAAGTAATTCATCAAAAGCAAAAGGTTTTAATAAATAATCATCAGCTCCTAAGTCAAGACCATGAACTCTATCTTCAACGCTATCCTTTGCCGTAAGTAATAAAACGGGTGTCTTTATTTTCTTTTCTCTTATTTTTTTTAAAATTTCAAAACCATTAAGTTTTGGTAACATTACATCTAAAATAATAGCATCGTATTCTGTTGCTAAAATATAATCAAGTCCTTCAGCTCCATCATAACAAGCGTCAACTCCGTAATGCTCTACTTTTAATCTTTTAACAATAATATCATTAAGATTTTTTTCATCTTCTATAACTAATATTCTCATAAATTTTCCTTTCAAATATTATCTTTTTGCAATAGTGGTAAATGTGAATTTATCTGGTCGATAAGTTGTCGTTCCATATTGAAATAAGTATCCATTTGACAAGTATGTATGACTTTCAATTACTATAACCATATTATACTCACCTAAATCCATATTTTCTCTTTCATCTTCAGTTGCATATCTAAATTTAATTTCTCGTCTTGAATGAGAAATTTTTAAATTCAGTTCATTTTCTAAATATTTATAAATAGATTTTTCAACAATATTTTTATTTAAGAACGGTACAATTTTTCTATCAAAATATAGAACATCATATTCTAAATTTTCCCCATTAATAGAACGATTACGCACAACTTTATAAAAATCTTTGTCTTCTTTAACATTAAAAATATTCATTATATCTTCTTGACCTTGCACTATATAAAGACTAATTAAATGTGTATGTGTATCATAATTTTTTCCAAGATCTAATTCTTGTGAAGTACGAATTTCAGTTAAAAGAGAATTTTTCATACGACCATTTTCTAAAATTAAAGAATTTTTACCTTTTATTTTTTGTATATATCCATCTAATTCTAACATTGATAATGCTTTTCTAATAGTATCTTTTGAATATGAATATTTATGTGCTAAATCAGATTCGCTTTCTAAAAAAGTACCAGTTTGAAGCTGTCCATTATTGATTTTTTCTTTTATATCATTATAGACTTGCCTATATTTACTCATATAAATTTTCTCCTTTCCGTAAATCATATTTATATTATAACTTAAAAATAGTAAAAAAACAAAAAATATTGTTTAAAAAAGAAAAAAGTTTAAAATTATCATCAAGGATAAAATTAAACTTTTTATTAAGGGATATTTATGTTAGTTATATTATCTTGAATATGTTTTTGTAAGATTTGCTATTTTTTCAGCTAATTCATCTGTAAGAATATTATCTTTAATTCTCCATTGCCAGTTACCTGAAGCAACTCCCGGAGTATTGATACGAGCTTCACTTCCTAAACCAAAGAAATCTTGAATAGGGGCGATAGCCATATCTGCAACAGAACTCCAAGCGGCTCTTATTGCATCCCAGTGAATTTCATTATCATTTCTTGTATTCAAATAATTTTTAGCAAATTGTTTATCTGCTTCATTGGCTTGATTGAACCAACCAACAAAAGTATCGTTATCATGAGTACCAGTATAAACGACACAGTTTTTAGTATAAGTATGAGGTAAGTAGTCGTTTTCTTCTTGAGAATCAAATGCAAATCCTAAAATTTTCATTCCTGGGAAACCAGTTCCTTCTCTTAAATCAATAACTCCTTGCGTCATTGTACCTAAATCTTCTGCAATGATTGGTAATTCACCTAAAGCATTTTTAATTGCATTAAATAAATCAATTCCAGGTCCTTGAACCCATTGACCATTTTGTGCAGTCGGTTCACCAAAAGGAACAGCCCAATATGCTTCAAATCCTCTAAAGTGATCGATACGAATAATGTCGCATAAATATAAACTTCCTCTAACTCTATCAATCCACCATTTATATCCAGTTTCTCTTAATTTATTCCAATCATATAACGGATTTCCCCATAATTGTCCGGTAGCACTGAAATAATCAGGTGGAACTCCTGCAACTTTTACAGGTTTTCTATCTTGATCAAATAAGAAAATTTCTGGATTTGCCCAAGCATCAGCACTATCAGCTGCAACAAATATAGGTATATCACCAATTATTTTTATACCTTTATTATTTGCGTATTCTTTTACATCGTTCCATTGTGTAAAGAATAAAAATTGTATAAATCTATGATATTCAATATCATCACTAATTTCCCATTTATATCTTTCCATTGCATCGTGATGTCTAGCTTTTATATCATCTGGCCATTCATTCCAAGGTAAACCATTAAAATGATTTTTAAGTGCGATGTACATTGCGTAATCTTCAAGCCACCAACCGTTACACCATTTAAAATCATTATAATTTTGTAAATAAGGATTGTTTTCTAATTTTTTGAAATTTTCATATGCTTTTTTCAATAACGGGTATTTTTCATTATAAATAGCACCATAATCAATATATTCTTCATTATCTCCAAAATGAATTCCTTCTAAATCGCTTTGTTCTAATAATCCACCTTCAATAAGTAAATCAAAATCAATTAAATAAGGATTTCCGGCGAAAGTAGAGAATGATTGATATGGAGAATCTCCGTAACCTGTTGGTCCTAATGGAAATATTTGCCATAATTGTTGTTTTGCGTTAGCTAAAAAATCAACAAAGTCAAAAGCTTTTTTCCCTAGAGTACCAATACCGTATTTTCCAGGAAGTGAAGTGGGGTGGAATAAAATTCCAGAACTTCTTTTAAACATAATTGCCTCCTAATAATGTGTAATTTTATCATTTATATTATAGTATACCGTAAAAAAATAAAAAGTCAAGGAAAAATTGGAAAAGTTAATGCTGATTATCATAGATTTACGGAAATGTTATAAGGGATTTTTGTCTATAGATATAAAAAATATATAATAAAAAAAATAAATATAATAAGAAAATAAATGTTCTTAGGTAGAAATGGAATAAAATTATTTTAAGTAAATATTAATATGAAATAATAAATTATAAAATTTAATCTTATAGAAAAAATTTTAATAAAAAAATGATAAAATTGTGGTATAATCTAAATAGAAGAGAATTAATTATAAAGGTAAGGAAGATAGAAAATGAAAAATTCAAAAAAATTAATGATGTTACTTTTTTGTATAAGTACAATAGGATTTTCAAATCACGGAAGGTACGAACAATATTGGTCTGACTATGAAGATTTTGCAAATAATAGAGGGAAATTTAAAATAGGGCAAAAAGGTGTTATTGTATATAAAAAAGATGGATTGGGAGATCCTGCAACAATAGATCAACCAATACCTAATTTTGATGGTATGGTAGATGGTGGAGCTTATGCTCTTTGGG
>CAURVQ010000002.1:0-91598 GCA_963528625.1 uncultured Leptotrichiaceae bacterium | reverse complement strand
TTCAATAGACAAAATGTATTCTAACATATCTCATCATCTTTGTCAACTACTTTTTGATAATTTTTTTGTATTTTTTTATTTTATAGAGAATTTTCTGCTTCTTCCAAACTCTCAAAACCTTTTTCTATCACTATATTTCTTATATTTTCAAGTGCTAAATTTTTATTTTTTTCTACACATTTTTTTATGTATCGATAGTAAAGTGTATTCGTTTTTTTTGAATAAGAATATAATTCCCCTCTTAAATATGTTTCTATTGATGTTACTTCAAGAGTATCTGCCGTTGAATATAGTGGTCGTCCACACTTAGATAATTTTGGATATTTATCTATAACTTCCTTTTCCCAATTCAAATATATTTCTACAATTTTATCAGCTATTTCTTTTTTATCTTGAGATATTTCATGTAAATGATGCTTTATTGCTTCGTATTCTGCCGGCGAACTATACTCCATCATTCTCGCATATTTTTCTACAACAATATTTACTCTTTTATTTTCAGCTTCCTGCAAATCATCTAAATAACTTTCTAAAATTTCTTGTGGCAATGTTTCCCATTGACTTTTACGCATTATAATAAATTCAGTTTTATTATCTTGACAAGAGGCTCTACCTCCTACATTATTTGCATTTGTAAAAAAAATCCATTCTCGTTCTAAAATTTCATTTATAATTTCTTCTTTTTTCATACTTTACCTCTAATCTAGCCAAGGTGACCAGTTTTTTAATTGCTCATCTTCTATACTTTTTTGAACCTCAATTCCTACATCTTGTAGAAATGTACTCGTAATTTTTTCTGAAATTAATTTTTGTTTTTTTAATTCTTGTATAATTAGATTACAAATTTCTTCTATCAAACTCTCTTTACCATTCAAATCATATATTGGTCGTTCCACTATATCTTTTATAATTTTATATGACTTTTCTCCTAAAATCGGTAATTCTTTTAATTTTTTGTATGCCCATTTATAAAATAATAAATACTGTTTATTTAATAAAAATATCATATGAATTAATTCATTTATAAATTCCGTTTCTGCCAATCTTCCAGCAACAATATCATTCCTTTTCATGCAACGACTAAAATTATATTGTCCACTTTGTGCCATTTTCATACATCTTGTCGCAATTTTATTTTTCCGTATATCTTCTGGATAATATTTTTTTAATTCTTGACGAATTTCAGTAAAAAATCCTAAATTATCTTCAAATATTTCTCCGTTCGTAGCCGTAGCAAGTGCCGTTTCAGGAATAACACGCCAATCCATCAATATTTGAGGTGCAACACTTTTTCCTATAAATTTGTAATACCAATCCTCTATATTCAAAACCCCTCTTCTACCTTCTCCCCACTCGCTAACACGCAAAGCTTTGTATCCTTTATACGTTTTAGGTAATTCATCTAATCTTTTTTTCAAAACACCACCATATTTAAGATAATCTTCTTTTGTTAACCAAATACAGCACGAAGGACCAAAATCATGATCTTGAGAAAATTCATCATCATAACCTAAACATTCCGATCCCTCTCCCACTAATCCTACAGCAATCCTTTTATACAATTCAGAAAATTCGTTTTTCAAAACAGGTTTATAAATTTCCTCATAATATTTTTTTGATAATTCTAATCCTTTTAAATTTTCTTTTTTTTCAGTTACAGCTTCTTTAGCTTTTTCTATCGTATCTTTAACATATTCAATATTTGATAATAAATTTTTATAATTATCACTATTCTCTCCAAAAGATTTTTTACAAATTTCTACACTCTTTTCAAATAAATCTAACGCCTTTTCCAATTCTCCATCATTAAAATAGCCTATCGCCATATTATTTAATGAAGCTGAATATAAATTATGCTCTTTCCCAACAACTTTTTCTATCAATTCTAAAGATTGTTCTAAAGTTTCATAAGATTTAGCTTTTTGTCCTGTTTTTAAATATGGTGTTACCAAATTACTTAGTGTTGTCGCATATTGTAATTGTTGTTCAGGATTATTTTTCAATATTCTCAAACTTATCTCATGCAATTTTAAGGCTTCTTCATATTTTCCTAACTCTTGATAAAAAAGACCTAAATTATTACACAAACTTGCATATAAATAATCATTATACAAATTATTCATTTCATAAATTTGTTTTGCTCTCAAATACATCGCTTCCGTTTCATCAAATTTTTTCATAAATCTATATACTTCAGCAAGATTTAATGTACATGTTGCATAAGAAACATTATTTATACCATATTTTTTAGCTATAATTTCTCGAGCTTTTAACAACGATGCTTCTGCTTCTTCATATTCTCCAACATATTTCAAAGTTCCACCCAATTCATTCAATATTTGTATATTTTCATCACTTTCAACTCCATAAACTTCAACGATTAATTTTGAAACTTCTTTTAAAATACTGACTTCCTTTATAGTTTCACCTTTTTGCATAAATTCTTTTCTTTTATTTAAAAGTTCATTAATTTTATTTTTTCTATTTTCCATTTTTACCAACTTTCTAAAGCCTATATTTATTATAATTATACCTTAAATTTATTAATAAACAAAACATGCACCTCTAAATTTTTCAACTTTTTGGTACATGTTTTATTGTTATTTTATTTCATTTGCACTTATTTCTTTTTATTTTTTTTACCTTCTTCTTTAACTTCAGATTTTTTATAATCTTTTCCATAATAAGCTTTTAAGTAAATTTCTTTTAATTCAGAAATTAGTGGGTATCTTGGATTTGCAGGAGTACATTGATCGTCAAACGCATTTACTGACATTTCATCTACAGCTTCTAAGAACTCTGCTTCTGATACTCCCCAATCTTTAATTGTTATAGGAATTCCTATTTCTTTTTTAATCGCTGTAATTCCTTCTATTAATTTTTCTACTTTTTCTTCATTTGTTTTAGCTTCTTTTCCAAATCCTAAATGATCTGACATTTCTGCATATCTTTGTACTGCATTTGGATATCTATATTGTGGGAATACTCCCATTTTTGTAGGTGCATCTGTAGCATTATATCTTACAACTTCTTCCATCAATAACGCATTTGCAACTCCATGAGGTATATGGAATTTTCCTCCTAATTTATGTGCTAATGAGTGATTAATTCCTAAAAATGCATTTGCGAAAGCCATACCCGCTAAACATGAAGCATTCGCCATTTTTTCTTTAGCTTTTATCGCTTTTGCTCCATCTCTTACTGATTCTGGCAAGTATTTAAACACTAATCTTGCCGCTTCTAATGAATAAGGTTTTGTGTATTCTGTTGCCATTATTGAAACATATGATTCTAACGCATGAGTAAACACGTCAATTCCTGATGCAACCGTTAATCCTCTAGGCATTGTTAACATTAATTCTGGGTCATTTATTGCCATATGTGGTGTTAATTCGTAATCAGCTAACGAATATTTTACTCCTGTTTCGTCGTCAGTAATTATTGAGAACGGAGTTACTTCTGAACCTGTTCCAGCTGAAGTTGCAACTGCAACAAACTTAGCTTTTACACCCATTTTAGGGAATGGTAATATTCTTTTTCTTATATCCATGAATCTCATTGCTAAATCTTTAAATCTTGTTTCTGGATGTTCATATAATACCCACATAATTTTAGCGGCATCCATTGCAGATCCTCCACCTAAAGCTATTATAACATCTGGATTATATTCTAACATCGCTTTTGCTCCTGCTTGAGTTGAACTTAAAAGGGGATCTTCTTTAACATCTGAGAATATTCTATAATCTATACCTATTTGATCTAAAACTTTTGTAACATGTGAAGTAAATCCTAATTCAGCTAAAGTTCTATCTGTTACAATAAATGCTTTTTTATGTTCTCCTTTTAATTCTTCTAAAGCTACTGGTAATGAACCATATTTAAAATAAACTTTTTGAGGAACTTTAAACCATAACATATTTTCCCTTCTTTCTGCTATTGTTTTTATGTTAATTAAATGTTTTACTCCTACATTTTCAGACACTGAGTTTCCTCCCCATGAACCACATCCCAATGTTAATGATGGTTCTAATTTGAAGTTAAACACATCTCCAATAGCTCCTAATGAAGCTGGCATATTTATTAATGTTCTTCCTGTTTTCATTCTTCTTCCAAATTCATCAATTTTTTCTTTTTCTGCTAAATTAATATATAATGATGAAGTATGTCCTAATCCACCTAATTCTACTAATTCTTCAGCTTTTTTCAATGAATCTTGATAATCTTTTCCTTTATACATTGCAAGAACCGGAGATAATTTTTCATGTGCAAATGGTTCTTCGTTTCCTGTAGATTCTACTTCTCCTATTAATACTCTAGCTGTTGAAGGTACTTTAATTCCTGCCATTTCAGCAATAACTGTTGCAGCTTTACCAACTACATCTGCATTTAAGTTTCCATTTATAAATAAAATATCTCTTACTTTTTGTTTTTCTTCTTCTGTAAGAATATAAGCTCCTCTTTCCAAGAACTCTTTTCTTACTTTTTCATAAATACTTTCGTCTACAATTACAGCTTGTTCTGTAGCACAAATTACTCCATTATCAAATGTTTTAGACATTAATACATAATTTACTGTCATTTTTATATCGGCAGAACTATCAATTACAACTGGTGTATTCCCTGCTCCAACCCCTATTGCTGGTCTTCCTGAAGAATACGCAGATCTAACCATTCCTGGTCCTCCAGTTGCTAATATTAAATCGGCATTTTGCATTACTTCTCTTGATAAATCTACACTTGGTTCATCTATCCATCCAATTATATTATCAGGTGCTCCATAAGCTTTCGCTACTTCTAATGCAATTTTTGCAACTTCAATAGTTGATTTTTTTGCTCTTGGATGTGGCGATAATATTATTGCATTTCTTGTTTTTAATGATAATAATATTTTAAATGCTGCTGTTGAAGTAGGATTTGTTGTTGGAACTACTCCTGCTATCAATCCAATAGGCGTTGCAACCTTTTTAATTCCATACGAATGGTCTTCTTCTAATACACCACATGTTTTTTCATCTTTATATTTGTTATAAATATATTCTGAAGCGAAATGGTTTTTTATAACTTTATCTTCTACAATTCCCATTCCTGTTTCTTCTACTGCCATTTGTGCCAGTCTTATTCTTTCATCATTAATTTTTTGTGCAACTTTTCTAAAAATTTTATCTACTCTTTCTTGATCAAAACTAGAATACTCTTCTTGAGCTTTTTTAACTTTTCCAATTAATTCTTTCAAACTTTCAATATCTGTTACTGCCATAATCTGAGCCTCCATTTTTAAATTGTAAATTATTTCACTATTTCCTGTTTACTACTATACTCTTTTTTAAAACATTTGTCAATAGAAAATGTGAAAAAAATAACTTGCGACTTATTTATAAACTTTTATTTTGTATTTGTCTTAACACAACTTTAAGTGCTTCAGCTGTATCTGCAATTTCCATAAGTTCTTCATCTTTAATCCATTTAGAAACATCGGAATTTACATACCCTAATGATTCCAATGCCATTTTAATATCCTCTTTCATCATTAATACTTTTGGATTTAAGCTAGCAGAAGTTGTGTTAGAAATTATTAATTTCCCATTTGTTACTGTACTATTTTCATTAAATATTTCAATCACATTTAATTTTTTCACTTTATCTTTTAAATCTAAAATTATTTTTTGTGCTTTTTTAGCTCCAATTCCCGGTACTCTCGTAAATATTTTTACTTCATCCCCAAGAACAATGTCTATCACTTCACGACTATTAAATGTAGACAAAATAGCAATCGCCATTTTAGGCCCAACTCCACTTATACTAATTGCCGCTTTGAATAATTCTCTTTCACTTTCTGTCTTAAAACCGTAATACGAAATTTCATCTTCTTTTACATGAGTATGTATATACAATTTTATATCGTCACCTATATTTCCTATATTTTCATATGTTTTTAGCGATATATTGACTTTGTATCCCAAACCATTTATATCAATAGCAACATAATCTATTTTTTTTACTGTTAATTCTCCAAAAATATATTCTATCATTTTTATTTTTATAACTCCACTAATGTTGGTATTTCCATTTTTTCCTCTAAAATTATTTCTCCCACATTTTTAAATTGTTCCAAATTAGAAGTTATAAAACATTCCTCCATTTCATCTAAGTTTTTATCATTTTTTATTAATTTTTCTTTTTCCATTATCAATTTTACTTCTTTAGCCGTTTCTATTGCAGGATCTACTATTTTTAGATTTTTATAATTATTTATTATAACTTCTTTAAATAAAGGATAATGAGTACACCCTAAAACTAAAGTATCTATCTCGTTTCTAATC
This sequence comes from uncultured Leptotrichiaceae bacterium, assembly GCA_963528625.1. GTDB lineage: Bacteria > Fusobacteriota > Fusobacteriia > Fusobacteriales > Leptotrichiaceae > CALHVR01. Next base: position 85,278 of record CAURVQ010000002.1, on the reverse strand, counting down.
TCATCAATATAACTTTTTATCATAAATTCAACAAATTTCCCTTTAACAATTCCCTCTTCAGCTGCCGGAGCTAATAATGGACAAGCTTTTACAAAAATTTCTACATCTTTGTTTTCTTTTCTTAATTCTTGTTCATATTTTTTTGAATTTACTGTCGCTTGAGTTGCTATTATCCCAATTTTATTATTTTCTGTAACATTTAATGCTCCCTTAACTCCACCTTTTATCACTCCAATTATTGGCAAATCATAAATTTTTTTTAATTCTTCTAACGCAACAGCTGTTATCGTATTACATGCAATAACTATTATATCTACATTTTTTTTCATCAAAAATTCTACTATTTTTTTTGAATATTCCATAATAAAATCTTTAGACTTTTCTCCATAAGGCACTCTCAATGTATCTCCAAAATAATATATTTTCTCATTTGGTAACTCTTTTTTTATTTCTTTTAAAACAGTCAATCCACCAACGCCTGAATCAAAAATTCCTATTGCCATTTTTCTTGCTCCTTTTTTATTTTTTTATCTCTTTTAAAATTAAAGCTCCACTATATACTTTTTTCGTTTTTTTATTTGTTGCATAAAATATTCCTACAATTTCATTTAAACTTTTTCTAGTTATATTCTCTTCCGAAATAACTTGATAATCTAATTCTATTTTTTCATTCAAATTTACTGTATCATATATAGTTTCACTAGGATATAACCCATACTCTTTATTATTTATTACTACTTTGTTAATTAAATTATTTTTATCTATTATTTTCACTACTACAATAGGATTTTGATTTTTTCCCGAGTTATTTTTATTATTATTTCCTGATATTCCTATTTTTTTCACTCTTTCTTGAATATAATTTTTCCCACTTTCATAATATTCATTTATTTCTTTTTCACCTATAGCATCCCTATTAGCTGCTTTTGTCGCACCTAATATTACGGCGTACATTCTATCTTCTCCTCTTTTAGCCGTTAAAATTATATTCGACCCTGAAGCATCGTGATACCCTGTCTTCATTCCATCTACTCCAACAACTTTCCCAAGTAAGTGATTTGTAGATTTTAATTGTATCTTTCCATTATCAATATAAGTCAATGAATTTTTTGAAATATTAAAATATTCATTGTATTTCGTTATATACATTCCTAATTTGTATAAATCTTTTGCATTTCCCTGATCCATGCAAGATCCCGTATATTTAGGTGGAAGCCCGTGGGGCGAACAATACCTTAACGAATCTAATCCTAATTCATTTGCTTTTTTATTCATCATACTTACAAATGTTGGAATATCTCCACCAATAAACTCTCCTAGAGCATACGCTGCATTATTAGATGATCTTATAATCGTTGCTTTCAATAAATCTCTAACTGTATACTCTTTCCCTGCTACTAACTTTACCCCGTATGGTACTAACGCCGCTTTTTCTGAAACTATAACTTTTGTATCTAAATTTATTTTCCCTTTCTCCACTTCTTCTAACACCAACAAACTCGTCATAACTTTTGTTATTGAAGCTAATGGTCTTACAGTTTCAGCATTTACACTTTTAATAATTCCTCCCTCATTATTTCCTATTAATAACGCTTTGTAATCTTCATAATTTGGATCTGCAGCAAAAGTTATTAAAGATGCTGTTCCAAATAACAATCCTATGAATTTTTTTTTTAACTTTTTCATCTTCTCTCTCTTTCTTTTTTTATCTTTAAATTATACTAAATATAAATTTTTTAGTCAAATAATTAATTCTCTTTATCTTTTATTATTTAATCATAAATATTATTATTTTTTCAATAAAATAAAAAGCTAAAGTTTTATCTCTAGCTTTTCCTCATAACTTTTTATTTTCTCTTTTTACTTCTTCCCATTCCGCCAAATCCTGGTAGTCCAAAACCACCACTATTAAACATTTTCATCATTTGTTTCATTTGTTCAAATTGTTTAATAAGTTTGTTCACATCACTTACAGTAACTCCACTTCCTTTTGCAATTCTAGACTTTCTGCTTCCATTTAATATTTTAGGATCTCTTCTTTCTTGAACTGTCATTGAATAAATGATAGCTTCTACTCTTTTCATTTCTTTTTCAGCTCCAGCCATATCAATCATACTTGTATCTACTCCCGGAATCATTTTCATAATTCCAGCTATTGACCCCATTTTTTTTATCATTTTAAATTGTTTTAAAAAATCTTCAAAATCAAATTGATTTTTCCTAAATTTCTCTTCCATTTCCTTTGCATCTTTTTCATCTATCGCTTCTTGAGCTTTTTCAACTAACGAAACAACATCTCCCATCCCAAGTATTCTCGATGCAAGTCTATCTGGATGAAACGGAGCTATATCGTCTAATTTTTCCCCTTCACTTATAAACTTAATTGGTTTCCCAGCAACTTCTTTTACTGACAATGCAGCTCCACCACGAGTATCCCCATCTAATTTCGTTAAAACTACTCCTGTTATATCTAATTGTTCGTTAAAAGTTTTCGCAACATTTACAGCATCTTGTCCTGTCATTCCATCTACAACTAATAAAATTTCATTTGGAGTAAATTCATCTTTTACATTTTTAAGCTCATTCATTAAAGCATCATCAACATGTAACCGTCCTGCCGTATCTATTATTATATAAGTTGCATGTTCTTCTTTCGCTTTTTCAATTCCTTGTTTACAAATTTCTAAAACATTATCACTTTCTTCTATCGTAAACATTCCAACTTTTATTTGTTCAGCTAATACCATTAATTGTTTTTTAGCTGCAGGTCTATAAACATCTGCCCCTATTAAAAACGGTTTTTCTCCTTTAGATTTCAAGTATTTTGACAATTTCCCTGCAAATGTTGTTTTTCCAGCTCCTTGCAATCCAGCTAACATTATTATTGTCGGTGCTTTATCTGCTTTCACTATTTGAACATTTGTCCCACCTAAAACTTCAACCAATTCATCATTTACTATTTTTATAAATTGTTGTGTCGGATTTACCCCTGAAATTACATTTTCTCCTAAAGCTTTTTCTTTTATTTTTGCAACAAAATTTTTAGCAACAGTGTAATTTACGTCTGCTTCAAGCAATGCAAGCCTTACTTCTCTTAAAGCTTCTTTCATATTAGCTTCTGTTAATTTACCTTGTCCACTAACTTTTTTAAATATATCCTTAAACCTATCTCCTAAGTTATTAAACATCTATTAATACACCTCATTATTATAATCAAATTCTTCTATTATTTTTTCTAAATTTTCTCTAGTAAAATTTACTCTAAGTCTTTCTAATTTTTCTTTTACTTCTTTTTCTTTTTGAAATATTTTTAATTTTTCCTCATAATCATCAAGTTGTTTAAACCCTCTTTTTATATTATCAAAAACTGCTTGTCTTGTAACTCCGTATTCATCTGCAATTTCACTTAACGAACTATTTTCTTCCAAATAAAGTTCTAAATATTCTTTTTGTTTTTTAGAAAATAATTCTCCATAATATGAAAAAAGTATTGAATATTTTAAAAAACCATCTAGTTTATCCATAAAATTTATCCTCAACTACATCATAAATTCCTCTTGCCGTTACTCTTATTTCAGGAATTACAGGTAAAGCTAAAAATGATAAATTTATAAACGGATCTATATTTTCGTTTATTCCCATTTTTCTTGAATATTCTACCATAATTTTTATTTTATTTTCAACTTCTTTTGGACTTTCATCACTTATAAGCCCCATTATTTTTAAAGGGAGAGTATCTATAACTTTTCCATTTTCAACTAAAACATATCCTCCTTGAGATTTTACAAGCTCTTGAACTGCTATTTCAATATCTCTGTCATTGTCACCTACAACTACAATATTATGAGAATCATGTGCAACCGTTGAAGCAATTGCTCCATTTTTTATTCCAAATCCTTTTAAAATTCCTAATCCAACTTTTCCCGTATTATTGTGTCTTTCCACCACAACAACTTTATTATAAATTTTATTCGCTTCAAATACTCCATCTTTAACAGGTATTTTTTCAAAACTTTTTAATGTAACAATTTCTCCTGCTACAATTTTTATTACAGGAAATTCATCTTCATTTTTCACTTTTAAAATTAGCTTTTCTTGAGAGAAATCCTTAACAAACACCGTTTTTTTTAATTTTTTTGGACAAGGTATTATAACCTCTTCTTTTTTGATTAAATCTTTAACACTTTCTCCATTAAAATAAACATCATTTATTTCAACTTTCTCAAAATTATCCAATATAATAAAATCTGCTTTATAACCCGGTGCAATCGCTCCCATTGTTTTCTCTTTTCCTATACATTGTGTAGCCTGAATTGTCGCCATTTTATATGCTTTTATTGGGTTTATTCCATATTCTATCGCTTTTTTCACATTATAACTAATATGTCCTTCTTTTGTTATATCTTCCACATGTTTATCATCTGTACAAAAACAATATCTTTCAGTACTAGCTTTATCTTTTACAATTCCCGTTACTATTGCTTCCAGATTTTTCGCTGCACTTCCTTCTCTTATTAATACATACATTCCTCTTTCAATTTCTTTTTTAGCATATTCATAAGTTGTCGCTTCATGATCTGTTCTAATTCCTGCAAGAGCATATGCCGTTAAATCATAATCTTCCAACATCGGGGCATGTCCATCTATATTTTTATCTTTAAATAAATCTAATTTTTTCATCATAGCATCTTGACCATTAATTACAGCTTTTGAATCCATAACCTCCGCCAATCCTAACACTCTAGAATGATTCATATAGTCTTTCATATCTCTTGCATATAATATTCTTCCATTATCTTCAAAATCTGTTGCTGGTACACACGATGGAATCATTACAAAAACATTTCCAATAGTATTTTCTGTTTGCTCTAAAATATAATCAATTCCATCTGTTCCCGCTACATTTGCTACTTCATGAGGATCCACTATAAATGTTGTTGTTCCTGATTTTACAGCTTCCTTCAAAAAATGTCTAGGCTCTACCATAGTTGACTCCAAGTGAAGATGACTATCTACAAATCCAGGAACTATGTACTTACCTTGTAAATCTATTTCTTCTATACCTTCATACTCCCCAATTCCAATTATTACATTTCCTGAAATTGCCAAATCTGCTTCTATAATTTCCTCTGTAAAAACATTTAAAATTTTAGCATTTTTAAATACTTTATCTGCTTTTTCTATTCTTCTAGCCATTTCCGATAAATTTTTATAACTTCTATATTTCATTGTCCCTCCTTCTTTACAAAATACTAATAATTCTATTTAACTTTTGGTTTAATCCATTCATGTTCTTTACCTAAAGTATAATTTTTTATAAATTCCTCTTTATACTCTTTAAATCTTCCTTCTTTTATTGCTTTTCTTGCTCCATCCATAAGTTTTATTAAAAAATGTAAATTATGATATGTTGCAAGTCTTTGTCCTAAAATTTCTTCAGCTTTAAACAAATGTCTTATATACGCTCTCGTATAATTTTTACACACATAACAATCACATTCATCCAAAGGTCTATCATCTCTATAATATGACTGATTTTTAATAACAAGTCTTCCATATTTTGTGAAAACTGTTCCGTGTCTTCCTATTCTCGTTGGATGAACACAGTCCATCATATCTATTCCACTTTCTACTGCTTCAAGCATATCAAGTGGCTCTCCTACTCCCATCAAATATCTCGGTTTATTTTCAGGTAATTTTGGCGTACTATAATGTAAAATTCTATACATATCCTCTCTCGGCTCTCCAACTGCTAGTCCACCTACTGCATATCCTGAAAAATCATCATCATATTGTGATAATTCTACAAAACTTTTATCTCTTAAATCTTCATAAATCCCACCTTGAACAATCGCAAAAAGCCCTTGTCTATCTTTATTCTTATTTGCATCAATACATCTTTTTGCCCATCTTGTCGTTCTTTCTATTGATGGAATTAAATATTCTCTTGATGACATGCCCGGAGGACATTCGTCTAACACCATCATTATGTCACTTCCAAGATTATTTTGAATTTCTATTGATTTTTCTGGCGATAAAAAGTGTTTTGATCCATTCAAATGTGATCTAAAATGTACTCCTTCTTCTTTTATTTTTCTTAACTCCCCTAAACTAAATACTTGGAATCCTCCACTATCTGTAAGTATCGGTTTATCCCAATTCATAAATTTATGTAACCCTCCAAAATCATTTATCAAATTATCTCCCGGTCTTAAATATAAATGATATGTATTTCCTAAAATGATTTGCGAATGTATTGTTTCTAACTCTTCTTTTGTCATAGCTTTTACCGTTGCTTGTGTCCCAACCGGCATAAATACTGGTGTTTCAATTTTCCCATGTGGTGTTTCAATTACCCCCGCTCTCGCATTTCCATCTTTTGCTTCTAATGTATATTTTATTGGTTTTTCCATATTTCCTTTTCCTTCTCATTTTTTTCTCATTACATCTACAATATCTTTCAATGATTTCAAATTATTTGAAAGTTTATCAAAATCTTCTCTTTGTTTAATCATTATTCCAAAATGTAATAAATTATATTGATTTCCATTTTCTTTTACAAAATTATTATTTACCGTTACTAATTCCATTTTATACTCGTTCAATATTCTAATTATATCTAATAATAATCCTTGTCTATCTATCGCTTTTACACTAAAATTATATAAATATTTTGTATTTCCTGCATTTACTGTTTCTTCATCCCAATAAACTTCAATTTCTCTATTTGGCTCATTTTCAATTAACGAAAATAAATTCATACAATTTGTTCTGTGAATTACAATTCCTCTTCCTCTCGTAACATAACCTTTTATGTCATCTCCCGGCAATGGATTACAACATTTTGCAAAACGATACATAGTGTTCTCTGTCCCCGATATTTTTATTCCACCCTCACTTTTATCTTTTTTCTTGTTTCCTTTTTCAGTTTCTTTTTCCAAAACATCATTTAAGTCTAGTTCCTCTTTAACCTCAAATTTTTTTATAAATCCGTCTAAAGATAAATCTCCTATTGCAAATTTATAATACATCATTTCAACTGTTGATATATTAAATTTTTTCATATATAAGTATACTCTCTCATCTTCAATAATATCTTTAAGTTTTATCCCTATTTTCTCAAACTCTTTTTCTAAAATTTGTTCCCCTTCTTTTGTTTTTTCTTCAAATTCTCTATCTTTAAACCACTTTCTAATTTTAGCTTTAGAACTACTATTATTTACTAAATTTAGCCAATCTTTTCCCGGTCCTTTTGCACTTTTAGAAGTCATTATTTCTATTTTATCACCATTTTCTAAAACTTGACCTAATTGAACAATTTTTTCATTTACTTTAGCACCTATCGTTCTATACCCAATTTGTGTATGGACTTGAAACGCAAAATCTAATGCTGTTGAATCATGTGATAATTCCATTACATCGCCTTTTGGTGTAAATACAAATATTGTTTGATTTAATAAATTTCCTGTTACTTGTTGTGCAAAATTCTCTGGTTTTTCTGAATTTGTTTCTATTATTTTTTTCACTGCAGCATAATATTCTTCATTTTTAGCTTTATTTTTTTTCTCTTTATATTTCCAATGTGCCGCAACCCCTTCTTCTGCAATTCTATGCATCTCAAATGTTCTTATTTGAATTTCAACATTTTGAGAGTCATGTCCTTTTACCGTAGTGTGAATAGATTGGTAGCCATTTGATTTTGGAACTGCAATATAATCTTTAAATCTTCCTGAAACTGGAACAAATAAATTATGAATAAGTCCTAAAACATTATAACACTCTACTTCTTTTTCAACCATTATTCTTATTGCAATCAAGTCATTTAAGTCAGTAAATTTTTTTTCTTTTTCTATCATTTTTTTATAAATACTATACAAATGTTTTGGACGACCATTTACCTCACCTTTTATCCCCTGTTTTTTTAACTCTTCTTCTATTTTTACTATTATACTTTTAGTATAAGCTTCCCTTTCCCCTCTTTTTGCATTTACAAGTTCTTTTATTTCAACATATTCTTTTGGATATAAAAATCTAAAACTAATATCTTCCAATTCCCATTTTATTTTTGCCATTCCTATTCTGTGAGCAATCGGTGCAAAAACATCAAGCGTTTCTTTTGATTTTATTTGTTGTTTTTCATGTGTCATATATTTTAATGTTCTCATATTATGAAGTCTATCTGCTAATTTTATTATGACTACCCTTATATCTTCAGACATTGCAACGACCATTTTTCTAATATTTTCTATTTTTTTTGTATCTGTTTTTGGTAAATTTCTTAATTTTGTTACACCATCCACTAATTTTTTCACATCTGTCCCAAATGTATATTCTATATCTGATAAAGTTATAAGAGTATCTTCTACAACATCATGAAGAATCCCTGCAACTATTGTATCTGTATCCATTTTCATATCAACTAATATTTCTGCTACCTCAACCGGATGTAAAATGTAGTCTTCTCCACTTTTCCTTTTTTGACCTTCATGTGACTCATATGCCAAAATAAATGCTTGAGATACTTTATCAATATCAATCTCAAGATTATTCTCTTTTATTCTATTTTTTAATCTTTCTAATAATTCCATTACAAATTACCTCCTATTCAGTAGTTTTCAATTATTAATTCTATTTATCTTATATTATAACATATTTCTATATATTTTTTTACTCTTTAACCTAAAAAATAGGAGATTTTTTCATCTCCCATTTTATACTTTATTTTTTATTAATATTTTAATTGCGAATAAACATTATGACCTTTCAACATTTCTCTTCCTTTTAATCCTTCTAATTCTATCATAAATGCTAATTCATAAACTTCTGCTTCTAATTTTTCCACTAACTGAACCATTGCTCCAGCTGTTCCACCTGTAGCTAATAAATCATCAACAATTAAAACTTTTGCTCCTTTTTCAAAAGCATCTCTATGTACTTCTATACTATTTTTCCCGTATTCTAATTCATATTCCACTTTTTCAGTTTCAGCCGGTAATTTCCCCGGCTTTCTTGCTGGTACAAATCCAGCTCCTATATTATAAGCTATTGCTGCTCCAAAAATAAATCCTCTAGCATCTGCACCCAAAACATAATCTATCCCTTTATTTTTATATCTTTCAGAAAAATCTTTTATAACGATTTCCAATCCTTCTTTATTTTTTAAAGCTGTTGTAATATCTCTAAAAATTATTCCTTCTTCTGGAAAATTAGGTATTGTTCTAATCAATCCCTCTACTTTTTTTTGATCTTGTGATGTCATTTTTCCTCCTATTTGTCCCATAACAAGCCTAAATATGGAACTATTTCTTTTTCATCTAATAATTGTTTTATTTGTTCTTTTATATTTGGATATATTTTTATTGTTTCTATTTCTTCTTTAGATACAAATTTTAAATCATTTAAGTTCGATTCACCTCCTAAAATCATTTCTGCTTTAGAATTTTCATCTTTTCTTATTTTAAAATATAAATTTATAACATGTTTCTTTTTGTCAGGAGCTATTGTTTCCGACAAGAATAAAAACTTTTCTACAATTACATCCAAATTTGTTTCTTCTTTATATTCTCGTATAAGTGCTTCTGCTGTACTTTCTCCCCAATCAACTCCACCACCCGGAATTAACCAATATTTTTTATCATTTTTTTTATGTTCAATTAAAAGTATTTTATTATTTTTGATAAGTATCCCTGCAACTCTAACCCTTGGCCTAATTTCCATTTCCATACATTTGCTCCTTATCTTTTTCCATCATTATAACTCTTATTTTTTCTATTCTTTTATTATCAACTTCCATTACTTTTAAAATAAAATTATCTCCACGAACTTGATCTCCTTCTTCTGCAACTTTTCCTAACATATCTTGTATATATCCAGAAATCGTATCATATTCTTCTGATACAGGAACATTTATTTTAAATTCATCGTTTACTTCCTCAACAGACATATCACTTCTAATATCATATACTTTTTCTCCAATTTGCTGAATTACTTCTTCTTCTTGATCAAACTCATCTTGAATTTCCCCTACAATTTCCTCAATAACATCTTCTATCGTTACAATTCCTTCCGTTCCTCCATACTCATCTACAATTATTGCTATATGAGTTCTTTTTCTCTTAAAATCTTCCAACACTTCTACCAATGTTTTTGTTGTCGGTATAAAAAATGCTTTTTTTGTTAATTCTTTTAACTTTATTTTACCATCTTTTTGTCTATCGTATTTCAATAACTCTTTTGTATGCAATATTCCTATAATTTTATCAATTGTTTCGTTATATATCGGTATTCTTGAAAAACCTTGTTCCACTATTTCATCCCAAACTTCTCCCAATGTTTTTTCCATTTCCAAAGCAAATACCGTAATTCTCGGAGTCAAAATTTCTCCAACAGTAGTATCTGTAAATTCAAATATACTGTGTATCATTTCTTCCTTTCCCTCTTCAATCGTCCCTTTTTCAATACCTTCTTTTACTATATTTTTTACATCTTCTTCTGTTATATTTTGTATTTTTTCTTGTATTTTAGTTTTATTTTTTAAATAAAATAATTTAAAAACTATAAATACAATTACTATAAATATTATTTGCCACATAAATATTATTAAAAAAATCTGCCACTCTTCCAAATATTTTACACCTACCTACTCAATTACCACTAATACTTGCCCTTTTTTTATCGCATCTCCATTTTTTGCCATTATTTTTTTTATTTTTCCTGAAATTGGAGATTTTACTTCATTCATCAACTTCATTGCTTCAACAATGCATAATGTTTGTCCTTCATCTACATTATCTCCCTCTTTTATAAAAGGTTCTAATTCTGGCGAAGGTGAAGCATAATAAGTCCCAACCATCGGTGATTCCACTTTTACTCCTTTAATTTCTACTTCTTCCGTTGTTTCTTGTGAAACATTTATATTATTTTCTTGTACTTCTGTCACTATTTGATTTTGAACCGGAATTTGTGCTGTTGGTATTCCATTTAAAATCATCTGTCTTTTTTCTTTTCCTTTTTTACTTATTTCTATTTCAAAATTATTATCTTCATATTTAACATTTTCAATCTTATTTTCATTCATACTCATTGCTAATTCTTTTATAAATTTAATTTTATCTTTCACTTAAAATGCTCCTTTTTTCGTTAATTTCAAATTATTTTTATATGATGTTAATGTATTTTTTATCAAACTAGCAATAGTCATAGGTCCAACCCCTCCCGGAACTGGTGTTATAAGACTCACTTTTTCAATCACTTCATCATAATCCACATCTCCACAAAGTTTTCCATCTACTCTGTTTATTCCTACATCTATCACAACTGCTCCATTTTTTACATCTTTTGCTTTTACTAATTTAGGTACTCCTGCTGCCGCAATTATTATATCAGCTCTCTGCATTTTGCCACTCAAATCTTTCGTTTTTGAATTACACACTTTGACAGTTGCTCCTTTTTCTATAAGCATCAATGCCATTGGCTTCCCAACAATATTACTTCTTCCAACTATAACAACATCTTTTCCTATCACATCTATCTTATATTCTTCTAGTAATTGCATTATTCCGTATGGAGTACAAGGTAAAAATCCTGTTTTATCTCCTAACACCATTTTTCCAACATTTAATGCGTGAAATCCATCAACATCTTTTTCTGGTGAAATCGTATTAATTATCTTCATTTCATCAATATGATTTGGTAAAGGTAATTGTACTAAAATTCCATTTATTTTGTCATTTTCATTTAATTTTTTTACTTCTTCCACTAATTCATCTTCAGATATACTAGCTGGCAACTCAATAGTTTCCGAATAAAATCCGACATTCTCACATGCTCTTGTTTTATTTCTAACATATACTTGCGAAGCAGGATTTTCTCCAACAATTATTACAGCAAGCCCTGCGGTCTTTCCTGTTTTATCTCTTAAAATTTCATGCTCTTCTTTTACTTGCTGTTGCACTTTTTTTGAAAAGCCTTTTCCGTCTATTATTTTCACTATTCCTCCCAACTAATATCATTACTATTTATTCTCCAAAAATTTAATTCCTGTAATTTAGCTGAAATATCTACATTTACAACCGTTACCATCTCTGGTAATTCCAATTTATATGTTGTCATATTTAAAATTGCAGTTATACCACTTTCAACTAACTGTTCTGCCGCACTTTGTGCTTTCTCCTTTACAACGGACAAAATAGCGGTTTCTACTTTTCCCGGATATTCCTTTATAAATTGTTTTACATTTTCAACATTTTTTATTTCTATTTGTAATTGCTCCGAAGCAATAGTACCTATTTTTTCAGGATCTTTATCAAATATTCCTATAATATTAAATCCTTTTCCTAAAACTTTTATATTTTTTGTCAACATTTCTCCCATTTTTCCATGTCCAACAATTATAACATTCGTTTCTTCATTTATTCCTAAAATATTTTCAATAATTTCTATAAGGCTATCTATATCGTATCCTTTTCCTCTTACTCCAAATTCCCCAAAAGTAGATAAATCTTTTCTAACTTGTGCTGATGTTGTATTCATTATTTTTGAAAGTTTAATTGAATTTATATTTTTTTCATATTTTCTAACTTCTTTTAGTATAGACAAATATTCTGTTAATCTTTGCACAACTCTTTTTGATATTTCCATTTTTTTCATTTTTTAACTTACCTCCTTTTGATAATATTCTATATACAAATTACTTAATCATTTATCATTATTATACCATATTTTTATTGCTATTTTCAATATTTCTCATTATTTATTTTTATTTTTGAATATTGCGACTTAATTTTTTCTTTTTTTATATATTTTTTTTTAATTTTATGATAAAATATCTTAAAATTTTAGAAAGGATTATAAATTTTAATTTTATATTTATTATTATGAGAATTCAAGAACATTATTTCACATATTTTAGCAAAATACATATTCAAAGTCTTGCTTTTAGTATTTTCTTTGCTTATATTTTATTAATAATTCCAAAAATTTTTAAAATGAAAAATAAAAACCAACTTAACGCTTATGCAACTTTTTTAGGTTTTTTTGCTTTATTTTGCAAAATTGGTGATTCAATTTATCGTTATTTGTATCAAGGAGAAACACTACCGGAAGTTTTACTTCTATATCTTTGTAATTTTGTTGTAGTTTTAGGTGCTTTATATTTAATTACAAAAAATAAAAATTTATTTAGTGTTACTTATTTTTTAAGTTTTGGATCAATTTTTGCATTACTTTTACCAGGAATTAGCTACTATCACAATGATTTTTATATTTATATTTTTACAATTACACATACTTTTATTCCAATCATTGTTATTTATGGTTTTGTATACTTAAAAGAAACAATAACAAAAAAAGATTTTATAACTGGTTGTATTGGACTTTCAGCTATATTTATTTATGCTATGATTTACAATTCAATTTTTAAAACAGATGCAATGTTTTTAAAAAATTATATTACTCCATTTTTCAGTTTTATAAAACCTTTTTGGCTTTATCGTATTGTACTTGTGAGTTGTATGTTTATTCTTTCATCTTTAATGTATTTACCTTTTAGACATAAAACAAAAAGACTTTAAGAATTTTTTCCTAAAGTCTTTTCTTTTTTATTTTTATTCTTTTTCATCCACAACAGGTTCTTTATTAATTTTAACTGTTGAAGCTACTTTTTCATTATTTCTAACTTTCATTATTCTAACACCTGATGTAGCTCTTCCTATTACTGAAACATTATTTACTGTTGTTCTAATCAATGTTCCTTCTGATGTTATTAACATTATCTCAGCATCATTTTCCACAATTTTAACATCTACTATTTGTCCTGTTTTTTCTCCAACTTTGAAGTTTGTAATTCCTTTTCCACCTCTTGTTTGAGCTCTATACTCTTTAAGAGCTGTTCTTTTTCCGTATCCTTCCTCAGTTATCGTTAATACTGTTTTATCCTCAATATTCTCTGCCTCAGGATTTATTATTGCAGCAGATACAACAAAATCTTTACTTCTAAGAGTAATTCCTTTTACTCCTGCCGCTGTTCTTCCCATACTTCTTACATCTTCTTCTGAGAATCTTATCGCAAATCCATTATTTGTAGCAATAAATACTTCATTTTTTTGATTTCCGCTAGTAACACCAACATAAGTTAATTGATCATCATCTTTTATTGTTAAAGCTCTTATTCCGTTTTTATTAATATTACTAAATAATGATAAATCAGTTTTCTTAACAATTCCATCTCTTGTTACAAAGAATACTTGTTTGTTTTTATCAAATTCACGAACTCTAATTACAGTACTTACTTTTTCATCTTCGCCTAATTTAATTAGATTTCCTATCAATTTCCCTCTTGCTTGTTTTCCTACTTCAGGAATTTCATACACTTTTAAGCTAAATACTTTTCCTTTATCTGTAAATACTAATAATGTATCTAAATTTTTAGCAATATACATATCTTTAACTACATCATCTTCTATAGTATTTGTTGCATTTACTCCAACTCCACCTCTTCTTTGAGCGTGATATGAATCTGTTGCTATTCTTTTTACATATCCTTTTTCAGTCAATGTCACTACAACATCTTCATCTTTAATCAAGTCTTCTATACCTATTTCAACTCTTGCATTTTGAATTTCTGTTTTTCTTTCATCACCAAAGTTTTCTTTAAGCTCTAATACTTCCTCTTTTATAATTCTATATTTTTTATTGTCATCAGCTAAAATAGACTTCAATTCTTCAATTAATAACATTAAATCTCTATATTCTTGCTCAATTTTATCTCTTTCAAGTCCAGTCAATCTTTGTAATCTCATGTCTAATATTGATCTTGCTTGAATTTCTGTAAATCCAAAGTTTGCCATCAACTGCTCTCTCGCAATATTCGCATCTCTCGATCCTCTAATAATTTTAATAACTTCATCTATATTGTCTAAAGCTATTTTAAATCCTTCCAAAATATGAGCTCTATTTTCAGCTTTTGTTAAATCAAATTTTACTCTTCTTGTTACAACTTCATATCTATGTGCTAAATAATTTTCTAAAATTTGTTTTAAATTCAATACTTTTGGAGCATTATTTACTAAAGCTAACATTATTATTCCAAATGTATTTTGTAAATCTGTATATTTATATAAACTATTTAATACTAACTCACTTTCTTCACCTTTTTTAATTTCAATAACTATTCTTATTCCATCTCTATCAGATTCATCTCTTAAATCTGAAATTCCAGTTATTTTTTTATTTCTAACTAATTCAGCTATTTTTTCAATTAATCTAGATTTATTTACTTGATATGGAATTTCCGTTACAATTATTGATTCTCTACCTTTTTTATCTGTCTCAATTTTAACTTTTCCCGCAACTCTTACTTTTCCACGCCCAGTTTTATACGCATCAATTATTCCTTGCTTTCCATTAATTGTTGCTCCTGTTGGAAAATCTGGTCCTTTTATGTGAGTCATCAATTCTTCAATCGTAATATCTCTATTATCAATTAAAGCTACAATTCCGTCACAAACTTCCGACAAATTGTGTGGCGGTATATTTGTCGCCATTCCAACTGCAATCCCGTTTGCTCCATTTAATAATAAATTCGGTAATTTTGCAGGTAAAACTGTTGGTTCATCCAAACTTTCATCAAAGTTTTTTCTATAATCTATCGTATCTTTGTCTATATCTTGTAACAATTCATTTGTTAATTTTGCCATTCTTGCTTCGGTATATCTCATGGCAGCTGCTTCGTCCCCATCGATTGATCCGAAGTTTCCATGCCCGTCAATTAATTCATATCTCATATTAAAGTCTTGAGCCATTCTTACCATAGCTCCATAAACTGAACTATCTCCGTGTGGGTGATATTTCCCCAATACATCCCCAACAATTCTTGCCGATTTTTTGAATGGACTTTTGTGTGTCATTCCCATTTCATTCATTGCAAATAATATTCTTCTATGAACCGGTTTTAATCCGTCTCTTACATCAGGTAACGCACGACTTACAATTACCGACATTGAATAATCTAAGTAAGATGCTTTTATTTCATCTTCAATGTAAATATTCACTTCGTTTGATAAGTCTGTTTCTTTTGTCCCTTCAACTATAATTTCTCTATCGTCATTCATATCCATTTCTTCTAATTCTTTTTTTTCATCATCTTTGAAATCGTCTGACATTTTTCACCTCTTATTTTATACTTTTCTATTTTAATATTTTTTCCATTACTACTTTTTGATTTGCTAACCCACATTTTTCATAAAACGCAATTGCTCTTTCATTAAACGAATACACATCTAATGTTAAATTGTAACATCCTATTTCTTTCGCATAATTTTCCACAAAATCATAAAGTTGCTTTCCTATATTTCCACTTCTACTATTTTTATCTACACAAAAATCATCTATAAATAATGTCTTTACTTTTTGCAAACTATCATTTTCCTCTATGTTTTTTAATACACAAAAAATATGCCCCAAAGTTCTATTTTCTTCACCTATTGCTAAAAATATAACTTTTTTTTCATCATGAATATATTTTTCTAATGCTTCATCTGTATATTTTCTTGATCCTTTTTTAAATAAATCGCTTCTTCCTTCTACATGCACATCATGTACTTGATAAAGTAATTTTGCAATTTCAGGTATATCATGTTTTGTCGCTTTTCTTATTTTCATTTTTCTTCCCTTTTTTTATTACACATCTAAGTTTCTTACATAATTTGCATTTTCTTCTATAAATTGTCTTCTAGGCTCTACTTTATCTCCCATTAAAACATTAAACATTTTATCTGCATAACTTGCATCTTCCATTGACACTTTAAGTAATGTTCTCACTTCCGGATCTAATGTTGTTTCCCATAATTGTTCTGGATTCATTTCTCCTAATCCTTTATATCTTTGGACAGTATATCTTCTATTATCTCTTTCTAATACTGTTGTTATTTGTTTTAATTGTTCATCAGAATAAGCGTATTTTATTGCTCTTCCTGCTTGAATTTTATATAAAGGCGGCTGTGCAATATAAACATACCCTTCATTTATAAGTTCTCTTAAATGTCTATAGAAGAATGTCAACATCAATGTTCTTATATGAGCTCCATCAACATCAGCGTCTGTCATAATTACTATTTTATGGTATCTTAATTTTTCAAGATTCATATCTTCACCAAATCCAGCTCCAAACGCTGTAATCATGTCCCTTATTTCTGCATTTTCTAACGCTTTATGAACTCCTGATTTTTCTACATTTAATATTTTCCCTCTAAGTGGTAATATTGCTTGGAATCTTCTATCTCTTCCCATTTTTGCCGATCCACCTGCCGAGTTCCCCTCAACTATAAATATTTCTGATTCTGCCGGATCTTTACTTGAACAGTCTGCAAGTTTACCTGGAAGTGATCCAACTTCTAGCGTATTTTTTCTTAATACTAATTCTCTTGCTTTTTTTGCAGCCTCTCTCGCTTTTTTAGATACTGCCATTTTTTCTATTATTTTTTCAGCTTCTTTTGGATGATCTTCTAAATAAAATTTCAAGTTTGTTCCAACTATATTTGATACAATTCCTGTAACTTCACTATTTCCTAGTTTAGTTTTTGTTTGCCCTTCAAATTGTGGCTCAGGAATTTTAACACTTATAACACAAACTAATCCTTCTCTAACATCAGATCCTTGGAATGTTCCATCTTTTTCTTTTATTAAATTCATTTGTTTTGCAATATCGTTAATTGTTCTCGTTAAAGCTGTTCTAAATCCACTTACATGTGTTCCACCTTCATGAGTATTAATATTATTTACAAATGAATAAACATTTTCTCTTTGCGATAATGTATAAGTCATAGCAATTTCAGCTTCAACAAATTTAGCTCCACGCATTTTTTTTGTAGTCGTTCCGTCCTCGTTTTGTACTTCTACTTCCTTCGCTTCTTCAATTTGATAAGTGTCAGACATATAAATTACATCATCTATTACTTTACTGTCATCATCTGCTATCTCTCTTAAAAAATCTTTAATTCCACCTTCAAATATAAATGTTTCTTCTTTTACAGCATCCTTTTTTCTTTCATCAATTAAAGTGATAGTAAGTCCTTTATTTAAGTATGCTAATTCTTTTAATCTTGATTGCAATACAGAATAATCATATACTGTTGTTTCAAATATTTCTGCATCTGCTTTAAATTTTACTGTTGTTCCGTGTGCTTCTTCCGGAGCTTCTCCAATTACCACTGGAGCTGATGTCGGTATTCCTCTTGCAAAAGTTTGTCTTGTAATCGCTCCATCTCTAGTAACTGTCGCTTCTACCCATTCTGATAAAGCATTTACTACTGATATTCCTACTCCGTGTAACCCTCCTGAAACTTTATAGTTATCGTTATCAAATTTCCCTCCAGCATGTAAAACTGTCATAACTACTTCTAATGTAGATTTTCCTGTTTTATGCATAGAAACTGGGATTCCACGCCCATTATCTTGAACTTCTATTACATTATCTTCCAAAATTTTAACTACTATTTTATTACATATTCCTGCTAATGCTTCGTCCACACTGTTATCTACAATTTCCCATACTAAATGATGCAATCCTCTCGATGAAGTTGACCCAATGTACATTCCCGGTCTTTTTCTTACGGCTTCCAATCCTTCTAAAACCGTAATACTCTCTGCTCCATAATTATTAGACATTTATTTCCTCCATATTTTTTTATTATATTTATTATTTTTTATTTCATATGAAACTTTTATATTTTTCTTATAATATATAATTTTATCATATTTTTTAATTTTTTTCAAAAAGGTTAGTTTTTTATTAAAATATGATTACTTTGAAAATATATTTTAAATTTTTCTTATATTTATTTTATTTATTCTCTTCCAATTTTTTCAAGTATCTTTTTTGTTTTCCTCTTATATTTATTCTCATTTTTGATAAATGCTTTGATTTCCCAACCATTTTAACTACTTTTTCTAAAGTTTCCAAAGCTTCATCAAATTCTTTTAAATTTTCATGAGAATAAATTAAACTCATATAATTTTTATAATTATCTGGCTCTAACGCTATAAGCTGTTTACTTACTTTTTTTGATCTTTCATAATCTTTCAATATTAATGTTGAATATCTCCCCTCCATATTTAAAGCCAATTTCGTAGGAAATCTACTATTTTTATAATTTATTATTAAAAGTTCCATTTCTTCCCATAAAGCTTCTTTTATTATTAAATCATAAAATCTTTCATATACTAACGGAGTTGCTACATACTCTGAATTTATTGAAATATTATAGTTTTCTACAGCTTTTTCAACATTTCCTATTGAATAATACGCATCTGCTATTTTCATATAAAGATAATATTCTGCAGCATCAGGCATATTTTTTATTTTATTTTCATATATATCCATTGCCGTTTCAAATTTACCTGTTCTTAAATGTAACTCTGCCAATTCATAAAATCCATCAATATTATCAGGTTCCATTTCTATTGCTAATTTTATATAATTCATTGATTTTTTATAATATTTCAAATTCATAGAACTAATTGCCATATTCAAATATACATGGTAATTTTTTATTTTTTCAATATATTTTTCATAATAAAGCATTGATTTTTTGTATTTTTCTAATTCTTGATTCAAATATCCCATAGTAAACAATACTTCTAAATCGTCACTATAATATTTATAAGCTTTTTCTGCATATTCAAGTGCTTCAACAAATGCCTCAATTTGTGATAAAACTTTACACATTAACATTAATCCTCTTTTATTATACTCATCTATCTCAAATACAGTTTCTAAATACATTACCGCACTTTGAATATCTCCTTTTTCTAATTCAATTTCAGTTTCCTTTAATAAATCCTCTATTGTCATCTCTTCATTAAAAAACTATACTATTTACAAGTCTTTCATATTCTCCTGCTCGCATTTCTATCGCTCGAGTAACATACGAAGTTATATAAATAAAATCTTTTGTAAAAATTATAGTTCTTTTCCCTTTCTCTTTTATCGATAAATTTATTATTTTTTTTCGCTTTTTTTCCAATATTTTTTTATTACAATCTTCTTTTATAAATATATCGTAATCCATTATTAAATCAATTTCTTTTAGATTTATAAAAATATTATTTTCTATATAAATATACATTTTATTTTATTTTTCCTCTATTTTTTCTAAAATTCATTTCATTTTTTATTTTTCTTAACACTTTATTTCTTTCTTTTTTATAAATATTTGTATCTTTAGTTCCAATTTTAAAATCAATATACATACTTATTAAAATTTCTACATCTCTTTTATTTTCATTTTTTATTTCTTCTCTATAATCGCTATTTTCTTTAATTTCTATGTTTGCCTTTTCACATAAACAAAGCAACTCTGAAAAAACACTTTGTGCCAAAAAATCTCGTACTTTATAATATGTATATGTATCTGTTTTTGTTAAATTAATTGCCTCTGTTTCTCCAACATATGGATTTCTTTCTATCAATTCTTTCATCTTTCTTTGTTTTATTATTTCCTCATCTTCGTAACAACTAAAACATTTTTGTTCGTTATTATTCGGTAAAAATATTTTTCCACAAGTTTTACACATTTTATATCCTTCACCCAATAAAAAAATGTCTTTTTTAGCTGAATTTATAGCTATCTTTTTCATTTTTTCTGCTATTTCCGGATATATTATTTTTGATATACTTTCTTCAATTTTTTTTATTTTTTCTTCAGAAAGTTTTATTTCACTAAATTCTTTTGTTTTTCTCTCTACATCTTCTTCTTTTTTTTCTAAAAAATTTTCTATTTTTTTTTCAATTATTTCTTCTTTTTTATATCTATCAAGCTCTCTATTTATTTTTTTTATTTCAAGATTATAAACTACTTTTTTTTCTAAAAAATTATTTATTTTTAAAATTATTGCTTCTTGAGATACAATTAAAGCCTGATAAATATTACTTTCTTTTACATTTATAAAAAGCTTTCCGTTGTGTAAATATTTAGGTTCACAATTTGCACTTATTATTTCATCAAATATTTTTTCCCAATTTTTACTTAATTTCCATAAATTATATCTTTCTGTATTAAAAATCGAACTTTTTTTCTCAATCAAATTATTTGTCAAATTTTTTATAGAAACATATTCTTTACTCATCAACTATCACCTTTCCCCTATCTACAATAATTTTTTTCCCTTTTATTCCCAAATCTTCCGTAGATGTTATAAAACATTGTATTTTTTTATTTACAAAATAATTTAGTATACTTTTTTTTCTAATTTCATCAAAATATGAAGCTACATCATCCATTATAAATATAGGATATTCATTTTTTTCTTTAACTAACATATCTATTTCCGATATTTTCAAAGAAAATATTATTGATTTTTTCTCCCCTTGTGATGAATACATTTTAGCATTTTTCCCATTTAATTCAAATACAAAATCATCTTTTTGTGGTCCAAGTAAACTAAATCCTAAATATTTTTCTCTTTCCATTTTTTTTCTACATTGCATCTCAAATTTTTCCTTTAACTCTTCACGACTTTGCTTCTCAATATTCCCCAAAAAACATTCATATTTTAATTTTAATTCCGATTTTTCATCAAATAATTTACGATAATTTAAGTTAAGTAAAATTGATAAACTTCTTATAAATTCTCGTCTATATAAAATTATATTTAATCCTTCTTCAATAAATTTTTCATTATATATTTTATAAATTTCATCTTCTGTTTTTTTTTCTTTTATTAATTTATTTCTTATTTTTAATATTTTCTCAAAATCAACTATTGATTTTAAATAATTTTTTTTAGCTTGAGAAATTTCATAATTAAAAAAATTACGCCTAACTCCCGGATTTCCTACTATAAGTTCTATATCTTCTGGAATAAACGAAATTATATTTAAAAGTCCAACATATTCAATATAACTATTCTTCATTCTATTTATATAGAAATCTCTTTTATCTTCATTTACATCTACTGCTATCGTATTTTCATTTTCATTTTTATTAATATACTTTCCAAAAACAGTCACTCTATTCCAATTATATTTTATTAATTCTTTATTTTTTTTTGTTCTAAAGCTTTTTCCCGTTGCTAAAAAATGAACAGCTTCTATCAATGATGTTTTTCCCTGTCCATTTTTACCATATATTAAATTAAAATTTCTATCTAAATCTATTTTTTTATTTTCTAAACAACGAAAATTATTGTAATTTATTTGACTTAAATACATTTTATCCTCTTTTATTAAATATATTTTTTAGTGATAATATAGGTTTATTTCTAACTATTTTTTCATTTCCTAAAAATTCTCTCATTTCTTTTAATGTTTTTCCTGCATCTTTCACTATAAAATTATATACCCCATTTTCTTTTGTGTCAATAAAAAATCCTCTTATATACTTATCTTTAAAAAATATTTGAGCTCTAACTTTTTCTATTTCAGTCCAAGGTATTTGAATATAATCTTCCGGATTTCTTTCATTATAAAATTCAAAAGCTTTATCTCCTATCAAAATATTTCCGTGTTTATTTCCAAAAAATCCCGACATATTATTTGCTTTAGTTGTAAAAAATACTTTTGTATTTTGTGAAATTGCCATTTTTACCTCTCTTTTTATTTTTTATACAGTAAAAGAAGCTAAACTATTAAATTTAGCTTCCTTTTATTTTATAATTTAATTTTTTATATTTTAATTTTTTATATTTTAGAATATTCCTACAACATGTCCTATAATACCAACTGCGAATAATCCAAAGATAATTGCGATCGGATTAACTTTTTTCTTAAGTAGCCACATACATAAGAATGTTAATAATAATGCTGCAAATCCCGGAATTAATTGATTTAAGTTGTCTTGTAATGTTGTAACTTTTTCTGGCGATAATGCCATTCCATTTGCCAAATCAGATAATACTTTTTGTAACTGTGTTCCATCAACTGATTGAATTTTATCAAATTCAACATAAGCTCCTTTTGATAAAGTTACTTTTGAAATTACCATTGGGAAGTTTATTGATGTCCATCTTTGTACTAAAATTCCCATTACAAACATTCCTAAAATTGAAGCTCCTTTAGTTATTGTTTGTAAAATTCCACCTGATAAATCTTTTGTAATTTCTGATCCTTTTTGATAACCAAGTTCTTGTGTATACCATAAGAACGAAATACGAATTACATTCCATACAATAAAGAAGAATAACGGTGCAATAATTGATCCTCCAGTTGCAAGTGAAGCTGCAATCGCTCCTAAAATTGGTCTAACAGTAAACCAGAATACTGGATCTCCTATTCCAGCTAAAGGTCCCATCATTCCTACTTTTACCCCTTGAATTGCTGCATCTTCTATCGGTACTCCATTAGCTTTATCTTCTTCTAATGCTAATGTTACTCCTAAAATTGGTGCTGCTATGTATGGGTGAGTGTTGAAAAATTCTAAATGTCTTTTTAAAGCTGCAGAAGCATCATCTTTATTTGGATATAATTTTTTCAATGCTGGGATTAATGAATAAGCCCAACCTCCATTTTGCATACGTTCATAGTTCCAAGAACCTTGTAAAAATTGTGAACGAAGCATAACATTACGACGATCTTCTTTTGTCAATTTTATTTTTTTATCATTCATTTTAATTTCCTCCTAGTATTAATAATTATCCAAAATATCGCCTAATGGGTCTCCAGAAGCTGATCCACTTCCTCCACCATTTCCTTTATTTTTAGAAAGATTTAAGTAAATAATAGCTAAACTCATTCCTATCATTCCTGTTGCGATTAATGTTAATTGATTTAACGGTGCTAATGCAAATCCTAAGAAGAAGAAAGGCCATACTTCTTTTGTAGCCATTAAATTAATAACCATTGCATATCCAACTGCCACTACAAATCCACCACCTATTGTCATTCCTTCTGTAAACCAAGCTGGTAAAGAACCTAATCCTGCTTGTACAATTTCTGAAGGTATAAACATTAATAATAATGCTGGAATTGCAATACGTAATCCTTGACATGCAAGTGCTATCATATGCCAAATTTCTACACTTCTAAAATCTCCTTTTTCAGCTGCTCTATCTGCTTGGTGAACAATAACTACTGATAATGTTCTTACTATCATTGTTAATACTAATCCTACTGTCGCTAATGTAATTGCTGCAGCTATTGCTACATTACGCCCTTCCGGTGTAAAGTTTCCACCTTTTATAAAAATTATAGCTGATGCTACTGAAGCCAGTGCAGCATCTGGTGCTATTGCCGCTCCTATATTTGCCCATCCTAATGCTATTAATTGTAACGCTCCACCTAAAATAATACATTCTGATACATGTCCTGTTGCTAATCCTATTAACGAACAAGCAATTATTGGTTGATGAAATTGAAATTGATCCAAAACACCTTCCATTCCTGCTAAAAACGCAACTATTAGTACAAGAATAATTGCAATAATACTAATTTCCATAATGTCCTCCTATTTTTTATAATTTCAATCCTTCTCCAGCTTTTGCTGAAATAAGTTTAAATAAATCTTGTGGTCTATCTCCTGTAACTTTACGAACATCAAATTTAACTCCTAAATCTGATAATTTTTTATAAGTTTCTACATCTTTTTGATCCATTGAAATAGCATTATTTACTAATACTTTCCCAACCGAATGAGCCATTGACCCTATATTTAATTCCTTTATATCTACACCTTTTTCAACTACATATAATGCGTCTTGAGGATTTTCAAATAATAATAATGCTTTTGTTCCACCAAAACGAGTATCTTTCGATACTTCCACTAATTTATCTAAAGGTATTGTATGTGCTTTTACCCCCGGAGGTGCTGCTTGCTCTATTAATTTTTTACGCAATTCATCTTTTGCAACTGAATCTGAAACTACAATTATTCTATCTGGATTTGTACTTTTTGCCCAATTCGTTGCAACTTGCCCGTGTAATAAACGAGTATCTATTCTTGCTAAAACTATTTTTAATTTTCCATCTCCTATTACTGTTCCTTCTGGAATTGATGCTTGTGGAACAACTTTTGCTTCCACTTTTTCTTCTTTTTTAGCAGGCTCTAAGTTTTCTGGTTTCACTTTAATTTGATCTTTTGCTGAATTTATTAGAGCTTTTGCTACATTATGAGCTTTATCTGTTTCCTCTCTCTCTCCATAAGCTTCTAGTAACATTGGTAAATTAAGCCCTGCAACTATTGCTCTATTTTCAGGTGATTCTTCTAATAATCTATTTGCTTGATTAAAAGGACTTCCACCCCATAGATCTACTAAAAATAATATTTCTTCAGTTTCCAATTTTGTTATGGCTTCTTGAAGTTTTCTATAAAGATCATCGGGACCTTCATTTGGCATAAATACAACTGATTCTACTTTTTCTTGCTCTCCTAAAATCATAGAAGACGACTGTTTTATACCAGCTGCAAATTCACCATGTGTTGCAATGATAATTCCTACCATTTTTATACCTCCTATTTATAAAAATTCAAATTTCTCTCCTTTATATAAGTATAACCTCTCTTTTTCAAAAAAACAATAGCTATATTTATTTATTTTATTTATGTTTAATCTTTTTTATAATAAATTACATTTTTATTTTTATTATATTTTTTTACTTAACTATTTCCTATTTTATAATAAAAAAATGAGATTTTTTATAAATCTCATCTTTCAATTTTTATTTTTTCTCCATTAAACTCCACTATATCTCCAGAATATATTTTTTTACCTCTTCTTGTTTCTATTTCATCATTTACTTTTACTAATCCATCAAGTATCATCATTTTGGCTTCAACTCCAGAACTTGTAAAATTTGCCCATTTTAAAAGTTGATCCAATTTAATAAATTCTGTTTTTATTTTTATTATTTCAATTTCATTATTTAATTTGTCCATTTTTTATCTCTTTTCTTTTAAATTTATTGCGTTATACTTTGTTTTATTCTATCTATTTGATTTTTAAAAATTTTATCTTCTACTATTTTTTCTTCAATTTTTCTAATACTACTTATAACTGTACTATGATCTCTTCCTCCAAAAAGTCCTCCTATTGATGTTAAATTCAAATCTAACATCTCTTTTAAAATAAACATAGCAATTTGTCTTGCATTTACTATTTCAGCTTGTCTTTTTTTAGATTTCATATCTAATACTGATATAGTAAATTCTTGAGATACTACTTCTATTATTTTTTCTGCCGTAATTTTAGCTTTTTGTGTTTTCACTCTATTAGCTAATTCATCTTGTGCTTGTTGTAAAGTTATATTTTCATTTAATAAACTTGCTCTTGCAATTATTGTAGTTAATACTCCTTCTAATTCTCTTACATTAGAACTAACATTATCTGCTATATATTCCAATATATTTTTTTCTATTTTTATTTTTTTCATAGCTGTGAAATTTTCTAATATTTGCATTCTCGTTTCATATCCCGGTCTTTGCATTTCAATTGTTACTCCTTGAACAAATCTCGTTTCAAGTCTTTCAGATAAATTTTTTATATCTTTTGGATATCTATCACTTATCATTATAATTTGTTTTCCAGATTCTTGTAACTTATTAAATGTATGGAAAAATTCTTCTTGAACTTTACCTTCTCCTTGTGCAAATATCTTTTCAAAAAATTGAATATCATCTAATAAAAGAACATCTAAATTTCTAAAATTATCTCTAAATGTTTCTATTCTATGTTCTCTTATAACTTTATAATATTCATTTGAAAATTCTTCAGATGTCACATAAAAAACTCTTTTATCGGGTCTTTTTTCCAAAATTGCATTTCCTACAGCTTGCATCAAATGTGTTTTTCCAAGTCCTGACCCTCCATAAATAAACAACGGATTATAAGCTGGTTCATCTCTAGTTGTTACTGAATCAATAACTGCAAAACAAGCCTCATAAGCAAGTTTACTATTATCTCCTATTACAAAGTTATACATTGTTTTACTTTTATTCAAATTTGTTTTATTTTGTTGCATTTTAAATTCTTGTATTTTATATATATCTTTTGTGTTATTTTCTACTTTTTTTATTTCAAAAACAACATCAATACTTTCATCAAGTAAAATTTCTGCTGCATCTTCTATTTTTTTTAAAAATTTTTCAATTTCTGCTTTTATCAATAAACTTTCACAAACTAAAGTTAATGTATTATCTGAAAAATCTTTTGCCTCAACATTCTTAAAAATCATATTATATTTATTTTCTTCAACACTCGTTTTACAAATTTTTTTTATTTTTTCCCATAAATCTGAGGCTTTATAATCCATAATTTATTCGTATGATCAAAATTTTAATCATACTCTCCTTTCTAAAATTAAAAATTCATTATATATTTATTTTTTTATTATTTTAATACAAAAAATTTTATCATAAATTTATATAATTTTCAAGATATTAACATTTCCACATTGTTTTCCACATAAAAATAATAAAAAATATAATATTCCAATACACTTTTCCACATTTTCCACACTTTACCCACATATATAACAAAATATTGAAAATAAAACATTCTCTTAAAGTTTTCCACTTTTCCAAAAATACCGTTAAAAATGTGTAGAAAAAATGTGTATATAAACTTACTCACATTTTTTCCAAAATTATCCACAATTAAAAATTAAACAAAACCCTTAAAATACTACATTTCCACGAATCCACTGACTATAATAATAATAATATAAATAAAGAATAAATATATTATATATTATACAATGTTGATTAAAAATTTTTCAAAAAAATTATAAAACAAAAAAAACTTATAAATAAAGTAAATAAGACTTGACTTTTTTATCAATTTTGTATATTATATGATGTACATAAATTAAAAAATCAATTTTAATAAATTATAAAATATTTAGAAAGGAAAAAAAATGACAAAAAGAACATATCAACCAAATAAAAGAAAAAGAAAAAAAGATCACGGATTTAGAAGTAGAATGAAAACTAAAAATGGAAGAAGAGTTTTAAAAAGAAGAAGAGATAAAGGTAGATCAAAATTATCAGCATAACCCGGTGACAAGTAAAAACACCGGTTTTTTTTAAAATTAATATTAATATTCTAGGAAATATAAATATGTCAATTAATAAAATAAAAAAAACTAAAGAATTTACACAAATATACAATAACTCTAAAAAAATATATACAAAATATACAATAATTTTTATAAGTCATAGTAAAGATGACAAAAAATTTGGTTTTGTAGCAAGTAAAAAAACAGGAAATGCAGTAAATAGAAATAAAATAAAACGATTATTTAGAGAAACTGTGAGAAACAATTTAGAATATTTTAAAGATAAAACAAATTATATAATCGTAGGTAAAGCTATATTAAAGGAAAATATAGCTAATTTGTGTTATAAAGATATAGAAAAAGATATATTAAAAGCATTAAAAAAATAAAAGCATAAACGGAGGAATGATGTTTAGAATAAAATTTTTAGAAATGATAGCAGTAGATGTATTAAAAGCTATTAATGGAATTGTTGGAAATTATGGAATTGCAATAATTATTGTTACTATTTTAATGAGAATATTAATTTTTCCATTAACTTTAAAACAAGAAAAATCAATGAAAAAAATGAAAGAAATACAACCTGAAGTAGATAAAATTAGAGAAAAATATAAAGATGATCCACAAACATTAAATCAAAAAACTATGGAAATATATAAAGAAAATAATGTAAATCCTATGGGAGGATGTTTACCTATTTTAATTCAAATGCCTATTTTTGTTGCTTTATATTATGCTTTTGTCGGAAATACAATTCCTGCAGATGCAACATTTTTATGGTTTAATTTAAAACAACCAGATCATTTTATGAAATTAGGAACATTTACAGTTAATTTATTACCTATTTTAAATACTTTAGTAACATTTATTCAACAAAAAATAATGATGGGAGTACAACCACAAGATAAAAATAATCCTATGAGTTCAATGTTATATACAATGCCACTTATGATGTTATTTATATTTTATAATATGCCTTCAGGAGTAACTCTATATTATTTAGTTTCAGGAGTATTATCTGTAATACAACAATATTTCATATTGAAAGGAAGAAATTAATTATGAAATTACATGCTCAAAATAAAAATGAATTAGAAGAAATGATAAAAAGAAGCATAACATTAGATGCTGATGAAACTGTTAAAATAAAAGTATTAAAAGAACCTAAAAAAATATTATTTTTTAATATAAAAGGAACTTATGAAATTGAAATAGTAAAAAAAGTAACAGAAAACGATAAAAAAGATAAAAAAATTGAAAGTAAAAAAATAGAGCATAAAGAAAAGAAAAATTTTGATAAAAAGATAGAAAATAAAAAAGAAATAGAAAATAAAACAATTAAAATTGAAAAAAAAGAAGAAAAAAATATACAAGAAAATAATGAAAATATTAATTATAATAAAATTAGAAGTTTTATAAAAGAATTTATAGTAAATTCAAAATTAGATATAAAAATAATAGATATAAAAAAAGTTGGAGATAGATATATTGTAAATTTAGATGGAAAAGATATGAGATATTTAATTGGTGAAAAAGGAAGTACATTAAATAGTTTTGAATATCTATTAACATCAGTAAAAATATTTAAAAATATAAAAGTAATTATTGATTCAAATAATTATAAAGAAAGTAGAGAAAAAGTATTAAGAAATTTAGCTAGAAAACAAGGAAAAAAAGTACAAGAAACAGGTAGATTAATAAAATTAAATCCAATGTCTGCTAGAGAAAGAAAAATAATACATGAAGAAATTTCTTATATGAAAGGTCTTAAAACAGAAAGTCAGGGAGAAGAACCAAAAAGATATTTGGTAATTAAACCTGAATAAAAAAGAGAAAATGAGGTATAACAAATGTTATTTGATACAATAGCTGCCATATCAACTCCAAGAGGAGAAGGTGGAATAGGAATAGTAAGAATATCAGGAGATAAATCATTTGAAATTTTAAATAAAATATTTAGAAAAAAGAGCCCAAATAATGATTTGGGTTTTTCTAAATTTAATTATGGATTTATTTATGATGGAGAAAAAATAATAGATGAGGTAATGATTGTAAGATTAAAAGCACCTAAAACTTATACTTGTGAAGATATAGTGGAAATAAATTGTCATGGAGGAAATTTAATAACTGAAAAAGTGTTAGAAATTGTGTTAAGGCAAGGGGCAAGACATGCTGAAGCGGGAGAATTTACAAAAAGAGCGTTTATGAATGGGAGAATAGATTTATCTCAAGCAGAAGCAGTTATAGATTTGATACATGGAAAAACTGAAAAAAGTATATCACTTTCTATGGATCAGTTAAGGGGAGATTTAAAAGAAAAAATAAAACATTTTAAAAAGGCATTACTTGATGTAACAGCACATGTTAATGTAGTTCTTGATTATCCTGAAGAAGGGATTGACGATCCTCTTCCTGAAAATTTAAGAAAAAATTTAGAAAAAGTTTTTGAAGAAGCAAATATTTTGATTGAATCTTATGATAAAGGGAAAAAAATAAAAGATGGAATAAAAACAGTTATTGTAGGAAAACCAAATGTTGGTAAATCAACTTTATTAAATACAATATTAAAAGAAGAAAGAGCTATTGTAACTCATGTTGCGGGAACAACGAGAGATATAATTGAGGAGATTATTAATATAAATGGAATTCCGTTAGTTTTAATAGATACAGCAGGAATTAGAGAAACGGAAGATATTGTTGAAAATATTGGAGTTGAAAAATCAAAAGAATTTATAGAAAAAGCTGATTTAGTATTACTTGTATTAGATAATTCAAAAGAACTTGAAAAAGAAGATGAAGAAGTAATTGAAAAAATAAAAGAAAATAATAAAAAAGTAATAATATTATTAAATAAAATAGATTTACCTAAAAAATTAGATATTTCAAAATATAATTTTGAAAATATTGTGGAAATTTCGGCGAAAGATAATATAGGAATTGAAAATATGGAAGATACAATATATTCATTTATAGTAGATGAAAATGTAGAAAATTCAGGTGAAAAATTAATAATTACAAATATAAGACATAAGACTGCACTTGAAAAAACAAAAGATTCAATAAAAAGTATATTTGAAACAATAGATATGGGACTTCCAATGGATTTAATTTCTGTAGATTTAAAAGAAGCACTTGATAGTCTTTCAGAAATAACAGGAGAAATTACATCTGAAGATATTTTAGATCACGTTTTTGGTAATTTCTGTGTTGGAAAATAAAATTAATAAAAAATTAAACTAAAAAAAGAAGGGAAAACTGGGTAGAAATATTATGAGAAAAATAGTAATTGCAAACAATAAAGGAGGAGTAGCAAAAACTACAACTGTTTATAATTTAGCATCATATTTTGCAAAAAAAGGGAAAAAAGTGTTAGTAGTTGACTGTGATCCACAAGGTAATTTAACAGATGCTTTAGGAGTAGATCCAAACGAAGTAGAATATACAATTTATAATGCTTTGAGTGAAAAAAATATAAAAAAAGCTATGATAAAATTACCACAATATGATAATTTTTATTTAGTGCCGAGTAATTTAGAAAGTGAAAGAGTAAATACTACTTTAGCTTCGCAAATAAGTAGAGAAAGTATATTAAAAAAAATATTAGATGATGTAGAAAATGATTTTGATATATGTATGATAGATACATCTCCGTCATTATCTTTATTAACTATAAATGCAATAGTTGCAGCTGATAGTATTTATGTTACATTGAAAGCAGGATATTTTGAATTAAGAGGAGCAGGACTTTTAATTTCAACAATTAATGAAATAAAACAAGATTTGAATAATAAACTTGAAGTAAAAGGTTTAATTTTGGCACAATTTGATACAAGAACAAGTTTATCAAAAGATTCAAAATCACAATTAGAACAATATTTTAGTAGTACTGTAATGAAAAATACTGTTAGACAAAATGTAGATTTAGCAAAAGCTCCGGCACATGGACAAGATATATTTACATTTTCTCCTTATTCAAATGGTGCAAAAGATTATGAATTTTTAGCAAATGAAATGTTTGAGAGAGAAGGATTAACATGGTAAAAAAATCAAAAAATATTTTTGAAGCTAGAAATCCTTTTTCTAATTTGTCAACAGAAAAAACTAAAAGTTTTGTAAAACAATTTGAACAAAATGAAAATATTAGAGCAGAAATATTAAAAATAAGTGGAGCTAAAATAACAACGATTAATGAAAAATTAATAGAAAAAATAGATTTTGAAGATAGAGAATTTATAAATCGTGAAATAAGTTATGATAAAATAATAGAAACGGAAGCAATTCAAAATTTGGCTCAATCAATATTAGAAATAGGAATAATAAATCCAGTTTATATTATAGAGAAAAAAGATGAAAAATATAAAATATTATCAGGATTTAGACGATTGTCTGCTGTTTCTTACGGATATAAAAATATAGAAAATTTTAATATTGCTGGAACAAACAATGTAATAATAATACCAGAAAATACAAGTTATGAAATTTTAGATAAAATATCATTACATGAAAATACTTTAAGAGAAGATTTGACTGTACTTGAAATTTCAATGAAAATTTGGAAAGAAAGTAAAAATAAAGGAAAAAAAGCAGAACAAATAGCAAAAGAATATGGTATTTCTAAAAGAACAGTTGCAAGATATATGCGTGTAGCAAAATATCCTGAAGAATTAGTAGAAAAATTAGATGAAATTAAAAATATAAGAAAAGCAGATACGATTTTTAACTACTTAAATCAAACTAATTTTCAAAATATAAAAGAAAATATAGAAAAATTATCAAAAATGGAAGTTTCCGAAATAGAGAGAGAAATTAAAAAATTGAAAGAAAATAGCTTTGGGAACGAAAAAATAATGATAAAAAAAGGGAAAAAAGTTACTACTTTTGAAATTCAAAAAAAATTAAGTGACGAAGATATAAAAAAAATTAATGATATTTTAGAAAAATATTTATAAAATTTTAAAAGGATAAAAATGAACAGATTATTTGATTTGAAAAGTACAGAAAATAATGAAGAAAAAGATAATGAAAATATAGATGAAAAAAGTTATGAAAAATTAAGAAAAGAAATAGAAAAACATAATAAACTTTATTATATAGATGATAAGCCTGAAATTACAGATATTGAATATGATATATTAATAAAAAAATTAAAAAAAATAGAAAATGAAAATCCTAAATTTAAAGAGAAATATGAAAAAAAATATAAGGAAGAATTATCTCCAACAGAAAAAATTGGAGGAATTGCAAGTGAAAAATTTTCAAAAGTAATCCATAAAGTACCTATGTTAAGTTTATCAAATACTTATAATATTGGAGAAATTGAAGATTTTGACCAAAGATGTAGAAAAATTGTAGGATTAGATAAAAAATTAGAGTATATATTAGAATTGAAATTAGATGGATTGAGTATAAGTTTAATATATGAAAATGGTAAATTTATAAAAGCGGTAACACGTGGAGATGGACAAATTGGAGAAGATGTTACGGAAAATGTTATGCAAATAAAATCTATTCCTAAAAAATTAAAAGAAAATATATCTATTGAAGTAAGAGGAGAAATAGTTTTACCAATATCGCAATTTAATAAAGTGAATAATGAAAGAATGGAAGAAGGAGAAGATGTCTTTGCAAATCCAAGAAATGCAGCAGCAGGAACAATAAGACAACTTGATAGTAGTATAGTTAAGGAAAGAGGACTTGATTGTTATTTATATTATTTAGTTGAAGCAGAAAAACATGGAGTAAAATCACACGAAGAAAGTATAAAATTTATTGAAAATTTAGGATTTAAAACTACAAAAATATTTGAAAAATATGATGATTTTATTAAGCTTGAAAAATCAATAGATAAATGGCATAAAGATAGAGAAAAATTAGACTATGAAACGGATGGACTTGTAATAAAAGTGAATGATTTTTCGTTGTATGAAATGTTAGGATATACAACAAAAAGTCCAAGATGGGCAATAGCATATAAGTTTCCGGCAGAACAAGTGAAAACGAAATTGTATAATATAACTTATCAAGTGGGAAGGACTGGAGTTGTAACACCTGTTGCAGAACTTGAACCGGTTAATATTTCTGGAAGTGTTGTGAAAAGAGCAAGTTTGCATAATTTTGAAGAAATTGAAAGAAAAGATATTCGTATTGGAGATAATGTTATTATAGAAAAAGCGGCAGAAATTATACCACAAGTAGTAAAAGTTGTTTTTGATGAGAGAAATGGAAAAGAAAAAATTGTAGAAATACCTAAAAATTGTCCAGTTTGTAATAGTGAACTTAGTAAAGAAGAAGGGCAAGTAGCTTTAAAATGTCATAATCCAGTATGTCCAGAGAAAGTAAAAAGGGAAATAGAATATTTTGTTTCAAGAGACGCAATGAATATTTCAGGTCTTGGGGAAAAAATTGTAGAAAGATTTATTGAACTTGGTAAAATAAAAACGGTTGTAGATATTTACAATTTAGAACAATATAGAGAAGAACTTGAAAGTTTAGAAAAAATGGGTAAAAAAAGTGTAGAAAATTTATTGAAAAATATTGAAAAAAGTAAAAATCGTGATTTTAATAAAGTATTTTATGCTTTAGGAATACCATTTATAGGAAAATTTAATGCAAATCTTTTAACAAAAACTTTTGGAAATATTGAAAAAATAAAAGAGCAAAAAATAGATGAATTATTAAAAGTGAAAGGAATTGGAAATAAGGCAGCTGAAACGGTTTATAATTATTTGCAAGATGAAAATAATTGGAATAAAATAGAAAAATTAAAAGAAATTGGTTTAAAATTTGAAAATGAAAAAGTTGAAAAAATAGAAATTAAAGACAATCCGATAAAAGGAAAAAGATTTTTAGCGACAGGTAAATTACAAAAATATAAAAGAGAAGAAATTAAAGAGATAATATTTTTAAAAGGCGGAGAATATTTATCTGGAATTAGTAAAAATTTA
This sequence comes from uncultured Leptotrichiaceae bacterium, assembly GCA_963528625.1. Taxonomy (GTDB): domain Bacteria; phylum Fusobacteriota; class Fusobacteriia; order Fusobacteriales; family Leptotrichiaceae; genus CALHVR01. Next base: position 50,352 of record CAURVQ010000002.1, on the reverse strand, counting down.
GATTATTTGATTGTTGGTGAAAAAGCAGGAAGTAAATTAGAAAAAGCTGAAACACTTGGAATAAAAATTTTAAGTGAAGAAGAATTTGAAAGTGAATTTTTGAAATAAAAATAAATAAATATATATATGAGCTACTTAATTGAAAAAGTAGCTTTTTTTAGTGAAAAAAAATGAAAAAAAGCAAAAATAACATTATAAAAACGAAAAAAAATAATAATCAAAAAAATAAAAACGAAAAAAATAAAAAATAATTGACATAGAAAGTAAAAATAAGTATACTAAAATGAACAAAAATGTTTATACAAAGAAAGGAGAACTAAAATGATTAATTTAATCGTTGCAACACATGGAAAAATGTCAGAAGAAACTGTTAATTTAACAAAAATGGTTTTAGGTGAAAGTGAACAACTTGATTTCGTTACATTTTTACCAGGTGAAGGTCCAGAAGATTTAATTGAGAAATATAAAAATATTATCTCAAAATACAAAAGTGAAGGAACTCTATTTTTAGTAGATTTATTTGGAGGAAGTCCTTACAATGCAGCTTGTAGAATAGTTGCTGAAACAGAAAATACAGATGTAATAACAGGAGTAAATGTACCAATGTTATTAGAAGTATTAGATGCGAGGGAAGAGACAAACAAAGTTTCAGAATTAGTTGAAACGGCAAAAAATTCTGGAATAAACGGAATTAAAATTTTTAGTGAAATATTTACAGAAAGTGATGACTCAGACGAAGAATTAGATGAATTAGATTTATAATCTTAAATTCTAATTGAAATCACAAAAAAAGAGAAAGGAGTGTTATTAAAATACAAAATGTATTTTAAATAACGAAAAGAATTATGGAATTAGTTTTAACAAGAATAGATTCAAGATTAATACACGGACAAGTAGCAACTTCATGGGTAAAAGCTACAAAACCGGAAGCAATTTTCGCAGTAAATGATGGAGTTGCTGAAGATAAAATTAGAAAATCATTATTATTACAAGTTGCACCAGAAGGAGTAAAATCATTTGTAATACCAGTAGAAAAAGCTATAGCGGTTTATAAAAACCCTAAATATGCAACAACAAAAGTATTATTATTAGTTACAAATCCTGCAGATTTAGTGAGATTAATTGAAGGTGGAGTAGACATCAAAAAAGTAAACGTTGGTGGAATGACTTATAGCGAAGGAGATAAAATGATTTCGCAAGCAGTTGCAATTAATAAAGACGACTTAGCGGCATTCAAAAAATTAGATGAAATGGGAGTAGAACTTGAAATTAGACAATTAGCATCGTCTTCAGCTGAAAACTTAAATGCAAAATTAGATTCAATTTCATTTGATTAATATTTAACATCGGTTAATATTTTAATTAATAATTTATATAAATTTTTTTAGGAGGAACAGAGCATGAACTTTGTACAGTTAATTTTATTAGCATTAGTTGCAGCTATAACTGGAATGGGAAGTGTACTTGATGAAAGACAAACTCATCGTCCATTAGTAGCTTGTACCTTAGTAGGGTTAGTTTTAGGAGATGTAAAAACAGGAGTTCTTTTAGGAGGAGCACTTGAAATGATTGCACTTGGATGGATGAACGTTGGAGCAGCAATGGCACCAGACGCAGCATTAGCAAGTGTAATTTCAGCAATTTTAGTTATCGTAGGGAAACAACCAATAGGTCAAGGAATTGCAATAGCAGTACCTATAGCAGCAGCAGGACAAGTTTTAACGATTTTCGTTAGAACAATTACAGTATTTTTCCAACATAAAGCAGATAAATATGCAGAAGAAGCTAATTTCAGAGGAATTGAAATGTGTCACTTTGCAGGATTAGCGTTACAAGCGTTAAGAGTTGCAATACCAGCGGTTTTAGTTGGATTAATTGCAGGAACAAGTGTTGTAGAAGGAATGTTAAACTCAATTCCAGAAGTTGTAACAAGAGGATTACAAATAGCTGGAGGATTTATCGTAGTAGTTGGATACGCGATGGTTATTAACATGATGGAAGCAAAAGCATTAATGCCATTCTTCTTCTTAGGATTCGTAGTAGCAGCATTTACAGGATTTAATTTAGTAGGATTAGGAATTTTAGGATTATGTATTGCAATATTATACATTCAATTAAACCCTAAATATCACCAATCTATTGCTTTACCAAGTAATACAAATGCTTTAGTTGAAGAAGCAGACGATGAATTAGAAGGACTGTAGGAGGTAGAAAAAATGGCAGAAAACATGAAAAAATTAACTGATAAAGATATAAAAAGTATGTACTGGAGATCAACAACTTTACTAGGATCATTCAATTTTGAAAGAATGCAATCAATGGGATTCTGTGTAACAATGATTCCAGCAATTAAAAGACTTTACTCACAAAAAGAAGATCAAGCAGCAGCATTAAAAAGACATTTAGAATTTTTTAATACTCAACCATGGATTGGATCAGCAATAATGGGTGTTACAGCTGCGATGGAGCAAGAAAAGGCAAATGGAGCAGATATTGATGACGCTACAATAAGTGGAATTAAAGTAGGATTAATGGGACCTTTAGCAGGAGTTGGAGATCCAATTTTCTGGGGAACTTTAAGACCAGTATTAGCAGCACTTGGAGCTTCAATAGCTTTAGCTGGTGGAAATATTTTTGGACCAATCTTATTCTTTATAGCAATTAACATAGCTAGAGCATTAACAAGATGGTACGGATTGAAATATGGATATGAAAAAGGAGTAGAAATAGTTAGTGATATGGAAGGTGGAGTTATTCAAAAATTAACTCAAGGTGCTTCTATATTAGGACTTTTCGTAATGGGGTCATTAGTTTCTAAATGGACTTCAATCAATATTCCATTAGAATTATCAAGATATACTGACCAAACTGGAGCAGAAGTAGTAACAACAGTTCAAAGTATCTTAGATTCATTATTACCAGGATTAGTACCATTATTATTAACATTTGGTTGTATGCACTTATTAAGAAGAAAAGTAAATGCAATTTATATAATATTTGGGTTCTTTGCAATAGGAATAATTGGATACTGGTTAGGAATTTTAGCTTAATATGTTAAAAAAACTTTATTCAAAAATAGAAAAATATGTCCATGTTCCACCAGTGGAAGGATATATAAAAAATAGTTCTATGTTAGTAACAGGATTAATGTTAATAGGAATGATACTTTATCCTATAACAAAAGGATATGGGACAATAATTGCGTTATCAGTAGCGTTAATTGTGATGATTGGTCAAAAACTTTTAATAAAACAAGCAAAAGATGATTTTAGAGATATGTATTATGCAAAAGAAATGTATTTAAAAACAAAAAATAAAGAATATCTTGATTTTATTATGGCTCGTTCGACTCAAATGGTGAGAGATGTAAAAGTTTTATCAAATAGAGCAAAAATAGAAATAGCAGATTTGCAAAAATTTGTGGAAGATGTAAAAAATAAAAAATAATGGAATAATTAAAAAATAGAGGGAAATCATAAAAAGAGAGAACTCTATTTTTTTGTGGAAAAGTATGTGGAAAACTAAAAAAATGAAGAAAAAGCAATAAAAATCGTGTGAATAGTACAAAAAATATAGAAAATATGATATAATAAAAGGAAAAAACAAAAAAATAAACAGATTGATAGATAAAAAAATAGGAGGAAAAATGTTAGAAAAATTAACTAAATTGAGAGAAGAAGTTTTAGAGAATTTAGAAAAAACAGTAAATCTTGATGAATTAAATGAGTTAAGAGTTAAAATTTTAGGGAAAAAAGGAGAATTTACAGCTATAATGAAAGAAATGGGAAATATAGCTGTAGAAAAAAGAGCTGAATTTGGTAAAACAACAAATGAAATAAAAAATGTTTTAAATGAAAAATTTGAAAATAAATTAAATGAATTAAAAGAATTAGCAAAACAAGAAAGACTTAAAAATGAGACGATTGATATAACATTACCTGGGAAAAAAGCTAATGAGGGATCACTTCATCCATTAACAAAAATAGTTATGGAAATAAAAGAAATAGTATCTACAATGGGATTTGATATAGTTGATGGACCAGAAGTAGAATATGTAAAATATAATTTTGATGATTTGAATATACCAAAAACACATCCATCAAGAGAAATTTCGGACACTTTTTATATTAAAGAAGATGAAGTTGTATTGAGAACTCAAACTTCTGGAATGCAAATAAGATATATGTTAGAAAGAAAACCTCCATTTAGAATGATATCAATTGGAAAAGTATATAGACCTGATTATGATGTGTCGCACACACCTATGTTCCATCAAATGGAAGGACTTATGATAGGGGAAGATGTGTCGTTTGCAAACTTTAAAGCAGTTTTAGAGAATGTAGTAAAAAAAATATTTGGAGAAGATAGAAAAGTAAGATTTAGACCACATTTCTTCCCGTTTACAGAGCCTTCAGCTGAAATGGATGTAGAATGTGGAGTTTGTAAAGGAGCAGGTTGTAGAGTTTGTAAAGGAACAGGTTGGCTTGAAATTTTAGGAAGTGGAATGGTAAATCCAAAAGTACTTGAAAATGTAGGGATAGATCCTAAAAAATATCAAGGATTTGCATTTGGATTAGGACTTGAGAGAATTACAATGTTGAAATATGGAATTGATGATTTAAGAGCGTTTTATGAAAATGATAAAAGATTTTTAGATCAGTTTTAATTAAAAATAAATATTTTATAAATAAAAAAATAATTAAAAATAGAATGCTAAAAATTGAAATTATTAGAAAAATATTGAAAAAGAATAAATTGGGAATGATAAAATAGGAGGAAATAATGTTAATTTCTTTAAATTGGTTAAAAAAATATGTAGATTTGGAAGGAATAGAAACAAGTGAAATGGAAAATGCCTTAACTATGATTGGGCAAGAAGTTGAAAAAATTGAAATTAAAGGAGAAAATTTAGATAAAGTAATAACTGCACAAATTTTAGAAAAAGAAATGCATCCAGATTCTGACCATTTAACAGTTTGTAAAGTAGATACAGGAAAAGAAGTGTTGCAAATAATATGTGGAGCTCCAAATCATAAAGCGGGAGATAAAGTGGCATTGGCTCAAATAGGTGCAAGATTAACGCCAGAATTTGTTATAAAAAAAGGTAAAATAAGAGGACTTGAATCAAATGGAATGTTGTGTTCGGAAGAAGAGCTAGGAATAGGACATGATGCGAGTGGAATAATAATTTTACCAGAAGATACGCCTCTTGGAGTGCCAATGAAAGAATATTTAGGACTGAATGATATTGTTTTTGAATTGGAAATAACTCCAAACAGACCAGATTGTTTATCTCATATTGGTATAGCGAGAGAAGTTGCAGCTTTATATAATAAAGAATTAAAATATCCAAAAACAGAGATAAATAAAGAAACTGTGGAAAAAACTGTGGATAATATTTCTGTGGAAATAAAAGATAATGATTTGTCAAAAAGATATGTGGCTAGAATTATAAAAAATGTTCAAGTAAAAGAAAGTCCAAAATGGTTAAAAGAAAGAGTGGAATCTGTTGGAATAAGAAGTATAAATAATATTGTTGATGTTTCAAATTATATATTGATGGAAACAAACCAACCAAATCATATTTTTGATTTAGATAAGTTAGAAGGAACAAAAATAACAGTTGATGTAGCTAAAAATGATGAAATTTTTGTGACTTTAGATGAGCAAGAAAGAAAATTAAATAATGAAGATATAGTAATTAAAGATGAGAAAAAAGTAGTTGCATTGGCTGGAGTTATGGGTGGATTTAATTCACAAATAACTGAAAATACAAAAAATATATTGTTAGAAGTAGCACATTTTAATCCACAAAAAATTAGAAAAATATCAAGAAGATTGGCTTTAATAAGTGATTCATCATATAGATTTGAGCGTGGAGTAGATAGAGAAAATGCAATAAATGTAATAAATAGAATTGCAAATGTAATTCAAGAAGTGGCAGGAGGAGATATTTTACAAGGAGTTGTAGATATTTATCCTGAAGTTCCAGCAAAACAAGTGGCAGAGCTTAATTTTGCTAGACTAAATAGATTTGTAGGAAAAGAGATAGCAAGAGAAGAAGTAATTAGAATTTTACAAAAATTAGAAGTAACGGTTGAAGATAAAGGAGAAAATTTAATTTTAACAGCTCCAAGTTTTAGACAAGATTTAGAAAATGAACAAGATTATTATGAAGAAATTATTAGAATGTATGGATTTGATAACATTGAAAATAAATTACCAAAAGTGGAAATAAATGAAACTTCAACTCTTGATACTACTAAATTGATAGATAGAGTTAAATTAATTGCAGCAAGTACAGGGCTTCAAGAAGTGATAAATTATAGTTTTATTCCAAAAGATGGAGTAGATAAAGTTAAATTTACTAATGTTGAAAAAGAAAACTTGATAGATGTTTTAAAACCTATTACGGAAGATTTTGTAACATTAAGACCAACATTACTTTATAGTTTAATAAAAAATGCAAAAGATAATATAAATAGAAATGTAGAAAATATAAGATTTTTTGAAGTGAGTAGAACATTTGAAAAAGCTGAGGAATTGGCAAAAGAAGAAGTTAAATTGGGAATAATTTTAGCTGGAAATAATGATAAAACATTGTGGAATCCAAAGCCTGAAGCGTATGATTTCTATGATTTAAAAGGGATTGTTGAGGAAATATTCTCAAAATTAAGATTTAAAAATTATCAAATAAAAAGAAGTACACAAACACAATTACACCCTGGAAGATCGGTAGATGTATTTGTAGGAAGAGAATTTATAGGAAGTTTTGGAGAAATTCATCCAGATGTGTTGGAAAATTTTGATTTAGGTAAAAAAGCTGTTTTAGTTGGAGAATTTAATATAGATTTAATAAAAAAATATATTGGAAAAGCCGTGAAATATGAAGGAATGGTTAAATTCCCAGCAGTTCCAAGAGATATAGCTTTAGTGATGGATGAAGCAGTATTAGTTGGAGATGTTTTAAAAGTAATAGAAAAAGTTGACAACAAAATAGAAAAAGTTGAATTATTTGATATTTATAGAGGATTAGGAGTATTGACTGGTAAAAAATCTGTTGCAATTAGTATAAAATTGAGAGATAAAAATAAAACTTTAGAAGAAAAAGAAATAAACGATGTTGTTGAAAAAATACTTAAAAAAGTTGAAAAACAATTTGGAGCAGAATTGAGACAATAGGTGTTGAAGAGGAATGAAGTAAAGATGAAAAAAAATTATGATGTAATAGTAGTTGGAGGAGGGCATGCTGGAGTAGAGGCTGCCCTTGCTTCAGCAAGACAAGGATTGAAAACAGCTTTATTTACAATATATTTAGATAGTATAGCTATGATGTCATGCAATCCATCTGTAGGAGGTCCGGGTAAAAGCCATTTAGTGTCTGAACTTGGAATGCTTGGTGGAGAAATGGCAAGACATGTTGATAATTATAATTTACAATTAAAAAATTTGAATCATACAAAAGGTCTGGCATCAAGAATAACGAGAGCTCAAGCCGATAAATATTGGTATAGAATAAAAATGAGAGAAATAGTTGAAAAAGAAAAAATGTTAGATTTAATACAAGGTACTGTTGTAGATATAATTGTGGAAAATGGAGAAGTTGTAGGAATTGAAGATAAATTAGGAGTAAAATATGGTACAAAAGCATTAATATTGTGTACTGGAACATTTTTAGGTGGGCAATATATAATGGGAGATGTGAAATTTGAAGCTGGAAGACAAGGAGAACCCGCAAGCTCAGAGCTACCAGCAAAATTAGAAGCACTTGGATTTGAGTTGGATAGATATCAAACGGCTACTCCACCAAGAATTGATAAAATGAGTATTGATTTTAGCAAAATGGAAGAGTTAAAAGGAGAAGAAAAACCGAGATATTTTTCATATGAAACAAAAAAAGAATATAATTCAACATTGCCAACTTGGCTTACATTTACAACAGAAGAAACAATAAAAGTGGGACAAGAAATGTTGAAATATTCGCCTATTGTAACGGGAATAGTTAGCACGAAAGGACCAAGACATTGTCCGTCGCTTGATAGAAAAATAATGAATTTTCCTGAAAAAACAAATCATCAAATATTTTTAGAGTTAGAAAGTGTAGAAAATAACGAAATTTATATAAATGGATTTACAACAGCAATGCCTCCATTTGCACAAGAAGCAATGTTGAAAACAATAGCAGGGCTTGAAAATGCTAAGATTGTGAGATATGGGTATGCAATAGAGTATAACTTCATACCTGCACACCAATTAAATTTAACTTTAGAATCTAAAGTGGTGAAAGGAATTTATACGGCAGGAACAATAAATGGAACGAGTGGATATGAAGAAGCTGCGTGTCAAGGATTTATAGCTGGAGTAAATGCTGCAAGAAAAATTTTAGGAAAAGAACAAATAATAATTGATAGAAGTGAAGGATATATTGGTGTTTTAATTGATGATATTATAAACAAAAAAACGCCAGAGCCGTATAGAGTATTGCCATCAAGAGCAGAATATAGACTTACTTTAAGACAAGATAATATTTTTATAAGATTATTTGATAAAGCTAAAGAAATAGGACTTTTAAATAAAGAAAAATTAGATGAACTTGAGGCGACTAAAATTGAAATGGATAAAGAAATTGAAAGATTAAAACAAATAAAAATTTATCCAACTAAAGAAACAAATGAGAAATTAGAAAAAATAGAACAACAATATGCAAAAGAAAATAATGAAAAATATGAAAAAAATGGAGCTAATAGCCCCGTTTTAGCTTTTGAATTTCTAGCGAGAAAAGAAATAACTTATGATAATTTATCTGAATTTATTGAAATAAGTGAATTATCACCATTAGCAAAAGAACAAGTAGAAATTGAAGCAAAATACAGAGTATTTATAGAGAGAGAAAAAGCACAAATAGAGAAATTTAAAAAATTAGAAATGTTAAAAATTCCAGAAAATATTAATTATGAAGAAATAAAAGGGTTAAGTAACATTGCAATTTCAGGATTGACTTATGGAAAGCCAAAAACTATAGGGCAAGCGAGTAGAATAAGCGGAGTTACATATAACGATATAGCATTATTAATATCAATTATAAAATAAATAAATACAAAAATAAAAAAGATATATGAATATAATAGATAAAAACTACAAAAAAAAGAAAAAAAATGATATAATATGAGTATTGATTAAAGAAACAAACGTTAAGAAAGGAAGATGAGTAAATGAAAAATATACTAAGTTTTTTAGTAAATAGAATAGTTATGGGTCTAGTAACATTATGGTTAGTAGTAACTATTACATTCTTTTTACTACATTTATTACCAGGGGATCCATTCCAAAGTGAAAAAGCAATCCCACCAAAAATAAAAGAAAATTTAATGGCTAAATATCATTTAGATAAACCTTTAGGAGAACAGTATGTTCAATATTTAAAAAGTGTATCTAAAGGAGATTTAGGAGAATCAATGAAAGTTAGAGGGAGAACAGTAAATGATGTAATCAAAAAAAGTTTTCCAATTTCAGCAGATTTAGGAGCAAGATCAATAATATTTGCATTAGTAGTAGGAATACCATTAGGAATAGTTGCAGCTCTAAAAAGAGGAAAATATCAAGATAAAATAGCGATGATTATAGCAGTAATTGGAATTTCGGTTCCAAGTTTTGTACTGGCAGGGCTTATGCAAAAATACTTCGTAGATGTACATAATGGTTTTCTTATAGATAAATTAGGATTACCAGACTTTTTAAGAATAAGATTATCAGGATGGGATAGTCCAGAGAAAAAAATATTACCAGTTGTAGCATTAGGATTATATACAGTTGCATTAATAGCAAGATTATTAAGAGATAAAATGATAGAAGTAATGGGACAAGATTACATAAGATTAGCAATAGCAAAAGGGGTAAAACCTAGAGATATAGTTGTAAAACATGCTTTAAGAAATGCTATTTTACCGATAGTTACAATTATGGGACCAACAATAGCGGCAGTATTAACCGGATCATTTGTAATTGAAAAAGTATTTACAATACCGGGATTAGGGAAATATTATATACAATCAATTAACGATAGGGATTATACGATGGTACTAGGAGTTACAGTATTTTATGCTGCATTTTTAATATTAATGATGATAGTGATGGATATTGTATATGCATTAGTAGATCCTAAAATTAAACTTGGGAAAGGAGAGAGTGCGTAAAATGGAAAATATAAATGTGCAAAATGAGAATACACAAATTTCTCAATATAATCCGACATCTGAAGATTTTACAGTAATAGGAATTGATAAATCGCAAACAGAAGTTATTTACAAACCAAGTTTAACTTTTTGGCAAGATGGTTGGAGAAGATTTAAGAAAAATAAATTGGCTTTATCGTTTTTAGGATTAACAGTGGTATTTATCTTTTTAGCGATTTTTGGACAAATGATTACAAAGTATTCTTATAGAGATCAAGATTTAGCATCTAAATTTTTAAGTCCAGCAAAAGGAATAGCTGTAGGACATTATTTGGGAACTGATAATTTAGGAAGAGATTTATTTGCAAGACTTTCACAAGGAATTAGAATTTCAATGGAGTTATCAATAGTTACAGCAGTTATTTGTGTTGTGTTTGGTACAATTTATGGAGCAATTTCAGCTTATTTTGGTGGAATTGTAGATACTATAATGACAAGAATAGTAGAAGTTGTAATGACTATACCTTCAATGATTTATATAATCTTATTAATGGTTGTTATGGGAAATAGTGTAAAAACAATAATTATTGCTATGTCAATAACAAGATGGTTAAATTATTCGTTATTAGTTAGAGGAGAAGTTTTAAAAATAAAAGAAAGTGAATTTGTATTAGCATCAAAATCACTTGGAGGAAACTTTATTTGGATAACTTTAAAACATTTAATTCCAAATACTTTAAGTGTAATAATAATAAGACTTACAACAGATATACCAAATATTATATTTACTGAAGCATTTTTAAGTTTCATTGGTTTAGGAGTACCTATACCTCAAGCCTCATTAGGAAACTTAGTATTTGATGGATTTGTAAATATGGATTCATATCCTTACTTATTCATTATACCAGCAGTAGTTATTTCATTAATAACATTAGCGTTTAATATAGTTGGAGATGCGTTAAATGATGCGTTAAATCCAAAATTAAGATCATAATTTAATGTTTTAGATATAAGCTAGATTAGGAGAAAAAATGAATAAAAAATTATTAGAAGTGAAAAACTTAAGTGTTTCTTTTAATACTTATGCTGGAGAAGTAAAAGCTTTAAGAGATATAAGTTTTTCGGTAGATAGAGGAGAAACTCTTGCAATAGTTGGAGAGTCTGGTTCAGGAAAATCAGTAACTGTTCAAACTATAATGAGATTAATACCTATGCCACCAGGAGAAATAAAAGGTGGAGAAATATTGTTTGATGGAGAAGACATTGTAAAAGTAACAGATGAAAGAATGAGAGAATTACGTGGAGGAAGAATTGGAATGATATTCCAAGATCCGATGACGTCATTAAATCCAACAATTAAAGTTGGAAAACAAATAATGGAAGGTATTTTGATACATAAAAAAGTTTCAAAAGAGGAAGCTAAAAAGCAAGCAATTGAAATGTTAAGAAAAGTAGGAATACCTAAACCAGAAGAAAGATTTAATCAATATCCACATGAATTTTCAGGTGGGATGAGACAAAGAGCAGTTATAGCGATAGCTCTTTCATGTGAGCCAGATTTATTAATTTGTGATGAGCCGACAACAGCATTGGACGTAACGATTCAAGCACAAATATTAGATTTAATAAATGAATTGAAAAAAGAATTAAATATTGCAGTAATTTTAATAACACATGATTTAGGAGTAGTTGCAGAAACAGCTGATAGAGTAGTTGTTATGTATGCAGGAGAAAAATTAGAGGAAGCTCCAGTGGAAGAATTGTTTAAGCACCCTAGACATCCATATACTTGGGGATTATTAAAATCATTACCTAGATTAGATATGTCAAGTAATGAGAAATTATCTTCAATACCTGGAACACCACCAGATTTATTGAAACCACCAGTAGGAGATCCATTTGCGGCAAGATCGGAATATGCTATGAAAATAGATTATGAGAAAAAACCGCCAATGATTGATTTAGGAAATGGACATTTTGTAAAATCGTGGTTGTATGTTGATGGAGCACCTATTATTGAAACACCTTTTGGTTCTAATAAGAAAGAGGAGGTAGAATAATGTCTGAAAATAGAGAAAAATTAATTGAAATGACAAACTTAAAAAAATACTTCCCAATGAAACAAAAACATGTTTTAAAAGCTGTTGACAATGTAACAATGGATATTTATAAAGGAGAAGTTTTAAGTTTAGTAGGAGAATCAGGATCAGGAAAAACAACTTTAGGAAGAACAGTAAGTAGACTTTATAATAAAACAAATGGTAAAATTTTATTTGCTGGAAAAGAAGTGGAAAAATATTCTATAAAAGAGTTTACGAAAAAAGTACAAATGATTTTCCAAGATCCACAGGCTTCGTTAAATCCAAGAATGACAGTTGGAGATATAATTGCAGAAGGAATTGATATTCACGGATTAGCTAAAAATAAAAAAGAAAGAAACGAAAAAGTTTATGAATTACTAGAATTAGTTGGACTTAATAGAGAACATGCAAATAGATTTCCACACGAATTTTCTGGAGGACAAAGACAGAGAATAGGAATAGCTAGAGCTTTAGCAGTTGATCCGGAAGTATTAGTGTGTGATGAGCCTATATCAGCTTTAGACGTATCAATTCAAGCACAAGTTGTAAATTTATTAAAAGATTTACAAAGAGAAAGAAATTTAACATTGTTATTTATTGCACATGATTTATCAATGGTAAAATATATATCAGATAGAGTTGCAGTAATGTATAGAGGAAAAGTAGTAGAATTAGGGACACCTGAAGCAGTGTATAATGACCCAGTGCACAGTTACACAAAATCATTAATTTCAGCTGTACCAATAGCAGATCCTACTTATAAAAAAAGAGAAAAAATTGAAATGGATGAATCATATTTAAGAAGTCCAATGGGCGATGTTTCTGAAATAAAAAAAGTTCCAGAAATTCCAGAATTAACTGAATATAAACCGGGACATTTTGTGGAAACAAGTTTCTTGAAAGATCAAGGTTTGATATAAAAATATTTTAAATAATAAAAATGAAAGAGATAATTTTTTAAAGTTATCTCTTTTTTTTTTTTTGAAAATGGAAAGAAATTATAAAAATTTCTAGTTTATAATATTATAATTTGTTATAATATTATAAAATAAAAAAGACAAGGAAAAAAGATGAAAGAGTTAAAATTTTTTAAGAAAATAGATGAAAATTCATTAAAAATAGAGAATAAAATGTATAGAGGTTTGATTCCGTGGAACTTAATGTGTTCAAAAGAGAAAAAAATAATATATATTTCAACATCAAATAGGAATTTAGAAAATTATTATGCGATGGTTGATAGTTATTTGACAGAATTAAGTAATGGGACACAAGAATTAAATCATAAAATTAGGAAAAATATAGAAAAAAAATCAGTATCAATGTTTGAGAATATATCGTCAAAAAAAGAAGATTTAACAGGGATAAATATAGAATTACTAGATATTTTGAGAAATAAAAGTGATTTTATATTATTTTTGAATTTGCAAATAACTTTAGATGTATTTTTTGAAAAAGTAAATTATTTTGATTTTAAAGTAGGAAATGAGTATAAATTTTTAGAAGTGATAGAATTTTTACAAGAAAATGGATACGAACAATCGTATCTATTGGAAAAAAAAGGTGAATATAGTAAGCGTGGAGATATTTTAGATATTTTTCCGCCAAATGCAGAAAATCCAATAAGGATAGAATTTTTTGACACGGAGCTTGAAAGCATAAGAGAATTTGATATTGACACTCAAAAATCAATAACGAAATTAAATGAAGTGAAAATATTTGGAAATGCTTTATTAGGAAATAATTATGAATTTGTGGAATTGATAGAAGAGTTAAAAAGTGAAGATGTAACTATAATTTTAGAAAATGAAGAATTATTGAATTATAAAATAGAAGAATATGTGTTAATTGATAGAGAAAAAGAAAATATATATAGACAAAGATATGAGAATTTAAAGAGAAAAAGTCAAATAATAGAAACAGTGAATTTTAAAGAAGAACAAATGGAAACTTTTAGAGATAAAGAAAAATTGAAAAAATTATCTATGCAAAAAGATGTGCAAATATATACAAAAAATTATGATAAAAAAGTATTAGAATATAATAAAAATGAAAAAGAAAATAAAATAAGTATTGTGCAATATGAGTTGTTTGAAGGATTTGTAATTGATGGTACTTTTGTTTTGACGGACAGAGAGCTTGACGGCTATATTTATGAGAAAAAAAGAAAATCAAATAAAGGGATAAAATATAAACAAGTAAATCAAATTTTAGTTGGAGATTATGTAATTCATATTCAATATGGTGTTGGGCTTTATCAGGGTATTGAAACGATAGAAGAAAAAGATTATTTGAAAGTAAAGTATGCAGATGAAGATGTTCTTTATATTCCTGTTGAAAAGTTGGATAGATTAGAAAAATTTGTTTCATATGGAGAAGAGCCAAAACTTTATAAATTGGGGACAAGAGGCTTTAAACGAAGAAAGAAAAAATTAGAGGAAGATTTAATAGAATTTGCCGGAGAGCTTATAAAAATTCAAGCGGAAAGACAAGCACAAAATGGATTTGTGTATGGAAAAGATACAATTTGGCAGGAAGAATTTGAAGCAGAGTTTCCGTTTGAAGAAACTGAAGATCAAAAAAAAGCGATACGAGATGTAAAAAATGATATGGAAAGTCCTCATATAATGGATAGAATTGTATGTGGAGATGTTGGATATGGGAAAACAGAAGTATCAATGAGAGCTGCATTTAAGGCGATAGAAAATGGAAAGCAAGTAGTTATGATTGCACCGACTACGGTACTTGCAGAACAACATTATATGAGATTTAAAAGAAGATTTGAAAAGTATCCGATTACGATTGAAAGATTTTCACGTTTAACGCAATCAAAATCAAAGGAAATATTGAAAAATTTGAAAAGTGGAACGATAGACTTAATAATAGGGACACACCGTTTATTGAGTAAAGATGTAGAATTTAATAATTTAGGGCTTTTAATAATAGATGAAGAACAAAAATTTGGAGTAAAGGCGAAAGAAACGATAAAACAAAAAAGGAGTAAAGTTGATGTACTTACATTGACAGCAACTCCGATTCCACGTACATTAAATTTAGCTTTACTTGGTATAAGAGAAATTTCTATAATAGATACGCCTCCGACAAATAGACTTCCTATTATAACAGAAGTTGTAGAGTGGAATGAAAATATTGTAAAAATGTCAATATTGCGGGAATTATCAAGAGATGGACAAGTATTTTATATTTATAATGATGTAAAAAATATGAAATATAAATTGAAAGAATTAAAAGAGTTATTACCGGAATTTGTAAAAATAGAATTTATACACGGACAACTTCCTCCAAAAGAAATAAAAGATAAGTTGAAAAGGTTTGAAGAAGGAGAATACGATGTTTTAATGGCATCTACAATAATTGAAAATGGAATTGATGTTTCAAATGCAAATACAATTTTAATAGAAAATTTTGCAGAATTAGGGCTTTCACAATTATATCAACTAAGAGGACGAGTTGGAAGAAGTAATAGACAAGGTTATTGTTATTTATTAAAAACAAGAGGATTAACGGCAAAAGGTAAATTGAAAGAAGAAAGTATACATAAAGTGGAAGGAATAAAATCAGGTGGTTTTCAAATATCAATGGAAGATATGAAAATTCGTGGAGCAGGAGAGATTTTAGGAGACAAGCAACATGGAACGATAGAAACATTTGGATACGATCTTTATATAAAAATGTTAAATGAGGAAATAAAAAGGCAAAAAGGAGAATATAAAGAAAAACTGGAAAATGTTGAAATAATATTAAAAGAAAAAGGTTACATTCCAGAAACTTATATTGAAAAAGAAGAAAGATTGAATGTGTATAAAAGATTTGCAATGCTTGAAAGTTATAAAGAATTAGAAGAACTTGTAAAAGAAATAAAAGATAGATTTGGTAAAATGCCGGAAATTATGAAAAAATTTATATTAAGTGTTAAATTTAAAATATTTGCCGAACAAAATAAAATACAAAAAATTGAAGAAAAAAATGCAACATTTGAATTACATTTTGTGGAAGAAATGGGAATGAAATACGTAAGATTATTGTCTAAAAATTTAGAAATGAGAAATATAACGAAAAACAAAATATTTGCAGAACAATTAACAGAGAAAAAAGAAGAATTTATAGTTATGGAAGTTGTAAAAATGGAATTGTTTGACTATGTATCTATGTTATAAAAGACTATTTTTTATTTATATAAATATGCTATAATAAATTAGAAAAAATAATTAATAAAAGGAAAATTTATGAGTAATAAAATATTTAATCAAAAAATATTAACAGAAAATGCTGTTAGAGAAGTAAATTTAGAAAAGCATAATCTTCAAGAAAGAAGAAAAAAACTAGAAAAATGGATAGAATTTCATAAAACGGGAAATTTAAAAAATTATAAAGAAGAGTCACTTCAAGGAGAATTTTTAAATGAAATTTTTAGTGGTGTATTAAATTATAAAAATAGTCGTGAAAGTGCCGAGGAATGGCATTTGGAGCGAGAGGCAAAAACGAAAATTGATGGAACGAAAGCAGATGGAATGCTAGGATTTTTCACGAAGGAAGATTTAGATAAAAAGAAAATATCGGATAAAGTTCGTGTTGTAATAGAATTAAAAGCACCGTATTTCAATCTTGATCAAAAACAAAAAAGACAAGGAGATAATAGAACTGCCGTTGAGCAAGCATTTGGGTATGTTTCAAAATATGGAAATGGAAATTGTCAGTGGGTTATTGTGTCAAATTACTATGAAATAAGACTTTACACATCACTTGATCAATCTAAATACGAATATTTTAATCTTGATATGCTACAAGAAACGGAAAATTTTCAAAAATTCATATATTTGTTATCAAAAACATCGTTAATTGGGGACGGTGGAAAACATACGCCAAAAACAAAAGTTCTATTTGAGGAAAATATTGCTGAGGAAAAAAGAATAGAAAAACAATTTTATACTTTGTATAAATCTGTGAGAGAAAATGTTTTTAAAAATTTAGTTGCAAACAATAGGGAAGTAAACGAAGAATTGTTGCTTGAAAAAACTCAAAAATTGATGGATAGATTTTTATTTATCGCTTTTGCGGAAGACAAAGGGCTTTTACCTAGAAATTCTTACGAAAGTGTGATTGTCAAAAAAGGTAAAGAATATTTAGGAATATTTGAAATGTTTAAAACATTTTGTAACTGGATAAATTCTGGGAACAAACAGTTTAATATCAATCGTTACAATGGAGGTCTTTTTAAAGAAGACACGGATCTTGACGGACTTTTAATTGAAGATGCTGTTTTTGAAGAATTAGAAAAAATAGCACAATACGACTTCTCGGAACAAGTAAACGAACACATTTTAGGTCACATTTTTGAGCAAAGTATTACCGATTTAGAGGAAATAAAATCATCTTTACAAAATAAAGAATATGATCAAAAAGAAGGAAAGCGGAAAAAAACAGGAGTGTTTTATACGCCGAAACATATTACAAGACATATTGTGGAAACGACAATAGGAAATTGGCTTGAAGACAAAAAAGCTGAACTTGGTTATTACGAATTACCGGAAATTAAAGAATTTTGGACAACAAAAGGACTTTCATCAAATGCTAAAAAACATTTAGAGTTTTGGAAAAAATACCGTGATGCTGTAAAAAATATGAAAATAATTGATCCGGCTTGTGGGTCTGGAGCTTTTCTTATTGAAGCATTTGATTATTTAATGAAAATTTCAGAATATATAAAAGAACAAATTGCAAGTTTTAATATTTCAGCGAGTTATTCATTAACAGAAGATATTACAAGTTCTATTTTATTAAACAATATATATGGGGTAGATTTGAGTGCTGAATCTATTGAAATTACGAAATTGGCACTTTGGCTTAAAACGGCAGACCCTTCAAGACCGTTAGAAAATTTAGATGAAAATATAAAGCACGGAAATTCTGTTGTTGACGATAAACAAATTGACGAAAATTTTGCGTTTAATTGGAATGAAGAATTTAGTGAAATATTTGAAAATGGGGGATTTGATATTGTAATTGGAAATCCTCCTTATGTTAGACAAGAAAGTATAAAGGAAATTAAGCCTCACCTACAAAAAAATTATACTGTTTATACAGGAGTTGCTGATTTATATTGTTATTTTTATGAATTAGGTTATAAATTATTGAAAAAAGATAGTGGATACTTAGGATTTATTACGAGTAACAAATGGTTTCGTGCAAAATATGGGCAAAATTTGAGACAATTTTTGCTTGAAAATACTGAAATTTTAGAAATTATTGACTATAATGGTATAAAAATATTTGATGGAGCAACGGTCGACTCAAATATAATTGTATTTAAGGCGAAAAAAGATAGTGAAAATATAAATGAAATGAGTATAAAAATTGGAGAAAGCGATTATTTCAAATTAAAACAAAACAGTTTAAGTAGTGAAATGTTTGTATTTTCTCATAATGAGGAAGAAATTAGTATAAAAGAAAAAATAGAAAAAATTGGAAAGCCGTTGAAAGAATGGGAAATTTCTATAAATCGTGGAATTTTAACGGGATTAAATGACGCTTTTATTATAAATAAAGAAACACGAGATATGCTTATAAATGCTGACTTTAAAAATAGTGAAGTTATAAAGCCTCTTCTTCGTGGGCGAGATATTAAAAAATACGATATTAATTTTGCAGAGTTGTATTTGATTAACATTCATAATGGAACAAAAAATACAGAAGCAATTAATATAAATGATTATCCTAAAATTAAAGAATGGCTTGATACCTTTGAGCCAAAATTATCAAAACGAAGTGATAAAGGGAAAACACCATACAATTTGAGAAATTGTGCTTATTTAGATGACTTTGAAAAAGAGAAAATTATTTATGCTGAAATGGTACAAAGCCCACAATTTTATTATGATAAAGATGGATATAATATATTAAATACGGCATATTTAATTGTAGGAAAAAATTTGAAATATCTTATTGCTTTTCTTAATTCAAATTTTATTACCTATGCTTTCAAAAAATATTATTCTGGTGGAGGATTAGGTAAAAATGGATTAAGATATATAAGAAATTTTGTAGAAAAATTACCAATAAAACCTTATGAAAATGAAACTTATTTAGAAGATAAAGTTACAGAAATTTTGGCAATAAATAAAAAAATCTCTGATTATAAAATTTTACTTGAACGAGCAAAATCTAATAAAAAATATGATGAAATTATTGATTTAGAAAAATTATTAGAAGATTCACAGCTTTTAGTGCAAAAACTTGAATATGAAATTAATCAAGAAGTTTATAAAATTTATGGATTAACACAAAAAGAAATTGATTTTATTGAGAAAAACATATAAAACAAAAATAGGATTTTAAATTTTTTAATCCTATTTTTATTTATGCTATTTTTATGTAAAACTTTCTCTATTTTCTCTTATTTTACTTTTCTTCATTAAATTTAGAATATCTTATACTTTCATTTTTTTCTAATTCAATTCCCCATTTAGTGAATTCTTTTGTATTTTCTGTATGTAAATAATTTATATATTTACCTTTCTCACTTTTAGGAATAATAATAGGCATTATCTCTTCTTGTAGACATAAATCTATTATCAACATTCTCCCAGTTCTACCATTTCCATCACTAAATGGATGAATTTTCTCAAATTTAATATGTTCGTCTAATATTATTTCAATTTTTTCTTTTTTATTTTTAGTATTTTCTAATCTATAATTTACATTATCGCACCATTCTTGCAACGCATATGGAACTTGATACGGTTTTGTTGGAGTAAAATCTGCTCCAATTATTAAATTTTCCCTTATTTTAAACTTACCGTTGTTATCAACTAAATTATCCATTATCAATTCGTGATATTTTTTTATCTTATCTACAGATATTTTCTCTCTATTTTTAAGTAAAAATTCTACTGATTTTTTATAATTTTTTACTTCATAATATTCTCTTTCATTCATTTCTCGTGGAATATAATTATGTAATAACACTGAAATTGTTTCGGCTTGAGTTAAAGTATTCCCTTCAATTCCTGTTGAATGATGTGCCATTCTAACAAGTAAGTCTTCTATATATGCTTCACTAAATTTCATTTTTTATTATTTCTATCTCCTTTTACTTTCAAATAATTTAAATAAAATCTTTAATAATATTTGTATTTAGACCATAATTATAACACAAAAAAAATTTTGCTTCAATAAAGTTTTCGTTTGTTTAAATACATTAATATCGTAAATAAAGTAAATGTAAAAATTTTAAAATTGTAAAATAAAGTATGACACTTTGAGTTGCAATTTACAAAATTATAAAAATAGTAAAAAAATAGTTGACAAAAAAATGAAAAAATTGTATAATGAGTCTTGTCTTATGAAAGATATTTCAAAAAAATGATATTGGGCTGTCGCCAAGCGGTAAGGCACTGGACTTTGACTCCAGCATTCCAATGGTTCGAATCCATTCAGCCCAGCCAAATTTTAAAATTCTAATTAGTGAGTATTTTGTATTCAGTAGTTAGAATTTTTTTTGTAAAAATGGAATAAGTGAAAGTATACTTTTTTATGATTATAAAAAAATATGAAATAATATAAAAAATATATAGATTAAAATATAAGATAGTGTAGAATTTTTTGTTAAAATAAGGTATAATAAAATTATACAATAAATTTTTTAAGGAGTGATGATATGAAAAAATTATTAGCAGTATTAACAATGTTAATATTTGTTTTATCTTGTGGATCAAAAGGAGGAAGTAGTAATACTTTCACATTAAATTTAAATGGAGAACCAGCATCAGTTGACCCACAATTATCAACAGATATTTTAGGAGCAACAGTAAATGATTTAATTTCAGAAGGGCTTTTAAAAAGAGATAAAGATGGACAAATTGTAGGTGGATTAGCTGAAAAATGGGAAGTATCAGAAGATGGATTAGTTTGGACATTCCACTTAAGAGATGGAATTAAATGGTCAAATGGAGATCCTATAACAGCAAATGACTTTAAAGCAGGATGGTTAAGAGCATTAGATCCTAATACAGCATCTCAATATTCTTACATGTTATATCCAATAAAAAATGCAGAAGCATTTAATAATGGTAAAGCAAAAGTTGAAGATTTAGGAATTAAAGTTGTAGATGACAAAACGATCGAAGTAACATTAGAAGCACCTACACCTTATTTTGATGATTTATTAACATTCAAAACATATATGCCAGCAAATGAAAAATTCTTAGCTGAAAAAGGAGATAAATATTTTGCAGAGGATGCAGAAAATGTTTTATCTTCAGGTAAATATGTTATGAAAGAATGGGTACATGATTCAGAAATTAAATTAGAAAAAAACCCTAATTATTATGATGCAGAAAATGTAAAAGTAGATAATGTTGTATTGAAATTAATTGCAGATAATGCAGCAGCATTCAATGCATTTAAAAATGGAGAAGTTGATGTAACAACAGTAACTATAGAACAAGCAAAAGAATTTGCAGGAGATGACAGATTAAAATCAAATAATGATGGATCAGTTTGGTATATGTTATTCAATATTCACAATAAAGTGTTATCAAACAAAAAAATTAGAAAAGCATTGTTGATGGCAGTAGACAGAGAAGAGTTGACAAGTAAAGTGTTAAATGGTGCTGGAAGAGTAGCAAAAACATTTGTACCAGCAGGAATAGGAATGCAAGGATTAGAAAAAGCTGACTTTACAGAAGAAGTTCCAACAACAATTCCAGGATTCAATCCAGATGAAGCGAAAAAATTATTAGCTGAAGGATTATCAGAATTAGGATTAAAACAATTCACTGATTTAGAATTATTATTTAATGATAGTGGAAACAATAAAGTTATTGCGGAATATATTCAAGAAAGTTTAAATAAAAATTTAGGAGTTAATTTAAACTTAGCAGCTGTTGAATTTAAAGAAAGAGTTGCAAGAATGAAATCTCAACAATTTGATATAGTATTAGCTGGATGGTCTGGAGACTTTAAAGATCCGATAACTTACTTAGACTTATTTACAACAAATGGTGGAAATAATAATGGTAAATATTCTAATCCTAGATATGATGAATTAGTAAAAACAATTAAATCAACAGGAGATAAAGAAGTAAGAATTAAAGCTATGATTGAATTAGAAGGAATAATTGCTGATGAAACACCAGTAGGAACTTTATTCCATAGAGAAAGAAAAACTTTAGTAAATCCAAAAGTTCAAGGATTAGGATTAATGGCAATTGGAGGAGAATATAACTTCGCAAATTTAAGTATTGCTAAAAAATAAAATGAGAATAAAATAATTGAATAAAAGAGTATTTTTATTACCTTAAAAATTAAAATAATGAATTTAATTTAAAAGGAAAAATACTCTTTTTTCTTTATTTAAACATTAATAAAAATAAAAAGTAAATTAATAAAAAAATATATAGAAAAATTTTAAAAAATATTATATAATATTGAATATAAAACAAAAAAATTGGAGGAAATTATGAAAAAATTATTATTTTTATTGTCGTTAATAACGATAATTATAATTTCGTGTGGAAATGGAAATAAGGGATTGACAATTAACATTGTAACAGAACCGTCATCTATTGACCCACAAATAACAACTGATATTGCAGGAGGAACAGTAGACGATTTAATTATGGAAGGATTAGCTAGAAAAGATAAAGATGGAAAATCTGTTCCGGGATTAGCTGAAAAATGGGAAGTTTCAGAAGATGGACTTAAATGGACATTTCATTTAAGAGATGCTGTTTGGGCAAATGGAGATAAAGTAACGGCACAAGATTTTAAAGCAGGATGGATGAGAGAATTAAATCCAAATACAGCAGCAGAAAATGCGTATTTAATGTTTATGATAAAAGGAGCAGAAGACTATAATTCAGGAAAAGGATCAGCTGATGCAGTAGGAATTAAAGTTATAGATGATAAAACATTGGAAGTAGAATTGGCAGTTCCAACAGCATATTTTGATGATTTAATAACGTTTAAAGCGTATATGCCTGTAAATGAGAAGTTTTTAGCTGAAAAAGGTGAAAAATATTTTGCTGAAGATGCGGCAAATACTTTAGCAGTTGGACCATATATTTTAAAAGAATGGAATCATGATTCTGAATTAAAATTAGAAAAAAATCCTAAATATTGGGATGCAAAAAATGTAAAAGTTGACAATATTACATTAAAATTAATGGAAGATTCAACAGCTTCATTTAATGCTTTTAAAAATAAAGAAATAGATGTAACAAAAGTAACATTCCAACAAGCTAAAGAATACGCAGGGAAACCTGAATTGGTAAAAGCTGCTGACGGAGGAGTTTGGTATTTATTATTAAATAATAATATAAAACCATTAAATAATGCAAAAGTAAGAAAAGCGTTACAAATGGCAGTAAATAGAGAAAAATTAATTGAAAGTGTTTTAGAAAATTCTGAAAAATTAAATACGACATTCACTCCATCAGGAATTGGAATAAATGGACAAAATGGTGATTTTGCTTCAGAAGTTCCAACAAAAATAGCAGAATTTAATGTAGATGAAGCTAAAAAATTATTAGCTGAAGGACTTAAAGAAGAAGGAATGACAAAAATGCCGGAATTAGAAATGATTTTTGCTGATTCTGGAAGTACAAAGGCAATAGCTGAATATGTGCAAGAAACTTTAGGTAAAAATTTAGGAATAAATTTAAAATTAAGTATTGTAACAGGAAAAGAAAGAATTAAAAGATCTAAACAAAGAGATTATCAAATAGCAATAGCAAACTGGACAGGAGACTTTAAAGATCCAATAACTTACTTAGATATATTTGATTCAACAAATAAAGGAGCAAATAGAGGAGACTTTACAAATGCGAGATATGATGAGTTATCAAAAATAGCTAAATCTACTGCAGATCCAGCAGTGAGAGTACCTGCTATGATTGAAATGGAGCAAATTATTGTAGATCAAGTGCCAGTAGTTGTATTGTTCCAAAGACAAAAAAATTATTTAGTAAATCCAAAAGTTCAAGGATTAGGATTTGTTGCAATTGGAGGAGAATTTAACTTTAGAGATTTATTTATGGCAAAATAAATGAATAAAAAATCAATAATTTAAAAATTTTTTGAATGAAAGACTTATGATTTTGTAAGTCTTTTATTTTTTTGAAAAAAATTTGATAAATTGTTTTATAAACAATGACAAATTAGAAAAAATAATGTATAATAATATAATGGATTAGAAGGTTTTTTTATTAACATTCAAATAAAATAAAAAAGAGAAGGATAAAGAAATAATGAGTAAAAAATTTAGAGGGGTAATGTTTTTTTTATTAGGAATATTTTTTATAATTCTTTTATTCAATGAAAATAAAATAGAAAAGGGAAATATTACATTACTTTTACAGACATTAAATATAGGGAAGTTTGTTTTTGGAAAAACGATATGGTTTGTGAGTATATTTTTAATAGGAATGGGAATAATAGATTTTATTTTTAATGATATAAAAATAAAATTTCATAAATCTAAAGTAGTAGCTTTAATAATTTGGTATATAGCTTGGGCAATGTTGTTGATTAAAAAATATGTGGCAATGCCGTTTACAACAGATTTTGTGGAGTCGGCTCGTGAACTTTTATCTATTGGATTTAATGGACAAAGTGGAGGTTTTATTGGAGCGTTAGTTTCAATGCCGTTGTATCAAGTTATTCATTTGCCAGTTTTAAAAACAATATTGAATGTAATTATTGGAATTTCAATAGTAGTAATTTTTAAAGAAGTAATAATATTAGTATATACATTATTAGTTGGAATTATAAAATATTATATGAGTGATGATTATAAAAAGAAAATGCAAATATTAAAAGCAAAAAAACTTGCAGAGAAAACGGAATATATTGATTCGCAGAAAAAAAGAAGAGAAGAATTAAGAGAAAAATTGATAGCTTCAAGAAAAGAAAAGCTTAGTTTTGAAATAGCGAAAAAGCCGAAAGAAACGATTTTTGATAAAACGAAAACATATTCGGAGTCAGAGCTTATAGATAAGGAGAAAGAATGGCTACAGTTTTGGGAAGAAACGAAGCATAAAAAAAATGAAATAAAAATAAAAGAGCTTGAAGAAGAGCAAGAAATAAAAAATATTGAAATAATAGACGAAAAGAAAGAAAGAGAAGAAAGTAAAATAGAGGAAGCAGAGAATTTTAAAACAGAAGTTAGTGAAATTGAAAAAATAAAAGAGTATACAGATTATCATCAAGATTATGATGAAGTTGAAAATGAAGAAGAATATGAAAATTATAATGATGAGGATTATGATAATTATAAAGAATTTAATGAAACGAAAGAAAATATTGAAAAAAATAATGAAATAGAAAATAAAGAAGAAGAAAAAGAAATTGAAACAAATATAGAAAATGAGGATTTAGAAAAATCAATTAATGATATATTTGTAGCAAAACCAATAGATGAAAATAAAAAACAGAAAATAGAAATGGGAATAGCTGAAAATATTGCTCATTTGGAAGAAGCATTGAAAGAATTTGGAATTGCAGCAAAAGTCGTAAATTATGAATCAGGACCAACGATAACTAGATATGAAATAACGATACCAAAAGGAGTAAGAGTTAATAAAGTTACAGCGTTGCAAGATGATATACAACTTAGTTTAGCAGCAAAAAGTGTAAGGATTGAAGCTCCAATTCCGGGAAAAAGTACGATAGGAATTGAAGTGCCAAATCAAATAAAAGAGCCGGTACATTTTTCTAATTTAATAAGAAATCCTAAACTTGATGAAGGAGCATTAAATGTTATTTTAGGAAAAAATATTATTGGAGAAGATAAAATAATTGATATAGCAAAAATGCCTCATTTGTTAATAGCAGGACAGACAGGATCTGGGAAATCTGTTGCAGTAAATACATTAATTTCTACACTTATTTCTAAGAAAAAAGATGATGAAGTTAAATTTATAATGATTGATCCAAAAATGGTAGAAATGATGCCTTATAATGGTATTCCACATTTGTTAGTACCAGTAATTATTGATCCACAGCAAGCGGCGATTGCTTTAAAATGGACAGTAAATGAAATGGAAAATAGATATAGACAGTTGTCTGAAAATGGAGTTAGAAATATTATAAGTTATAATAATTTGAGATATGTGGAAAAAATGCCGTATATTGTAGTTATAATAGATGAATTGGCAGACTTGATGATGGTTGCATCAGGAAGTGTAGAAGAGTCGATTGCGAGAATTGCACAAAAAGCAAGGGCTGTTGGAATTCATTTAGTTGTTGCCACACAAAGGCCATCAACAGATGTTATAACAGGAATGATTAAAGCAAATTTACCAAGTAGAATATCATTCTCGTTGAGATCACAAGTAGATTCAAGAACAATACTAGATAGTCCGGGAGCAGAAAAGCTATTAGGACAAGGAGATATGTTGTTACTTGAAAACGGATCATCAAATCCAGAAAGAATACAAGGAGCTTGGATTTCGGATGAAGAAGTAGAACAATTAACAACAGCCTTAAAATCTAATAAAAAAGTTGTTTATAGAAATGAAATATTAGAAGATACAGCTCAAGAAAATAAAGATGTAGATCCTTTATTTGATAATGCGATAGAGGTAATAAAACAAGAGAAAAAAGTGTCTATTTCATTATTGCAGCGTAAATTAAATGTTGGATTTAATCGTGCAGCGAGAATATATGAACAATTAAAAGATAATGGAATAATAAGTGATGATAATCAGCTTTTAATTGATGATTTTGAATAAATTAAAATAAAAATATAAGAAAGGAATAAATACAATGAAATTATTTGATTTTTTTAAAGGATTTGGAAAATTTAAAATAGGAGAAAAAGGAACAAAGGAAATAGGGATAGACTTAGGAACAGCAAATACTGTTGTTTATGTGAAAGGTGAAGGGATACAAATTGATGAGCCTACATATGTAACAATAAATGTGAAAACAGAGGAAATTGATTTTATTGGAGAAAAGGCAAAAGAAATAATTGGCAGAACAGCTAAACATACTCAAGTTATAAGACCGTTAAAAAATGGAGTTATTTCTGATTATGAAATTACAGAAAAAATGTTGTCTGAATTTTTAAAGAGAATAAAAAAAGATAAATTTCAAAGTTCAAGAGTTATAATTTGTGTTCCAAGTGGAGTGACTCAAGTTGAGAAAAGAGCAGTAGTTGAAGCAGTAAAAGAAACGGGAGCGAGAGATGTTTATTTAATTGAAGAGCCTGTAGCTGCAGCAATTGGAGCTGGAATTGATATGTTTGAGCCCAAAGGACATTTAATTGTTGATATAGGAGGAGGAACGACAGAGATAGCATTTATAGTATCTGGAGGGTCTGCAACTTCAAAATCAATAAAAATAGCTGGAGATCATTTTAATGATGATATAATTGAATATGTGAAAGAAAAACATAATGTTTTAATTGGCGAAAGAACTGCTGAAATGTTGAAAGAAAAAACGATAAGTTCAAAAGATAGAAAAGTTGAAGTTGAGATAAGAGGTAGAGAATTAGGACTTGGATTGCCAAAAAGCATAAAAGTTACAGCTGAAGAAATGGATAATGCAATTAGAAAAAATGTAGAATTAGTAATAGAAGAAATAAAATTAATAATAGAAGAAATTGAGCCAGAAATAGCTTCTGATATTTATGAAACAGGGATTTGTTTATCAGGAGGAGGAGCTGGAATAGTTCTATTAAAAGAAAAAATTGAAAAAGAATTAAAATTAAATGTAACAGTAAGCGAACAACCAATTTACGCTGTAATAAATGGAATTGCAAAAGTGTTAGATGATTTTGATGCGTATAAAAATATAATAATAACTCCCGGATTTGAATATTAAAAATAAAAAGAAAATGGAGATAAAATGAATAATAAATTGTCAGAAAGAGTAGAAACTTTAGTATTTTTATCAAAAGATATGTTGTCAATAGAGGAGTTAGCGAAATTTTTTGAAGTTAATAATGATGAAATGAAAGAAATTGTATTGAAATTAAAAGAGGACAGAAAAGAAACAGGAATAAATATAAAAATAGAAAATAATATAGTTTCTTTAGTTTCTAATCCGTTATTTGGTGAAGATGTAAAAAAATTTTTTAATCCAGAAATGAAATTAAAAAAATTATCAAAATCAACGATGGAAACATTAGCGATAATTGCATATAAAGGACCGATTACAAAAGGAGAAATTGAAAAGATAAGAGGAGTTGGAGTGGAAAAAGTTATGTCAAATTTATTGGAGAAAAATTTGGTGTATATTTCTGGGAAGAAAAAAAGTATTGGAACTCCTAATTTATATGAAGTTACGGAAGATTTTTATAGTTATTTGAATATAAAGAATAAAGATGAATTGCCGGGATATGAACAATTTGAAAAGATTAAATTAGTGAATAAATTAGAAAATGGAAATAATGAAAGTGAATAAAATTTAAGTTAAATAGAGGAAAAATAAATAAAATAGAGGTAAAAAATGAGATTAAATAAATTTATAGCAGATGCAGGAATTTGCTCGAGAAGAAAAGCAGATGAAATGATAAAAGAAGGTAGAGTTACCGTGAATAAACAGGAAGCTATTATTGGTATGGAAATAACGCCTGAAGATGTGGTAAGAGTAGATGGAGAAAGAATAAGAGTTAATGTTGTTCACGAATATTATATGTTAAATAAACCTAAAAGAGTTCTTTGTTCAAATGAAGATAAATTTGGAAGAAAATTGGCGATAGATTATATAAAATCTAAAAAAAGATTATTTACTTATGGTAGACTTGACTACATGACAGAAGGATTGATTATAATAAGTAATGATGGAGAAGTTTATAATCACGTTATGCATCCAAGAAAAAAATTATATAAAAGTTATATAGCAAAACTTGATAGAGAAATAGAAGAAAAAGATATGGATGCATTAAAATATGGAGTAGTTATAGATGGTAAAAGAACGGCTCCTGCAAAAGTAAAAAGAATAGATAAAAAAGAAATAAGAATTGCAATTTTTGAAGGAAGAAACAGACAAATAAGAAAAATGGTTGAAATTTTGGGCTATACTGTTAATTTGTTGAAAAGAGTAAAAATTGGAGAATTATCATTAGGAAATTTACAAGTTGGAGATTATAGAAAATTGACAGAAGAAGAAATTAAATATTTAAAAAGTTTATAGTTGATGTTATTTAAAAAATATTGTTGTTAAGATTAAATCACAAGAGAAAGAGTTATTAAAATGTTTTTTAATGAGAGGAAAATAGTAGAAATATGAATAAAAAAGAAATATTTTTGATAGATTTTGATATTACAATTAGTAGAAATGACTCAACAGATACTTTAATGCAAGTTTTTAATCCAGAAAAGCATAATGAAATTAAAGCTAAATATAGAAGTGGCGAAATTACGATGAGAGAATATTTAAAAAACGGATTAGAATCTTTAAAAATAACAAAGGAGCAGTTTGTTGATACTTTAAAATTAGTAAAAATAGATGAAACTTTTAAACATTTCATAGAAAGTGGTCATAAATTTAAAATAGTTAGTGCTGGAACGACATTAAATATTTTAGGAGCTTTAGAGCATAGTGGAATAAAGCTTTCAGAAGATGATGTTATTTCAAATGATATTTCATTTGATGGAAATAAAATAACGATTACAAATCCGTATTTAGATGCCGAGCAATATTACGGTGTTGATAAAAAAGAAATTGTTGAGAAATATAAAAAACAAGGGTATAAAGTTTATTTTTTAGGTGATGGACCGTCGGACTATCGAGCAATTGAAGCTGCAGATTTTGTATTTATAAGAAAAGGGACAAGAGCTGTGAAGTTTTGTCAAGAAAACGATATTCCTTTTGAGGAATTTACAGATTTTGATGAGGTTTTGAGGAAGGTTGGAGATGAAAAATAGAAAAAGGGGGATTTAAAATGTTACCGTATGATAAAACAAATCCTGAAGATATTGAGAGATATGCTCAAAAATTGATAGGAAAAAGATTTTTTGATATATTAAAGGAATATTTTAAAGAAAATGAGATTGAATTAGAAGAGACACTTAATAAGAATAAAGGGAAATTGGGGAATTTAATAGAAGAATTTTATTTTTATTATAAGCCAAATAGTAAATCAGAAGCTGATTTTCCAGAAGCAAATATAGAATTAAAAGTAACGCCGTATTTAAAAACTAAAGATGGTAAATTAAAAGCTAAAGAACGACTTGTAATAGGAATGATTCCAAATAATGAACCAATAGAAAAAGATTTTGAGAAATCACATATTTTAAAAAAATTACAAATAATTTTATTAATATTGTATTTTTATGATAAGAAAAAAGATAAGCTAAATTATAAAATTGATTATGTAAAATTATTTTCAATTTTAGGTAAAAGTTGTGAGAAAGATTTAGAAGTAATAAAAAAAGATTATAAAATAATTGTAGATAAAATAATTTCTGGAAACGCACATAAATTATCTGAAGGAGATACAAATTATTTAGGTGCTTGCACTAAAGGAAGTTCAGCTGAAAAAAGTTTACAAAAACAATATTATAG
The DNA here is from genome assembly GCA_963528625.1 of uncultured Leptotrichiaceae bacterium. GTDB lineage: Bacteria > Fusobacteriota > Fusobacteriia > Fusobacteriales > Leptotrichiaceae > CALHVR01. The sequence goes on along the minus strand of CAURVQ010000002.1, from coordinate 19,568 downwards.
TGATATACCTGCAAAAAGAAGAGCATTTTCATTAAAGCAATCTTATATGTCTTATGTCATAAATAATTATATTGCAGAAAATGTAGCAACATATGAAACGATAATGAGAGAGAATGATAAAGATATAACATTTGAAGAAAAAGTTTTGATGTTGTTAGATAAAAATAAAAATATAACAGTAGAAGAATTATGTAAGAAATATGATATTGAAAGCAATTCAAAACAAATTAATAATGTTTTAATTTGTAGAATGTTAGGGGTTAAAACAGAGAATATAGAAGAATTTGAAAAAGCAAATATAAAAATAAAAACAATAAGAGTAGAAAAAAATGGAAAAGTTAAAGAAAGTATGTCTTTTCCAACGATAAAAATTAAAGAAATGATAAAAGAAAATTTTGAAAATTCATATATTTTTAACTATTTTTCTGAAACAAAATTTTTATTTGTAATTTTTAGGAAAAATAATAAAGATGAGTATGAGTTAAAAGGGTCAAAAATATGGAATATGCCTATGAGTGAATTAGAAAATGAAGTAAAAATTGATTGGGAATTATACAAAAATAAATTTATAGAAGGAATTAATTTTCAAATAAAATTAGATAAAAATAGTAAAGAAATAGTGAAAAATGATTTACCTAAAAAAGAAAATACGAAAGTTTTACATTTAAGACCAAGAGCTAATAAGTCAAAACATATAATTAATGGAATTGAGTATGGGAATGGAACAATTAAAGATACAGATTTATTACCAAATGGAGATATGATAGTGAAACAATGTTTTTGGTTGAATAATAGTTATATAGAGAAAATAATAAAAGACATAATAGAAGGAGGGTAAAGATGGAATTAACAGTTGCAGAATTATTTGCAGGTGTTGGAGGCTTTAGAGTTGGTTTAAATAAGATAAAAAAATTTGATGAAAATACGGGAAAAGCTAAAGAAAATGGAGCTTGGGATTTTATTTGGGCTAATCAGTTTGAACCATCAATGAAAACACAATATGCGTTTAAATGTTATGTAACAAGATTTGGAACTGAAAATAATATAAATGAAGATATTAATAAAGTAGATAAATTTCAAATTCCTAATCATTCATTGTTAGTGGGTGGTTTTCCGTGTCAGGATTATTCTGTTGCTAGAAGTTTAAATGGAGAAAGAGGAATTGAAGGTAAAAAAGGTGTTCTATTTTGGGAAATAAAAGAAGTATTAGAAAAGAAAAAAACTCCTTTTGTTTTATTGGAAAATGTAGATAGATTATTAAAATCTCCATCAAATAAAAGAGGTAGAGATTTTGCAATAATGTTAAAAACATTTGATGATTTAGGTTATTTCGTTCAATGGCGAGTAATAAATGCTGGAGATTATTCAATGCCACAAAAAAGGAGAAGGGTTTTTATTTTTGCTTTTAAAAAGAATTTGAAATATAGTAAAAAATTTTTATTAAATAAAGAAAATATATTTAACAATGAATTTCCTGTTGAAAAAGATGAAAAAAAAGAAATAAATCTAAATAATTATGAAGATATTTTAGATGTAAGTGAAAATTACAATAATGGAAAATTTTTTGAAACAGGAATAATGACAAATGGTAAAATTTATCATAATAATCTTAAATCAATAAAAGAAAATGTATTTTCATTGAATAAAGTTTTAGAAATTTCAACTAATTTTAATAAAATAAATTTAGAAGAATATTTTATTAAAGATGAAAAATTAGAAAAATGGAAATATTTAAAAAGTGGTAAAAAAATTGAGAGAGAAAGTAAACAAGGACATAAATATATTTATAGTGAAGGAAATATGGCTTTTCCAGAAAATATGGAGGAACCAGCAAGAACAATATTAACAAGCGAAGGTACTTTAAATAGATCATCGCATATTATTTATGATAATGAATATAAACAGTATAGAACTTTAACAGAAATAGAATGTGAATTAATACAAATGTTTCCACCTAATTGGACAAATATAATGCCAAAAAGAAATAGATATTTTATGATGGGAAATGCCTTAGTTACTGGAATCATCTCGAGAATAGAACCAATTTTAAGAAAAATAATTGAAAATGAATAAAAAATACAAGGAGGAAAAATGCTAACGATAGAAGATGTATTGAAAATAGCGAAACTTTCAAAATTGGAGTTTAGTGAAAGTGAAATAGAGAAATTTAGAATAGATTTGAACAAAATTTTTGAACATATGGAAGAATTGAATAAAATTGATACGACAAATATTGAGCCGTTATTCAATGTTCTTGATTTAAAAGATAGACTTAGAAAAGACGAAGTTGTAGATGCTGGAATTAAAAAAGAAATATTAAATAATGCACCAAACGGAGATGAAGAATTTATTATAGTTCCAAAAGTAGTTGGTGGAGAAAATGTGGATAATTAATAAGCAGAAAGGGTAAAAATATGAGTTTATATAAAAAAACAGCTTCTGAATTGGCTGAGATGATAAAAAATAAAGAAGTAACTTCTGAAGAAATAACAAAAAACTTATTAAATAGAATTGAAAAAACGGAAGATAAAATAGGAGCTTTTGTAAATGTATTTTCTGAAAAAGTATTGGAAGAGGCTAAAAAAATTGATGCTGAAAATAAAAATGAAAGTGTTTTATATGGCGTGCCGATAGCGATAAAAGATAATATTGTTTCAAAGGGAGATTTGACAACGGCAGCTTCACATATTTTGAGTAATTATAAAGGAGTTTACGACGCAACAGTTGTAGAAAAATTGAAAAAAGCGGGAGTACCGATAATTGGAAAAGTTAATATGGATGAATTTGCTATGGGGTCGTCAAATGAAAACTCTTCAGTAAAAGTAGTGTCAAATCCTTGGAACTTAGATAGAGTACCCGGAGGAAGTAGTGGGGGATCAGCTGCAGCAGTTGCAGCACAACAAGTTCCTATAGCTTTAGGTTCAGATACAGGAGGAAGTGTAAGACAACCAGCTTGTTTGACTGGGACTGTTGGAATTAAGCCAACTTACGGAAGGGTGTCAAGATACGGACTTATGTCGTTTGGATCGTCACTTGATCAAATAGGAGCTTTAGCAAAAACAACAGAAGATTTAGCAAGAATATTGCAAATAATTGCAGGATATGATGAGAAAGATGCGACTTCGGCAGATGTGGAAGTACCTAATTATTTAGCGACATTAAATAATGATATAAAAGGATTAAAAATTGGATTACCAAAAGAATATTTTGCAGAAGGATTAGATGAAAATATTAAAAAAGTGATAAATGAAGCTGTGGAAAAATTACAAGAATTGGGAGCGGAAATTAAGGAAGTTTCATTACCTTACTCAAAATATGCAATATCAACATATTATATAATTTCATCAGCTGAGGCAACTTCAAATTTATCAAGATATGATGGAGTAAGATACGGAGTAAGAGAGAGTGAAGAAAATATAGAAAAAATGTATGTAGAATCAAGAACAAAAGGATTTGGAGATGAAGTTAAAAGAAGAATAATGATAGGAAATTATGTGTTGAGTTCAGGATTTTATGATGCGTATTATAAAAAAGCTTCACAAGTTAGAAGATTAATAAGAGAAGATTTTGAAAGAGCGTTAAAAGAAGTAGATATTTTATTAACTCCGGTATCTCCAAATGTTGCACCTAAAAAAGGAGAAAGCATTGTAGATCCAATACAAACATATTTGGCTGATATTTATACAGTTTCAGTGAATATGGTCGGATTGCCAGCAATTTCAGTGCCTGCAGGATTTGTGGACGGGTTACCAGTTGGAATACAATTAATTGGAAATTATTTTAAAGAAGATTTATTATTTAATGTTTCACATAAGTATGAAGAAGTAAGAGGGAAAATAGAATATCCGGAGTTGTAAATAATGTGAAATTTCTAAAAAAGAAAGGAAAAAATATAAATGAGTATGGAATATGAAACAGTTATTGGGCTAGAAGTTCACTGTCAATTAAAAACAAATACAAAAGTTTGGTGTAATTGTGATGCGAATTATGATGAAAAAGATCCAAATACTTCTGTATGTCCTGTATGTTCAGGGCAACCGGGAGCATTGCCTAAATTAAATGAAAAAGTATTAGATTTTGCAATAAAAGCGGCGTTGGCGTTAGGTTGTGAAGTAAACGAAGAAAGTCATTTTGATAGAAAAAATTACTTTTATCCAGATTCGCCAAAAAATTATCAAATTACACAATATTTTAAACCGTATGCAGAAAATGGAAAATTAGAAATTGTGACAAATAGTGGGAAAAAATCAGTTGTAGGGATTGAAAGAATACAAATTGAAGAAGATACAGCTAAAAGCATTCATACAGGATCAGAAACTTTGTTAAATTATAATAGAGCGTCAGTACCTTTAATTGAAATCATCTCAAAACCAGAAATTAAAACGGCAGAAGAAGCATACGCATACTTAAATACATTAAAAGATAGACTGAAATATACAAAAGTAAGTGATGTTAGTATGGAGTTAGGGTCACTAAGATGTGATGCGAATGTGTCTGTAAGAAAAAAAGGTGACACAAAATTAGGAACTAGAACAGAAACGAAAAACTTAAATTCGTTTAAAGCAGTAGTAAAAGCGATAGAATATGAAACAAATAGGCAAATTGAAGTAATTGAAACTGGAGGAAGAGTAATTCAAGAAACAAGACTTTGGGATGAGGAAAACGGAATTACAAAACCGATGAGAAATAAAGAAGAAGCAATGGATTATAGATATTTTCCAGAGCCAGACTTACCAGCAGTAATTATTACAAAAGATAGACTTGAAAAAGTAAATGCTGAAATGCCTGAATTTGCTGATGAAAAAATGAGAAGATTTGTTAATGAATATAAATTAAATGAAAAAGAGGCAATGACACTTGCAGCAGAACAAGAGTTAGCTGAATATTATGAAGCAATAGTGAAGGAAACGAATGATCCAAGACTTTCTGCAAATTGGTTATTGACAGAAGTGTTAAGAGTTTTGAAAGAAAAAAATATAAACATTGAGGAATTTTTTGTATCGGCAGTTAATTTAGGTAAACTTATAAAACTTATAAAATCAAATGTTATAAGTTCAAAAATTGCAAAAGATGTATTTGAAATATTGTTGACGGAAGAGAAAGATCCAGAAGTAATAGTTAAGGAAAATGGATGGATTCAAATAAGCGATGATAGTGAAATTGAAAAAATAGTAGAACAAGTACTGGAAGAAAATAAACAATCAATAGAAGATTATAAAGCCGGAAAAAGTAATGCCTTGAAATATTTAGTTGGTCAAGGAATGAAACTTTCAAAAGGTAAAGCTAATCCTCAAATGATAACAGACATGATTTTAGAAAAACTTGGATAAAACAAGGAGAAGTTTGTTAGTATGAAAAAGAAAAAGAAACAGAAAAAAGAAAATATAAATAAAGTTATAAATGAAAGAATGGCAATAGTAGTAGTTTGTGTATTTTTGTTTGCTTTATTGGCTATTTTAAGATTATTTTATATGCAAATAATAAAAGGTTCTGAATGGAGAGAAAAAGCAGAAAAACAGTATAGAAGTAAAGAAATTCAAAAGAAAAAAAGAGGAAGAATAATAACTTCAGATGGTGAAATTTTGGCATACGATTTTGAAAACTATACTATTAATTTTGATCCAACGATAGTGAATAGTGAAAAAATAGATACTTTAGTAAGTATATTGAAAAAAAATATACCTTCAATAAATGTTGATAAATTAAAGAGAGATATAATTATAAAAAGAGAAAAAAAAGCACGATATTTAAATATTGTTGATGAAAATACTAAAAAAGGGGTAATTTTTGATTTAAAGACAAAGCAAAATATTGAAAAAGAAATTAAAGAATTAATCAAAACTGATAAGGTAGGTATAAATTTTGATGTATCGTTTGTACGAAAATATATTTCAAATAATAGTTTTCAAGAGATTGTCGGTTTTTTAGATGGAGATAATTCAGGTAAGCAAGGGTATGGGGTAGAGAGATATAACGAAGAAAAATTAAAAGGGAAAGACGCAGAATTAGAGTTTTTTAGTAAAGATACAAAATTTATTTCGGCAGATACATTAGAAAGAAAAAAAGAAATAAAAGATGGAGAAGATGGAAATAATATAATTTTAACTATTGATAGTACATTACAGTACGCTTTAGATGAAGAAATGAAAAAAGTTCAAGCAGAATATAGAGCTGAATCAAGTATGGGAATTTTAATAGAGGCAGAAACTGGAAAAATTTTAGCAATGTCAACTTATCCAAAGGGAACTAATAAAAATGAAATAAAAAATAGACCAATAATAGATTTCTTTGAACCAGGATCGATATTTAAGCCGATAATTATTGCGATGGGACTTCAAGAAGGTGTTATAAATGAAAATAGTACCGTTTATTCAAAAGGATTTATAGAAGTAGGAGATAGAATAATAAGAGATCACGACGGATCTACAACGGGAGTGTTGACACTTGAAAAACTTATAGCTTTATCGGGTAATGTTGGAATGGTTGAAATATCAAAAAAAATAGATGATAAAAAATTTTATAACTATTTATTAAATGTAGGATTTGGTAAAAAAACAGGAATAGATATTTCAACAGAGTATACTCCAAAATTATTTCCGTATAAACATATGACACCAGTTAGAAAATCACAAGTTGCATTTGGGCAAGGAATTAATATGACACAATTACAAATGTTAATGGCATTGAATACTGTTATAAATAATGGAAATTTGATGAAACCGTATATTGTGGAAAGAATTGAAAATGCAGAAGGAAAAATAGTACAACGATTTGAGCCACAAATTGTAAGAAATGTATTTAGTCCTGAAGTTTCAAAAATAAATAGAAATTTGATGGGATCGGTTGTAGAAAAAGGAACAGGTAAAAATGCTCAAATACCGGGATATAAAATAGGAGGAAAAACAGGAACGGCACAAAAAGCAGGAAATAAAGGGTATGAAGCTGGAAAATATTTCAGTTCTTTCTTCTCGTTCTTTCCAGTAGATCATCCTAAATATGCAATTTTAGTAACAGTAAATGAGCCAAAAGGTGGATATTATGGAGCAGAAGTTGCATTGCCTCCAGTAAAGGCTGTATTTGAAAAATTAATAAAATATAAAGGAATAACACCTCAAGGAATTATACAAAATGAAAAACCGAAACAAGAGTCGGTAGTCGTTAATAGAGAATTGAAACGAGATATATCAAAATATAAAGCAGAATTTGAGATAGGATTAATGCCAGATTTAACAGGATTAAGCTTGAGGGAAATATATGCAATTTATCCTAGAAATCTATTCCCACATTATAAAATAAATGGATCGGGACGAGTTATAGGACAATATCCAAAAGCAGGAGAAAAAATATCTAAAACAAGTCAAATTATAATAAATATGGAATAATGAAAATAGGGGATTATCAATGTATTATTATGAAATTTATGTAGAAAATGGAAAATATTTATATACATATAAATCAAAAGAAAAATATGAAATAGGACAGTGGTGTATTATTAATTTTATAAATAGAAATAAGATGGGATTGATAATAGCAGAAACGACAGAAGAAAATATAACTTTTGATGTTTCAAAAATAAAATATATAATTGATAAAGCTCCTATTTTAACTGTACCAATAACAATTATAGAACTTATAAAATGGATAAAAAATTATTATTTGAGTGATTATTATAATGTTATAAAAGCAGTTTATCCGGGAAGTTTAAAGCTGAATTATTCAAAAAAAGTAATTTATGAAAAAGATTTAGAGATACAAAAAGAAAAAGAGAATGTATTGTTTTTCAAGAGTGATAAAACGAAACAAAAAGAAAATGAAATAATAAAATTTAATGAATATATGCGAAACAAAAAAGAAATAACACTAGTTACATTAAAAAAATATTTTTCTAAAGAAATAATAGAAGAAGCTGAAAAGAAAAAAGCTGTAATGATTGAAAAAAAATTGATTGTAAATGAGAATAAGAAAAAAATAGGAAAAATAAAAAGCGAAATACTTGAAAATGAAGTAATTTTAAATGATGAACAACAAAATGTGTTAAATGCAATAAAAAATGGAGAAAAGCAATTTTATTTATTAAAAGGAGTAACTGGATCGGGTAAAACAGAAATATACATAAATCTTATGAAAGAAGCATTACAAGAAGGAAAGGGAAGTATATTTTTAGTTCCTGAAATATCTTTGACAATTCAAATGATTGAAAGATTGGAAAAACAATTTAAAGATACGGTAGCAGTTTTGCATAGTAAACTTACTGATATGGAAAAACGACAAGAATGGAATTATATAAGAAATGGTGATAAAAAAATAGTAATTGGAGCGAGATCGGCGATTTTTGCACCTGTACAAAATTTAAAATATATAATAATTGATGAAGAGCATGAAAATACTTATAAACAAGATAATAACCCGAGATATCATGTAAAAAATGTAGCGATAAAAAGAGCTATGTTAGAAAGTGGAGAAGAAAAAAATAATAACAATGAAAAAGTGAAAGTAATATTAGGTTCGGCAACTCCTTCGTTTGAGTCTTATTACCAAGCAAAAACAGGAGATTTATCTTTAGTTGAGTTGAAGCAAAGATTTAATAACGCTAAAATGCCAAAATATGAAATTGTGGATTTGAATGAAACGAGCGAAAATTTTTCAAAAGAATTATTAAAGCAAATGGCAGAAACATTGAAAAAACGAGAGCAAATTTTACTTATTTTAAATAGGAAAGCATTTTCAATATTATTAAAATGTAAAGAGTGTGGAGAAATACCGACATGTCCAAATTGTAGTATTTCGCTTAGTTATTACAAAAGTGAGAATAGGTTGAAATGTAACTACTGTGGATATGAACGGCTTTATCAAAAAAAATGTTTTAATTGTGGGAGTGAAAAACTAATACAATTAGGTAGTGGAACGGAAAAAATAGAAGCTGAATTACACGAGTATTTTCCAAATACAAAAATTGTAAGAATTGACTCTGAAAGTATGAAAAATAAGCAAGATTATGAAAAAGTGTACTCAGATTTTAAAAATCATAAATATGATATAATGATTGGAACGCAAATAATTGCAAAAGGATTTCATTTTCCAAATGTTACATTAGTTGGGATTTTAAATTCGGATATAATCTTAAATTTCCCTGATTTTAGAGCAGGAGAAAAAACATTTCAACTTCTAACACAATCTGCCGGAAGAGCAGGGCGTGGAGAAAAAGAAGGAAAAGTATTAATACAAACATTTAATATGAAAAATGAGGTTATACAAAAAACAATAGAAAATAATTATGAAGGTTATTATGAACATGAATTACAAATGAGAAGATTATTGAATTATCCGCCATTTGGAAGACTTATAATAATAGTCTTATCATCTAAAGATGAACTTAAATTAGAAAATAAAACTAAAGAATTTTATGAGATATTACAACAAAATATAAGACAAGTTATAAATGTTTATGAAAATGAAATATTGTCAGAACCATTTAAAGCATCGATTTATAAAATTAATGGGCGATATAGAAATCAAATTTTCATAAAATTTAATAGAGAAAATATAAATAAAATAAAAAAAATAATTAGACAAATTGTAAATAAATTGGATTATAACGATGTGAGAATATCTATAGATGTAGATCCAATAAATATGATGTAAAAAGAAAGGAAAAATAAAATGAATATAGTATTGTATGGAGCTTCAGTTTTAAAAGAAAAATCAACTGTAGTTGAAGAAATTAATGACGAATTAAGAACAATATTAGATGAAATGGTAGAATTAATGAGAAAAGCTAAAGGTGTTGGGCTTGCAGCGAATCAAGTTGGAATAGCAAAAAGATTTTTTGTGTTAGAGATTGAAGATAAAGTTAAAAAAGTTATAAATCCAGAAATAGTAGAATTTGGAGAAGAAATTGTGGAGTATGAGGAAGGATGTTTGAGTATTCCAGAAATTTATAAAAAAGTTAATAGACCTGAAATGATAAAAGTAAAATATCAAAATGAGAATGGAGAAACAGTGGAAGAAGAATTACACGACTTATGGGCAAGAGCGTTTCAACATGAGTTTGATCATATAGATGGTATTTTATTTACAGAAAGATTATCAATTATGAATAAAAGACTTGTAGCCAAAAAGCTAACTGTTTTAAAAAGAGATTATGAAAAAGGAAAAATATATAGAGAATTATAAATTAAAAATAATAAAATGAAAGGAGTAAAAAAATATGATGAAAACAATATTTATGGGAACTCCCGAATTTGCAATACCTAGTTTAGAAAAAGTGTTTCAAAAAACGGATTTAAAATTAATTTTTACAAAAGAAGATAAGGTGAATGCTAGAGGAAATAAGATTGTATTTTCTCCTGTTAAACAGTTTGGGTTAGATAATAATATTGAAATAATCCAGCCAAAAAAAATGAAAGATGAAGAAGTTATAAATAAAATAAAGGAAATTAATCCAGATTTAATAGTTGTTGTAGCTTACGGGAAAATAATTCCCCAAGAAATAATAGATATTCCTAAATATGGAATAATAAATGTCCATTCATCTTTATTGCCAAAATATAGAGGAGCTTCGCCTATTCATTCTGCAATTTTAAACGGAGATACTGAAAGTGGTGTAAGTATAATGTATATTGAGGAGGCGTTGGATGCTGGAGATGTTATTTTAAAAGAGCGTTGTACTATAACGGAAGAAGATACGCTAGGAACTTTACATGATAGATTGAAAGAATTAGGGGCTGTAGGACTGGAAAAAGCCTTGAAATTGATTGAAAATGGAGAAGTTAAAGCTGAAAAACAAGACGAATCAAAAGTTAGTTTTGTAAAACCAATTTCAAAAGAGGAAACTAAAATAAAATGGAATAATACGAAAGAAGTAATATTTAATCAAGTGAGAGGGCTTAATCCATTTCCGGGAGCATATACTGAAAATGATAAAGGCGAAATAATAAAAATATATAAAACGGAAAAAATAGAAAAAGAATATAGTGGAGAATATGGACAAGTTGTAGAAATATTGTCAAAAAAAGGACCTGTAATTAAAACTCAAAATGGAGGACTTATTTTATTAGAAGTGAAATATCAAGGTAAAAAAGTACAAACGGGTGTAGATATTTTAAATGGTAGAAAAATAGAATTAAACGAAATTTTAAAATAGGAAGTAGAAATGAAAGAATATTTTAATAATATTTTACAAAAAAGTGAGATAGAAATAAGTGAAGAAAAAAAAGAAAATTTGTTAAATTATTTAGAATTATTGTATGAAAAAAATCAAGTGATGAATTTAACTGCAATAAGAGATAAAGAAGGAATGCTTGAAAAACATTTTGTTGATGCGTTATTTTTAACAAAAGTTATAAATGATAACGAGAAAAGTTTTATAGATGTTGGGACAGGAGCTGGATTTCCTGGCTTAGTGCTTGCAATTTTTTATCCAGAAAAACAATTTTTGTTAGTAGATTCGGTTAGAAAAAAAATAGAATTTATAAATGAAGTTATAGAAAAATTGCAATTAACAAATGTGAAAACGAGTTTTGAGCGAGCAGAAGAATTGATAAAAGATATAAGAGAGCAATTTGATGTAGCATTATGTCGTGGAGTTGCAAATTTAAGAATAATACTTGAATATATGATTCCGTTTATAAAAGTAGACGGGAGATTTTTACCACAAAAACTTAACTTGAATGAAGTGGAAGAATCTAAAAATGCGTTGAAAGAATTAAAAGCAGAAATTAGAAAAATACATAAATTTAATTTACCAGAAAGTAGAGATGAACGAATTATATTGGAAATTGTGAAAAAAGAAAAAACTGATAAAAAATATCCAAGAAAAACGGGAATACCATCAAAAAAACCTTTATAAGAAGGAATAAAAATGAAATTACAAAGTATAAATTTGAATAAAATAATTACAAATCCCAATCAGCCGAGAAAATATTTTTCGGAAGAAAAAATGGAAGAATTAAAGGAGTCTATTAAAAATAATGGATTAATTCAGCCGATAATTGTAAGAAAAGTAGAAAATACTGTGCAAAATAAATATGAAATAATTGCAGGAGAAAGGCGATATAGAGCTTGTAAATCTTTAGGTTTTGAGAGTGTGCAGTGTGTAGTTATACAAGCTGGAGATAGTAAAAGTTATGAATATTCGGTGTTAGAAAATATACAGCGTGAAAACTTAAATCCAATAGAGGAAGCAGAATCGTATATAATGCTTATGGAAGTTTACGGATATACACAAGAAAATATGGCACAGAAATTAGGAAAAACAAGATCAGCAATTTCAAATAAAATACGATTGCTAAAATTACCTGAAGCTATAAAAAGTTATGTGCGAACAGGTGAATTATCTTACGGACATGCGAGAACATTATTAGGATTGAAAGATAATTTTGAAATAGATAAAATAACTAAAAAAATAATTGAAAAAAATTATACAGTGAGAGATGTTGAGAAAATTGTAAAAAAATATAATGAATTTCAAGATAATGAAGTAAAAATATTTAAAAAAGAATATGAAAATTTTGATATTGAGAGATATGATGATATTAAAATTGAAGATGATGAAGAAAAAGAAATGTTAGAAAATAAATTAAGAGAATTTTTTGAAACAAAAGTTGAAATAAAAGGTGAGTTAAATAAAAGGGGTAAAATTGAAATAGAATATTATGATTATGAAGATTTATCTAAAATAATTACATTGTTAGGTATTGACTTTGAATAAATAATATTTTAATATAATAAGAAAATATAAAAAGCATTCTCATATTTTTTTAATTAAAAAAAATATAATACAATGTAGGAAGGAGGGTGCAAATGAAATATATAAAAAGAACTTTATTAATTTTTTTGGTAGTTTTTGGATTATTAATTGGAATACAAAATTATATTGCTACACAAAATTTTAAAGGACTTTTGATAAATATATTAAATAATAGTGGATTGAATGTTGAATTTGATACAGTAAAATTAGAGCAATTAAATAAGATTGTAATAAAAAATTTAAAAGTAAAAGATATGAAAAATAATATTGTAATCAATTCTCCAGAAACAGTAGCAACAATAAATATAATGATGCCATCAAGATTACTTAGAGTTGATGTCAATCGTCCCATCGTAAATCTTGAAAGACAGAAAAATAATCATTTTAATATATTTGATGTTTTAAAATCTAAACCTCAAAAGCATCCAGTTTATGATAAAACAAGTAGACTTGGGAAAATATATATAAATAATGCGATATTAAATTATAGTGATGTAAGTTTTAATCAAAAAATAGAAAAGCAATTAAAAAATGTAAATGGATTTTTAGAAACAACAAAATCAAGAGGTTTTATACTTGAAGCAAAAGGAAAAGGAAATGATGAAGAATTAGGAATAAAATTAGGAGTAGGAACAATAACTGTACAGAATTTTAATTCTTTATTTAATGAACAAAAAAATAAAAATAAAAGTAAAAAGAATTATTATGTAAATTTTCAATTTAAAAATGTTAAAGTAAATGAAAAGTTAGGGCAATATGTACCAATTAATTTAATAAAAGTAAAATCAGGAATATTGAATGGAAATTTATTATTGACTAACAAAAATATAAAAAAACAAAATGTTGTTGAAGGAAATCTTGATATAAAATCAGGAATATTAAATTATGTAGATTATGATAATATAATAAAAGATGTAACAGCTAAAGTTATATTAAAATCAGAGAAAATAACGGTTGATGGAAATAGTAAAATAAATGGCGGGGATTTAGGGTTAGCATTAAATTATTTACCGAAAGATCAAAAATTAAAGTTAAATTTAGATATAAAAAATGTTAATTATAGTGAAATTGCAAAATATAAAATTTTAAAAGGATTGAAATTACCATTAAAAGGATTAATAAATGGTAATTTAGAAGTGAATTTTGATCAAAAAAAACAAGAAGTATTATTGAAAAGTAAAATTAATTCAAATGAATTAAATGTAAATGGCTTTAAGTTTAAAAATATTAGTACAGAAATGAATGTAGATAAAAATCAAAAAATAAGTTTTAGTAATACGAAAGCTTATTTTGAACATATTTTAAATGGATTTAATATAAAAAGTGATATTAATATTCCAAAATTTGAATACGATACAAAAAATAAACTTGGAAAAGGGAAATTTATTTTACATAATAAAGGTTCAGATTATACAATTCCAGTAATTAATGGAAATTTAACTTTATTGCCGAATAGCGATGTGGAAGTTAAGTTTGATTCAAAAGAAATTGATGGAAATGTAAAAATTGATGTTAAGGCTATGACAATATTGGTAAATACTAATGGAAAACAAAATTTTGATATAAAATATAATGGGCAAAATTATAGAATAAATCCTAATATACATAATTTGTTATTAGATTTAAGAAGAAAAAATGTACTAAAATCAGGAAAAATTACTACAGATTTAGTAATGTTAAATAATAAAATGATAGGAGCATTGAAAGCTCAAATTGATATAAATAACGGTATTTATAATATTAAAGCTAAAAGTAATAAACTTGCAGGATATGAACTTGGATTGGATGTAAATTTAACTGGAGATGGAAGTAAGTTTATCGGGGATTATAAAATATTTAGTGCTTATGGAAATAAAGTAATAGAATACGAAAATCTTACAGCGACTGGGAAAATATATGATTTATCACATCTTAATTTAGATATAGATGTATTTATAGAAGAAGTTTGGCTAGGGTATCAAAGGCTAAAAAATATATCAGGAACATTAAATTTAGCAAATAATATCTTAACTATAAAGAGTATAAATAACGATAAATTAAATATGAGTGGAACATATAATGTGAAAACTGGAATGTTAGATATAAACGGGAAATTAAGTAATTATACGGTTTATAATACATCAAATCCAGAAATAAACTTAAATGTGAGCGAATTGAATGCAAATATTTCAGGAACATTGAATAAATTAAACGGAAATATTGAACTTTTAGAGTCAAAAACAGTTATAGGTGAAGAGGAAATTGGTGAAACTGTTGGATCCTTTACACTAAAAGATAGTGTACTACATATAAATAGACTAAAATTAAGAAATAATGAAATATTTGGAATGTATGATTTAAAAAATAAAAATATGGATTTAACAGGGACTTTAGATGAACCGAGAATCTCAGAAATATTTAGAATAAAAGATGTAACTTTTGGAGGAATATCTAATTTTAATTTAAAAGGAACATCAAATAATTTTAATTTGTTAGGAGATATAGTTTTAGGAAATTTAAGTGTAAAAGGCTATAAAATCCCGTATATCGTAAGTAAAATAAATTATCAAAATGGAGATATTAACAAATTATTTAAGTATGGTAAGTTAGATATTGAAAAATTTGAAATTAGGGGAGAAGATAAAAAAAGGTTATTTGAAACAAAAACAAGTTTAGATTTAGCAAATTTAGATGTTAATTATAAATTGGAAAATCAAAAGTTTGTATTAGATGATTCTAAAGATTTAAAAGAAAAAGGATATAGTGGAGAAGTTGAAGTAAATCTTATATTAAAAGGAAATTTAGACAAGCATTTTGCAGATTTAAAAGTTAAGTCTGATAAATTAATTTTAAGTGGCTTCCCTGTTGAAAATTTAGATATTGACGCTCAAATGAATAAAGATGGATTGAATATAGGAAACTTTTATTTAGAATATGAAAAAAATCCTTTATTGTTAAATGGATATTTGGAATTCAAACCATTGTCGTATAATATGGCGTTACTTGCGAAAAACTTTAACTTGGATTTCTTGGGAGTGAATAAAAGTGTTAAATTATCAAGTGGATTTGCTAACATAGACATGTTGTTTACAAATAAAGAAACGAATGGAAAATTACTTTTAGATAATTTTAACTATATAACTAAAGATGAAATGACTAAAGTTGAAAACTTAAATGTTGATATAGGAGTATTAAATAGAAAACTTAATATTAATAAATTTGTTGGGAAATATAACGGTGGAATAGTTAAAATAGAAGGGAATTTAGATGTTCCTAAAATATCAAAAGATTTTGTAAAAACTAAAAAAGTTGAATTAGGAGAAGTTGAAGTTAAGGCTAATTTAGATAATGTCGGTCTAAAATATGGAAAAGATATTGATTTGAATGTGTCTGGTGATGCTACATTTACAGAAAATAATTTGATTGGAGCATTGAATATTAATTCTGGAGAAATAAGAAAAATTCCTAATTTTGAAGAAAAAGAAACTTCTGAAAGTAAGAAAAAACAAAATTTAAAAGAAAAAACAATAGCAGAAAAAATTGTTGAAGAAATTTTAGATAAACTTTTAAAACAATCTACGGTAGATTTAAGTGTTCAAGCGAATAAAGATCTTAAAATAAATATACAAGATATAAAATTAGTAAAAGAAATAAAAGGTGAGATTATTGGTGATGGTAAAATACACTATAATTCGGGAGAAGTTAATTTAGTTGGAGATTTTTCTGTAAAAAAAGGAAGTTTTAATCTAAATAGAAATAAATTTAATATAGATACAGCAGAAATTAGAT
This sequence comes from uncultured Leptotrichiaceae bacterium, assembly GCA_963528625.1. Lineage (GTDB taxonomy): Bacteria > Fusobacteriota > Fusobacteriia > Fusobacteriales > Leptotrichiaceae > CALHVR01. The sequence continues at coordinate 3,052 of CAURVQ010000002.1, read as the reverse complement.
TTAGTAATTTTGGTGAAATAAATAATAATAATGTTATGAATCCGTTAGTTGATTTTGAGGCATCAACGACAATAAATGGAGAAAAAATAATTGTTGGAATGAATGGAATGTTGAATAATTCTGAAATTACATTAAAATCTTCATCAGGGATGACACAAAGCCAGATATTATCTTTATTAGCGATAAGCAGAACAAGTGGAAATATAACAAATCAAAATAGTTTGGTAAATAATCAAAACGATGAAAAGAATCTAAGTACAGCGATACAAAATGCAGATTTATTAAATAAAGTGACAGATAATTTATTAAATGAATTGATTTTTTCTCCAGTAACTGGTAAAATAGGGAGAGCTTTTGGATTAACTAATTTTTCAATAAATACAGAAACAGAAAATAGTAATCAAAATCAGTATGTAAGTAAAGTAAGAACATATTTGCAAAATAGTTTATATAAAAATAAAGTATTTTGGAATTTGGAGATTAAAATACCTTTCCGTTATTCTACAAATACTTCAAACACATTAAATAATACAGATAGTAAATTTAATTATAATTTTTGGCTAAATTATGACTTTGCAAATGGTTTAGGCTTGAAAACAGGATTAGAAACAATAAATGGCGATAAAGAAAAAATAAATAGTGAATCGGACAATAAATTAAACTACTATGTAGGTGCTAATTTATCAGCAAAAGCATATTCATTTAGGGAACTTATAAAAAAAATATTACCAAATAAAAAGAAAGAAAAATTAAAAACAAAGTAGGAGGAAAAATGAAATATAAATTTCAAGCGTTAATAGCGGCAGCGACAATGTTTTTAGGAATAAATACACTAGCAGCAAATGAAAATTTAACTGTAGGAGATATAAAAGTAACTCATTTATCTCAATTGCCTTCAGATTTAATTTTAAGTAATATTCCTGTAAAAAGTGGACAAAAATATAGTAATAAGGACGTAAAAGATATTTATTTATCATTAAAAAGATTAGATTATATTTTTGATGTAAATGTATATCCTAAAATTGAAGGGAATACTGTAAATTTTGAAATTGAAGTAGATGAGAAAGCAAATGCATTAGAAATAGCAAAAAGAATTCAAGAAAAAGAAAGATTGAAAATTAAAACGGAATATGTAATTTCAAATATAAATTTTGAAGGATTAAAAACAATAAATAAAGAGGATGTAAAAAAAGTTTTAACAATTAAGGAAGGAGATTATTTAACACCACAAGAAGCAATAGATGGAGTTGAAAAAATCTTTAAAACAGGAAATTTTGAGACAGTTGATATAAAAATGGATAGAAATGCAGACAATACAGTTACAGTAAATTATATCGTTAAAGAAAATCCGGTTATTACAAAAGTAAAAATAGAAGGAAATTCATTATTTTCAGAAGAAGACTTAATTAGAGCAACAGGAATTCAAGTAGGAAAAATATTAAATGGAAATTTATTAAATCCTGATGAAAATGGTATATTGAATTATTATAAAAATGCTGGATATAATTTGGCAAGAATAGAAACAATAAGTTTAAAAAATGATGGAGAAATCGTAATAGAATTAAGTGAAGGAATAGTTAGTTCAGTATCATTTAAGAAAAGAAGTACAAAAACAGATGGTCAAAGAGCTAAAGAAACAGATACTAAATTAAGAACACAACAATATATTTTTGATAGAGTACAAGCTGTAAAAGTTGGTCAAATTTATCAAGCATCAAAAGTTGAAGAAACAATAAAAGAATTGTATAGAACAGGGTTATTTACTTCTATTGAACCTCAAATCACTGGATCTCAAACTGATCCAAATGTTAGAAATATTGAATTTATAGTAACAGAAAGACCTACAACTACAATTAATGGAAGTATTTCATATGGAACAGAGATCGGGTTAGTAGGAGAAGTGAAATTAGCAGACAGTAATTTTAGAGGAAAAGGACAAGAAGCACTAGCAAGTTTATCAATTTCAAATAAAGGGAATAAAGTATTTGAATTAAGCTTATGGGATCCGTGGATAAAAGGAACTAAAAGATTACAAGGAGGAGGTTCTATTTATTATAGAGAAATTAAAAATAGTAATGTAGGACAACAAGAAGTAGAAAAAGTTAAAAAAATGGGAACAAAATGGACGATAGGTAAAGGGTTAAACAGTAATATTTATGTTAGAACATCTGCAAGATTAGAAAACTATAAAGAATATTATGGAAATGGAACTTTATCTGATCAATATAATTTATTTGCAGTAAATCCTTCATTAATTTATGATACAAGAAATGATTCTTATAATCCAACAAAAGGAACTTATGCGACTGTAAATTATGAGGTAGGGAATTTATTCTCAAGAAAAAATATTCGTGGAGAAAAAGGTAGTTATTATCAACAAATTGAAGCAGACTTGAGAGCATATCATACTACATTCTTTAAAGATAGAAATGTGATGGCTTATAGAGTTGTTTGGGGTACAACGAGTGCCGGAACACCAGAAGCATTTAAGTTTAGTGTTGGTGGATCAGATACGATTAGAGGATATGAATCAAATGATTTTGAAGGATATGATAAATTCCATGCAACAATAGAAAATAGAACAAAAATAAATAACTCATTACAATTTGTAGCATTTTTTGATATAGGAAATGCTTGGCAAAAATCGCAAACAGTAACAGCACCAGATGGGACACAATATAAAAAATATAGTCCTGATAGAAATTCAGCATCAAGTTTTAAAGATCTTAAAAAAGGATATGGAATAGGTTTAAGAGTTGAAACACCAATGGGGCCATTAAGATTTGATTATGCATGGCCAATGGATCCTGTTGTGAGTGGAGGACAAAAAACAAATGGGAAATTCTACTTTAGCTTTGGACAAACATTCTAGTAGAGTTAAATTATGTTAAAAATGAAGTTAGAAAATCTATGACATAAAGGAAATAGCAGAATTAATAAAAGAGGAAATAAAAGGAAATGATAATTTAGCGATAGTTGGATTATCGCCTTTTTTTCATATAGATAAATTATCATATTAAGTGCAACACAAAAAACTCATAGAGAATCTATG
>CAURVQ010000001.1:0-100403 GCA_963528625.1 uncultured Leptotrichiaceae bacterium | reverse complement strand
ATATTTTTTCAAAATATGATATATGTTCTTCATCTTCAATAAAATTAAGAAAAATTACTCCATCTATTCTATTACTTTTAATTAATTTATATACATTATTATACGCTTCTTCCTTATTTTCAAATTGTAAATATAATGTATAATAGCCTAACTCTAAAGCATATTTACTAATAAAAGGTATAATTTCATTATAGTAATCATTTTGAAGTGGATTCTCTGTTTTAGTTGAACTTACAACTACTAATCCTAATATATTACTTTTACTTTTTGTTAATGAAACAGCTGCAGAATTAGGAAAATAATCTAATTTTCTAACAACTTCCATAACTTTTTCTTTAGTTTTATCACTTATCAAATTACTATTAGACATAACTCTTGACACTGTAGCTTCACTAACATTTGCAATTTTAGCGACATCTTTTATAGTAAATTTTCTCATATACACTCCTTTCTATACAAACATTTACATTATATTATATAGTTATTTCATTGTTTTTACAATAGCAATAGATTAGAAAAATTCAACAAAAAATATGTACACTTAATTCTAAAACTAAATGTACATATTTAATTTTATTGCATCATACTTTTTACTTTCATTAATCTAGTTATACTAGCTCTCTCGTTTTCATCTAATTTCATTTGAATAAATCTGATTGTTTCTTTTAATTGTGGTATTGTCATATATTCCAAAGCATTAACACGTCGTCTAGTTTTCTCTACTTCATCTGCCATTAATTGACACGCTTTTTCTATTTGTGCTAATTCTAACAGTTCACTCATTATATTATTTAATCCATCTATAGCATCATCTAAATCAGCTGATGTTTGAGCAAACCCATACGGATAAATATTTGTTTCATCTGTATTTTTTTTATTAAATGTCATTTTAGGCACATTAACACTCATTATATTTTTTGTTGATATATTAAGTGAAATTTCTTCCTTTGGATAAGCAACTGCATTTTCAAGTATTTCATCTGACATTACTCCTCTTGCAAGTAAAAAATCTTTAAATGAATTTTGTAATTTTTCTTCCACTTTTTCACGTAAATTTTTATTTTGCTTTATCATTTCTATAAATTGTCGCATCAATTCATCTTGCTTATCTTTTAATAGTTTATGACCTCTCGTTGCAGTCTTTAAACGAATTTTAAGTTTAGATAACTCCATTCTTGTAGGATTAACATTCAATCTTGCCATAATTATTCATCCCCTAGAGGTAAATATTTTTCTAAATATTCATCTCTAATTCTTTTTAATTCTGTTCTTGGTAATATTTTTAACAATTCCCAACCTAAATTCAATGTTTCTTCTATTGTTCTATTTGTTTCAAATCCTTGAGCTACATATTGTTCTTCAAAAGCCGTAGTAAATTTAACGAATGCTTTATCTGTTTCCGATAACGCTGATTCTCCTAAAATTACTGCTAATTCTTTGGCTTCTTTCCCTGTTGCATATGCTGCAAATAATTGGTTCATTGTATCTGCATGGTCTTCTCTAGTTTTATTTTTTCCAATCCCTTTATCTTTAAGTCTTGATAATGAAGGTAAAACATCAATTGGAGGCATTAAATTTTGTTTATATAAATCTCTCGATAATATAATTTGTCCCTCTGTTATATATCCTGTCAAATCTGGAATTGGGTGAGTTTTATCATCTTCCGGCATTGTCAAAATAGGTATTTGAGTGATTGACCCTTCTCTACCTTTTATTTTCCCGGCTCTTTCGTATAATGTTGATAAGTCTGTATATAAATACCCTGGGTATCCTCTTCTTCCCGGAACTTCTTTTCTCGCTGCCGACACTTCCCTCAAGGCTTCACAGTAGTTAGTTAAATCTGTTAAAATTACTAATACATGCATTCCTTTTTCAAAAGCTAAGTATTCTGCCGCTGTAAGTGCCATTCTTGGAGTTGCTATCCTTTCAATCGCCGGATCATCAGCTAAATTCATAAATAACACCGATCTATCAATAGCTCCTGTTTTTGTAAAGTCATCTATAAAGAATTGTGCTTCTTCAAATGTAATTCCTATCGCTCCAAACACTACCGCAAATTTAGAATCTGTTCCTAAAACTCTTGCTTGTCTTGCTATTTGTGCTGCTAATTCTGAATGTGGCAATCCTGATCCTGAAAATATCGGTAATTTTTGTCCTCTAACTAAAGTGTTTAGCCCATCAATTGCAGACACTCCCGTTTGAATAAACTCAGCCGGATAATCTCTCGCCACTGGATTTATTGCAATTCCTTCTATATCTAAAGTTTTTTCAGGTATAATTTTAGGCCCATTATCTTTAGGTCTTCCCATTCCATCAAATACTCTTCCAATCATATCTTCAGATACACCTAATGAAAGTGGTCTTCCTAAAAATCTAACTTTTGAATCTTTTAAATTAAGCCCTGCAGAGTTTTCAAATAATTGCACCATCGCTTTATCTCCATTTACTTCTAAAACTCTACCTCTTCTTAATTCTCCAGTTTGTGTTTCAATATCTACTAATTCATAATATTTAATTCCCTCAACACCTTCAACAACCATCAAAGGTCCAACTACTTCCGTAATAGTTTTATATTCTTTAAGCATTTAACGCACCTCCTTTATTAATAAGTTCGTCTATACTACTAGCTAATTCAGCTTTAATTTCATCAATTTTACTCAATTCAGCTTCTGGCAAGTATTTTGCTCTTGCTATTCTTTCTCTTACTGGTAAGCTTATAATTTCACTTAAATAAGCTCCATTGTCTATCCCTCTTATACCTTCATCAAAGAAATTAATTACTAAGTCTAACATTTTGTTTTGTTTTTCTAATGATGTATAAGTGTCTGACTCCATAAACGCATTTTGTTGTAGATAGTCTTCTCTAATTGATTTTGCTACTTCTAATTTTAATTGATCTTTTTCAGATAATGTATCCCTACCTACTAATCTAACTATTTCTTGTAAACTAGATTCTTCTTGTAATAACGACATTGCTCTTGATCTATTTTTAGAAAATTCTGGTCCCACATTTTGATCCATCCATCCATCAACTTTTGTTTGATATAATGTATACGAATTTAGCCAGTTAATTGCTGGGAAATGTCTTCTATACGCTAAGTTCGCATCTAATCCCCAGAATACTTTAACTATTCTCAATGTTGCTTGTGATACTGGTTCTGAAATATCTCCTCCTGGAGGTGAAACTGCACCGATTACAGTTAAAGCTCCTTCTCTTGCATCTTTACCTAGACAAATTACTTTCCCTGCTCTTTCATAAAATTCTGCTGCTCTTGATCCTAAATATGCTGGATATCCTTCATCTCCTGGCATCTCCTCAAGTCTTCCAGACATTTCTCTTAACGCCTCTGCCCATCTCGAAGTTGAATCTGCCATTATTGCAACTGAATATCCCATATCTCTAAAGTATTCAGCTATTGTAATTCCAGTATAAATACTTGCTTCCCTTGCCGCAACTGGCATGTTTGAAGTATTTGCGATTAACACTGTTCTTTTCATTAATGATTGTCCCGTTTTAGGGTCAATAATTTCTGGAAACTCCATTAAAACGTCCGTCATTTCGTTTCCACGTTCACCACATCCAACATAAACTATGATTTCTGCATCAGCCCATTTTGCCATTTGATGTTGAACTACTGTTTTACCTGATCCGAATGGTCCTGGTACACATGCTGTTCCACCTTTTGTCACTGGGAAAAATGTGTCAATTACTCTTTGTCCTGTAATTAACGGTGCTTCTGGATTTAATTTTTGAGCATACTTTCTACCCCTTCTTACTGGCCATTTTTGCATTAATTGAACGGCTACATCTCCCTTTTCCGTTTCTACTACAGCTACAGTTTCCACTACTGTAAATTCTCCTGCTTGAATTGATTTTATTTTACCTTCTACTCCAAACGGAATCATAATTTTATGATTTATTAATGTAGTTTCTTGAACTGTCCCAATTATATCTCCAGCTACAACATGCTCTCCCACTTGAGCTGTAGGAACAAATTCCCATTTTTTATCTCTATTTAATGAAGGAACTTCTACTCCTTTATTTAAAAAATCTCCTGCTTTTTCTTTAAATTCTTTTAACGGTCTTTGAATTCCATCAAACATTGCTTCTAACAATCCAGGCCCTAACTCAACACTTAATTGTTCTCCCGTTGAATAAACTGGTTCTCCTGGCCCTATTCCAACCGTTTCTTCATAAACTTGAATTGAGGCTTTATCTCCTCTCATTTCAATTATTTCTCCAATTAATTTATTATCAGAAACTTTTACTACATCATATACATTTGCTTCATCCATTCCTTCAGCTACAACTAAAGGCCCTGAAACTTTTATTATTTTACCTATTTTCAATGAATTTACTCCTTTCATTTGAACTTCATTTATCTTTTTTAAGAGAATTTTATTTTAAAATATATTTGATCCAATCGCTTTTTCTACATATTGATTTATTTTGCTAAGTCCTATCCCAAGACTTCCTTGATTACTTGGTATAAGTATAATTGCTGGCAACAGTTCTTTATTATATCTTTCAATTGTTTCTTCTATAATATTTGCCGTTTGCTCTGTTACAAATATTATTCCATAACCTTCGTTTGCCATCATATCTACAGTTTTTCTTGCTTCTTCTTTTGTAATAACAGGATACACATCTACACCAACTGCTTTAAAAGCTGTGATAGAATCTTTATCTCCTACAACTCCTATTTTATACATATGTATCCCCCAATCTTTCTCTTATTTTACTTATTTCAATATTATTAATTTTACTTACCATTATCATTCTAATTGCTGAAATTTCTCTTTCCTTTGCAACTAAATATGTAAATAATGGCTCTGGACCAAATATAATATATTTTGAATCTTTATTAAGTTCCATCAAATAATTTTGACTTATTTTCTCAAGTCCAGATAATCTTCCTGTTTCAGTAAATTCTTCTAATCCTTTTTGCAAATAATTTCCAATTTTTTCTTTTTTAAATTTATTTATTATAATTTCAACTGAATCATTTATAGATTCAACAATTTTATCTTTAGAAATTGTCCCACCTTCATGAATAACATTTTCTAAAAATTTTATATCTCGATTTTGTTTTTTTACTCTAAACAAAGTAATTATATTTTGAAAATCTATAAGTCCTTGAGCGTAATCCATAATAACTGAAACATTTATTTTTTTTGTAATTCTTAATAAATTTTTATAATAATATTTATCTACTATTATATCTATTTTTTGAGAATCATTATTTTCTAAAAAGTCTTTTTCTACTTCGTTTATCGCTTTAGAAATTTCCTCTGGTAAGTCATTATAATTTTTAATATCAAATTTTAATTTTAATTTTTCTATTTTTTGTGTCCCTGCATCCATCAATAAAGTTGAAAAGTCTTTATTTGCAAGTCTCCCTTTTAACAACACTTTTAAATTATGATAATCATATTTAAGAGATAAAATATCAACAATTTCTTTATCATTACTTAATTCTCTAACTAAATTAAATACTCTTTCCGTTTCTCTTTTTAATATTTTTTCATATTCTTGTGGTTGTTGAATATCAAACATATTTTGTGAATATTCTGTTTCACTTAATTGTTTCATCACTTCTTCGGGAGTTATCGCTTCAATCATTCTGTCTAGTTTGTTTTTTGTTAATAATTTTTTTTCTAAAACTCTAACCATCACAACACTTTGACCATAATCTTTTCTCTTCATTTACACTCTCCCTTATTTTATTATGAAAAAAGTAATTTAGAAATTTCTACTTCCAATTCATCTCTCATAAAATCTAATTTTATCTCAAAAGTGTAATTATCTTGTATTCCATTTTCTTCCACAATAAATCCTGAATTTACAAATTCATTTTCTGATATATTTGCTCCAGAAAATACTTCTTTCACTTTATTAAGATATTCTTGTTTCACAATTAATTTTTTGTTTCCTAATGTACTTCTATCTACATTTTTTTCAATATATGAAATATATTCTACTTCAGACATATTAACTAATTTTTCTTTTAATTTTTCAATTACTTTATCTATTACTTTTTGTCTTGCTTCTAATTTTTCATTTCTAGCTTTTAAATTAGCACCAGATTTTATTCTTTCTACTGCCAATTCTCTTTCTCTTGATGCACTTTCTCGCAAAGTTACTTTTTTTGCATTATATTTTTTTATTTCTGCTTCATATTTTACCTTTTCTGTAACTTCAGCATTTTTTATAATTTCATCTGCTTTTTCTTTTGCATCAGATAATATTTTAGATGTTAAATTATCCAAACTAGACATTTTTTCACATCCTTTCTAACTTTACCTAATTAAAATTTTACTCCTGATAATAACATAATTGATACTACGAATGCTAATAATGCATAAGTTTCAACCATTACTGCATAAATAATTCCTTTAGTTGATTGCTCTTCATTTTTTGCCAATAAACTAATTCCTGCTGCTGCTACTCTACCTTGAGCTATTGCCGATCCAAATCCTGCAATTGCAATTGGTAAACACGCCATGAAGATATATAATCCTTCTGCAACTGATAAGTTTACATTTAATCTACCTAAAACCATTAAACCAATAACGAAACCATATAATCCTTGTGTCCCTGGTAATAATTGTAATACTAAAGATTTACCGAATTTTTCAGGCTCTTCTATCATTAATCCTGCTGCTACCTCTCCAACTGTTCCTACTCCTATTGCTGATCCCCAACCTGCTAAAAATGTTGCTGTTGCTGCTCCTAATGCTGCAAAAAATACTCCTCCATATTGTGCTATTGCTGTTGACATATTCATATTTGTTTTCCTCCTAAATTTTATCTTTTTTTATTTTTACTTTTTAATCTTCTAAATTAATATATTTACTTTCTTCTCTAAAATCTTTGAATGGACGTCCTCCACCTTCATAGAATTTTCCAAAAAACTCAACGTACATAAGTCTTGAAGTATGAACGTATCCTCCTAAAAATGATAAGAACATATTAAAGAAATGTCCTCCTATGAAAATCACTGGTACGAATATCAATCCTATCCATGAGCCACTTACCATTCCAATAATCATGTTAATTGCTTGGGCAATAAATCCTCCTGAAAGTCCTAAAGCCATAAGTCTTGAATAAGATACAAAATCTCCTACATAACCTGAAATTCCGTAAAGACTATAAAGTCCACTTCCAAGTTTTGCTCCAATACCTTTAGCTTCTCTTCCTCCAGTTAAAACAATTCCAATCATACCAATTACTGATATAATTCCTGAAATAGTTGCAACAGTTACTCCAAGTCCTAATATTTTTAATGTTAAATATAATATTCCACCAGTTAAAGCCATATACCAAAATAGTACATCATATATTGCATCTAACGGCTTTTTAGCTTTTAATAATAAATACGCTTTCAATCCTAGACCAAAATATATATGAACTATTCCAAATAATACAGATCCTACTAAAAGTTTATTATATTCTGTTGCTGGATCTATCATTTTCCAAAGTCCCGGAATTGATAATCCAAAATATGATCCATATAAAATTCCCCAAATTATAACTGAGAAACTTAAATAGAAAAAGAATTGTACAAATAATTTTGTTTTCTTATTCAAATTTGCAAATTTTAATATAAACCAAGTTGCCAATAATAAAACTGCTCCGTATCCAGCATCTGCTCCCATCATTCCAAAGAATATTATGTAAAACGGTGCAATGAACGGCGTTGGATCCACTTCATTATATTTTGGATAAGCATACATTGCCGTTAAACTTTCAAATGCTGAAGCTAATACTCCATTTTTTAATTTTATAGGAACTGTTTCGTCATCTCGTTCTGCTTCTTCCATTTCTAAATAATAGTTTTCTCCAACAATTTCTTTTATTTTTTCTTCAAACTCTTTAACTTTAGTTGTTGGTACCCAACCTTCTATTCCAAAAACTTTATCTGTCTGAACTAATTTTTCTATAGTTTCAATTCTCAATTTTCTATTAATTAAATAATCATAAACTGCTTCCAAATCTTTGACTTCATTTTGATAAACTTTTATCTCTTCTTTTATTACTCTCTTTTCAGCTTTTAGCTCTGAGATTTCTTTTTTTAAAATTTCTATTCTTTCCTTTGGAACTTTATTTAATTCTAAATTATTCAACGAAAAACTATTTGCTCTTAATATTTCTAATATTTTTTCATTTTCTTCTGCTGAATTATGCGAAAGAATTAAATAATAAATTTCATCTTTTGTTATTTTTAATTCTTCATAATATGTATAAGATAATTTAGAAATACTTTCAATAAAGTTATTTTTTAATTTTATCGGAATAGTTCCCAAATAACTTGTAACCTTTTGCAACTTTTTCAATTCTTGTGGATTTACATCCAATTTATTCCAAATTGACAATTCATCTACTTCATTATATTTTTTTGAAATTTGTGTTTTTATTTCTAAATATTTATTTGATAATATTTTTAATTCTTCACAAATTTTCTTCCAATCATACTCTATTACTACTTTTTTTGATAACTCTTCATAAGTATAATTATCATTTCCTTTTATTAATGCTTTTAAACTTTTATCAACTGCATTATATTTTCTTAACAAATCAATTGCATTTTTAACACTTACTATTCTTTCATCAACTTTTACTAATTCTTCATTATTATTTATTTTTGTTAATGTGTCTTCTTTTTCTAATGCAATATGTACAAAATCTACTTCTTTAAATTTTTGTAAATTTTTTAATAATTTCAATTTTTGTGATTTAAAAGCAATTAAATTAAATTTTGTCATTTTAACTATTGCCATTATTCCACAATCCTCTCTTTTAATATACTTGCTATTTCATCAATTTTATTTTCATCAATATTTAATATATTAGATGCTATAAACTCTCTTTCTTTAGCAAGGAGATCATTTGCAATTTCATTGGCTTTTTTTACAGCTTCATCATATTCATCTTGTAACTGTTTTCTTGTTTCACTCAATATTTTTTCGCCATCTTTTTTTGTCTTAATTTCATTTTCTCGTGCCAACTGTTTAGTAATTTCAATAGATTTTGAAATCAACTCATTAGCTTCTACTTCTACATTCTGTATTTTTTTCAACATTTCTTTTGCCAAGATTGTACCTCCTTTTTTATTGATTTATGCTTCATTATATCATATTTTTTATTATATTTTCTACTTTTTTATAAAAATATTTATAAACAAATCAATATATCATTATTTTGTAATAAAAAATGTACTAAATCTAGTACACCTCTTTACTTTATTTTGAATTAACTTTTACATACTCAATATTATCATTTGGAACAAATCCCATATCACGCGACATATTTTCTACTTGCTTCAAATCAAAATTTGAAATATATTTATTTTCTAAACCTTCTACTTCTAATTTTAGTTCTTTTAAATTTTCATCTAATTTCCTTTTTTCATCTCCCGATTTTGAAACTCCATAACTTAACCACATTTGGAATATCATTAATACTAATAAAATACATATCATAAAAAATGCTGTTCCTACTTTTTTCATATTAGCTCCTTTTACTTTTCTTCCATATTTTACTCGTATATTTCCGTAAGCCTTTGTTTTCTTTATTCCTTGTTTTTTTCTATTTGTTTTTGTGTTAGGAATTACTACTCTTCTACTTGGAGCTATTATTGTATTTCCATTATAAAAGTTGTCATATTGCTTTATCGTTTTTACTTTCGGTATTTCCATCATTTGTAACTTTCTTTTTTGTGTCATATTTCTAGCTTCCATACTTTAATATCTCCTTTCAAAAATTCTCAATTTCGCTGAATGTGCTCTATTGTTTTCATTTAATTCCTCAGCTTTAGCTACAATAGGCTTTTTCGTCAATACTTTTCCTAAACTTTTATTTCCACAAACACAAACAGGAAAATCACTTGGACATGTACAAGAATTTTCATAATTTCTAAATTTTTCTTTTACCATTCTATCTTCTAACGAATGAAATGTTATTATTAATAGTTTCCCTTTATCATTTAAAAGATTTACTGCTTTATCCATCGCTTCTTCCAAAACTTCAAGCTCTTTATTTACAAATATTCTTATCGCTTGAAATGTTCTTTTAGATGGATGTTTTTTCATACTTTTACCGATTGATTTTATTACAATATTTGATAATTCTATTGTTGTATCTATATTTTTATTTTTTCTATACTCCACTATATTTTTAGCTATTTTCCTTGATTTCGGTTCTTCACCATATTTATAAATTATATCTGCTATTTCTTTTTCTGAAAATTTATTTACTACATCCCAAGCACTAATTTTTAAATCTCTATTCATTCTCATATCAAGTTTTGCTTCATATTTATAAGAAAATCCTCTTTCAACATCATCTAATTGTGTAGAAGATACTCCAATATCCATAAGTATTCTATCAACTTTTTCATATCCACCTAAATAAATTACAGTATCTAAATTTTTAAAATTATCTTTAAATATTTGTAATTTATTCTCATATTTTTCTAATCGTTTTTTCGCAAACTCTATCGCTTGATTATCTTGATCTATCGCTATAACTTTAGAATCTTCAGTAGAATTTTGTAAAATTCCTTCTGTATGTCCTCCTCCACCTAATGTACAATCTACATAAATTAAAGGTCTTTTATCTATTATATTTTCTATTGTTTCGTTATATAAGACTGGTTTATGATATTCTTGATTGTCCATTATACTTCCTACCTTTTCTAATTACTAAAATTCTATTTCATCTACTAAATCTTCAATTTCATTACTTGTATTTTCAATGTATTTTTTCCAATTTTCTTCTGACCAAATTTCAATATGATCAATACTTCCCATTACAATTATATTTTTATCAATATTGGCATGTTCTATTAAAGATGCAGGGATATTTAATCTTCCTTGTGAATCTAAATTTAATTTTGTGGCTGCTGATAATATAAATCTTTGGTATGCTCTATGATTTTTATTCGTTATTTTCAATTTTTTTATTTGTTTTTCTATTATTTCTTCTTCCCAAGTAGATACTGGATATAACGAAATACTATTTTCAAATCCTCTTGTAATAACAATTTCAATATTTGCCAATTCTTCTCTAAATTTTACCGGCAACATAAATCTTCCTTTATTGTCTACTTTACAAGAAAATTCACCCATAAACATAGATATACCTCCTTTCACTTTATCAATTCCACATTTCACCACTTTTTTCCACTTTTTACCACTAATATAATACCCTTATTTCAATTTTTTTTCAAGTAATTTTTATTATAAATTTAAAGTTTCCTCTAAGAAAATTAATTTTTTTATTTTTATACAAATATATTGTGCTATAAAATAAAAAGAACACTTTATATTGTGTTCTTTCTTATTATATATATTTTATATATTTAAATAAATTAAAAATATATAATATTAATCAATAAAATATCTCTTCTTTTATTTCTTCAGCTTTTTCTTTTCCTAACAATACCTCTATAAGTTCCAAAGCAAAATCTATTGCTGTCCCAGCTGATTTACTCGTTGTTATATTCCCAGTAGTTTTAACTTTCCCATCAAATAAAATCGCTTTTCCTTCTATCAATTCATTTTTACAAGTTGGAAAACATACGGCTTCTTTATTTTCAAGTAACCCTAATTTAGCTAAAACTGTAGGAGCCGCACATATTGCACCTACTTTTTTATTCAAACTAAACTCTTTTATTTTTTCTAATAATTTTGGTGAATTATAATAGTTTTTAGTTCCAGGTCCACCAGGTAAAACTATCATATCATAGTCATCAAAATTTATATCATTTATTTTTTTCTCTGCAAATAATTTTATATTTCTAGCACTTAAAATCAATGTACTTTCTGTAATAGAAACTGTATTTACTTCTATTCCTGCTCGTCTTAGTAAATCAATAGGTGCTATCGCCTCAATTTCTTCAAATCTATCTACTAAAAATAATGCAACTTTTTTATTCATTTTTATCCCTCACTTATTTATCTTTTATCATTTATTTTAAATCCAATCTCATTTCTTAATTTTCAGTTAAATTTCATATTTAATAAAGTATTATTTTCCCCAATTTATCAAATATCTTTTTATAATTTATATTTCTCTCTTTTTTCTATAAAAAGAAAAAGTCTAGCACAAAACTAGACTTTATATTTTTATTATCCTTGAATATAATCTATTACATCTTGAACTGTTTTAATTTTTTGTGCTTCTTCATCAGGTATTTCTATATCAAATTCTTCTTCGAAAGCCATGATTAATTCAACTGTATCTAATGAATCTGCTCCTAAATCATCAACGAATGATGCATCTGCAGTTACTTGATCCTCGTCTACTCCTAATTGATCTGCTACTATAGTTCTTATTTTATCTAGCATTTAAGCCACCTCCAAATTTATTTCATAAAAATTCTACATCATTATATCAAAAAGTCATTAAAAATGCAACTTTTTTTCACTACTTCTACTTTTTATTTTTATACTTTTAACATTTTATTTTTTCTTCATTTTAACTGATTATTTCTATAACTCTTCTATATTTTTTATATTTTCAATATTAATTACTTCAATTTCTTTATTGATTTTTTTTATTAATCCTGCTAAAACTTTTCCCGGTCCAATTTCATATATTTTAGTAATACCATTTTCAACAAATTTATTTATCGTATCTACCCATTTTACTGGTCCAAATGTTTGATTATATAGTTCATTTTGTATTTCTTCAACTGTAATAACTTCAGTTGCTGTCGTATTTGCAATTATAGGAATTTCAGCATTTCTCCAATCATATTTTTCAAATTCTACTTTCAAAATATTTGCAACAGGTTTCATTAAAGATGAGTGAAAAGGCCCTGACACTGCTAGAGGCAAAGCTCTTCTAGCCCCTTTTTCTTTAAACACAGCTAAACTTTTTTCTATTGCTTCTTTTTCTCCTGCTATAACAGTTTGTTTTGGTTCATTATAATTTACTGCTTCTACAACACCTTCAATTTCTTTTGCTATTTTTTCAATTTCATCAGCACTAAGTCCTAAAATAGCCGCCATTGAACCTTCCACATTTGCTTCACTCATTATTTTCCCTCTTTGAGCAATTAGTTTTAATGTATCTTCTTCACTCAAAACTCCTGCTGCATACAAAGAACTGTATTCCCCTAAGCTATGACCGGCAATAAAATCTGGATTTATTCCTTTACTTTTTAATAATTTAGTAAACACAACTGAAAGTAATGCTATCGCAGGTTGTGCATATTTTGTATTTTTCAATTCTTCATCAGTTCCATTAAATGAAATTTCTTTAACTGTTTTATCTTCAATTCCATCAAAAATTTTATCAATTATTTTTTTTTCTTCATCATTTACTGACTCATATAATTTTTTACCCATTTCTGCATATTGAGTTCCTTGTCCCGGAAATACAAAAGCTATTTTTGACATTTCTCCTCCTAATTTTTATTTATTTTACTTCTTCAGCATCTTCCACTTTATCTTCTGATTTTTTTGTACTTTTAAAAATAAATTGTTTCTCAGACATATTTTTTGATATTTCTCTTTTCTCCAACACACCCAATAATAAAACTATTACTCCACCTAATAAGATTATAATTGGAAATGCCATTTCAAAATACTCATTGAAAAATTCTTTCAAATATAAATATAACGCTAAAACTGTTAATACAGTTCCTAAAGTTCGTTTTTTTTCTACAAAATTCCATAATCCAATTATTAATATTATTACTTGATAATTAAAAATATATTTTAAAACTGACTCTGGAATATATTGTTGTAATGTATAAAATAACCCAATTATAATTAAAATTATCCCCCAAAATATTTTCTTATTCATAACTTCACCTTCTGTACTTTTTCAAGTACTTTTCCTTTCTTTTTTTATTTTGACCATTCTACTAACATAGATCCGTATGTAAGACCTCCACCAAATCCTGTTGCTACAAATTTATCGCCTTTTTTAAGTCTACCTTCTCTATTTGCTTCATCTAAAGCTATAGGAATTGTAGCTCCCGAAGTGTTCCCATATTTATGAAGATTTACAAAAAATTTCTCCATCGGTTGTTTATATCTTTTTGCAATGGATTCAATTATTCTAATATTTGCTTGATGCGGAATAAATAAATCTATATCATCTGCAGTTAAATGTGTCTGTATTAAAACATCATCCACTGATTCCGGAAAAGCTTTTACTGCAAATTTAAAAATTTCTCTTCCATTCATTTGTAAGTAAACTTCTTTATTTTCAATAGTTTCTTTTGTGATAGGCTTTCTCGTTCCACTTGACGGAACTAAAAGTTCTGAAGCACCAGAGCCATCAGCTACTAAATGTAATGCTAAATGTCCTCCAGTTTCTACTTCTCCTAAAATTGCTGCTCCTGCACCATCTCCAAACAATACACAAGTATTTCTGTCTTGCCAATCCACTATGCTTGACATTATTTCTGCTCCAATAACTAACACTTTTTTATAAATACCTGCTTTTATAAAGCTATATCCACTTGCATAAGCATAAATAAATCCAGTACATGCTGCTGATAAATCAAATGCTGCTGCTCTAATTCCTAATTTATTTTGTACTACTGCTGCTGTTGAAGCCGCTATATGATCTGGCGTTATTGTTGCAACAATGACTAATTCAATTTCATTTTTATCAATACCTGCATTTTCTATTGCTCTTTCAGCCGCTTTTATTGCTAAATCTGAAGTTGCTTCATTTTCTGCTACAATTCTTCTTTCTTTTATCCCTGTTCTCGTAGTTATCCATTCATCATTTGTATCTACTATTTTAGCTAAATCATCATTAGTTAAAACTTTTTCTGGTACATAAGAACCCGTGCCTAAAATACCTATTTTCATTATATTCTCCTCTTTTGTTTCTTTTATCAATTTAATATCACTAAATTTTACCATAAAATATTAAAAAAAACAATTAAATTTAGTATTTTATCATACTTTAATTTAATTGTTTAATATCATTTTTAAAAAATAAAAAGCAAGATATTCAAGTACCTTGCTCTCTATTATTCAGCGTCTACTTTTAAAACTTGTCTTCCTCTATATACTCCAGTTTCTAAATTTAATCTGTGAGGTCTTCTAACTGTTCCATCAGCTTCTACTATAATATTTGGAGCTGAAATTGAGTCATGTGCTCTTCTCATATTTCTTTTCGCTTTTGACGTTCTTTTCTTAGGTACTGCCATTTTACTATCGACTCCTTTCCCTTTATTGATATGTAATAAGCATTATTGCTATTAATTAATTTGATTATACACATCATTATAATCATTTTTTTCATTTTTGTCAAGCACTTTTTCCTAACACCCTCTATAATTTATCATTTTTATCTTTTACTTCTCTTTTTAGTTTTACCTAAAATCAATTTCTCATATTTTTCTACAAATTTTTCATCCTCTAACATTTTTTTTTCAAATAAATCAGGACGATTTTGTATAGTTTTTTCAATCGATTTCCTTTCACGATATTCGTCTATCATTTTATGATTTCCACTTCTTAAAACTTCCGGAACTTCCATTCCATCTATTTCAATCGGTCTTGTATATTGTGGAAAACCTAAAAGCCCATTATAAAATGAATCTGTTTCAAAAGACTCTTTTTTTATAACCCCTTCTCGTATTCTTGTAATTGAATCCATTAACACTAAAGCTGGTAAATCTCCACTACTTAATACATAATCTCCAACGGAAATTTCTTCATCCACAAATTTATCAATCACTCTTTGATCCAAACCTTCATATCTTCCAGAAATTATAATTATATCCTCTAAATTTGACAATTCTACTACTTTTTCATGCGTTAATGTTTTCCCTTGAGGACTAACGAAAATTATATGTGGCTCTCTATTTTCTTTTTTTATTTTTTCAAAATAATTCCAATACGCTTCCGGTTTTAAAACCATTCCAGCTCCTCCACCAAAAGGCATATCGTCCATTTGATTATGTTTGTTTTGAGTATACTCACGAATATTTACAATATCAAATATAATACTTCCTAATTCTACTGCTCTTTTATGTATCGTTTGTTCTAAATATGTATTAAATAATTCTGGAAATAATGTTAATACACCTATTTTCATTATTCTCTCATTCCTTCAATTAATTTAACATTAATTCTATTATTTTTAAAATCAATTTCCTCAACAAATTGCTCAATAAACGGTATCATAATTTCTTCTTTACTTACGGTATCTTTAATTATTAAAATTTCATGGGCTGCTGTTTCCATTACATCTAACACTTCTCCAATTTTTTCATCATTTTCATAAACATCAATACCTAATAAATCTTTTATATAAAATTCATTTTCATTTTTTTCCGGCAACAAATCTCTTCTTATTTTTATTTGAAAACCATTTATTTCCTTTGCTTGTTCAATGTTATTTATCTCAACAAAATTTATTATTAATTTTTTTTCATTTAATCTTTTTGCGTTTTTAATCGTTAATAATTTACGAACATCTCCCTTTTCTAACAAAACCCTTTCCCCTACAATCACATCAAACTCTTCAAAAATTGAATTTACTTTTACAGTTCCAGTTAAATGATGAGTTCCAACAATCGTTCCTATAATTACTAAATTATCCATTTTATTTTCCTCTTATTTTTTTGAAATTTCTACTATCTTCTGCTATTGCTTTCAATTCTTCTAAGCTCGTATCATCAAAATTTGATGCAACAGCTGAAATTATACCTTCAACTAAAGGTGCATCAGCAATCTCAACTTCAATCTCTTTTTCTAATATTTTCTTTGCTTTCATCGCATTATAAACTGAACTTCCCATATCTACAAACACAAGTACTCCTGCCCCTTTGTCTGCTCGTTTTATAGCTTCAACTACATTTTCTGGATTTGTTCCATAAACTTCACTTTTACTATTTCCTCCATTTTCTACTGAAAAATCTTCATTTTTTAATACTTCTACGAAATTTATTATTTCTTCAGCTAATTTATTACTATGACTAACTACGACAATTCCTACTAATCCTTTTGCCATCCTTTATTTTCTCCTTTTTTTAATTTTCACCTAAAAGTCTATCCAATATTATTGAAACTGCACTTCTAACTGATAAATGATTATATTTAGTTTTACCTCTTATTGGCTCTAAAATTTTATATGACATGTTCATTATTTCTTCTGTCAAACCCCAACCTGTCCCAAACAATATTAAATACGGACTCTCATCTTCTATAATTTCTTTTCCTAAATCGCTATACGACACTGTATTTGGAAAAATTCTTGCTGATGTTGTTATAATTTTAGGTTCTTTTCCTTCTATTTTTTTTATTGTTTCTACTGTAGTTTGTACGGTATCTTCTAAATCTGTATTTTCAAAGGCTTCTTTTCTGTTCTTATTAAAATCAATTCCGTCTCCTTCAGTCCAATAATTTATTATTCTATTCGTTAATTCTTGCTGTGCATCAACATTATTTATTATAAAATATTTTTTTATATCATAAGTCCTACAAGTTCTTGAAATATCATGTATATCAAAATTTGTAACTGATGTAGCTACAATACTTTCATTTTTATTATATACTGGATAATGAACTAACCCTACATAAATATTATTTCGCATTTTATTCTCCTAATTTTTTTATGATTTATTATATCATATTTTGGTGTTATTCTCAAATAAGTAATTTTACCTCCCCTCATTAATACAACCCTGCATATTTTCTAGCTTTTTCTAATATTTCCATAACAATTTTAGTGTTATCGTTATACTCTTTCATTTTTGCAAAGTCTTTTTCTTTATACAATCTCATAAATTCCTGTAATTCATAATAGAGTCTTTCTTCAACTTCATTTAATTTATAACATTCTTGTTTACCATCATTTTTTACAAAAATAAATTCACTATAAATATTTGCCGGACTTTGACTATTTATATAACCTTTATCTCCCTGAATATTCATTGATAACGGTGCATTACAATCTTTTGCTCCAATCGCAACACATTTGAAAGTATCATAATCCAATATTAAAACTCCCGAAGTATCAATGTCTTTTTCAATATTCGCCATATATTTCACATCTTTTGGATTACCAAATAATCCTACTACAAAATGTACATTATAAACATTCAAATCCATTAAAGCTCCACCAGATTTTCTAGGATCAAATGCCGGTGCAATATCTCCTTTTTTAAATCTATCATATCTACTTGAATATTGTGAAAAATTTAATTGTACTATTTTTATCTCTCCAATTTCACTTACTAACTCTTTTGTTTTTAAATAGTTTGGAAAATATTGATTTGAAATAGCCTCAAATAATAATACTTTTTTCTCTTCTGCTATTTTTATTAGCTCTTTCGTTTCTTTAAGAGTTGTCGTAAATGGTTTTTCTAAAATTACATGTTTATTTTTATTTAATGCTTTTTTTGCAAAATCAAAATGCAAATTATTCGGTATTGCCACATAAACTGTATCTATCTCATCTTCTAACATTTCATCATAATTTGTGTAAATATTTTTTATCCCATACTCTTTAGAATATTTTTTCATCCTTTCTACACCATTTTGAGTAGCACTAATTGCAACAAATTCAATATTTTCCCCTTTTTCTTTTAATTTTTCCATCGCTTTTAAAAAATCAGGAACAATCATTCCTGCTCCTACAATTCCTATTTTCATTCTTTCCTCTCTTTTCTATATAAAAAATATCATTTAATCATAAAATACACAAAGCCAAATACAACAAGAATTTTCACTCGTATATGCTACTCTATGTTTTTCATTCTTTTTTATTATTACAGTATCTCCTGCTCTTAATTCTTGCTTTTTATTTTTATACTCAATTATCGCTTCCCCCTGAATTAGCATTACAAATTCCTCTTGCTCTTGTTTCATCCAATCCGTTGTTTGACCAGTTGATATTATTTTTTCTATTCTTACATTTTCATTTTCTTTCAATATTTCTACAATCTCTTTAGTTTTATCAATGTTTTTTACATTAAAAATATTCATAATTTCTCCTTTAATTTTCAAACTAAAAAAGTAAATTTATAATTTTAAATTACAATAAAAGAGGAAATTAATTCCCCTTTTATTTCTCTTAATTTTCTACATATTCTTTTATAATTTTTTCAGCTTTTTTTACTATATCTTCGTAGCTTCCTTCTGGTCTTATTTTATCAAGAACTGCCACCTCAATATGTTTTGGCTTAGGAAATTTCATATATCTTGAATATGCTTCAAATGCACCTTTTATTCCAAAACATTGAATATCTACTCCTAATTCTTTAGCAATTATCGCAAATACTTTTTTAAATTCTGCAACTTTTCCATCTTTACTTCTTGCTCCTTCCGGAAAAATCAACACATTTCTTCCAGATTTTATATGAGCTGTAATTTCTTCAACGCTTTTTCTTATGTTATGATTTATATCAATCAACACAACATTTCCATTTTTTACTAATTTACTTAATATTTTACCTTTAAAATACCAATCAATTGCTAAAAACATCGTATTATACATTATTTTTTCTGGTAATAAACTCCCAAGAACTAAAGCATCAACAAAACTTTGATGATTTGATATAAAAATTTGTGGTTCTGTCGTAATCTTATCTTTATCTATTTTTTTCAATTTAAAGTATATTTTTATTGGAATATCAAACACTTTTTTAATTACTTTTGTCATCCAATTATTTCTTTCAGCTATTGGCTGAACATCATTTATTATTTGAGCCCAATCCATTTCAGTATTTTCTATTTTTGTTGCTTTTTCTTCAATATATTTTGTTAATAACTTTAAATTATTTATTTCTGTAAATTCTTTTTCTGTAATTTCTACTCCAAAACTATTTTCAATATATGCAAAAAATTCAACAATATCAAGCGAATCCATTCCAATTTCTAATTCTAAATTTTCTTCAGGCAATGCTTCAACACCTTTATTTTTTATAATATATTCTTTTAATAATTTATAAATTTCAGAATCAGGTTCTTCTACTTTTTTCTTTTCATTTTTTCCTTTATCGTAAACTTCCGGAAGCATAAATCTTCTTACTTTTCCCACTCTCGTTTTAGGCAATTCATCTTCATATATTTTATAGTCTAAAATTTTCTCATAATTATGAACTTTTAAATTATAATCTTCAATTATATTTTTAATGTAAGTCTTTATATTAGTAATTCCTCTTTTTCTAATTTCTACCATTTCAGGTACAATTATTGCAACTAATTTATCATTTTTCCCAAAAATTCCTATTTCTTTTATTAAATAATTACTCTCTGCTAAAACTTTATTTTCCAATGTTTCAGGATCTATATTTTTACCATTTGACAATACAATCATTGCATTTTTTCTACCATTTATTGTTATAAAGCCTTCATTGTCAATACTTGCTAAATCCCCTGTTTTAAACCAACCATCTTCCGTAATAACTTCTTTCGTTTTTTCGTCTTTATTATAATAGCCTTTCATAACGATAGGTCCTCTAACCCAAAGTTCCTCATCCACAATTTTTACTTCAACATTATATAGTTTTTTACCTACTGTTCCAATTTTTCTTTCTTTTATTGAATTTACAGCTAAAACTGGTGATGTTTCTGTTAAACCATATCCTTCAAGACATGCAAATCCTATTGTTTCATAAAATTCTCCAATTTCTGTATCTAATTTAGCACCACCGGAAACAATAAATCTTATGTGGCCTCCAAACTTATCGTGTATTTTCTTAAATACTATTTTTTTAATTCTAGGCGATTTTACCTTTGTCATTATTTTATAAATAATTCTAGTTATTGATTTTGCATCAATTTGTTGCTTAATTGCATCATAAAATAATTTATATAATCTTGGAACTCCTATTAATGCAGTTACTTTATTTTTTGCTAATGCTTCCAAAATTTCTTTACTTGCAACTTTACTTACTAAAACTATAGAAGTTTGTTTTCTAAACATCAATAAAATAGTAGCTGTTAATGGTAAAATATGATGAAACGGCAATATTGCCAATATTTGATCTCTATGGTCAAATATCTCTTTTTCATAAATTCCTTCAATCTCAGTATCTAAATTATTAAATGATAACATAACACCTTTGGGACTTCCAGTTGTTCCTGATGTATAAAGCATTGCAGCCGTTTCATCTCCCTCTGGATTTTGTAAAATAACATCTTCTTTTCTTATTTCATCTAATTTTGTTTTATCAATTTTATTTTTATCAACATTTATTACTTTTATCTCATTCTTTTTACTATAATTTTCTATTGCTTCTAAAATATTCTTTTCCGTTTCATTTGAACACATTACAATTCCCGGACTTAAAGCATCTAATGCTATTACAGCAGAATTTCTATCCCAAATACCAAAAAAACTATAAATCCATTCAACTCTATTTTCCATTATAATTAATCCAAATTTATTTTCACTCAAATCAATTATATTTTTTGAAAAATATTTTATTCTATTTATTAATTCTCTATAAGATATATGCTCGTCATTAAAATTAACTAAAGCTAACCTGTCTGTTTTTTCTAAAAACATTTTGACTTCCTTTCATTAATAACATTTGTTTTTTATATTATAGCATATTTTCTATAAAAATTCATCTTAACTACAAAATATTTAAATAATTTTATCAAATACATTTACAAATAATTCTATATTACAAGAATTATAATATTCTTAAACTTTTTATCTTGTATAAAAAAATGTACTCTAATTTTTTTGAGTACATTTTCAAATTTTTTTACAATAAATTAATTCCATTTTCAGCACAAATTCTTTGAGTTTCATCATCCCAAATAGATGCTTGTACTTCTCCAACGTGGGCTTTTTGTAATAAAAACATACAAATTCTTGATTGCCCAATTCCTCCACCTATTGTAAGCGGTAATTCTCCATTTAACAATGCTTTATGAAATGGTAATTCTCTTCTTTCCTCTAATCCTAATTCAGCTAATTGTTTTTCAAGTGAACTTTTATCCACTCTTATTCCCATTGATGACAATTCTAACGAGTTATTTAAAACCGGATTCCACATAATTAAATCTCCATTTAATTCCCAATCATCATAATCAGGTGCACGCCCATCATGTCTTTGTCCTGAAGCTAAAGCTTTTCCTATTTGCATTATAAATATTGCTCCATTTTCTTTTGCAAATACATTTTCTCTCTCTTCAGGTGTTAAATCCGGATATTTATTTTCAAGTTCTTGAGATGTAATAAATGTTACTTTTTCAGGTAAAAACTCTTCCAATTTATCAAATTTTTGTACTAACATTTTTTGAGTTTTCACAAATACTGAATAAATTTTTTCCACAGTTTCTTTTAGAAATTCAAAATTTCTATCTTCTTTTGTTATAACTTTTTCCCAATCCCATTGATCCACATAAATTGAATGAGTATTATCTAAATCTTCATCTCTTCTTATCGCATTCATATCTGTATATATTCCTGCTCCAGACTCTACTCCATATCTTTTTAAAGCCATTCTTTTCCATTTTGCAAGTGAATGAACTATTTCAATATGACTTCCCTCTATTTCTTTCATATCAAAAGCTACAGGTCTTTCAACTCCGTTCAAATTATCATTTAATCCTGAAGTTTTATTTACAAATAATGGAGCTGAAATTCTAGTTAAATTTAATGCTTCAGCTAACTCTCTTTCAAAAAAATCTTTTGTCACTTTGATTAATATTTCTGTATCCATAATGCCATACTTAGCATCGTAAGTTTCAGGTATTATTACTTTAGACATATTATCCTCTCCTTTCAAATTTCTTTCTATTCTTTCATTATAACAAAAAAAATTTATATTTTCAAATAACTTTTTTTTATAGTATCTATCTACAAAACTTATCTTTATTTTTCTTAACTATCTTTTCAATTTATTTTTCCAATGCCTGTCTAAAATCTTCAATTAAATCTTCCACATTTTCAATTCCTACCGCTATTCTTATTAAAGATTGTGTAAATCCTCTTTCATTTTTCTCTTCTTCTGGCATCTCAGCATGTGTAATTGTACTTGGATGAGTTACTAATGTTTCTACTCCACCTAAACTAGCTGCAAATGTTGCTATTTTTAGACTCTCAAAAAAAGTTTTTACTTTTGTTTCATCTTTTAATCTAAACGAAAATACTGCTCCACCACCTATTGCTTGACTTAACTGTCTTTCTCTCCCTTTATTATTTTTAGCCGTTGGATAAAGTACCGTTTCAACTGCTTCGTGATTTTCAAAAAATTCAACTATTTTTTCTGTATTTTTTTGTGCTTCTTCCACTCTAATTTTTAAAGTTTTAATACTTCTAGTTAAAAGCCAACTATCAAATGGAGAAAGTATCGCTCCTGCAGCTATTTGCGAATATTTTAGTGCTTCTGCTAATTTCTCATCATTTGTTACTGCAACCCCTGCTAAAATATCGTGATGTCCTGCTAAAAATTTTGTAGCACTATGAAATACAATATCAATTCCTAAATCTAACGGTTTTTGCAAATATGGTGTCATAAAAGTATTATCTGCTATCGTAATTAAATTATTCTCTTTTGCTATTTTCACAACTTCTCTTATGTCCGTCACATCTAATAGAGGATTTGATGGTGTTTCTATTAAAATTACTTTTGTATTATTTTTTATAGCTTTTCTTATATTATCTAAATCTGTCGTATCTACAAATGTTGTTTCTATTCCAAATTTTGAATAAACATCGTGTAAAATTCTATATGTCCCTCCATATACATCAAGTCCTGAAATTATATGATCTCCTGCTTTAAACATTGAAAATATAGATGTAGAAGTTGCCATTCCTGATGAAAACGCAAATCCATATTTACCATTTTCCAATTCTGCAATTACCGTTTCCAAATCATTTCTTGTTGGAGCTGAAACTCTTGAATATTCAAATTCTTGAGTTTTTCCAAATTCTGCCACCGGAAATGTTGATGCCATATTTATTGTACTTCCCCATAATTTTTCTTTTTTATCTTTTTCTTTCCCGTGTATCGCTTTTGTTTCAAATTTCATTTTTCAAACTCCTTTTATTATATATTTTTAAATATTTTATAATTTTTTCTCAAATACCATTCTATCAAATGAACTTTCATTTTTATAATATTTACAAATTCCACAATATGTAAATCCATTTTTATATAAATATGCTTTCATTCCATTATTTCCTTTATGTGTATCTGTTCTAATAGAAAATACATTTTGGCTTTTTGCAATTTCTTCCATATTTTGCAACAATTCTTTTGCATACCCTTTTTTACCTTTTTCTCCATCTACAGCTATTCTATGTATTACTCCATATTTTTCATTATTTGTTAGCCATTGTCCAGCAACTAAATTTTTGTACGCTTCCTCTTCTTCAAACGAAAATGCCGTCGTTCCCACAATTTCACCTTCATCAACTAATACATATGAAATTCCCTCTTTTATATCTTTTCTTATATCTTCTTCAGATGGATAGCCATCTTGCCATTGATCTATACCAAATCTTGCTATTTGTTTTTTAGCTTTTTCCAATATTTCCATCACTTTTTCAATATCTTCTTCAGTAGTTTTTCTAAATCTTTCTGCCTCAATAATTGGAGCTTCAATTTCTTGAATTTCATTTGCTTCAACTTTCACAAATTCTGTTTCAATCGGTGTTTCTAATTTAGCTTTTTTCTCTTCTTCTGCCATTTTATCCCATATTTCTGCTATTTTTTCTATCGCTTCATCAATATTAACTTTTTCATTTATAAAATCCATATATTCAACATTAAGATATATCATTACACTTAAAATAATCGTATATAATACTATTATTGTAATTAATATATTCATTATTCCAAAAAATAAATAATATAAAATTACCATCCCTGCAATACTTAATATAACTGCCATAAAATATCCTGCAGATACTATTATAAAATTAATAAAAGTTAATATAATAATTGGAATTAATATTCTCATTCTGTTTCCTTTTGAAATATGTATACTATATTTTAACGCTTCTATAAATTTTACATCTCTGATCAAGTATATGTTTGGAAAAAATAAAAAATTTAACATATATATTATAAATAAAATAGCATAAAATATTATTGTCCTAGATAATATAGGCAAGAGTATTGTTTCAGTCACATTAACCGGTATTGCAGTAACTCCATCCTCTAGCATCAACACTAATGGATTAAACAATAACATTCCAAGTCCTATTATTGTAATTAATCCTATAATAATTCCAATAATTAGTATTTTTTTTAATATATTTCTTTTTTTTAACTCCGTACCTTCTATTATTTTTACAATCCTTTTAATTGAAAACATTAACATAAACACAGTAACAATAGTTGCAAAAAAATATATTATTACAGAAAAAACATTCTTTTCATCCAATATCTTAAAAAATGAGAAAAATACAAGTGCCATTCCCCATTTTGATTTTATCAAGTTTTTTAAAATTTCCCAACTTTCATTAAAGTATTCATCTATTTTCCAATATCTTTCCGAAAGTTTTTGTTTCAAATTTTCCATTCTTTATCCACTCCTATCTTAAATTATTTAATCAATAGCCATCAATTCTTGATACAATGTTTTTATATAACTATCAGTCATCCCAGAAATATAATCTGTCACTAACAACAATCTTAAATATAATTTATATCTATAAATATCTTTTTCTTTTTCACTATCATCTTTGTTAGTTTCATTTATTTTTTCCACATATTTATCTGCATAATGTCTATAAATATGAATATAAGTTTCTGAAATAATTTTCAAATATCTTTTTTCAATCCCTTTTATATCATCTTTATAATCTGTATCATAATAAAGAACTGACGGAATAAAGTTATCTAGCAAAAAATTAATCATATTATTTGATGTAATTTCCATTTTTGATATTGCTTTTGACTTAAATACATCATTCAAAGCAGTTTCTTTCAATACTTTTAATATTTTTTCACTCTCTGTACCACTAAATAAATCGTTTTTATATTCTCCATTCATTATTTCATCGTAATTTTTCATAAAATTCTCAACAACATCTTTTATAAATCTACCTTGAACTTTACTTACAATCCATCTTTGAACAGCATAAAGATTTGGACTATCGTACTTATTTTTTATTGCATGTTTTTTATTTTCAAGTAACTTTTCATATAGCTCCTTATCTCCCGGAATTTCTTTTTTTATTGTTTCTAAAAATTTTTCAAAATCAATAAACCCTTTTTTTATTCCATCTTCTATATCTGCCGTGCAATATGCTATATCATCTGCTGCTTCAAGTATAAAAGTCAACGGATGTCTATAACACTCTCCTGTTTTTTTATCAAAAGTCCCTGTATTTTCAACAATAGCTTTAAACAAATCTTCCTCAGCTAAGTTATACCCCATTTTTTTATCTTTTATATTTCCACTTTTTGTATTTATATTTAATGAATTTACTGGATATTTTATTAAAGTATTAAGTAGTGCATAAGTTAAATTCATCCCATTCTCATCCACTAAAAAATGTAATTTTGAAACAACTCTTATAGCTTGAGCATTCCCTTCAAAATTCAAAAAATCTTCTTTCATTTGTTCCGTTAAAATTTCACTTAATTTTTTCTTTTCTCCTTTTTCATCTTTTAACATTAATGTATCTAAATTATTTTTAAACCAAGCTCTTATCGTATCTTCTCCAAAATGTCCAAACGGAGGATTTCCAATATCATGTAAAAGTCCTGCTGTTGCAAGTATATTCGTTATAGCTACAACATCTTTATTCCCAAAATTTTTATTCATTCTTTTTTTTAGTATCTCATCTGCAATTGATTGCCCTAATGATTTTGCGAATGACGAAACTTCTATTGAATGTGTAAGTCTTGTCCTAACAAAATCATTTTTTTCTAATGGAAATACTTGTGTTTTATCTTGAAGCCTACGAAATGAAGGACTACTCAAAACCCTATGATAATCTTTTTCAAATTCATTTCTTAAATCTTTAAACACATATTTTTTATCATCTGTAAATATTTTCTTATTTTCCAATATCAATTTACTTGTTCTCTCTCTTTGACTATTTTCTGATAGTAATTTTTTCCAATTCATTTTATATTTTTCCATATACTCTCTCTTTCCCCACTTGTAGTATAATTTTATTAATTTATTTTATCAAATATTTAATTTTTAGTCTATACCTTATTTTAGTAATTATACAATTCTAAAATTTATCTATTATTTATATTAAAATTTAATAAAATAAAATATATTGTCAATTTTGTTGACTTGTAACACTTTTTTATTATATAATACTTTATAGAAATTTATAAATCGTTATATATTTTTAAAGAAAGAGAGTGAGTGAAATGAAAAATATTATGAATGTTTTTGGTGAGAATGTGTTTACAGAAAGCAATCTTAAAAAAAGAGTACCTAAAGATGTTTTCAAGGAATTTGAATCAGTGCAATTAGGGGAAACCGACTTAACTAAAGAGGCTGCCGATGTTATTGCCAACGCAATTAAAGACTGGGCTACAAAAAGAGGAGCAACTCATTACTGTCATTGGTTTCAACCATTAAATGATTTGACAGCAGAAAAACACGACTCTTTCTTAGAGCCAACCGGAGATAAAGATGTTATTTATAAATTCTCTGGAAGCAACCTTATAAAAGGTGAATCCGATGCTTCATCATTTCCTAACGGAGGATTAAGAAGTACATTTGAAGCAAGAGGATACACTGTTTGGGACACAAGTTCATACCCATTTATTAGAGAAAACAAAAACGGAACAACATTATATATTCCTACTGCTTTCATTTCTTTTGGAGGACACGCACTAGATAAAAAAGTTCCTCTTTTAAGATCAATGAATTCTGTTGGTAAACAAGCATTGAGAATTTTAAAAGCTTTAGGAAATACTACTTCAAAAAATGTATTTAACACTTTAGGAGTAGAACAAGAATATTTCTTAGTAAAAAAAGATTTATTTGAAGAAAGAACAGACTTATTATTGACAGGAAGAACATTATTTGGATCTCCAGCCCCTAAAGGACAAGAATTAAGCGATCACTATTACGGAAAAATAAAAGATAAAGTTATTAATTTTATGAGTGATGTTGATGTTGAACTTTGGAAATTAGGAATTCCATCAAAAACTAGACATAATGAAGTAGCACCTAATCAATTTGAAGTAGCTCCTTTATTTTCAAAGGCAAGTTTGGCTTCTGACCAAAACCAAATTATTATGGAAACTATTGAAAAAACTGCATTAAAACATGATTTAGTAGCATTATTACACGAAAAACCTTTTGCTGGTGTAAACGGTTCAGGAAAACATAATAACTGGTCTTTAGGAACAGATGATGGAGAAAATTTATTTAGTCCTGGAAAAAACTTAAAAAATAATACTCAATTTTTACTGTTTGTATCTGCAGTTATTGAGGCTATTGACAGATACTATCCGTTATTAAGAGCTGTTACTGCAAGTGCAACTAACGATCATAGATTAGGAGGACACGAAGCTCCACCTGCGATTATTTCAATCTTTTTAGGAAGTGAACTAACTGGTGTTTTAGAAAATATTGCATTTGAAGCTAATAACAAAGTTGCTAAAGCTAGTGAATTAAACTTAGGAATTGAGGGAGTTCCAACTCTTGAAGCTGATTCTGGAGATAGAAATAGAACATCTCCATTTGCTTTCACAGGAAATAAATTTGAATTTAGAATGCCCGGATCAAGTTCTACTCCAGCAACTGCTGCTGCCGCTATAAACTCTATAGTTTCTAAAGTGTTAGGAGAATTTGCCGATAAATTGGAAGCAAGCGATGATTCAAAAACTACTGCACTTCAAATTATTAAAGAATCATATAAAAAACATAGTAGAATTGTATTTAATGGAAATGGGTATAGTAAAGAGTGGCAAGAAGAAGCTAAAAGAAGAGGATTAACAAATTTAACTACTTCTAACAATGCTTTAAAAGCATTTGTTGATCCTGAAATGCAAGAAATGTTTGAAGAAACTGGTTTAGTTACAAAAGAGGAAGCTCATGCTCGTTATATAGCTTATCTTGAAAGATATGTAACTCAATTATCTATAGAATCAAAAGTGTTAATTGATATAGCAAATAGAAAAATTTTACCAGCTGCTTTAAAATATTCAAATATTTTAGCTGAAAATGTAATTAAAAATGAAAGATTTGGTAGAGAATTAATTGCTGAACAAGAAGAAGTTTTAAAAACTTTATTATTTAATATAAACTTAATTAGAAATGAAACAAAATCACTTGAAAAAAATCTTGAACTTGTAAAAAATGAAACTGATTTAATCAAACAAGCTGATTTAGCAGCAGAAAATCTAGTTTTAGGACTTAAAGCATTACGAAAACCTTGTGATATAATTGAAAGTATTTCTGATTATGATAATTGGACTTTACCTACATATGAAGATTTATTATTTAAACTGTAATAAAATAAAGAAATTTGTTTAATTTATAAAATAAAATTTTATTTAAAATATATTATTTCATAAAAAAAATACTTTAATTTTTATTTTAAAGTATTTTTTTTTATTTAATTTTAATTCTAAATATCTAAATCCAATTCATCATCAAATTTAAAATCATCATCATGTAAATGCACAACTTCTAATGCTTTTTCATAATTTGTTGATTTTTTAGAGAAGAAATCATGTTGTGTTGTTTCCACATTTAATCCATTCAACACAATAGGATTTACATTTTTTATTTCAAATTCTTCCTCAAATCCTAAATTCATTAATGCTTTATTTGCATTATATCTAATATACTCTTTTACATCTCCTGTTAAGCCTATATCTCCATAAATTTCATCAGTATATTTTGCTTCATTTTCATATAATTCATACATTAAATCTTTTAGTTCTTTTCTTACTTCCTCTTTAACTTTTTCATCAAATGAATTATATAACTCTTGGAATAAAAGACCAACAAATACACCATGAATTGACTCATCAGCTATAATTTTTTTAATTATATCACAACTTGCTACCATTTCTCCTTGTCCTGCTAACCACAACGGCAAGAAGAATCCTGAATAAAATAGATATGTTTCTAAATAAACAGAAGCTGCTAAAGACATTGCTATTTCTCTTTTACTAGCTTCAGGATTATTCATTTTTTGATAATATCCATCTATTTTTTTAGCTTTATACTGTAAATGTGGGTTTTCTTGCACCCATTTAAAAGTTTCATTTATTTCTCTAGTTGATGCAACTGTTGTAAATATCGTTGAGTATGATTTTGCGTGAATTGTTTCCATCATACACATATAAGATAAAACTGATCTACACTGCAATGAATCTATATGATCTATTATTTTAGGCATACCTGTATGACTTTGTAATGTATCAAGCAATGTAAGTCCACCTAAAACATGCAAATATGCTTCCTTCATTGCTGGTTCTAAACTATTCCAGCTATCAATATCTCTTGATGGAACATACTCTGTATCAATCCAAAACTGTTTTAAATTTTGTTCCCAAAACATTTCAACATAATCGTTATCTAGCGTATTCCAATTTACCGCTTCATATACCTTTTTTTCCATTTTATCTCCCAAAATTTTAACTTCTATCAATTTAATATTTTTATTTAATTATTAACATTTTCTTATTTTTATTTTAAAAAACTGCACCTCTATCTTAATTATTAAGATTTTGGGTGCAGATTTTATATTTTATTAAAGTTTATATTTTTAAACAAATTAGTCTCTAATAGTTGCGATTAATTCACCTAAAACTTCAACTGCTTTATCAGCGTCAGCACCTTCAGCGTGAACAGTTACAGTTGAATCACACTTAATTCCAATTGATAATAATTTTAATAAAGATTTCCCATTTACCATTTTTCCATCATGTTCTACAATAATATCACTTTCAAATTCTTTTGCTTTAGCAACAAACACTCCTCCTGGTCTAGTGTGTAATCCTGTTGGGTTAGTCATAACAACTGTTTTACTTGCCATTTATATATCCTCCTATTTTTTTTAACTTACATATATTTTACAATAGATTTTAAGTTTTGTCAATCAATTAATAACAATATCTAATGATTTAAAATTTGTATATGTTACATTTCCCGGATTGCTATTTTTAATTTTTTTTACATATTTTTTTTCACAATAATCTACTATTACTTTATCTCCTTTTTTAGCTTTAGAATAACTTGCTGCTAAATTAGAAGCATAAGCAATTACATTATTTGTAATTTCTTTATTATTTTTTACTATAACAACATGACTTCCCGGAACATCTCGTATATGAAGCCAAATATCATTTAATTGTCCTTTTGAAAATGTGATCTCTTCATTTTCTTTATTATTTCTCCCTACAAAAATCTTAAATTCATCGTAATCAAATGATAATAATTCTCTTTTTTTATTTTTATTTAATTTAATTTTAGTTTTCTTATTTTTACCTAATTTTAACTCTGTTTCAATCTCTTCAATTCCAACAAAGTCATCCTCTTTTTCAATAAAATATCTTATTTTTTCAAAATATTTAAGTTCACTTTCCACATCTTTATGTCTTTTTTCCAAAGCAATAATTGTTCTTTTCCCTTTATTATAACGATTATAATAAATATTCAAATTATCATTTGGAGATAATAGAGGATCAAGTTTTATCGTAATATCTTTATTATTATTATAAAAATCATATACTTTTATTGTTTCCATTCCATATTTCAATATATGCATATTTGCTGCAAGAATATCACCAATATTTTTATAGTTTTCATAATCTAAATTTTTATTTTTATCAACCTCAATATTCATAAGTATTTTACTATTTTTCTTAATTTGTGCATCAACATATTTTAATAATTTTTTCTTTTTTTCATTAATTACATTTGAAGTTATTGTAGCTTTAAAATATTCATTAAGCCCCTCTGTTATTGTATTATAACTTCTTTTATTAATAATTTTCATTTCAAAATCATCAAAATTATTATAAGTCATTATTGATTGAGTTTTTTTATTATTATTTATTGTATAAAAAGTTGGAATATAAGTGCTTAAATACTGCTTAAATATTTTAATATCTTTTATACAATGTTGTGCAAAAACTTTCCCAATTCCATCTATATTCTCAATAAATTGCTCTACTGTTTTTGGATAATTTTCCTCATTAACATATATAGGAGATAATTTCCTTTTTTCAAAAGGCAACTGATACTTTGCTCCAGTCATAATTACTCTATTTCCTACTTCAACTCCCGTAAAATACAGTGTTGTTAATATTTTCTCATATTGATCAACTAGAAATACATTACTTGCTTTCCCCATTATTTCCATAATTAAAGTATATTTTTCTATATCACCAAATTGATTTAATTTTTCAAAATCAAAATAAATAATTCTATCATATCCTTCTTGTCTTACATTTATTAAAATTGAATTTAATAAATATTTTTTTAATGTCAATAAAAATTTTGACTGAAAATCAGTATTCAAATCTTTTTTATCTTTTATATAAAAAATTGTAGAATTATCTTTTATTTGAAATAATAAATTATTTTTACCAAAATAAAATGAAAAAGATGATCTATCATATTGATAAATCTTTGTTAATCTATAATTTAAAATTTTATCTTTTGTTTCTTTCAATAAAAATGACAGACCTATTCCATCTAAATACAACATAACTTTCCTTTATTATTTTAAATTTGCGTTTTATGGAAACACATATCCATTAAAATGACGCTTTTGTAACCATAATTTCAGCAGCATCATCAACACTAAGAACTACTTCTTTACCATTTACAACAAGAATTAATATATGTTTATTAATTTCAACAATATTAATTACTGATTTAATTGTTATTCCTTTTTCACTCAAATATTTTTTTATTGCATGGCTTCCTTTTATATTTGAAACTTGTACTGTATCATCTTTTTCAAAATTTAATATTGTTTCTGGTTGAATTTCTTTTTTTATTTTATTCAAATTTTCAACTATCTTCTCAAAAACTTCAATAAAAATATCTAATTTTTCTTTTTCTACATTTGTTGTAACTTTTTCCAAAATATTAGAATGAAAATTTCCATGATATTTATAAGCCATAAGTCCTTTTTTTGATAGCCGAACATAAACTTTTCTTCTATCTTCTTCTGATCGTTCTCTATCAATAAATAACTTTTCAGATAATTTATTTATTGCAACAGTTGCTGTTCCCATTGTTATTCCTAATTTTTCAGAAAGTTCATTCATTGTAAGTGATTCTTCTCCTATAGCTTCAATAACATGTAATTCCGTTGTTGTAAGACATTTTATAAATTGACTTAAATTAATTTCTTCTATTTTATAATATGTTTTATAAAATTCATCTAAAAGTCCTTCAATATTCAAATACATTTTTCCTCCAAATTATTTCTTCATTAATTCAATTTTTTCTTTATAATTTCCTGAGAACAAGTATGAACCTGCAACTAAAATATTTGCTCCTGCTTCTTTTATAGCTTCAACCGTTTTATCATTTACTCCTCCGTCAACTTCTATATCAATTTCAGGATACAAAGTTCTTAACTCTTTTATTTTATTTAATGTTTCAGGAATAAATGCTTGTCCTCCAAATCCCGGATTAACAGACATTATAAGAACCATATCAATATCATTTATTACATGCTTTAATGTTTCAATAGGTGTTGCTGGATTTAACGATACTCCAACTTTTTTCCCATATGATTTAATTAATTGAATAGTTCTATGTAAATGTTTAGTTGCTTCAACATGTACTGTTATAATATCTGCACCTGCATCTACAAAATCTTTTATAAATCTATCTGGTTCTTCTACCATTAAATGTACATCAAAAACTAAATTACTATATGGTCTAATAGCTGAAATTACAGGAGCTCCATAACTTATATTTGGAACAAAATTTCCATCCATTACATCTAAATGTAAATATTCTGCTCCACATTTTTCTACTTCTTGAATTTCTTCTCTTAATTTACTAAAATCTGCAGCAAGTAATGACGGTGCAGCTATAATTTTTTTCATAATAATCACCTCTATAATTTATTTGAATATATTTTCTAAAGCTGTTAAATAAAATTCATATCTAATTTTATCTATATTGCCATTTTCTACATTTTCTTTTATTGCACAATTTGGCTCATTCACATGAATACAATCTCTAAATTTACATTGTGAAACAAAATTTAAAAATTCCGGAAATAATTTTTCTAAATCTTTTTTATTTTCTAATTTTAGAAAATCTAATGACGAAAATCCCGGTGTATCAACAATGAAAGTATTGGAATTTATTTTAAAAAATCTACTTTCTGTAGTTGTATGTCTTCCACGATTTGTCTTATTACTTATCTCATTTGTAATCAACATCTCTTCACCTATTAACGAATTTATTAAAGTTGATTTTCCCACACCACTAGGTCCTGAAATTGTAATTGATTTTCCTTTTATATATTTTTTTAATTCAAAAATTCCATCATTATTTTTTGAAGATATTGAAAAGACTGGAAATTCCTCGCCAAATATTTCTTTTATTTTTTGTATAAGTTCATTTAATTCATTTTTTGAAACTAAATCTATTTTAGATAAAATACAAATTATAGAAATATTTTGTTCCTTTGCATTCAATAACATTTTTTGAAATACATTAAAATCAAATTTAGGTTGTGTTATTGCAAAAAGTATCCCGATATAATCAATATTAGACAAAAGAGGTCGATATAAAAAATTTTTTCTTTCATATATCTTTATTATAATTTTTTCATTTTTATCAAATTCTACTATATCTCCAATAATGCAATTTAATTTATCATTTTTCACTTTTAAACTTCCACGCAATTTACACTCATACACATTTTTCTCATCAAAATTTGTATCACTTTCATCTAAAACATAATAAAATCCCTTTATTTTTCTAATAATTTTACCTTTTATAAAAATTCCTCCTAATTTTTATTCACCTTTTTCTTTTTTTTCAGTAGAATTTTGTTTTTGTTCATTATTTTTTGGACTTGTTTCTTTTTTATTTATTTGATTTAATGTATCATTAATTATATTTTCTATTTCATTATTTTGAATAGATTTATTTGTTTCATTTATAATTTCCTCCACTGAAGGTCCTTCTTTTTCTACTTTAACTCCTTTATTTATAACTACATTAATTTTTTGATTTGGAGTAATTTTACTTCCTGCAGCAGGATTTGTACTCATTATTGTATTTATAGGTAATGTTGCATCTTCAGAATATGAAATTCTTCCAACTGATAGTCCAATTTGACCAAGCAATACTTTTGCATCTTTTAAGTCTAATCCAATTAAATTAGGTACTGTTGATGAATCCGCTACTTTTTGTGATGAAACTAACAATGTAATTTTTTGATTAAGATCAAGTTTAGTCCCAACTTTTGGATATACTCCAATTATTGTATTATACTTTTCATTCGATGGTTGATAATCAATTCTTTCAATTTGTATATTTTCACCTTGTAAAATTGAACGAGCTTCTAGTAATTCTAATCCAATTATATCAGGCACTTTTACTCCTTCTCCAGAATTTACCCAAATTTGTATTGTTCTATTTACCTTCACTTCTTGTCCTGCTTTAGGGAACTGAATATAAACAACATCAGCTGGAGCGTCCTCTTTTCTCGAATGATTTACTTTTACTTTAAGTCCTGCCTCTTTCAAATATTTTACTGCATCTTTTTCACTCAAATTCATAACATTTGGTATCACAGTAAGTCTTTCATTGAAAAAATGTCTCACAAATATATCTTTTCCTATTGTCACGAATATTCCTAAGCAGAAAAATATAAATATCACTTTAAAAATATTCATTTTCTTTTTATTTTTTCTTTTTTTCACCATTTTTCTTTTTCACCTCAAATTTTTTCTTTAATAGTATTATAACATAATTTTTTATATATTAGCAATTAAAAAAACTGATTTTTATATATCCAAAATTTATAAAATATATTTCCATTCTCTTTATTAAATTCATTAATTATTTTATAACAAATCTTATTTATTCTAAGTTTAAAGCAACTATAACAATAAAAAAAAAGAATATAAAAAACTCCCAAATAGTTTGATAACTACATGAGAGTAATTGTTATTATATATTAAAATATTTTGTAAATGGTTGTGAAAATACAATCGCACTTACCGAAGCTTCCGGATACATCATATACCCTTCTGTCAATTTAATTCCATAAGTTTCCGGTTTTAACAACTTGAATAATTTTTCTTGATCGCTTAAATCAGGACAAGCAGGATACCCAAACGAATAACGAGTTCCTTGATATTTTGATTTGAATATTTCATCTTGAGTTATATCAGCTGGATCAAAAATACCTACATCTTCTCTCATAATTCTATGAATATACTCTGCTGTCGCTTCAGCAATTTCAAGTCCTACCGAATTCACTAAATGTCCTCTATAAAATTCCCCTTTTTCCATAAGTTCATTTGATGCTAGACGAGATTTTTCTCCCGCACTTACAACAAATAAGCCCATATAATCAATTCCTTCTGGCGAAATATAATCATTTAATGAATAATATTTACCAAATTTTTGTCTTGGAAATTCAAATATCTCTATAACTGTTTGTAAGTCATCCGATAACACTTCTATTTTTTCTCCATTTTTTCTTGTTGGGAAATATTTATAAACGGCTTTTATATCAAAATATTCATCTCCATGATTTATAATGTCAATTATTTCATTGTAAATTTTTGTAACTCTTTCATCTCCTTGCTCAAGTAAATTATTTACAACACTTTTAAGTCCCAAATGTTTTCCAATTAACATTTGAAGATTTAAGTATTTAAACACTTCTTTTGCACTTATATTTGTTATAATTTGTCTATTTAAAGTTTCAGGCTTATAAATTTTCTCAAAATTATATTTTGGTAATTCTACTTTTGAAAAATCAAAATCTCCATCCTGATCTTTTATCGAACTAACTGACTGTCTTACATCTAATTTAGCTAACTCTTCTTCGCTCTTAACTAATAATAAATCTCTTCTTTTTTGTAAGTAAGCTTTAAATTCTTCAAATTTTTCAGCGTCTATCATTTTATTAAGATCAGCTAAAGCCGTCATCGCATCTTTAGAATATATAACAATATTATTTTTGTATGAAGGTTCTATTTTATTTACAGTAAATTTTTCTGTCAATGCCGCTCCTCCAACAAATATCGGTATATCAATACCAGCTTCTTTTAATACTCCTACTGTATTTACCATTTCCATAGCAGATTTTACTAAAAGTCCTGACATACCAACAAAATCAGCTTTATGTTCAATTATTGCTTCTCTAATTTTCTCAGCTGGAGTATTTATTCCTAAATCTATAACATTATATCCATTATTTCCAATAATTATTCCAACTAAGTTTTTACCAA
The DNA here is from genome assembly GCA_963528625.1 of uncultured Leptotrichiaceae bacterium. Classification (GTDB taxonomy): domain Bacteria; phylum Fusobacteriota; class Fusobacteriia; order Fusobacteriales; family Leptotrichiaceae; genus CALHVR01. The sequence goes on along the minus strand of CAURVQ010000001.1, from coordinate 63,066 downwards.
TATCGTGAACATCTCCCTTAACTGTAGCCATTATAACTGTACCTTTTTGAGATGCATCCGATTTTTCCATAAACTGCTCTAAATAAGAAACAGACGCTTTCATCACTTCTGCACTTTGTAATACTTCCGCAACAATTAAATCATTATTATTAAATAATCTTCCAACCTCGTCCATTCCGTCCATTAAAGGCCCATTAATTATATCAAGTGGTTTATATTTTTCAAGTAAAACATCTAGTAATTGATGTAAATCTTTTTTACTTCCTTCAACTACAAGTTTAGCAACTCTCTCTTCCGTCGTTAAAGTTGAAACATCTACTGTTTTCTGTACACCTTTCTTTTCTCTATAAAACGCAACAAATTCAGCTACTGTGTCATCATTTGTATTAAATAATAAATTTTCTGACAATTCTTTTTCTTTATTAGAAATATCTTTAATTGGAATAAGTTTTTCTGTATTTACGATACCAAAATCAAGTCCTGCTTCATAAGCTTTTTGCATATAATACGAATTTAATACTTCTCTCCCAGCTAACGGCAATCCAAACGAAATATTACTTACACCTAAAATTGTTTTTACATTTGGCATTTCTTTTTTTATTTCTCTAATTGCTTCAATCGTAGCTGTTGCTGATCCAATATATTTTTGATCTCCCGTTGCAACTGGGAAAACTAATGTATCAAAAATTATATCTCTTTCATCAATTCCATATTTTTCAGTCAACAATTTATAACTTCTTCTCGCTACAGCTAATTTTTTTTCAAGCGAAACTGCCATTCCTTCTTCATCAATTAATCCGACAACAACTGCTGCTCCATATTTTTTGATAATTTTTGCCATTTTATCAAATTTTTCTTCACCATCTTCTAAATTAATTGAATTTATAATTCCCTTACCTTGTAAATATTTAAGTCCTTCTTCTATAACTTTTATATCTGTCGAATCTAACATTATCGGTATTTTTGCAAATTTAGCTACTTGTTCTAAAAAGTTTTTCATATCGCTTAATTCATCTCTATCAGGATTTGCAAGACAAATATCTATAACATCTGCATCTCCCTTTATTTGCAATCTTGCAATTTCTGTAGCTTCATCAAACTGTTCTGAGGCAATTAAGTTTTTAAAAATACGAGAACCAATAACATTCGTTCTTTCTCCAACATATATCGGTCTATCTTTTGGAACTTCTAACGAAATAAGTCCACTTAACGCATTTTCATTTTTATTTTTATCTACTTCTCTTGGCTCATATTTTTCAGCTTTTTCTTTTATTTTTTTAATAAATTCAGGTGTTGTCCCACAACATCCTCCAACAATATTCAAATAACCATTTTTAAAAAACGGCTCTATCTTTTCTGCCAATGTCACTGGAGTTTCCTCATATTTACCCTCTTCATTTGGAAGCCCTGCATTTGGATAAACTGAAATATAAGTATTTGACACTTCATTTAATTTTTTTAAAAATTGCGTCATAAATTCCGGTCCTGTTGCACAGTTAAGTCCTATTGACAGTGGATTCATATGATTTACAGCATAATAAAACGCATCTGCTGTTTGTCCGGCAAGTGTCGTTCCTGTACTTTCTATCGTAAATGATAACATTAACGGCACATGATAATTTTCATTCATAGCTTTTTGTAATCCTAAATAAGCAGCTTTCAAATTTCTTGTATCTTGTATTGTTTCAAATAATATTAAATCAACTCCTCCAGCTAGTAATCCTGAAGTTGCTGTGTAGTAAGAATGAATTAACTCATCAAATGTAACTCCTCCTGTAACACTTATTGATTTATTTGAAGGTCCAATAGCTCCAGCAACATATAAATTACGCGTTTTTTCTGGATTTTCTTCTCTATACTCTTTTATTGCTTCATTTACAATTTCTGCTGCTTTTTTGTTCATCTCAAAAGCTTTATCTTCAAGTCCATAATCGTGTAAAACAATATCTAATGCACCAAAAGTGTTTGTTTCTATAATATCGCTTCCTGCTTGTAAATATTTTTTATGTATTTTTTTTATTACATCTGGTTTTGTTAATACTAAATAATCATTACATCCCTCATATTTTTCTCCCCCAAAATCATTTGAAGTAAGATTTTCTGCTTGTAACATCGTTCCCATCGCTCCGTCAAGCATAACAATTTTATTTCCTAAATCTTTTTTTAAGTTCTCATACGATTCTTTATATGTAATATCTTTGTGTTCTACCAATTTTTTCCTCCTATTTTTATAACTTTTCCTATTATATCACAATTTTACTTGAAAATACAAATAAATATATTTCATTTATGTTATAAATAGTATGATTATATAATATATATATTATGCTCTAAATATGAAAAATTGTGATTAAAAATAGAATATAATTTTATTTTGAGAAAAAAAATATTGAAAATTTTTAAATTTTATAATATACTAAATATGTTGAATTTCAAAAAACATATACACAATATATTGTGTAAAACTATAAAAACAAAACAATAAATATTTTAAGTGTATTTTTTATTTTAAATAAAAACATATACTAATCAAATGAAAGGCAAAAAAATGAAAAAGTTAATTAAATTTGAAAAAAATGATTGTAATCCTTGTGCAATGGTATCAGAATTATTGGAAAAAAATGGAGTATCTTACGAAAGAATTAATGCTTTTGACAATCCGGAAATGGCTATGAAATTTAGAGTTAGAACTGTTCCAACAGTAATTTTAGTTGATGGAGAAGAAGAAATCAAAAGAACAATGGGATTTAAACTTGAAGAATTGAATGAAATTATATCTATGTTATAAATTTATAAATAGTATGTTTTAATAAGCCCTATTTTTTAGGGTGTTTTTCTTTTTATAAAACAAAAAATTTATAGGAGTGAGTTATCGTGTATATCTATTATGACTCAAAAACAGGAAATGTTGAAAGATTTATTAATAAAATAAAAAAAATAAAAGAAGATTGGATTTTTATTAAAATTAATCCCGAATTAAAAATAGAAAATGAAGGACATTTAATAATATTTACTACTAAAATTGGAGAAGTCGCTGAAAGTACAAGAAATTTTTTATTAAATGCTGAAAACAGTAAATATATAAAATCTGTTAGTTCAAGTGGAAATATGAATTGGGGAATATATTTTGCTTTGGCTGCCGATAAAGTTAGTAAAGAGTTTGGTATTCCATTAGGGATGAAATTTGAATTATCTGGAACACAAATTCAAGTAAATGAATATATTAAATATGTAGAGGAGATTGGATAATGGCTAAAAATAAAACAAAAAAATGGATATACTTAAATAATGAAATAATGGTAAAAAATGGAGATGATTTTCAACTAGAAAAAGATAAAGAAGCTGTTTATTCTTATTTTGTTGATTATGTAAATAAAAATACGGTATTCTTTCATAATTTAAGAGAAAAAATAAAATATTTAATAAAAAATGATTACTATATCGATTTTTATCAAATGTATACACACGAAGAAATTAAAGAAGTTTTCAAATTAGTTTATGATAAAAAATTTAGATTTGCTTCATTTATGAGTGCTTCTAAATTTTATCAAAGTTATGCTTTAAAAGATGATACTGAAAATAAATTCTTAGAAAGATACGAAGATAGAATTGCTATTGTATCACTTTATTTAGCTCAAGGAGATTTAGAGAAAGCAAAAGAATACGCATTAATGTTAATTAATCAAGAGTATCAACCTGCAACTCCTACATTTTTAAATTCTGGAAAAAAACGTTCAGGTGAATTAGTTTCTTGTTTCTTAGATGAAATGGGAGATAATTTAAGTGGAATTGGTTACATTTTTGATTCTGCAATGAAATTATCTTCACTTGGTGGAGGAGTTTCTATAAATTTATCAAAAATTAGAGCAAGAAGTGAAGCTATAAAAGGCGTTGATGGTAGAGCTTCTGGTGTTTTACCAATTATGAAAATATTAGAAGATATTTTCTCTTATGCAAATCAATTAGGTCAAAGAGCTGGTGCTGGTGCTGTTTACCTTAATGTCTTTCACGCTGATATCAATGAATTTTTAGACTCTAAAAAAATAAATGTTGACGAAAAAATAAGAATTAAAACTTTATCAACTGGAGTTATAATTCCCGATAAATTTATGGAATTAGCCGAACAAGATGAAGTTTGTTACATTTTCTATCCTCATACTGTTTTCTTAGAATACGGCAAATATTTAGATGATATGGATATGAACGAAATGTATGAAAAATTAATTGATAATCCTAATGTTAAAAAGAAAAAAATAAATGCTAGAGAATTATTAGTTAAAATATCTCAATCACAAAAAGAAAGTGGTTATCCTTACTTATTCTTTAAAGATAATGCAAATAAAGAGCATGCCTTAAAAGAAATTGGAGACATTAAATTCTCAAACTTATGTACAGAAATTATGCAATTATCTGAAATTTCTGATATTAACCCTTATTACGAAGAAGACACTTTAAGAAGAGGAATTTCTTGTAATTTAGGTTCGTTAAATATTGCAACTGTTATGGAAAACAAAAGAATTAAAGAAGCTACAAAAGCTGCTATTGATTCATTAACAATGGTATCTGATTTAACGAGTATTGATGTTGTCCCTACAATAAAAAAAGCAAATGATGAACTACATAGCGTAGGATTAGGAGCTATGAATTTACACGGATTCTTTGCTAAAAATTATATTATGTATGAAAGTCGTGAAGCTTTAGATTTTTGTAATGTATTCTTTATGATGGTAAATTATTATTCTTTAGAAAGATCGATGGAAATCGCCAAAGAAAGAAAAGAAACATTTAAAGAATTTGAAAAATCGGAATATGCAAATGGAAATTATTTCAATAAATATATAGAAAAAGATTTCTTACCACAAACTGAAAAAGTTAAAACTTTATTTGAGGGAATTTATATTCCTACAAAAGAAGATTGGGAAAGCTTAAAAGCAGAAGTTATGGAACACGGTATTTATAACGCATATAGAATGGCTATCGCCCCAAATCAATCTACTTCATATATTATGAACTCAACTGCATCTGTAATGCCTGTTGTTGACACGATAGAAGTGAGAGAATATGGAGATAGTACGACATTCTACCCTATGCCATATTTAACAAATGATAATTTCTTCTTTTATAAATCTGCATATGACATGGATCAAAAAAATATTTTAAAATTAATTTCTGTTATTCAAAGACATGTAGATCAAGGGATTTCTACAATTTTGTACACAAAAAGTACTGACACTACAAGAGATTTATCAAGATTATACATCTATGCTCATAAATTAGGATTAAAATCATTGTACTATACAAGAACGAGAAAAGCTACTATTGAAGAATGTATTAGTTGTTCTGTATAAAAATTTCAAAAAATAAAAAATAACCTTCAATTTATATATCAATTAATGACTATATAATTTGAAGGTTTTATTATAACTAAATAAATTATAAATAATTTTAAATTTTTATAAAATATCTTAATTTTCTTATATTTATACTATTTTCTTCCAGTATATCTACTATCCCAATCTTTTACTTCTTCAGTAAAATTATTTAAAAATGTATTTACTTTATTTCCTAAAATATCAATTCCTAAAATTACATCATCTTGTCTCAACACTCTTATAACACTTAAATCTTCTCTTGATGCAATTCCACCAATAACAGTATATTTTTCATTTAATTGTGGTAATGAAGTAACTGTTAAGAAAAATTGACTTCCATTTGTATTTGGACCACTATTTGCCATTGCTAATATTCCAGGTTCATCAAAATTCAACCAATCTACAATTTCATCGTTTAATGTATACCCCGGATCTCCTACTCCTGTTCCTTCTGGATCTCCACCTTGTGCTAATACATTTGATATTACTCTATGAAATTTTAGTCCATTATAAAATTTATGTTGTGCAAGATATACAAAATTAGCTACATTTACAGGTGCAGCTTCTGGATATAAAAATACTTTTATATCTCCTTTATTTGTTTTAATTACTGCTTCTAATTCATATTCTTTCATAGTTTTTTTGAAATTTTTTATAGTTTTAGTTTCATTTTTTTCTGCTTTTTTTATTTCTCTTTCTTTAGCTTTTTCTTCTTTAGAAATTTTTTTAGCTTGTTCTTTCCCCACTTGTTGTAACACTTTTCCAGCATTTGTAGCTGTATTTCCAATAGAAAATATTAATAACATTGCCACAATTATTCCAAATAATCTTTTTTTCATACAATTTTATCCTTTCTAATATATATTTTTTACTCTAATTACTATCTCTTCAATATCAATTTTATGATTATAATCAAGCTCAAATATGTTAAAATTAAAACTTTCAATTTCTAAATTCATTCTTAGTCGCTCTTTTTCTGTTACAAAATTATTATAAATTACTAAAACTAATCCTGGATTATCGTCTTTATCTCTAACTTCAACAATATTTATTAATCTATTTTCTTTTATATTAAATGTTTCTCTAAAAACTTCATAGGCAATTTTAAAATTTTTAATTTCTTTATATAGATTCATCGCAATTATAGGCAATTTTATTCCAAATAATATTTCAGGCTCTTGTCTTTTTCTTAATTGTATTATTGACATTTTTCTTTCCCTCAATTCTTATTAGTTTTGAATTGCTTTTGTTATTGGAGGGATTATTTGTTTTTTTCTTGAAACTACTCCTTTTAATATTGCTTCTTTATTTTCAATCTTAACACCAAATGCTTTTTCTATTATAACATCGGCATCACCGGAAATTAAAGAAATTGAATCATTTGTTAAAATATTAGTTATTACAAACATAAAGAATTTTAACCCTTCTTTAGCTATAATCGCATCAATTTCTTTTAATAATGCTTCTTTTCTTTCTAAAACTTCTGTTTCATTAGCAGTATTTACTTGACCTACCCCTATTTTTTGGCCATCAATTTCAAATATTTTCATATCCATATTTAAAAGTTCAGCTTCTGTTTTATTTCCTAATGCTGTCCCTGCTTTTAACATTTCAAGACCATACTCTTCTAAATTTACTTCTGCTAGTTCTGCTAACTCTTTTCCAGCTTTAACATCTAATTCAGTACAAGTTGGAGACTTAAATAACAATGTATCAGAAATTATTGCACTTAACATAAGTCCCGCTATTTTTTTTGCTGGAACTAAATTATTTTCTTTATATAAATTTAAAATAATTGTCGCTGTACATCCAACCGGTGCCATTCTTACCAATAAAGGTTCATCCACATTAAAATTAGAAATTCTATGATGATCTACTAATTCTAACACTTTTGCCTCTTCAAAACCATCTGCTGTTTGAGTTCTTTCATTATGATCTACTAAAATTACTTCATTTCCTGCTACCGTTTTTATCAATTCTGGAGCTTCTACTCCAAAATAATTTAATACAAATTTAGTTTCTTCATTTAATTCTCCAAGCCTTACTGCTTTGGCTTCCATCCCTAAAATATTTTTTAAATTTGCATAAGCTAATGCTGAACATATTGTATCTGTATCTGGATTTTTATGTCCAAAAACTAATATTGACATTTTTTTCCTCCTAATTTTTTATATTTTTATTTTATCAAAGTTTTTAAATTTATTCAATCTATTATTTTGATATTTCAGACTATTTTAACATTTTAACATTAAAATTTTATGAACAATATCTTTCTCTCTTTTTTCAAATATAATATTGTTGAAAAAAATTAATAATTATGATACTATTCTATATATAAAAAATATAATTAAAATAAAAGAGGTAGAATATGAATTATAAAAGTACAAGAGGTGGCGAATTAAAAACTTCAACTTTTGCCACATTACACGGTTTAGCAGAAAATGGTGGACTTTACATCCCAGAAATGTTACCAAATATTCAATTAACTTATGATGAATTAAAAGATTTATCATATCAAGAAATTGCAAAAAAAATTATAAAATTATTTTTCACAGAATTTACAGATAAAGAAATTGAAAAAGCAGTAAATAGTGCCTACAATTCTCAAACTTTTACAAACGAAGAAATTGTACCTGTTTACAAATTAAACGACAAAGTAAGTTTTGGAGAATTATTCCACGGAAGAACACTAGCTTTCAAAGATTTGGCTTTATCTTTATTCCCATATTTACTTTTATTAAGTAAAGAAAAACAAAAAGAAAATAAAAAAATCTTGATTTTAGCTGCAACTTCTGGAGATACGGGAAAAGCCGCTTTAGAAGGATTTAAAGACATTGACGGAATTAACATTGTTGTCTTTTATCCTAAAAACGGTGTAAGTCCAATGCAAGAAGAACAAATGAGAAAACAATTAGGAAATAATGTTGAAATTGTCGCAATTAATGGTAATTTTGATGATGCTCAAAGTGCTATCAAATATATTTTTGGTTCAGATGAATTTAAAAAATACGCAAATGATCATAACATTATGTTTTCAAGTGCAAATTCAATAAATATTGGAAGATTATTCCCTCAAGTTATTTACTATGTTTCAACTTATGTAAATTTAGTTAAAGCTGGTACAATTAAAGCTGGAGAAGAGTTCAATGTTATTGTTCCTACTGGAAATTTCGGTAATATTTTGGCTGGATATATTGCAAAAAAATTAGGTATACCTATAAAAAAATTCATTTCAGCTTCTAATAAAAATAAAGTATTGGCAGATTTCTTTAAAACAGGAACTTACGACAAAAATAGAGATTTCTTTGCAACAAATTCTCCTTCAATGGATATTCTTTTATCTTCAAACTTTGAAAGATATTTATATTATGCGACTGGAGAAAATTCAAATAGAATTGCTGAACTTATGAATGATTTAAACACAACAGGTATTTTAAAAGTAAATAAGCAAGAATTAGCTTCTATTCAAAATGAATTTTACGGAGAATTTGCTGATGACATAGATACTGTAAAAGCTATTTCAAATGTTTACAATGAGTACAAATACTTAATGGATCCACATACTGCTGTCGCTTATTCTGTTTACGACAAATTGGATTCAAATATTGATAAAAATATTCATACAGTTATAATGTCTACAGCTCATCCATTTAAGTTCCCGTTACCAATAGCAAAGGCTCTTAATATGGACGACACTATTGATCCATATACAATTTTAGATGAAGTTTCTAAAAATACAGGAGTTAAATTTCCATCTAAATTAGATGAAGTTAGAAAATCAAAAATTAGATTTTCACAAGTTATAGACAAAACTGATATTAACGATTTTGTTAAAGAATATATTAAAAATTTAAAATAATATAAATAACCTTCCGTTATGATTTTCTCTCAACGGAAGGCTTTTTTATTTTTCTATATTTATTAAAATTTTTATATTATTATAAAATTGATAATCTTCTTTTATTTTTTCTAAAATTTTATGTTTCTCTAATTCAATATTATATTCTAATTTCAAATATCGTTTTATATCTTCTAAATCTGCTACAAAGTGTTTATACATCACAGCTTTTATAAATTTTAGTAATGTTATATTGCCTTTATCCTTTTTTTCTATAATAAAATTATTTTTAGTTTTTTGAGTTTTAAATCTTGGATCAGTAGAAAGTAATGAGCCATAAAACCATTCATCAAAATTATATTCATTCAATTTATGTGAAAATCCTTCCTTGTTTAGTGAATATACTGTAAAAATACTATTATCTTCTTTAAACTTCGCAACTGAATCAATATAATCATTTATCATTTGAAGTGTAATTCCTTTTTTTTCTATTTCTTCAAAAAGTACATATTTATACGCTTCTACTGCTATTATTTTAAATTCTTTTTTCAAACTTGCTATCGCAGAATAATATGAGCTTGTTCTTCTTCCTATTATATTCATTTCTTTTATATCAATTACTCTATTTTTAAGTATTTCTTTTTTAAAATAGTATTCTAAAGAAAAATATTCTTTACTCAAAACAAATCCATAAGTAATTCTATAACCTAATTTATTCAAATTATATGAATTTATTAAACCATCATCATCTTTCCCTATTAAATCTTTATATAATTTTCTTATTGAATTTATTTCGTATATCTTCTCTATCATATTTTTTTTCATTATTTTATATTCACTATCATCCATTAATTGTTGATTAATCATATAAAGTCCATCTTGATAGTATTTAGAAAAATTTAACAAATAATTAGCTATTACAACCTCATTTCTAACTCCATAAATTTTTTCATATTCAATTGAAAAATCTTTAGCTGAAACCGGTGATAATGTTATTAATAAATTTAATATTTGCATTTCACGATCACTTTTTCCAAATTTTAAAGTTGGCATTTTTGATATTTCTAATTTTAATTTTTCTTTATCTTTTATAACTTTTTTAATTAAATTATGCAACTCGTATTCATCTTGAATGTCCCATTTTTTCATTTGATATATATTTTCGTCAAATATTTTTTTAGTTGATATTTCAATATCACGATATTTTTTTAAATCTAAAACTTTAATTAATTCATTTTCTGTTACCAAAATATCTCCATAATACCTTATTTTTCTTCCATGTTGCAATAATATCTTAGGATGAATCTCTAATTTAGATTCAAAATATTTTTCTGTAAACAATAATTTTGAATTTTTTTCAAGCGAATACTCTTTTAAAAAATTTTTATAAATAACAAAAACTTCCTCGTATCTTAAACCGTATTTAACATAATTTTTTAATATGTAATCTAAAATATCATTTTTTTCAATTTTTATTTTATCTCCATTTTTTAAAATAACATAATCTAAATAAATATTTTCTTCTATTATTTTTTTAGTTTTTAAATCTATTTCTTTTTCATTAAGAATTTCTTTTAATGATTTTTTTTCATATAATGATCTATTTTCTTTCTTTTCAAGTATTTGTAAATAAGAAAAAGTAGTTTTTTTCTCTTTAAAAATTTTTAAAAATGTTTCTTCCGTCCAATCATATTCAAAAAATATACTTTTATACATATTTTCTTGAATTTGAATTTTTTCTAACGAATCAAAAAACTTTTTTTCAATTTGTCTTATTCTTTCTCGTGTTTTTCCAATACTATCTCCAATTGATTTTAATGTTTCTCCATTCAATCTTCTTATAATAATATCTTTTTTCTCTTCATCTAATTCATTTATTATATTTTCTAATTTAGGATAAATTTTATATTTTCTTTTATTTATTATTTTCATTTTATTTCCCTTATAATTTTACTAATCAAATTCTATCCTTTTTTTATTTTTTCTAATAAATTTTCATCAAAAATACCATTTCTTAACATTTCAATTTCATATTTATATGGTGCAACTGTTTTAGCTCCTTTTTCTTCTGTCAACGCAACATAAGGTGTTTCTAAAATTTTAGGAATTGATACAAACTTTTCAAATTTTGCTATTCTATTTAATGCTTCAAATCCTATGTGCCCAAATCCTAAATTTTCATGTCTATCTTTATGTGCACTTCTTGGATTTTTGCTATCATTCAAATGAACAACTGATATTCTCTCAATTCCTACAATTTTATCAAATTCAGCAATTACTCCTTCAAAATCATTCACAATATCATAACCCGCATCGTGAACATGACAAGTATCAAAGCAAACTGATAACTTATCTTTTAATTTTACACCTTCTATTATTTTAGCAATTTCTTCAAAACTTCTTCCACATTCTGTTCCTTTTCCTGCCATTGTTTCCAAAGCAACCGTTGTTTTTTGGTTAGGTGTTAAAACTTCATTCAATCCTTCTATTATTTTAGCTATCCCTACTTCTGCTCCCTCTCCAACATGTGCTCCCGGATGTAACACTATTCTTGGAGCTCCTATAGCATCAGTTCTCTCTATTTCAGTTCTTAAAAATTGAACTGCAATTTCAAATGTTTCAGGCTTTACTGCATTTCCTAAATTTATAATATATGGAGCATGTACCACAATATCATTTATATCAATATTATTTTCTTTCATCAAATTTAATCCTGCTTGAATATTCAATTCTTCAATTGGTTTCCTTTTTGTATTTTGTGGTGCTCCTGTATAAATCATAAATGTATTCGATCCATACGACAATGCTTCTTCTACCGAACCTAAAAACATTTTTTTCCCACTCATTCCTACGTGTGAACCTATTTTTAACATCATTCCTCCTAATTTTATTTTTAATATCATTTGTATTTCTCAATTTTTGTTTACTTTTTACAAAAACAACCTTCAATATGGTCATCTATTATCCCAATCGCTTGTAAAAAAGAGTAAATTATCGTTGACCCTACAAATTTAAAACCTCTTTTTTTCAAGTCTTTACTAATTTTATCAGAAAGCTCTGTTTTTACCGGAACTTCCTTCATTTCTTTCCAATTATTTATAATTTGTTTTCCTTCTACAAAATCCCAAATATAATTTGCAAAAGTTCCAAATTCTTTTTGAATTTCTATAAATTTTTTTGCATTATTTATTGTTGCATTTATTTTTAATTTATGTCTTATAATTCCTTCATTTTGAAGTAATTCTTCTATTTTATTTTCTTTATAATTTGAAATTTTTTTGTAATCAAAATTATCAAATACTTCTCTAAAATTTTCTCTTTTCTTTAAAATTGTATTCCAACTCAATCCAGCTTGAAAACTCTCTAACACTAACATTTCAAAAATATAACTATCATCTTTAGAAATTTTACACCATTCATTATCATGATATTTTATTGCCAATTCATTATTTGCCCAAGAGCATCTCATTTATTTCACGCCCTCAAACTTTACTTTTTCCAATTTTTCTCTCATTTTATATAAAAATACTCCACTAGCTACACTAACATTCAATGATTCAATATTTCCATAAATTGGAATTATCGCTTTAATATCTGAATTTTCAATTATATAATTTGAAACTCCTCCACCTTCATTACCAAAAATATACGCATTTTTAGATTTTAATTTTATGTCATTATAATTTATTGAATCTTCATGTAATGCAGTTGAAATTGTTAAATAATCATTTTCTTTTAAAAATTTAATTATATTTTCTGGTGTATCATAAATAATATTTAATTTAAAAATTCCACCCATTGTAGCTCGAACTGTTTTTGGATTATAGACATCAACTGATCCTTTCGTTAAAATCAAATTTTTAAAATTTGTTGCTTCCATTGTTCTTATTATTGTACCTATATTACCCGGATCTTGAATATCATCAAGAATAACAACATCACCAACTATGTCAAAGATGTTATTCAATTTTCGTGAATATAAAAATAAAATTCCTTGACTATTTTCTTGTGTTGATACTTCATCAAATAAGTCATCTCTCAAAATCGTTAAATTTTCATATTTTTCAATATCATACTTTTCAACAAAATAATTATATCTTGATTCTTTTACAACTATTCTATTAAAATTCACATCTTCGCTTAAAAATTTTTCTCCTTCAGCTTTAAAAATATTATTTTCATCTCTATATTTTTTTTTGTCTAATTTTTTTAGTAATTTATAAAATTTATTATCAGAACTTATTATTTTATCACTCATTAATTTTATCTCTTTCTTTTTATTTCAATGTATCAGGCAATAATTCTCCACCCAATATATGATAATGAATATGCATAACTGTTTGTCTACCATTTTCTCCAATATTAGTTAAAACTCTATACCCCTCTTTATCTACATTTAAAATTCTAGCTACTTTTGCTACTGTTAATTGTAATTTCCCTAACAATAACACATCTTCCTCTGTTGCCGCATCAAGATTTTTTATTTCTTTCTTAGGAATTACAATCACATGTACTTTTGCTTGAGGTTGAATATCATGAAACGCTAAAAATTCTTCATCTTCATAAACTATTTTTGCTGGTATTTCTTTATCAATTATTTTTTTAAATATTGTTGACATAACTTTTTCTCCTTTATTTTTATAATTTTATTATTCAAAAACTTCTGTTGCGTTATTTACTTCACGACCTAAAGCTATATTTAAAGCTACAATCGCTACTTCTAATTGTGATTCATCTGGTTCACTTGTTGTTATTTTTTGAAGCCAAATTCCTGGAGCTGAAATTGTTTTAGCACAAACATTTTCTAAATGATAACTCGTCCATCTTTGCAATTCATATGCAATTCCTGCTACTAGTGGAACAAACAATACTCTCGTTATTAATTTATATATTAAAAGTGATACTATTCCTGTTGGAACTCCAAAAATTAAATCAAATAAAGAAAATACTAAAATACTTATAAATACAACTATTAATAAAAAACTTGTTCCACATCTTGGATGAAATCTCGTACATTCTTTTGCATTTTTAGGTGTCAATTCTTTTTCCATTTCAAAACACATAATACTTTTATGTTCTGCACCATGATATTCAAAAACTCTTTTTATATCTTTTAAAAATGAAATTCCCCAAATATAGCCCAAGAAAAATACTAATTTAACTACAGCTTCAACAACATTAGCTGCAAGTCTATCTGTCCTAAAAACCAATCCTCCAATATATGAAGGTAATAGCATAAATACTACGATTCCTAGTAATATTGAAACCGTTACAGTCCCTTTTACTTCTTTATCTGATAACTTTTCTTCTTCTATTCCAGCTTGATTTGATGCAAATATAAGCTCTTTAGTTCCAACAACCATCGCATCAAAAAGTGCTATTACACCTCTTACAAATGGAATTTTTGACCATTTATAATTTTTATCCGAAATTAATGTTTTTTTGTAAACTATACTTCCATCTTTTTTTCTTACAGCTGTTGCTATTGCTTTAGGTCCTCTCATCATGACCCCTTCAATAACAGCTTGTCCTCCAACTACTAATTTTTCACTCATTTTTTACCTACTTTCTTTTTTATTTTTCTAACATTATTCTGTTTTTTAATACTTTTATTCTCCTTGAAATATATTCTGCTTTAAATTTACTAATTCCTTTTATTTGTGCCATTTTTTCTACGCTTGACAACAATATAGCTTGTAATTCATTATATTCAGCAACTAAAAGTTCCATATCTTTATTTGTTATTTTATTTATATTTCTTAAAAATCTATAACCTCTTGGCTTCACAATTTCATCCATTTCATCTCTTTTATCATAATTTAATGCTGAAATAATATTTTCATCTGTTAATACTTTATTTTCAATTAATTCATCAATTTTTTTATAAATTTCATTTAATGTTATTTCCATATTTTTATAATCTTTTAATAATAATTCAAATCCTTCTTTTTGATTTAACATTATTTCTTCATATTGAATACTTATTAATCTTCCTTCTATTCCAAGTTCTAATATATACTCCTCTATTTCTTCTGACATTTTAAATAATAAAGCATACATTCTTATAATTTCTGTAACATCATACAATGTTACCATATTATCTAATTCAGATTGATATAATCTCGTAAGACTACTGTCAATAGCTCCAGCATATTTTTCTAACGCCATTATTGCTTGAGATGCCTTAGTTAAAAGACCTGCAATATCATGTAATATATATCTAAAATCACCTTTATATATTGTTATTTTATTTCTACGCTCAGACACTGTAATTACTAAATTCCCTGTTTGTTGGGCTACTCTATGAGCAGTTTGATGTCTTGTCCCACTTTCATCCGTTTTTAACTTAAAATTTGGTTGTAATTGTGTATTAGCTCCATGTATTGTCATTCCATCTTCCGACAAAATAATTGCACCATCCATTTTTGAAAGTTCATAAACTTTTTGTGGAGAAAATTGTGTATTTAATTGAAATCCATTTCCTAAAACATCGCCCAATTCATTTGGATCTCCAAGAACTATTAACGCTCCTAATTCTGCTTCTTGTATTCTATTTATAGCCTCTCTTAATGGTGTCCCGGGAGCTGTTTTTCTTATTACGTTCTCAATATTTTCTATTGTTATTTTTTTCTTTTTTTGAATAACTTTACTTCTTGGCATCATCTCACCCTTTCCACTAATTCACTTATATTACTTATATAGTTTATTTTTATTTTTAATTTTTCATTCTCTAAATCTTTTTTATGACTCATCGGTACATATACTCCTACAAATCCTAATTTCTCTAATTCAGTTACACGATTTTTTATAAAAGATACTTTTCTTACTTCCCCTCTAAGTCCCAATTCACCAATTGCTGCTATTTTTTGACTTATTGGAATTTTATTTATAGACGATAACAGAGAAAAGACTACTGCTAAATCTGAACTTCTATCATTCAAGTCAATTCCACCCGGAACATTTATATAAATATCTTTTGAAGATACATCTAAATTCAAATGTCTTGATAGTACTGCACTCAATATTTCTACTCTATTTTTATCATATCCTTCCACTGTTCTTCGCGGTATACCAAAGTTTGGGGTACTTAAAAGTGACTGAATTTCATATAAAAACACACGACTTCCTTCAAATATAGGTGTTATAATACTTCCAATATTTTTTTCATCTCTATCACTTATAAAAAATTCAGAAGGATTTTTCACTTCACTTATTCCATTTTCTTTCATATCAAAAATTGAAATTTCATTTGTTGAACCATATCTATTTTTTATTGATCTAATTATTCTATAATAACTATTTTCTTCACCTTCAAGTTGTAAAACTGCATCCACCATATGCTCTAGTAATTTAGGTCCTGCCAATTTACCATCTTTTGTTATATGCCCAACAATATAAAATGCAATCTCATTTTTCTTTGCAATCTCAATTATTTTTAATGTCGTTTCACGAATTTGCGTAACACTTCCAGGTACTGAACTCACATTTTCTGAATATAATGTTTGTATTGAATCTATTACTACAACTTTAGGCTTATTAGATAAAATTGCTCCTTCAATCTTTTCTATATTCGTATCATTTAAAATATATAAAGTTTCACTATTCACATTTATTCTTTTTGCTCTTTGTTTTATTTGTCTAGGTGATTCTTCTCCTGATATATAAAATACAGCCCCTATTTTTGAATACTCTTCTGATAACTGTAACAAAAAAGTTGATTTCCCAATTCCCGGATTTCCAGTAATTAATACAACTTCTCCTTTTATAAGTCCTCCACCTAAAACTCTATCAAATTCTTCATATTGAGTTACCATTCTAAATTCTTTCTCAATCTCAATATCTGATATTTTACTCAATGATACTTCTTTATTTTCTATTGATTGAAATGCTTTTTTCAAATCTACTTCTTCTTCAAAAGAACTCCATGATTCACAATTAGGACATTTTCCTAACCACTTTGCTGTTGTATAACCACATTCTGAACATACATATGTAGTTTTCTTTGTTTTCCTCACATTTGCTCTCTTTCTACTTTATATCTTTTTTATTTTTACTTTTTCTATCAATTTTTTTTCTACATTTTCACTAACAAATTTATCTAAAGCTCCATTATTTATAGCAATTTCTTTTACTAAACTTGAACTTAAATATAAATATTCTCTATGTGCATTTAAAAATATTGTTTCAAATTTACTTTTGGCTAAAGCTTTATTTGTTAAAGCAAATTGTAATTCATATTCAAAATCTGATAAAGCTCTCAATCCTCTAACTAAAATATCAATTTTTTCTTTTTCAATAAAATCAACTAAAAGTCCATTAAACAAAATAACTTCTGCGTCAATTCCTTCTTTTTCCAGTATTTCTTTTATCATCTCTACTTTTTCGTCATCACTAAACCAAGCATTAGTTTTATTAGAATTTTTAAAAACTCCTATTATAAGCTTATCTACTAATACTACCGAACGCTTTATAATATCTATATGTCCTTTCGTTATAGGATCAAAACTTCCCGGATATAACGCAGTTTTACTTCCCATTTTTTATCCCTTCCAATGCCTTTTTCGCTGCATTTTTCTCTGCTTCTTTCTTACTTTTTCCAATTCCTATCCCTTTTACTTCACCATTTATACTTACGCTTACTTCAAAAACTTTATCATGATCAGGTCCCATAGCTCTTACCAAATTGTATTCCGGCATTTTTCTATATTTACTTTGTGTTATTTCTTGTAAAATTGTTTTATAATCTCCAATTCCCTCTATTTCCTCTAATGTTTTTATTTTTTCTTCTAAATATTTCATTACAATTTTTTTTGTATTATAATAATCAGAATCTTTAAAAATTGCACCAATTAATGCTTCAAAAGCATCTCCTAAAATTGATTTTCTAGTTCTTCCACCCGATGACACTTCACCATTACTTAAAAATAAATATTCACCTAACTCTAAATCTGATGCAATTTTTGAGAATACTGGTTCACTCACTATTTTACTCTTTAATTTTGCTAATTCTCCCTCTTTTTTATTTTCACCGTTTATATATAAATATTCTGTTGTTATTAAATTTACTACTGCATCGCCTAAAAATTCCAATTTCTCATTATTTATTCGTTTAGCTTTATTTCCTTCATTCAAATATGACCTATGAGTAAGAGCTTGTATTAAATAATCCTCATTTTTAAATTGATAGCCAATTTTTGCCATCAATTCTTTATAATCTCTAGCTTTATTCATTAATTAAACCTCTCTTTTTAGTATCCATAAATTTATATTATCAACTCACAAAATTCACACTATAAATTTATACACTTTATTTATTAAAATATTATGAGGATAAAGGGCTATCTCACTTTTCATGCGATAACCCTTATATCTTTTATTTATCCTTTATATTTTCTAAATGCCAATACTGCATTATGTCCACCAAATCCTAACGAAGTTGATAATCCTACTTCTATTTCTCTATTTACTTTTTTATTTGGTGTATAATTCAAATCACAAACTGGATCTGGATTTTCATAATTAATTGTTGGAGGCACAACACCTTCATCTATTGCCATTGCTAAAAATGCCGCTTCAACTCCACCAGCTCCACCTAATAAATGTCCAGTAGCTCCTTTTGTAGAACTTACATTTATTTTATATGCGTGTTCACCTAAAGCTGATTTAATTGCTGCAGTTTCATTTTTATCATTTGCAGGTGTTGAAGTTCCATGTGCATTTATATAATCAACTTCTTCAATTTTAACATTTCCTTGTTTTAATGCCATCAATATCGCTCTTGCTGCTCCTTCTCCACCATCTGCAGGTGCTGTCATGTGGAACGCATCTCCTGTTTCCCCATATCCAACTACTTCTGCATAAATTTTAGCTCCTCTAGCTTTTGCATGTTCTAATTCTTCCAATATTAAAACTCCTGCTCCTTCTCCTAATACAAATCCGTCTCTATCTGCCGTAAATGGTCTTGAAGCCGTTTTAGGATCCGGATTAGTTGACAATGCTTTTAAATTAGCAAACCCTGCTATTCCACTTGGAGTAACTGTAGCTTCACATCCTCCAGCTATCATTACATCTGCTTTATCTAATATAATTGTTTGAAATGCATCTCCTATTGAGTTTGTCCCTGACGCACAAGCAGTAACAACTGTTTTATTTGGTCCTTTTGATCCTAAATATATTGAAGTATTTCCTGAAGCCATATTTAATATAGCTGCCGGAATATAGAATGGAGATACTCTTTTTGGTCCTTTATCCAACATTTTCCCCACTTCTTGCTCTATTATGTCTAATCCTCCAATTCCCGAACCAATAATTGTTCCAATTCTATCTGCATTTTCTTCAGTTATTTCTAATTTTGAATCTGCTAAAGCTTCTTTTGATGCAGCTATTGCAAATTGTGAAAATCTTCCTAATTTTTTTAATTCTTTCTTTTCTATAAAATTTTCTGCAACAAAGTCATTAACTTCTGCAGCGATATGAACTGTATGTTCTGATGTATCAAATGCAGTAATTTTATCTATTCCACATTCTCCATTTAATAATCTTTCCCATGTTTTTTCTTTACCTGTACCTAATGGAGTTACTAGCCCTATTCCCGTAATAACTACTCTTCTCATTATACACCTCTTATTTTTTATTTATTTGAAACTTTTGAATTTAAAGTTTGTATATCTTAGCATATTATACTATTTTTTTTTGTTTTTTTCAACAATTTACTAAGTTTATATATCTTATTTTTTCAAAATTTTATAAATATATTTATAAAACAAAAAATCTTAATAATTAACTTTCTAATTAATAAGATTTTTTCATTTTCACTATTTTATTTTAATTATTTTCTTTTTACCTGCTCTAACAATCATTCCACTTTCTACATTAACCGTTGCTTTAACATCTTTTATTGCTTCGTCATTTATCTTAAATCCACCTTGTTCTATCAACCTTCTAGCCTCACTTGTTGTTTTCACTAACTGTGTTTCTTTTACTAATAAATCAATTACTCCAATTTCATTGTATTCTACTTCAACTTCTGGCAACTCAACATCTAAGTTTCTTTTGCTAAATACATTTTCAAACCAATCTCTAGCTTCAACTGCTGCTTGCTCTCCATGATAAATTTTAACTACCTCTGCTCCTAGTTGTTTTTTAGCTTCCATTGGATGTAACGACCCATTTGCAATATTTTCTTTCATTTTTTTAATTTCCTCAGAAGGAATTTCTGTAATCATTGTATAATAATTTTCCATTAATTCATCTGAAATTGACATAATTTTTCCAAACATATCATTCGCAGTATCTTTTACTCCAATATAATTTCCTAATGATTTAGACATTTTTTCTACTCCATCAAGTCCAACTAAAATAGGCATAATCATACAAATTTGTTGCTCTTGACCAAAGTTTTTTTGTAAATCTCTTCCTCTTAATAAATTGAATTTTTGTTCAGTTGCACCCAATTCAATATCTGCTTTCAATTCTACTGAATCATAACCTTGTAAAATTGGATACATAAATTCTATTAATGAAACAGGTTTATTTTCTGATAATCTTTTAGCAAAATCCTCTCTTGAAATCATTTGAGATACAGTGAACATAGATAACAATTTTAACACATCTGCCAAGTTTAATTTTTCTAACCAATCGGCATTATAAACAACATTTATTTTATCTAAATCTAATATTAATTTAACTTGATCTAAATATGTTTTTATATTTTCCATTACTTGCTCTTCCGATAACATTTTTCTTGTTTCAGATTTTCCAGTTGGATCTCCAATTCTTCCTGTAAATGTCCCAATTAAAAAGAATACTTCATGCCCTAAATCTTGAAATTGCTTCAATTTTCTAAGTGGTACAGCATGTCCTAAATGTAATTCTGTCCCAGATGGATCAATTCCTAATTTTACTCTTAAAGGTTTCCCTGTTGTAATTGATTTCTCTAATTTTTTCTTAAATTCTATCTCATTTATTAATTCTTCACACCCTCTTGACAATATATTAAATTGTCTTTCCACTTCTTGTTTAATTTCTAATTCTGTCATCTTATTTCCTTTCTTCATATAATTTTGATCTACTTTATTTAATTATAATTTTTTAAATTTTAATTTATAAAATTATTAAGCCACATATTTCATAAAGAAATAAACTATCGGTAATACAAATAAAGCACTATCAAATCTATCTAAAAAACCACCATGTCCTAAAAGTAAACTTCCAGAATCTTTTACTTTTAATTCTCTTTTAATTTTAGATTCTACTAAATCTCCAATTTCTGCAAAAACTCCAATTGCAAGTGCTAAAAATAAAGCTTTAAATCCTTTTATACCTACATAATTATAATTTACACTGCAACTATGTGCAATTAATGGAATTTGACATAATAATTTTGAAATTGCTAAATATATTTTATCAAAAATTAAAATTACACCAAAAACACCTATTATACCAGCTATCGCTCCCTCAATTGATTTTTTAGGACTTATCTCTGGTGCTAATCTGCGTTTAAATATTTTTCCTCCTATTGCCATTCCAACTAAATATGCAGAAATATCACATGCCCAAATCAATAAAAATGTCATAGTTACTAATATATTTCCACCCGGAAATTCATATTTTATTAATAATATATATGAAAATAAATATGCTACATAAATTATTCCAAACAATGTATATGATATTTCCGTCATTGCACCACGAATTTTAACTTTTAATATTTGGACTAACGATAATAACATTATAGAAAATACTATAAAGCCTCCCATATCAAAATTTACTTGTTTAATAAAATTCCATTTAAAATATGAAAATATATTTTCTGAATTTGCCTGAAAATATATTGCAACTGGTAAAAATAAGCCTAGTATCATTCCTATACCGTCTAATACTTCGTATCCTTTAGCCTTTAACATTTTATAAAACTCATAAAGTGAAACACCAACTATCGCTAAAGTAAATATAAGAAACATTAAGTCCCCTTTTAAAAATATCCACAATAAAAATGGAACAAACAGTACAATAACAAATATTCTACTTAACATTCAATCCTCCATATCTTCTTTCTCTCTTATTAAAAGAAAGTAGTGCTTTTTCAAATTCTTTATCATCAAAATCTGGCCAATAAACATCTGTTATATAAAATTCCGAATAAGCTATTTCCCATAATAAAAAGTTACTTATTCTAAATTCTCCACTTGTACGAATTACTAATTCAGGGTCAGGTATTTCTGGTCGATACATATACTTTGAAAACATTTCTTCTGTTATTTTTATGTTTTCATCTATCTTTGCTTTATCTTCAATCAATTTTTCTACTGCATCAACTATTTCTTTTCTTCCTCCATAGTTAAATGCTATATTGAATATTAATTTATCACAATTTTCTAAATATTTCTCTGTTGTTTCTATTTTTTTTAATAATTTTTTAGATATACCATCTTTTGTCCCTGTAACTAATAATTTTATTCCTTGTTTTTTCAATTCCTCTTTTTTTAAATCTAAAAATTTCCCAAACATTTCCATTAGTCCATTTACTTCTATTTCTGATCTTTTCCAATTTTCAGTAGAAAAAGCATAAACTGTTAAATATTTTATATTTTTTTTAATTGCATATTTTAATGTTTTTTCAAGACTCTTAACTCCAGCTCTATGACCTTCCAGTCTAATTTTCCCACGCTCTGTTGCCCATCTTCCATTTCCATCCATTATAATAGCTACATGTTTCGGTATTGTTATTTCCATTTTTATCCTTCCAATACTAAAATTCTTTTAAACTTTTTTGACTATATTCTTTCAAATCAATTCCTTGATCTAATGCTGCAAATACACAACCACAATAACACTGTCTATAAACATCGTATTCACGACACATTTCAATTGACCTTTGATAACCTTGATTTTTTTTAAAATCAGAAGGTAAATATTTCACATCAAAAACTTCCTGTATTTCAAGCCCTAAAGCATTAATTAATTGGCTATTTTTTTTAGGACTTAATGTTAATGCACTCCCAAAATAATCAAATTTTAACTCTTGTGCTCTCCTTGCAACTATATCAAGCCTCATTTGAAAACAAGCTGTACACCTTGCTCCACCCTCTTTTTCTTTTTCCAACCCTTTTACTGTTTCATAAAATTTTCTCGGCTCATAAGGTTCTTCAATGTAGCCAACATTGTTCCCAGTTTTTTTATTAAAATTATCGATAAACTCTTGTTGTACATAAGCTCTTTTTTTATATTCCTCTTTAGGATGTATATTATTATTAGCAAAAAGTATTGTCACATCAGCATATTGGCACATAAATTCTAATGTATAAGTACTACACGGTGCACAACAACTATGTAACAATATCTTTGGTCTTTGATTTTTTAATTTCCAATCTTTTATAAGTTTTTCTAAAATTGTATGATAATTTATTTTTTGATTTGGATTCATTCTATCTAAAATCTCTTTTGCATTTTTTATATTATCATCTAATATTTCTAAATACGTTTGTTTATCTTTAAAATTAGTATTCAATTTCTTCTCCATTTTATAACAAAATTTATTTTTTATTATATTCTTCTAATGCTTTTTTCAATACTTTCATTCCATTTTCAATTTCTGTCAAATTATGTGTACAGAATGAAAATCTTGCTTCTTTAAGCCCTTTATTTTCACCTGAATAAAATCCACTTCCCGGTGCAAATGACAATGTTTGATTTTTATATCTAAATTCTGTTAATAACCATATTACAAATTTTTCTACATCATCTACTGGCAATTCAGCGAAAATATAAAAAGCACTACTAGGTTTAAATGAAATTACTCCATCCATCTCTTTTAAATGATTATACATCAAATCTCTTCTAACTTTATACTCAAGTCTTGCATTGTCAATATAAGTATCTAATGTATTAATTAAATTTGTACTTGCATATTGTTCAATAGTTGAAACAGATAATCTCGCTTGACATAATTTCAATGCTTGTGCAATAAATTCTTTATTTTTTGAAGCAATAACTCCAATTCTTGCACCACATGCACTATAATGTTTTGAAATACTATCAACTAAAATAGTTCTGTCTTCTACTTCTTTAATTGTCATAAATGATTTATATTCAAAATCATCATCATAAATAAATTGTTTATAAACTTCATCTGTTATAATATATAAATCATGTTTTATCGCAATTTCTTTAATCATTTCAACTTCATCATCATTAAATACAATTCCTGTTGGATTACTTGGATTTGAAAACATAATCGCTTTAGTTTTATCTGTTATTAGTTTCTCAATCTCTTCTTTTGATGTCATATGATAATGATTTTCTATTTTTGTTTCAATCGGTACTAATTTTGCTCCTGCAATTTTTAAAAAACTATCATAATTTGTATAATAAGGTTCAGGAACTAAAACTTCATCTCCCGGATTACATATTGTTTCCATTGTAATTTGTATAGCTTCACTTCCACCATGAGTTATTAACATTTCATTTGGAGAAATATTTATTCCACTTTTCGCATAAGATTGTGAAAATGATTCTCTTAACTCTATTACTCCTGCTGAATTTGCATATTTTACTATTTGTTCTTTAAAATTATGTAATCCCTCAAAAAATGTATCTGGAGTTTTTACATCCGGTTGTCCTATATGCAATTCATAAACTTTTACACCGTCAGCTTTAGCAGCATCTATATAAGGAACTAATTTTCTAATCGGTGAATATTGCATTCCTAAAATTCTATCTGAAAATTTTTGTTTACTCATACTTTTCCGTCCTTTATTTACTAATTATTTTTTATTATATTTATCATTTAATGCTTTTAAAATTGAATATGTTTCAATATCCATTACACCATCATAATTACTAGGTCTAAAATGATGTTGGAATGCTGTAATAACACTTTTGCTCTGTTTATCCCAAGCTCCTGTTATTTCAATTCCATATCCAAATTTTTTCAACTCATTTTGTATATCTGACACCGGTATTGTGTCAAATGTTTCTTGATACTCTGTTTTATAATTTTCTACAGTATTCTCATCATACCACATTCCAAGATTATATTTTTCATATAGCATTTTCCAATCAAACATTGGTCCCGGATCTGATTTTCTCCCCGGTGCTATATCAGAATGCCCTAATATATTTTCAGCTGGGACATCATACTTATCTACCAAATATTTTACTAAAACAGCAACATTTTCCATTTGAAAAGGTAAATATGGCTCATAAACTCCATTAACAGGTCCTAAATTTACTATTTCAATCCCTATTGATGTATCATTCAAATTATTTCTATTTTTCCAAACACTTGCTCCTGCGTGCCAAGCTCTTCTTTCTGTTGGTACTAAAGAATAAATTGGATCTTCTATTCTATCCGAAACAAGATAGTGTGAACTTACATTTCTTCCAGTCAATGCTCGTATAGATCCTTCTCTTCCAACAGCTGTATAATGTAAAATTATATATTTTTCTCTATAATCTTGACTGACAGAATTATATTCTTTACTTATATTAACTTCTCCTGCTGAATTTTTTATTTTTTCATACATTTGAAGTGGTTGAATGTTTATTGATTTATCATTTCCAAAAATTGACATATCAATATTTTTAATATTATTTTCATTTACTGCAAATACTAAATTAGATAATGCCATAACACTTAAAAACATAAATTTTTTCATTTTATTTTTTATCATCTTTAATAACTTCCTCCTTTTCAATCTTTTCATTACTTGTATCTTGAATTGTATTTTGTTGTACTTTTTTTATAAATATTATACTTAAAATAGCAAAAACTCCCATTACGATTCTCATTATTGAAGTTATATTACTATCGAAATCTACCCAAATTAATATACTTACAATAAAATTTAAAATTGTTATTAATATATATGTTACTTTTTTTGAACTAAAAGCTAACACAATCCCTAAAATAGAAAAGAAAATATAACATATCCTAAAAATTCCAACAACTAACATCAAAAAGACATCTACATTTAAAAGATCATTAAAATATTCTGATGAATTTAAAAACACTCTACATATTGCAATTCCTAATACTACCGTAATAAACAATAATAATATTATTCTTTTTTCAATTTTTTTTAATTGTAATTTTTCACTATTTAAAATATCGCCCAAAAATACTATCCAAAATAGCATTTCTCCAACTAATAAAAATAATGAACTTTTTAATAAATAAAAATTACTTTCATCTAAATAAACACTATTATAAAAGTTTACATTTACTAATATGTAAATTAAAAATATTAATATTTTAAATATATTTTTATACTTTATCATTTTCTCTTTCCCGTCCATTATCTTTATTCTACATACTCAAGAAATTTATTTAACCAATCAACATATTCAACATTATCTTCAACTTCTAAAGCTATATTTTCTACAAATTTATTGTAATTTATTTCATCTCTGTAAACATTAAAAATTATTGGAATTAACATTTTCATTTTCTCACTATAAAATAATTTATTATTTAACATATTATAAACTATTCCTTTTACATTTTTTAATAATTGGCTATTATAAATTGAAATTTCATACATTAACGATATTAAAGCAATTTTTTTGTCATCATTTTTCAAATCATCTAATGTTATTTTTAATTGATCATTTAATAACTCTTTATATTCCCAAGATTTATAAACTTTATTTTCCTTTTTATCTAATAATATTTTAATTTTTTTTGTGTACGCCATCATATTTGTAGAATCTGTTTCAAGATTTATAACTTTTGAATTAAATGTAAATATTTGTTTTAAATTTCCAATCATTTCATCTTTTATTTTATATATTTCTTTTTTTTCTAAACACGCTGTTACTAAATTATATTTTTGTCCATTTACAACATCATAAGCATAAACTTCTATTTGATAAGATGGTTTTTCAATCAATTCTTGATTATCATTAATTACAACATCGTAATCTGTCTTAATATTTCCTGAAATTACATAATTTAATTTAGGATTTTGTTCTTTTATTTGATTTATATATTCTTTACTATATTTTTGATCCGGAATAACTATCTCTTTTCCTTTATGTTGTAAAATCAACTGATAATTAACATTTGTATTATTATATAAAATATCATTTATACATAACGGTATTGCAGTCGCTATTTCTAAAGAGCCTTTTTCTCTTTCAGTTTTTGTTTCTTCTATTGAAACAAACGGCAATATTAAAACATTATATCCTTCTCTTTTATCTGTATTTAATAAAAATTTAGGGTCATTAAACTCGTTGTACCATAGTGGACGAGATGTTGTGAAAAATTTCATTTCTTCTTCCTTAACATTTCCTAAACTTTCAACTTCCAATTTTGTTTTTATAAATATTTCTTCATAATTTTTAAAATTTTCAGTAAAACTATCCCACGAAAATTTAGATGCAAATTTACAAAGTTCCAACCCTTTTATATAATTTCTTTTTATTTTATGATATTCCAATACATTCAAAGTGGTATAAGCTCCGTGCTTTTCCGGATTAAATACTGGAAGTATATTTTTTTCAAATTCATCATAAAATCCATTCATACCATAAATTCCTGATGCTAAAGCCATAACTTCCATATGATAATTTGACTCTTTTAACGCTTTCAATAAAAATTTATTTCCTTCAGCTTTATCTCCTATTCTAAAATAATCTGTAGATAATCTTAATTTACTTCTCCATGCTCCTTCTATATTTGCCAATTCCACTAAATTATTAAAATATTCTTGTTTATTTCTATTTTTTAATATTTTTAAATAATTATTTAACCCAACCTCTGAATTAGGATTTATTTTCAATGCTTTTAAATAATTATTTTCTGCTTTATCAATTTGATTTTTAATTTCTAAAGCTTTAGCATAATTCAAATAAATTGTTTCAGTTGGTCTTGCATTTGCTAAATATCTTTCATACAATGAAATTGCTTCATCATAATTTTTAGTTTTTATATAATAAACTCCTAAAATATTTGCTTTTCTTTCATCATTCGTATCTATTGAGTATATTCTTAAACATGCATCCTTTGTTTCTTCATAAACTTTTTTAGAAAAAGCATCTAATACGACATCACACAATAAATCAACATCTTCCCAACTAGCTTTTATATTAGGATACAAAACTTCTTCTAACCATTCTTTTTTAGATACTTCTATTTTTCTGTCAAATTCATCATAATAACAGACTGTCCCTTCAACAGTTTTTACCTCTTTTTTATCATCTCCTATTTTTTCTTCTAATTCTATATTTTTATCTATATTTTTTTTGAAAAAATCAAATATTTTCATTTTTCCTCCTTTTATATCACATTACATTTTATAATTTCCTGTTTCACCATTTTCAGACTTTTGAATTAAAAATTTAATTAATGTTTTAAATTCAGATAAACTTTCTTTATCTTTAACTTCTTCTATTTGGTCAACATTTTGTGTACTTAAATAATTTCTTGTTATTTTAAAACTTATATCTCTAAAACTTTCTCCAAACTTAGTTTTATATTTATCATTTTCAACTGTATTTATAGATAATAACTCACCATTATCGTCTTTTTTATCGTATTGAACACCAATTATTTTCCCCTCTTTTACTGTTATTTTTGCAAATGATTTCCAATTTGAAGTAAACGATTTTTCTACAGAATAAATTCCATCTTTCATTGTACCAAAACTAACCAAATTTACAAATAACATCATAATTAACAATATTTTCTTCATTTTTCCCTCCATCTTTATACTTTATATTAAAATATATTTTGAAATAATTTTACTCATAACCAATTAATTTTCTTATAACATATGCCGATAATGTAAGTCCTGCTGCTCCGGGTACAAACGCATTACTTCCGGGCGTTATTTTTCTCGGTACTTTATTATTTTCTCTAAACTCTGTTTGCATTTCATCTTTATATACTTCCGATTTATTAGGCACTATTGGTTTTTCTCTTGTAAAAACTACTGGCAAATCCAGTATATTTTTTTTTCTTAATATATTTCTCATTGATCTTGCCATTGGACAAATTGTCGTTTCCATTATAGTAGATAATTCTATTTTTTCCGGGTGCATTTTATTCCCAAATCCCATTGACGATATTATCTGTATTTTATTTTTATAACAATATTCTATCAACTCAATTTTACAATAAATTACATCAATACAATCTACAACAAAATCATATTTTTTGTTTTCTAAATCAAATATTTCATCAAAATTTTTATCTGCAAGTTTTTTTATCAATGTTACATTACATTTAGGATTTATATCTAAAATTCTATCTTTCATAACTTCTATTTTTACTTTTCCTATCGTACTTTGTAATGAATGTAACTGTCTATTTATATTTGATTGTGAAATTTCATCAAAATCAACTAAAGTCATATTTCCAACACCTGATCTAGCAAAAGATTCAGCTACATATGAACCTACCCCTCCTACACCAAATATTATAACATTTGATTTATTTAATTTTTCAATTCCTTCATCTCCAATTAACATGGAAAATCTAGCAAAAGTTTGATCCATTTTTGCTCCCTCCATTTTTATATTCATATAATTATACCACAATTCAACTCAAAAAACTAGTATTTAAACTTATTTGAATATTATAAACTATATGATAAATTTATAAATTTATAATTTATATTTTTTCACTTTTTAACTCTATTTTTTACTTTTTTCAAAGTAAAATATTGAATATATTTTTTACACTTTATATAATTTATCTTATTTATTTTAATAAAAAAACTATATTACTAAGAATATAGTTTCTTTTATTATTATTTTATTTTTTCATAAGCTTTGACAATTTCACCAATATACATAACACTAAAGTCATCTTTAGGATACCAATCTTTTGCAATTTGCTTATCTACAAAAGAAAATTTGTTCATTGGTTGTCTATAAATAATTTTACAATCAATTACTAAATCTGCCTCTTTCACATACGGGACTGTCCCCATAGCATCCAAATGTAATCCTGAATTTACAACTTTATTTTCTTTACATCCTGTTGTTGACCCTGTATATAAAAGTTTTTCCTCTGCATTTTTGATAAAGTTTATTGTAAATTCATTTGTTTCTCTTAAAAGCTTAGTACTGTATCTCTGTGGACGAACATGTATTACAAATACCGGTTTTGACCAAATATTTCCAGTAGTTGCACATGACCCTGTCATAAAATTAATTTCATCTTTGTTTTTTGTAATTATTAAAAATGTATCTTTTTCAAATTTATCTGAACTCATTTTTTGAGTTACTTCTTCAGGTGTAATCTCTTTATATTCCATTATTCTGTCCTTCTTTTTTATTATGTCTTTTTATAATTATACCCTGATTTTTGTTTTTTACAATTTTAATTTTTACTTTTATAATTATTTTTTCTATTTCAATTCTGGCCAATAAACTTTATTTACTTCAATTAAATCATCTAAAATTTCTTTTGCTACCGAAGCACTTGGCACAGTTCTTGATAATGTTATTGCTTGCCATAATTTTTCATAAGATCCTTCAATCCAAGCTTCAACAGTTAATTTTTCAACAGATACTTGTTGTTCCATTAATCCTTTTTGGAATCGAGGTATTTGTCCTTGTAATATTTTTTCTGGTCCATTGCTTCCTACTAAGCAAGGTATTTCAACCATTGCAGTTGGATCAAAGTTTGATAATGCTCCATCATTTTCAACAATTAATAACATTCTTTCTTTTGTATTATATGCAATTGCTCTTGCTAAATCTACAATGTATGAAGCGTGATCATCTACATGTAATTTAGAACCTTTAGCTGTCCCTTTTTCAGCGATTGCTTTACATTCACCAAATACAAATTTTTCTCTTCCTTCCATTACTTCATTTGCTCTTGTATGGTTTGGATTTGAGTGATTTACAACATAATCAGGGAAGAAATAATATTTTAAATATGTATTAGGTAATGTTTTTTTATCTAATGCACAAACATCTTTAGCTTTTGTGAAAGTATCATTCCAGCTCGCTTCTGTTTCTTCTCCTTCTATTGGAACATTATATCCAACTTGTTCTACTTTTTTTCTTAATTCAGGCATCAAATCGTTTCCTTCTTTATCTCTAATGTCTGTCCACCATCCAAAGTGATTTAATCCAAAGTATCTAATTACCATATCTTTTCTTGATTTCAATCCTAACATTTCTGCCATTCTTATTTCTATTCCTATCGGCATATCACAAATATTTAATATTTTTGAATTTGGTCTTAATCTTCTAGTTGCTTCAGCTACTATAGCTGCTGGATTTGAATAATTTAACATCCACGCATTTGGAGAATATTTTTCCATAAAGTCTACTAACTCTATAACTCCACCAATCGATCTCATTCCATATGCAATTCCACCAGGTCCACAAGTTTCTTGTCCGACTACTCCGTGTTTTAAAGGTATTTTTTCATCTTTTTCTCTCATAGCATATTTTCCAACTCTAATATGTGCCATAACAAAGTCTACATCTGTAAATGCTGTTTCTGGATCTGTTGTTGCAACAAATTTAATTTCCGGTGCTTTTTCTTTTATTATAATTTCACACGCTTTTGCTATAATATCTTGTCTTTCTTCATCATTATCATAAAATTTAATTTGTCTTATTGGAAATTTATCTAAGTTATCTAATAACATTAAAACTATTCCTGGTGTAAATGTGCTTCCTCCACCTGCTACTACAATTGAAAATTTCTTCATAATTATTCATCTCCTTAAATTTAGCTTATTTGCTTTCTTAACTTCAATACCTATTATATCATACTTTTAAAATTTGTCAATAGGTTTATATAAATCTTTTTTATTTTTTATATTTTTTATAAATATCTATATCTTTTTATTGTCATTTTATATATTTTAGTGTATAATTATAGTAAAATAAATGAAAGGTTTATATATATGAAAAAATACGAAATTATTTATAAAGATATTAAAAATGAAATTGAAAGTGGGAAATTAAAAGTTGGAGATTTTTTAATAAAAGAAGATGATTTAGCCAAAAAATATAATTTTTCAAAGCTTACTGTTCGTAAAGGACTTGCATTATTAGAATCTGAAGGCTATATTCAAAAAATAAAAGGTAAAAAATCAATAATTCTTGAAAAGAAAAAACTTGAAAATGTTACTTTAACATCTATTCAAACTATACAAGAAATAAATAAAGCTCAAAATATTAATGTAAAAACTAATTTAATAAGCTTGTATATCATTCAAGGGAATGAAAAATTAATGAAAGAATTTCAAGTTCCTGCTAGTGCTGATTTTTATAAAGTTGTTAGAAGTAACACTTTAGACGGCGAAGTTTTAAATTATTCAACTTCTTTTTTTGATAGAAGGATTGTCCCTTTTTTAAGTGAAGAAACTGCTAAAAAATCAATTTACGAATATTTAGAAAAAGAACTAAATTTAAAAATTGCGTATTCTCGTAGAAATATTTCATTTAGAAAAATTACTGATGAAGAGCAACAACATTTTAAATTAAAAGATATAAATATGGTAGTTGTCATAGAAACTCATGCCTATCTTTCTAACGGTATGCTTTTTCAATATGAAACGATTGTCCATCATCCAGAAAAGTTTACTTTTACAGCTATTGCCAAAAGATAATTTTGGCATTTTTTATTATTCAAACTTTTTCACTTTTTCACTATTCTAAGGCAACAATTACATATTTTTCTCTCACTTCATTTTTAAATATATTTTTTCAAATAAAAAGAAAGAACTCTCTCAAGCTTTTATACTTTTAAAAATTCTTTCTATTTTTATATTTCACTTTTTATTCTTAATATTTTATTTCATTAAGTTTTCTATTTTATCTCTTACTGAAGATACTGTTAATCCAATTATTACTTGAATTGCATTTCCTTTTCTTACAACTCCGTGTGCTCCTGCTTGTTTAAATACTGAATCTGGAGCTAATTTAGTTTCATCTTTTACACTTACTCTAAGTCTAGTTGCACAGTTATTTAATTCTTCAATATTATCTTTTCCACCCAATGCTTCTAAAATAATTAACGCTTGATCATCAGCTTGATCTTTTGAAGAAACTTCTCCACCTGCTTGTCTTGCTCTGTAATCAGCTTTAGTATACAATTTAGCTTCTTCATCATCTTCTTCTCTTCCAGGTGTTTTTAAATTCATTTTTTGAATTAAAGTTTTAAATACAATAAAGTAAATTCCTGTAAATATTAATCCTATTACGATTTGTGTTACTACTTGTCCACCATGATTTTTAGCAATTGGTACCCAGTTTAAGAAAATGAAGTCTAATAATCCTCCACCCATGTTTCCAACTACTCCAAAAATAAACATTGTTGTTGCCATTGTTGCTGCTAAGAATGCGTGTACTGCAAATAATATTGGTGCTATAAATAAGAATGTAAATTCTAACGGTTCAGTAATTCCAGAAATTATTGCTGTAAATACAACCGGTATTAATAATCCTGCTGTTAATTTTTTCTTTTCAGGTTTTGCTGTTGCATACATTGCTAATGCTATACCCATTGCTCCAAATATTTTTGAGTTTCCGTGTAATGCAAATCCACCTGCTGGGAATAATTGTTTCAATGGTTGTGTGCTAGCTGCAAATTCTTGAATATGTTGAATCCAATATGTTTGTATTCCACCTTCTACAACTGCTGGTCCAAATACAAATGGAGTATAAACAAAGTGATGTAATCCAGTTGGTATTAAAATTCTTTCTAAGAATGTATAAATCCAAACACCAAATGCACCAGAAGCTACTAATAATCCTTGTAAATGACTAATTCCTAATTGAACTTTTGGCCAAACTAATACTGTTATTAAAGCACAAGGAATCATAACTACAAATCCTACGATATAAACTAATACTGAACCTTGGAATACTCCTAAGAAGTCAGGTAATTTTTTATCAAAGAATTTATCGTGAATATAAACTGCTATAGCTGCAATAATAATTGCTCCAAATAAGTTTGTATCTAGTGTTTTAATTCCTGCTATCATTGATAATCCACTTGTTCCACCTGGATCTTGTGTCATATCAACACCAAAATTCCATAAAGTTAATAATGCACCAACAAAATAGTTAAATGTACAATAAATTACAAATGTTTCCATACATGCTCTAGCATTTGCTTTTTTAGCAAGTCCTATTGGTAATCCTATTGCAAATAATAATGGCATTTGTCTAAATACTGTCCATCCTCCTTCTTCTATTAATTGCCAGAATTTAAACCAGTTAGTTGACGGATCAGCTATACTTCCCACTATTTGTGGATTTTTTAAAACTGATGTAATCCCTACCACTAATCCAGTGAAGGCAAAGAATAATACTGGTGTCATCATTGCTCCACCAAAACGTTGAATTTTTTTTAACATAACGTTACCTCCAAAAATTTATATTATATATTCATTTTTTACTACCTTATTATACCTTGATTTTTATTTTAGTCAATACTTTTACGGAAATCTTTTTTTATTTTTTTTATCTTTTTTGTAAAAATATCTTTTTATTGTGTAACTTATGGCTTTTTTGTGTTAATAATTTATAAATCAATTTCAACTTCAATACCATAATGGTCAGATACAATCGGATAATTTTCACCATTGAAAATTACTTTTGATTCTTTAACTTTTATTTCTTTATTAGCAAAAACATAATCAATTCTCATTTCATTTTTGCTATCTTTCCAACCATCTATATTTTTATTAACTGTTATTCCATCATCTTTTTTTTCTGCCATATTATATGTATCATAAAGTCCTTCAGATAAAATTATATCATAATCAATTTTATTATTTATAGCATCGGTATTGAAATCACCCATTAATATTTTTAGGATTTCTATTTAATATTGTTTTTAAATTGTCCGACATTTTTTCTGTTTCACAATTAGGTAAATTCATATGGCAACTATAAAATTCTACATTTTCCCCATTATAATTTATTTCTGCACTAATTATTTTTCTTGATGAAATTGATCTTACAGATTGTGAATAAGTACAATAAAAATCATCTGTATTTACTAATTTATGTCTTGTTAAAATACCAATTCCTTCATCATATTTTCCATATCCTATATGTGAATTTGACCAATGATAATAATATTCTGTGTCAGTATATTCGGCTATTTTATTTAATAAAACCCAACCATAATTATCTTCTTTTATATCTGCATACACAATTTTTTCACTCATAATTTGATTTACTTCTTGTAATGCTATTACATCATATTGCTTTTCCGCGATAGTTCTTGCTAAAATATCAATTTTTTCTAATTGATTTTCTTCTATCCACGCATGAACATTCAATGTTAATATTTTCATAATTTTACCTTTTCTCTTCCTATATAATATTATTGTATTTTAATTATAACATCATTTATGTTTTTGTCAATACTTTTATGTAAATCTTTTTAATAAATAATACAGAAAACCCTAAATGTTAAAATAAAAAAGCTTTATAATTTCACTTACAAAGCTTTCATCTTTAAATTTATATAATTTACTATTTTTAGTTTTCTCCTGACATTTTTTTTGATTTTTCTGTACAAGCTTTCACCGCTTCAATAATTGTTCCTCTAAATTTACCATTTTCTAAAACTCTAATTGCCTCTATTGTTGTTCCACCTGGTGAAGTAACTTCATCTTTTAATTCTCCCGGATGTTTTTTCGTATCTAATAAGATTTTAGCTGAACCTAATATCGTTTGCGATATGATTTCATATGCTTTTTCTCTCGGCATTCCTTCAAGTACAGCTCCATCAGCAAGTGCTTCTACAAACATATAAACATACGCTGGCAATGACCCACTAATTCCAGTATATGTATGCATTAATTTTTCATCAATTTCTACACTTTTTCCAAAACAATCTAATATTCTAAGTATTATATATCTCTCTTCTTCAGTAAGATTATTATTAAAACTTACTGCCGTCATAGCTTCTAATACTTGAGCTGGTGTATTTGGCATTGTTCTTACAATTTTTTTATCTTTTCCTATAATTTCTTCTATAAAATTTATACTAATTCCTGCTGCAATACTCAAAATTATTTTATTATCATCTAAAAATAATTTTATTTTTTTTAATACTTGTGACATTATATTAGGTTTTACTGCCAAAATAATGACATCACTATTTTGAACTAATTCTATTTCACTTGAAAATACATTAATATTGTATTTAATTTTTTTTATTAACATTTTATTAATTTCAAATATATTTATATTTTCAGCATTTATAGCTTCTGATTCAATTAATCCTTTTAAAATCGAACCTCCCATATTTCCTATTCCTATAATTCCTATATTCATTTATCTCACTTGTCCATTTCCTCTTATAATGTATTTTGTTGTTGTTAATTCCCTCACACCCATAGGTCCTCTAGCGTGAAGTTTTTGAGTTGAAATACCAATTTCTCCTCCAAATCCAAACTCTCCACCATCAGAAAATCTTGTTGATGCATTTACATATACTGCTGCTGAATCTATTTCGTTTAAAAATTTTTCTGCATTTCTCATATTTTCTGTAATAATACAATCCGAATGTTGTGTACTATGTTCATTTATATATTCAATGGCTTCATTTACATCTTCAACTAATTTTAATGACATTATCATATCTAAATACTCTGCTCCAAAATCTTCCTCTGTTGCAAGTTTCACTTCTTGTCTATTTTTAACAATATCTAACGCCTCTTGACTATATCGTAATTCTACTTTATTTTCTAACAACATATCTGTTATAGGAGGTAATACTTTATTCGCAATATTTTTGTGTACTAATACCGTCTCTATTGAATTACATGTACTAGGTCTTTGAGTTTTTGCATTTTTTATAATATTTAATACAACGGTAATATTTGCACTTTCATCAACAAATACATGACAAACTCCTGCTCCAGTTTCTATAACCGGAATTGTAGCATTTTCTAAAATAAATTTTTTCAGTCCTTTCCCACCTCTAGGTATTAAAACATCTATATATTCATCTAGTTTTATCATTTCTTTAACTAATTCTCTATCTGTACTCTCAATTAA
Source organism: uncultured Leptotrichiaceae bacterium (assembly GCA_963528625.1). Taxonomy (GTDB): domain Bacteria; phylum Fusobacteriota; class Fusobacteriia; order Fusobacteriales; family Leptotrichiaceae; genus CALHVR01. The sequence continues at coordinate 25,854 of CAURVQ010000001.1, read as the reverse complement.
TTGAACTGAATTTTCAGGCAATCCAGCTTTATTTCCTACTTCATTAAATAATTTATTTAAGTACATATTTGAATTAATTGCATTTGCTGATCCTCTCAAAATTACAGCATTTGATGATTTTATTGCCAATCCCGCAGAATCTATTGTTACATTTGGTCTTGATTCATAAATCATACCAATTACACCTAAAGGTACTCTTTTTTTCTCTATTGACATTCCATTTTTATGTTTCCACCCTGTCAAAATTTCTCCAATTGGATCTGTAAATACTGCTATTTCCTCAAGACTAACTGCCATACTCTCAATTCTAGCATCAGTCAATTCAAGTCTATCAAGTAACGCAAAACTAAGTCCTGCTTCCTCCCCAGCAATCAAATCTTTTTTATTATACTCTTTTATTTCTTCTTTTTTTTCTCTAAGCTCTTTTGCTATTTCAAGTAATGCGTTATTTTTAGTATTTGTATCTAATGTCAATAATTTTTTTGAAGCTATTTTTGCTTTTTCACCCATTTTCTTTATGTAACTCATATCTTACCTCACACTTTATATTTATTTTACTATAAAATTATATCATATTTTATTTTTTATACAAATAACCTATTATCATTTTTATATTTTATTTATTTTTCTTATTTTCATCTCTAAATTTTACAACATGATGTTCTCTACATCTCGCTTCATAATTTTCCGTTGCACCGACCATAACCAACGGATCATCATAATATGCAGGCTCTCCATCTATTAACCGTTGTGTTGCATAAGCTGTTTTTCCACAAATCATACATATTGCCTGTAATTTATCTACTCTATCTGAAATTGCCATTAATTCCGGAACTGGATGATACGGCTCTGCTCTAAAACTCATATCTAATCCTGCAACTATAACTCTTTTCCCTTTTTTTACAAATTCTTTACAAAAATCTACAATCTCATCTCCAAAAAATTGAACTTCATCTATTCCTATTATTTGAGCATCCTCATTTTTTTTCATAATTTCTTCCATTTCATATTTTGATGAAACAGGATAAGCATCAAATGTATTCTTATCATGTGATGATATTGCAACTTCATCATATCTTTTATCTATCGCATGTTTAAAAACTATTACTTTTTGTTTGGCAAATTTGGCTCGTCTTAATCTCCTTATCAATTCTTCACTTTTTCCTGAATACATACTCCCTGTAATAACTTCCAATCTACCTACATTTTTTACATGAAATTCCATATTCTTATTCCTTTTCTATTTTATACTATTAATTTTACAAAAAATTATTAAAAACTGCATCACCAATCCCAAACATATTATGTCTTAGATTAGAGATGCAGTCACTCTTAAATATAACTTTTTAATACTATAATATAATTACTATTTTACTTTTTCAACTAATTTTGCAAATTCTACTGGATTATTTAAAGCTAAATCTGCTAAAACTTTTCTATCTAATTCAATTCCAGCTTTTTTCAATCCATTCATAAATTTAGAGTAAGATACACCATTTAATCTAGCTGCAGCATTGATTCTAATAATCCATAATTCTCTCATTTTTCTTTTCTTTTGTTTTCTATGTTCTGTTGCGTAAGCCATTGCTTTTTTAACAGCTTCATTAGCTTTTTTATAGTTAGTTTTAATGGCTCCTCTATATCCTTTAGCTTCTTTTAATACTTTTTTATGTCTTTTTCTTCTTACTATTCCAGTTTTTACTCTTGGCATTTTTGCTCCTCCTTATACTTTTTTCACTGTTTCTCTCTATTATTATCTTCCTTCTTGCCCAGCTAATACTTTTTTAATTCTTCTAGCTGCTCCTACAGGTACTATCGCATCTTGACCTAATCTTTTCTTTCTTTTATTAGATTTTTTAGTTAAAATATGACTTTTCCCTGAATGTTTAACTACTAATTTCCCACTTCCTGTAACTTTTACTCTTTTTTTAGTTCCTTTGTGTGTTTTCATTTTTGGCATTTCTTTTCCTCCTTAATTACTTTTTAGGTGATAATAAAACAAATTTTTGAATTTGCTCTTTACCGTATTTTTTCTCAACTATTGCAGTATCTTCAAATCTATCTGCAAAGGCATCTAAAACTTTAACTGCTGCATCAGCATGTGCTTTTTCTCTACCTGAAAGTCTTAAACTAACTTTAACTTTGTACTCTTTTGCTATGAATTTTTCAATTTGAGCTATTTTTGTATCTTTATCATGCTCATCAATATGAGGTTTTATTCTTATTTCTTTGATAACAATATTTTTTTGTTTCTTTTTGTTTTCCTTATCTTTTTTTGTTTTCTCATACTTGAATTTCCCATAGTTCATTATTTTGCACACAGGTGGTGTAGCATTTGGTGAAATTTCTACTAAATCAAGTTCTCTTTCTGTTGCTAAAGCTATCGCTTCATTTACAGACATAACTCCAAATTGTTCTCCATTTTCACCGATAACTCTTATTTCTCTTGCTCTGATTCTTTCATTCATTCTTGGTTCATCAGATTTATTAGTCCCTTTTATAAAGAACACCTCCTAAATTTTCACAATAAAAAAACAAGATATAAGAAACCTTGCTCAATAGTCAATATAAAATCTATACACAATAAAATATTAAAATACAATATATTTTAATTTTACATGTTAAATTAATTAACTAATACCTTACTCATCATTAAAGTTATAAAACTTAATTTGCAATTCTGCATTTACGATAAAGTATGAAATCATACTTGATGGAAAGGTGAGAACATAATGTTTCTACTTTCTAACTTAATTATACATAGATTATACTATATTTTTTATATCTTGTCAACCACTTATTTATAATAATGTTTTGCATTCAACATTTTTTCTGCCATTTTATAATTTGGCATATAACTTTCCACATAATTATAAAAGCCTTTTCCGTGATTTGGATATTTTAAATGAGCCAATTCATGTAAAACTACATACTCAATTTCAAACACACTTCTTTTTATTAATTCCACATTGAGATTTATATACTTTTTATTATAATTACACGAACCCCATCTTGTTTTCATTGGTTTTATAGACAAATGTTCTATTTTTTCATTTAATATTTTTAACCATTTTTCAACTACTTGTGGAAATATTTTTTTTGCATATTCAAAATACCATTTTTCAATTATTTTTCTTTTTTCTTCTACTTCCTCTTTATTTGTATATAAAATTATTTCTTTTTTTTCTTTATTCACATTTATTTTATTACTATTTCCATTTTTTACAATTAAAATATATTCAATTCCTAATAATTTATGTTTTTCTCCCGTTGTATATTCAAACTCTTTTTGAGTTTCTTTAACTTTTTCTACTTTTTTTAATACCTTTTTTATCCATTCTTCTTTTGAACGAATAAAATTTTCAATATATTCCGTATGTAAATTTAGAGGTGCAGAAATATAAACTTCCATATTTTCATTTATGCGTAAATTTATATTTTTCACTTTTTTTCTATATACATTATAACCTAAAATTTTTTCTACTTTCATTTTACCTCTTTTATTTTGAAAAATTATCAATTTCATTTTCAACAATATTATAAATATCTATTCCCATCGGAACTCTTTTAAATACTTTTTCATACAATTCTCTATTATTTTCTCTACAACTCTTTAATAATTCAATACAATTTTCTTTTTTATTTAGTGTTATAATATATGTATCTTTTAAAAATATTTTTATACCTATTTTATCAAATTTATTTCTATTTATTACCATTCTTGTGAATAAAATTTCTTCAATTTCACTCAAATTAAAGTACATTTCTTTTTTCCAAAATTTATTAAAAAAAGTGTAAATAAATTCACCATTATACTCTTCTAATTTTTCTAACTTATTTTGTATTTTATTCCAATTTAATCTTATTAAAACATATATCATTAAAAATAGTAGTAAATTTGACATTCAATACCTTCTTTCTTTTTTATCATTTTATATAAAAAGCTACACTTTAGTGTTAAAATGTAGCCTCTGTTTTTTATTTTATTTATTATATGGCTGTCCTGATGCTTTTGGTGCTCTAGCTTTACCTACAAATCCTACTAATGCTAACAATGTTAATACATACGGTATCATTGTTAAAAATTGTTGTGGAATTGGGAATTTTCCTGCTTTAGCTATATTTGCAAACGCTTCCCCCAATGCAAATAATAGACTTGCTGCTATCGCTCCAAGTGGATTCCATTTTCCAAAAATCATTGCTGCCATAGCCATAAATCCTCTCCCAGCTGACATATTATTTGAGAATGCCGGCAACATTACTGTTGTTAAATATGATCCACCTAATCCAGCGAACATTCCTGACAAAATAACACTTATATATCTTACTTTATAAACACTAATTCCTACTGTATCTGCAGCTAATGGATGTTCTCCTACTGCTCTTATTCTTAATCCTAACACAGTTTTATACATAAAAATATATGTAGCAAACGATAAAAGATATATAACAAACAATATTATATTTTGATTTGCTAAATTTTGTGCTGACGGAGTTGTTCCTGCTGCTTTAAATATCGCTTTAATCAAATACGATGTAATTGCTAATGCAAATAAGTTTATCGCAACTCCACTTATTATTTGGTCACCTTTTAAATGTATACTAATATATGCGTGAATTGCTGAAATTAATCCACCTACTAAAATTCCTACTATAACTGCTAAATAAGGATTACCACTCATTATATTCATTACTGCTGCAGCAAACGCTCCACTCAACATTGTTCCTTCTAATCCTAAATTTGTTACTCCACTTTTTTCACAAACACACGCTCCAACTGCGGTTATCATTATAGGTGGTGCAATTATTAAAGTTTGTTTTAATAAAAATAATAAATCCATTATTTATTCTCCCTTCTTTTTGCAATAAAGAACTTAAATAAGTTTTCTGCTGCTACAAATATTATTATCAATGCTTGAACTATTAATACAATTTCTTTATCTACTTGATATTTTTGTTGTAACATTTGTCCACCTACATCAAGTGAAGCATAGAAAATTGAAGCAATTAATATTCCAAATGGATTATTTTTACCTAATAAAGCTACGGCAAGTCCTGTAAACCCTGCATCTCCCATTATTTGATCTGTGAATGCGTATTGAGCTGCTCCTCCTAATACTCTTTCAGCTCCACCAATTCCAGCTACAGCTCCTGCAAGTCCCATTGCTATAAACATCATTGTTTTTGGATTAATTCCTGCATTTTCTGAAACTGTTTCGCTTTGACCTACTGATTTAATATTATATCCCATTTTTGTATATTTAAAAAATATATAAACTAAAACTACAATTATAACAGCTATTACAAATCCTATATTCAAATTTTGTTTTGTTATTTTTGAAAATAATGTTATATATCTTGATCCTTCAAAAACTTTAGGAGATTGAGTATTTTGTGATAATGGATCTTTTAAAATTCCATTTAATAAATATCCTCTTATCTCTATCATAATGTAATTTAACATAATTGTACTAATTACTTCATTTACACCAAATTTTGATTTTAAATATCCTGCAATTCCAGCCCATAAAAATCCACCTAAAATTGCAACTATTGTAACTATAAACGCATTCCCTAAAAAATAATTTCTAAATGTTATTGCCCAAAAAGTTGCAGCCAATCCACCTGCTACCATTTGTCCTTGAGCACCGATATTAAATAATCCTGCCTTAAAAGCAATCATTGCTGCTAATGCCGAGAAAATATAAGGTGTTGATGTAAATAATGTTCTCGCTAGTCCACTTAAAAACGGTGATCTTGGACTTGCTTGATAAAATGCTGCTTTTGCCATATCAAAATAAGCTAAAAATGGATTAACTCCTTTTGAAATCATTATCAATCCACCTACAACTACTGCAATTAAAACTGCAATTATTGAAGGTAAAAATTCTACAATTTTTTTCTTCATTTTTTCTTTTATATTAGTCATTTAATTTTCCTCCTGCCATAAGTATTCCTATTTTTTCAGTCGTTGCATCTTTTCTGTCTAATATTCCTACTATCTGTCCAGAATACATTACTCCAATTCTATCACTTAAAGCCATAACTTCTGAAAGTTCAGCAGATACAACCATTATTGCTTTTTTCTTAGTTTTTTCTTTTAAAATTGTGTTATGTATCATTTCAATAGCACCTATGTCAACTCCTCTTGTAGGTTGTGCCGCTATTATAAATTTATTTTCCCTCTCAAGCTCTCTAGCTACAACAACTTTTTGTTGATTTCCACCTGAAAGTCCACCAAATCTTATTTTTCCACATTCGGCAGGTCTTATATCATATTTTTTTATATATTCGTTTGTTTTTTGTGATAATTTACTAAAATTCATCATCATTCCATTTGAATAATAATCTTGTAATCCTAAAGCCATATTTTCTTCAACTGTAAAATCATCAATAGTTGCTCTTTTATGTCTATTTTCAGGAATATGTGCTAAACCTTTTTCTTTTATTATTTTTGGCGTTTTATTCGTTAAAACTTCACCTGAAATACTATATGTCCCACTAATATTTTTCTCTAATCCAGCTAATGCTTCTATTAATTCAGTTTGTCCGTTTCCTTCAACTCCTGCAATTCCAAACACTTCACCTTCTCTTATTTCAAATGAAATACCTTTTAATTTTTCTATATTCCCATGTTTTACAACTAAATTTTCTACTTTTACAACCGGCTCTCCAATTTCTACTTCCGGTCTTTCAACTTCAAATAATACTACTCTTCCAACCATCATATTTGCTATTTTTTCTTTTGTAGCTTCAGATGTCACTAAATCCCCTACATCTTTACCTCTTCTAATTACTGTAATATTATCTGATAATTCCAATACTTCATGTAATTTATGAGTTATAAAAATTATAGTTTTTCCTTCTTTTACTAAATTTCTCATTATTCCATACAATTCAATAACTTCTTGTGGAGTAAGTACGGCACTTGGCTCGTCAAATATTAATAACTCTGCTCCTTTAAACAGAACTTTTAAAATTTCAATTCTTTGATGTATTCCTACTGATAAATCTGAAACTTTAGCATCCGGATCAATATTTAATCCATATTTTTCAGAAACTTCTCTTACTTTCTTTCTAGCTTCTTCTAAGTCAAAAAATACTCCACCTTTTCTAGGTTCAAATCCTAAAACCATATTTTCTGCAACAGTTAAAGTATCAATTAACATAAAATGTTGGTAAACCATTCCAATTCCTAAATTTGCAGCAACCGTAGGACTTGAAATATCTGTTTTAACACCTTTATAGTATATTTCTCCAGATGTTGGGATATAAAGTCCATTAAGTATTTTCATCAATGTAGATTTCCCGGCTCCATTTTCACCAACAATTGCATGAATTTCACCTTTTTTTACTTTCAAGGTAATATCATCATTTGCAACTATTTTACCACCAAAAAATTCTTTTCTCATATTTTTCATTTCTAAAATATAGTCACTCATACTTCCTCCTACTATCTTTTATTTTATGTAATAACTAACATATATAATTTTTTAATTGAAAAAATCCGAAACATAATAATTTGAATCTTTATTCAACAAATCTTTTATATTTATTTTTTCTACAATTATATCTATTTTATAAGCTTTATAATAATATAATGGATTTTTCCCATTTATAAAAATAATTATATTATTTTCATTATAAGTATACCCATGAAATTGATTATTTTCAAGTGCTAAAATTCTTCTTTTTAATTTTATTTGATTTTATCTTAATTTCACTAATATCTCCAAAAGAAAATTAGTTTATTTTTTTATTTATTTAATAATAAATCCGATAATTTTAACATCTTTTTCTATTATTGAATTATCTTTTTTAGCTTCATCCATATTTATTTCTCCAAATCATTTTTATCAAATTCTTTATAATTATAATTTTTTATAATTTTTCTAATATTTCAACAGCAATTTTTTCTGGTACTATTTCCATCAATTCTTCTAAAGTAGCATTTTTTATATTTTTAATTAATCCAAATTTTTTTATTAACTCTTTTTTTCTTTTTGGACCAATTCCATTAATATCATCCAATACACTTTTTACATTTCTTTTACTTCTAAGCTTTCTATGATGTGTTATCCCAAATCTATGTGCTTCATCTCTTAATCTTTGAAGTATTTTTAGTGTTTCATCGCTTCGTTTAAATAAATATGGTTCTTTTTCATAATCTTTAAATATTTCTTCTTCTCTTTTTGCAATACTTATCACATCGGTATAATTTATTTTTCCTAATTGCTCTAGCACTTCAACTGCAACACCTAACTGCCCTTTTCCACCGTCAATCAATATTAACTCTGGCATTTCCTCTGACTCTAGCTTACTATATCGTCGTGTCAACGCTTCTCGCATCATCATAAAATCATCAGGTGTATCTTTTACCGTTATTTTAAAATGCCTATATTCTTTTGGTGTTGGCACTCCGTCCAAAGCAACCGTCATAGCAGCAACCGGATCCGTTCCTTGAATATTTGAAATATCAAAACATTCTATTCTGTAAGGATTTTTCTTTAAATCTAATGTTTTTCTTAAGTTATTTAATCCTTCTCGAATTATTTTTTTCTGTCTATAATATTTTTCAACTTCCTCGTTTAAATTTAGATATCCCATTTCTAATAATTGATATCGTCTGCTTTGAATTTTAGGAAAATGCATCTTTATTTCTTTACCTTTTTTTAATTTTGCCCATTCCTTAATCAATTCCTCTTGTTTTTCATAATCTAAATTACAAATTATATTTTTAGGAATATTTCTTTTCTCGTAATACAAAGTTATTAATCTTTCAAATAAATTATCTTCCTGACTTGCTTCCAACGATATTTTAATATGATTTTTGTTTATAACTTTTCCTTCACGAATATTCAAAATACATAAAAAAACTTTATCTTTTTTTTCATCAAAAACAAACACATCTTCATCTATTTCTTTACTATATTCAATTATTTGTGTTTCTTGCATTCGTTTCAATAATTTAATTTTTTCACGCTCCGAAATTGCACGCTCAAATTCCATATTTTCACTAAACTTTTTCATTCTATTCTCTAAATAATCGAGTACATCATTTTGTTGATTTTTTAAAAATTTCTTAAAATTTTCTACATTTTTTAAATACTCTTCTTTTATTTCAGGAGTTATCTTATGAAATTCATTTTTTTTCATAAAATGTTTTAAATAAGGTTGTGTTATATAGCTTATTGTTTTATTTTTATCTCTTATTGGAAAAACTCTTAACAAAACTTTTATAGCTGCAAAAATCCCCATTGGATAAGGTCCAAAATATTCTGCATTTTCATCTAATTTTTTTGTGCTTCTCACAACTTCAAGCATTGGAAATTCCTCTTTAGTAAATTTTATATACGGATATGTCTTTTCATCTTTTAACAAAATATTATATTTTGGCTTATTTTTTTTTATTAAATTATTTTCTAAAATCAATGCTTCAACTTCAGTATTACATATAAAAAATTCTATATCTCTTATATTTTTTACCAATTCCATAGTTTTCACATTGTGTGAATTTATATTTTTAAAATACGATGAAACTCTATTTTTAAGATTTTTAGCTTTACCAACATAGATTATTTTCCCTCGTTCATTTTTCATAAGATAAACGCCCGGATTTATTGGAATTTCATTATATGGAATAGGACATTTTATATTTTCATTCATTATAATTCTTTTTTATCTCCAATTTCTCTATGATATTTTGTAATTTTATAATTTAACTCTCTATTCAAATCTTCATAAAGTTTATTTACAAAAGTGGCAGATCTATGCTGCCCTCCCGAACATCCAATTCCTATTCTTAAGTGAGCTTTCCCATCTTTTTCATATTTTGGAATTAAATACATTAACATATCATACAGCATTTTATAAAATTCTTGACTTTCTTCCAATCCTAAAACATAATTCCTTACATCTTCATGATTTCCAGTTTTTTCCCTTAACTCTGGAATATAATACGGATTAGGTAAAAATCGTAAGTCAAACATTAAATGCATATCTAATGGTATTCCATACTTAAATCCAAAAGATGTTAAATTTATACTAAGTTTTTTTGTTCTATATAAAAATTCTTTTTCTAATATACTTTCAAATTCTTTTACAGATGTTTTTGATGTATCTATAACTAAATCTGCTCTCAACATAAAATCTTTTATCAATTTTCTTTCAGCTTCAATATTTTCAATTAAAGTATCGTATTTGTTTAATGGATGCTTTCTCCTAGTAAGTTCATACCTATTTACAAGTACATTCGTTCTCGCATCTAAATATATTATTGTATAGCTTATATTCAAATCACCCAATAATTTTAATTGCTTATGAAATTGCTCAATAAATTCTTGATTACGAATATCTATTGCAACTGCAATTTTATCTCTTTTTTCACTACTAATAAATATTTCATTCAAATATTGAAATAAATTTATTGGCAAATTATCTATACAAAAATATCCTCTATCTTCAAAAAAATCCATAGCTTCTGATTTGCCTGCTCCACTCATCCCTGTTATTATCACAAGATCTTTTGTTTCATTTTCTAACTCCATTTTAAACTCCCAATATTTAGTATAAATTTATTTATTATATCATATTTTTTTTATTTTTTATAGTTCTAATCAATTAATTTTATATTAATTTACCTTAAATGAACCTGTATTTCCTGAAAATTCATTATTTTTTTAAATAATCTTTATATTATTTTATAAAATTATTATATCTCTAATTGTATAATATTCCAAAACTTGTCATTATCCATAAAATTCCTGTTGATATAATAAATCCTAATGCTCCCCCAGCACAAACCTCTCTTATGCTATGAATTCCTGCTTTTACTCTACTTTGTGCAACTAATAACGCCATTAAAAATACTAAAACTAAAAGCCTTACATCTGTCGTCATAAACATCACTATTCCAAAAATCGCAAAAGCTATCGCACTATGTCCACTCGGCATTCCACCTTCAAGTGGTGTTCCTTTTTTATAAAATGATTTAATAATTATTACTATAACCGCAATTAAAACTAAAATTAATATTGAAATATTCCCTTTTCGACTCGCAATAACATGCATTTTATTATGTGTATCAAATATATCAAGTAATTTGTCATAAAATAATAAATATCCAACATTTAAAGCATTTATTGCCGCAACTAATACAGCTCCTGCTGCCACATCTTTAGCAATTTTAGCCAATTTATGTCTTTCTGGTGAAACTAAATCAACTAAAGCCTCAACTGCAGTATTTATAAGCTCTGTTATTACTACAAATGCAACAGAAATAGAAATTATTAATATCTCTACTTTACTTGCATTCATAAAAATTGCAAAAACTAATATAAATATTGTTGCAACTATGTGAACTTTCATATGTTTTTCATTTCTAATTGCTGTAATCAAACCTTCTATCGCATAATTAAAACTATCTACAAGTCTTTTATCTCTTTCTCTTTCTTTTTTTATATCAAAATACTCTTTATATTCTTTTTTATTTTTCATTTTCCCTTTCGCCTTCCCTTTTTTATCTTCCTTTTCCAAAAACTACAATCGTTATAGTTTTTAGCAATACTTTTATATCAAAAATAACATCATGATGTTTTATATAATATAAATCGTACTGTAATTTTCTATAAGCATCCTCAATACTCGCTCCATACGGATACATAACTTGTGCCCAACCCGTCAATCCCGGTTTAACTGTATGTCTTAAATTGTAATAAGGTATTTCTTTTTCAAGTTGCTTAATAAAATATTCTCTCTCAGGCCTAGGTCCAACAAAACTCATTTCTCCTTTTAAAACATTCCACAACTGTGGTAATTCATCTATTCTTGTTGCACGCATTATTTTTCCCCAACGCGTAACTCTATTGTCATTTTTACTTGCCCATTGTGGACCATTTTTTTCTGCATCCGTTGTCATAGAACGAAATTTTACTATATTAAATTTTTTATTTCCTTCTCCTATTCTTTCTTGTATAAAAAATATAGGTCCTTTTGACTCAACTTTTACAATTATAGCTGCTAATAACATAAGTGGTAACGTACAAATACCGATTATTATTGCAAATATTAAATCTAATAATCTTTTTGCTCTTAAATTAAAATTATTATAATATATTTCAAATCCACTGTTTTCCAAAAACCATTTTGAACTCAAATGTGAAATTGGTAATTTATTTTCATACATTTCATAAAATTCTAAATAATTATAAAACTGTAATCCTTTTAACTTATATTGAAGTAAAATATCTACAAGTTGTGAATCCTTTAACAAATCTTCACTAAAATCAACGATTATATCTATTTTACCTACTGCACACATTTTTAAAACTATTTTTTTTAAAGCTTCTCCTTTTTCATTTTTTAAAAATCCCATTAATTTATATTGATCGTCATTTTTTATACTATTCAATAAATCTTCTGTGTAACTATTTTCTCCAACAAATAATATTTTTTGTTTTCTAACAATCGCCATATTTACTATATATCTAAATGTTATTTGAAACATTGTTACAATTCCAAACAAAACTATACTTTCATATATTCCTAAAATCTTAACCATTATAGTGAATAACAATAATATAAAGTTCAATCCAACAGATAAAATTAACTCTCGTAAACTATATTTTCTTGCTCGTATACTAAAAATATTTGCAACATAGTACATTAATAAAGCTACAACTATTATTAAAATATTTCTAAAACTCAACCCTCTTCCAATTATTAAAAATCCAAACAAATACATTACTACCGTCAAAATTCCAAATAACGAAGAAAAATTTCGTCTAACTCCACTCATTGCCATTTTTTTACCTCTTTAATCATTTTGTCTTTTTTAATGCTCTTATCACATATTGTAAAAAATAATAAATACTCTTAAATAATGATAATCTTTCAATTTTTCTATAAACATCCCATCTGTCTTTAGCTGCTTTTATTTTATTGCTTGATCTTGAATTATTTAAAACTCTATAAAATGCTAAATTCTCTTTCAATCCAAAAATTATTTTTGTTTCTTTTACGATTTTTAACCAAAGAACATAATCTTCATTTTTTTCTCTTTCTTTGAAGTATCTTTTTCCAAGTTTATTTGCATTATATATAACTGTCAAACAACCCAAATAATTATTTTTTAACATATCTTCATAAGTTATTTTTTCTTTTATTATTATATCGTTTATTTCTTTTTCATCTTCCGTAACTCTAGTATATTCGGTACAACTTATTAAAGCATTCTGTTCTTTCATAAATTTTATTTGTTTTTCTAATTTTTTCTCTCGCCAGTAATCATCTGCATCTAAAAAAGCTATAAATTCTCCCGTTGCTATTTCTGTAAGTTTATTTCTAGCCGTTACAACACCAACATTCTCTTTTGAGTCAATAACTTTTATTCTTTCATCTTTTTCACTATATTTTTTTATTATTTTCAAACTATCATCTTTTGATTTATCGTTAAAAATTAACATTTCCCAATTTTTATAAGTTTGATTTAAAACACTTTCCATAGTTTTCCCAATAAATTTTTCTGCATTATAAACAGGAATAATTATAGATACCTTATTTTCTTGCATTTTTTTCTCCTAATTTTTGCTCAATTAACTCATACACTCTTTTACTATTGTTTTTATCTATATACTCTAAAAATTTAGGCTTTAATCGCTCCACCTTTTCCAATACATTCTCTAAATGTTTCCAATCATTATTTATAATTTTTACAATTTTTTCTACACACTCTTCACTTGTATAAGCTACTTCTCCAAATAACTCTGTATTCAAATCAATATACGAACCTATTTTTTCTTCATATTCATCTTTATCAAATTGATAAAATAAAATTGGCATATCCATATATAAATAATCATACGCTATGCTTGAATAATCTGTAATTAACATGTTTGATTTCATTATTTCTTTTGTAATTTCTGCATCTTTAGGCAATATATTAATATTTTTCCTCAATTTTACATCATTAAAATTATCAAAATATTCATGCATTAATTGATGAATATAAACTGTCATCTTTATATTTTTTATTTCTAAAATTTTATTTAATGTTTCATTTTGTAATAAATTTATTATATTTTTAAAATACTCTGTTTTTTGAATATCTTTTACATTATTTTTTAGCCAAGGTCTCCAAGTTGGCATAAAAAATATCTCTTTTCCTCTAATATTCGCATTATATAACTTATCATAACGAGGATACCCTGTTACAAAAGTAGTTTTTTGAGGTACTTTCCACCAACTTTTTGACTTCACATCTTTCTCAAATTTTGAATCACAAATATTCAAATCATACGATTGTACCATTTTTTCTACTATTTTCTCAGTTTTTGCATTTAATGCTTTTCTTTTTTTCAATCCTACCGTTCCATGATTTAAAAATACTTTTAATGTTTTATAATGAAATTTTTTTAACAACGGTACAACATATAAAAAAGGAACAATATCAGCTGATATTGAATGCGAAAACATTACAACTTCTGCATTCATAAAATGTAAATACGCATTTACACTCCCTTTTATCAATATTTCACCGGGAATTTTATCTCTAATCGTACTATTTTCATTCAATACCCAAAATTCTTCTATTTCTTTTTTTGATCTTACATATTCATAAATTGCCCTTGCATTATCTGCATACAATTCTCCTGCATTTCCACCAACTAACCATATTCTTCTATTTTTGAACTTATTCTTTGTAAAAGGATATAAAATATATGCTGTCAACATATTTTTTAAACATTTTATTTTATCCATAACTTTTGATATTTAATTTTATATAAATATCATCTCTCCTTCCATTATCTTTTAGTCGTTTTATATTTAAAAAATCCTTCCAATCTACCTTCAAATACAACGCCATGATATTTTTTATTTTTTGTAACTAACATACCCCCAATATTTCTCATTAATTTTTTTATAAATTTTAATAGATATTTCCAATTTTTTCTTTCAATAACTTCTTTTTTTACTAAAGCTCCATAACCTAAAGCATATTTTTTTGCTCTCTCTAAATCATCATAATTCCCCTTTTTAGCAGGATGAAAAATAATATCATCGTGATAATAATCTCCCTTATATCCTTTATGAAGTAACCTTAAAACATAATCAGTTTCCTCTCCACTTCCAAAATACGCTCCTACACCAAGATCTTCATCAAACAATTCTAAATCTTCAAAAGTATAATTTACAAAAAAAGTTATAGATTTTACAGTTTCTGCCACATTATCTTTAGTAATTTCTGTACTGTAATCAAGCATCACTCCTGTTCCATAATCTTTCCCTTTTTCCAATGTTCTACAAGAATATATTTTTTTATCTTTATTTGTTTCAAAATATTTAACTACTTTTTCCAATGTGTCAGAACTATACTCACAGTCATCATCAGGAAACGCAACAATATCTCCCGACATCATAAAAAGACCCTTATTTCTATTTATACTAAGTCCAATTTCATTATTTTTCATATATTTTATTTCAAAATCTTCTTCATACAATTTTATTATTTCGTAAGCTCTCGTATCTTTATTTTGATCCACTACAATTAGCTCAAAATTTTTATATGTTTGTTTTTTTAAACTATCTAAAAACAATTTTAATTCTATTGTTACATTTATTGTCGGCATAATTAATGAAAATTTCATGCTATGCTCCTTTACACTTTTTCTTTATATTATATCATATTTTTATACTTTTTTCACTTAAAATTTTAATTGACTGTACTAAATAGCTGTTAAAAATATAATATTAAAAAACAAAAAATAAAACACAACAATGTGTGTTTTATTTTTTTATATATTAATGAGTTTTAGCCTCTTTATACAACTCTAAATATTCATTAGCTGCTTTATCCCAAGAAAAATCTAATTCCATATTTCGTTTAACTAATTTTTCCCAAATATCTGGTCGATCATAATAAATTCCTTCTGCAACTTTAATTGTAAATAACATATCATCAGCATTGAAATTTGTGAATGAGAAACCATTTCCTTCATCTGTAAAAATATTATACGGTTTTACTGTATCTTTAAGTCCTCCAGTTTCTCTCACTATAGCTACCGTTCCAAATCTCATGGCAATCATTTGACTTAAACCACAAGGCTCATATCTTGAAGGCATTAAGAACATGTCACTTCCAGCATAAATTTCGTTAGCTAATTTAGCATTATAACCTAAATATACTTTAAATTTATCTGGATATGTTACTGCTAAATAGTCATAATAATTTTCATATTTTTTATCACCACTACCTAATATAACAATTTGGACAGCATCATATTTTAATAAATTTTCTAATCCTGCCGACACTAAATCTAAACCTTTTCCTTCAACAAGCCTTGTAACTATTGAAATCATCGCGTTATCTGATTTTGGTAATCCTAATTTTTCTTGTAATCTATATTTATTTTCTCTTTTTTTATCTAAAGAATCTTTATTAAAATGAATTATTCCTTCTGTTTTTTCTGGATTAAATTCGTCTGTATCTATTCCGTTTAAAATACCATAAATTTTCTTATTATTCGTTATCCATTCCAATCCTTCAGCAAAATACGGATATTTAATTTCTTCAGCATAAGTTGGACTTACTGTATTTGCTACATCAGAATACCCTATCCCTATCTCCATAAAGTTCAAGCTATTTCCATGAATATAATATCCCATTCTCTCAAATGATCTTTTTGAAAATCTACCTTGATACATTAAATTGTGAATTGAATAAACTGTTCTTATATCCCAATAAAATGGATCTTGATTGTATCTTACATTTAAAAAATATGGGACTGGCCCAGTTTGCCAATCATTACAGTGCAAAATGTCCGGCTGTAAGTTTATTTCTTTTAAAAATCTTAATGATAATTCCGAAAACATTGCATACTGTATATCTTCATCATCATCACCATAGACTCTCCCTCTTTCATAAAGACCAGCATTTTCTAAAAAATAATAATTTATTTTTTCATCAGGATATTTCACTAAATTGAATACATCTCCGTGACTTTCAAGTCTAGCTACCCATTCTAATTTTTCAAGATATTTAACGGGAATTTTATCATATTTAGGCATTATAACTGACACTTCATGTCCTAATTCTGCCATTTTTTTAGGTAAAGCTCCCATTACATCTGCAAGACCTCCTGTTTTAAAAAATGGAGCTACTTCTCCTGCTAAATATACTATTTTCATTTGTCAATTACCTCTTATTTTTTTATTGTCTCTCCATTTTGAACATATTTTTGATGTTCTTCCAATCTAACTTTACCAAATATTCTTACATTTCTTCCAACAATAGTCCCTTCAGGTAAGAACACTCCTTTTCCTATCACACTAATACCTTTTGTTAATAATTCTGGTTTTTCAATATTTGGAGTTGTGACATCTCCATGTCCTATTAGAGAGTATTTTCCAACATAAGTTTTTTTATCTATAATCACTTTATCTAAATGAGTATTTTCATCTATATATGTTCCTGAGAAAATTATACTATTTTTTACTGTACATCCTTGTCTTACTGTAACTCCAGGCCCTAAAACTGAATTTTCTACTCTTCCTTCAATTTTACATCCATTACATATTAATGAATTTAATACACTTCCCATTTCTCCTATTCTTACAGGAGCTAAATCTTCACTTCTTGTATAAATTTTCCATCCTTGATCATATAAATCAATACCAACATCTTCAGATTTTTTAATTAAATCTAAGTTAGCTTCCAAGTATGAATCATAAGTTCCAACATCCATCCAGTAACTGTCATAGCAATGAACAAATACTTTTCTGTCTTCTTTTATCATTTGAGGAATTACATGTCCACCAAAATCTAAATCTTCTTCTAACATTTTTTCTAAATATTCTAATAATACATTTGTATCAAATATATAAATTCCCATTGAAGCTAAATTACTTCTAGGCTCTTTCGGTTTTTCTTGGAAATTTAAAATTTGTTTATTATCGTCTACTTCAAATATTCCAAATCTACTAGCTTCTTCCATAGGTACTTCTTGCACTGCAACTGTTAATTCTGCATTTTTAGCCTTATGATCTGCTAACATCCATGTGTAATCCATTTTGTAAATATGATCTCCAGATAAAATCAACACATATTCCGGATTTTTTCTTTTAATAAATTCGATATTTTGTCTAATAGCATCTGCAGTTCCTTTATACCACGCACTTCCATTAGGCCCTTCATGCGGTTGCAATAAAGTTATACTTGAATCTCTTCTATCAAAATCCCACGGTTTTCCTGAACCAATATGTTCATTTAACGATAACGGTAAATATTGTGTTAATAATGCCACATTATAAATACCTGAATTTGAACAATTACTCAATGCAAAGTCAATTATTCTAAATTTCCCGGCAAAAGGTACACTCGGCTTCACTCTTTCTTCTGATAAGATATCCAGTCTTGATCCTCTTCCTCCTGCTAAAATCATTGCTAAAACTTCCATTACGATACCTCCACTAATATGTTCTATTATTTTCTAATATAAGTATATCCTATTTTTTCAAAAAAGAAAGTTTTTTTTATTTTTATTTACATTTTTTATTTTTTTATACATAAGATAATACGACAATAAATAAACTTATTATTTTTTTCATATTTTAAATTTTTATTTTTTTAATGACTTTATTTCAAATTCTTTTATTTACGAACATACTTTCAAACTAATCTTCAAGTAACTATTATTTTTCTTTTTCAAAAAATTTAATCACTTCTAATAAACTATCATATTTTTTGAACAATAATTTTTCAATTTCTTCTGTCGGTTCAAGCATATCTGGAATCATAACAGGATATGCCTCAGCAGCATATGCCGCTTTTATTCCATTAAATGAATCTTCAAAAACCATTGAGTTTGTTATATTAGCATTTACTTTTTCTGCTCCAATCAAAAACACTTCCGGATTTGGTTTTCCTATTTTCACATTTTCTGCCGTTACTAAATCATCAAAATATTTCAAAATATTTTTACTTTTCAATAATTTTGTTGCCATTTCATAACTTGATGATGTTGCAAGAACTATTTTTTTATTATTATTTTTTAAAAATTCTAATATTTCTTCAACTCCTTTTTTTAAAGGTATTCCTTCTGTTCCCATCAATTCATGAATATAAGCTCTAATTTCCTTCGCATGTTCATCAAAAGGAAATTTTTCTCCGAACTCTTCCATATAACATTTTCTTAATGGTTCTTCAGGCAACCCTGTACTTTTTTTTACAAATTCATCTGTTACAATATACCCTTTCTTTGCTGCAATTTCTCTCCCTTTATTCACATAAATATTTTCCGTATCAAATATCAATCCATCCATATCAAATAAAAACAATTCTAATTCATCAAATAATTTTTTTCCACTTTTCACTTTTTATCTCCTATTTTTTAAAATTCTCCTTCTATAATCGGGATTGCTCTATGTGCTACCGTTGTTACAACTTCATTAAATTTTAATATTCCAACACTTAAAAAAATCGCAACTGCCAAATGTTCTCCATTTCTAGCTATTCCAATTTTTCCTCCAACACTAAGACCGTTTATTACAATTTCTATTTGATTCATTGCCTCTCGCACTGCTCCAATAACTGCTCCATCATGTACATGAATATCTTTTATAACTCCGTTTCTTTTTGCGGCAAGCAACGCACTTTCAATAAACTTAAATCTTGCTGCAGGCATTGCTCCCCCTATATCAACAGCTGTCATTTTTATTTTTTTATTTTTATAATTTAATATCATTTCTTTTTCTTCTTCTCTTGAAGAAATTGCCAATTTTAAAGCTATTTTACAAACTTCAACACTCTTATCATACTTTTCTTCCATTATTCTCCCACTTCTTTCAATAAAAATTCTATCGCTTCTATATATCCATCTTTACCTTTTCCATAAATTTGAGTAATACATGCTGGTGCTGTAACTGAAATTTGCCTAAATTTTTCACGTAAATAAATATTACTCAAGTGAACTTCAACTGTCGGTATCATAATTGCTTTTATTGCATCAAAAATTGCATAACTATAATGAGTATAAGCTGCCGGATTTATTACGATTCCATCCACTTTTTCAAAATATGCTTTATGTAAAAAATCAATTATCTCTCCTTCATAATTTGATTGTTTTATTTCAATTTCTATATTTTTATTTATAAAACTTTTCTTAATAAAATTACAAAGACTTTCATAATTATCTGTTCCATATATATTTTTTTCTCTAATTCCTAAAAAATTTAGATTAGGTCCATTTATAATTAATATTTTTTTCATAGTTCCAACTTTCATTAATTAAATTTATATTAATTCCTCTTTTTTTAATCTCAAATATATTTTTTCTACAACTTTTTCTAATATATCATCATTTTCAATAATAATATCTGCATATTTTTTATAAAAATCTATTCTTTCATTATATAATTTATACACATTTTTTATATCTTTTAAAAGTGGTCTATTTATATGATCTTCCTTAATTATATCTTCAATTTTTCTATCTAAAAATATAACAATTCCATTTCTTTTAATCATACTCATATTTTCTTCTTTTTTTACTACTCCACCACCAGTACAAATTACAGCTTTTTTAATTCCAGATAATTCTTTTAAATATTTCGTTTCTAATTCTCTAAAATATTTTTCTCCTTTTTCAAAAAATATATCTTTTATTTGTTTATTTTCCTTTTTTTCTAAATAATTATCAACATCAACACATTGATAATTTATTTTCTCACTTAAAAGCTGTCCAATTACCGTTTTTCCACTAGCAGGCATTCCAATTAAAATTATATTTTTCATACTTTCTCCACTTTATTTGTTGAAGTTATTTTCTTTTAAATTGATTTGTTTCTTTTGAATAAAAGTATCCATTTTCGTTCATTCTATTTAATAATTCTTCTTTATCAACATTATAAAAACTTACTAAATCATCAAAATCAGAAAATTCATCTCTAAGTTTTAAATTTATCATACTCAATAAAATATTAATATCTCCTGTTTTAAAATTCACTTTTTATCTCCTTTTATAAAATAATTTTCACTTTACTCTCATCATCTTCATCTATTTTATCTTCACTTATTAAAATATTATTTTCTTCTATTTCAAATAATGTTCTATAACCGTTATCTGTTTTTTCAATAAAATCTCCTACTTCTACACCACTAATATTCAAATCTCCTGTAATTTCAAAAATTTCATTGTAAATTTCTTCTAAAAATGGTAAATCAAATATTTTAATTAATTTTTGCGATTCAACTATTCTTTCATAAGCTGCTTGTGGAGTAACATAATAAAGTACCGAATCAAATCCTAAATTTACTCCAAATATTACTAAATTTTGTTTTTTTAATTCATAGCTAATAATCGCATACAATATATCTACTAATCCTTCTTGATATTTATTTTCTTTACTTTCAATATCATCCCAATTTATATTTAATTTATCAACATCTATTTCATTTCTTTCCAATAAATTTTTAAACCCTTTTGTATATCCTTTTTCATTAAATTTATATAAAAAACAATTTGAATATTTTATCATATAATAATAATAAAATTCACTAAAAACATTAATTGTTTCTAAATTCACATCTTCATCTAAATATTTTTTTGATGCTCCTTCTAAATTTAAAAAAGCCTCTCTTCTAGCCGTTATATATTGGACTAATTTTGCTCCTAAAACTTCTGCACTCAAATTATCCATTTCATCATAAATTTTATCATTTACAGTATTATTACTCATTTTTCCTCCTCATTTTATCTATCATATTTTAATTTTTATTATTTATACAATTTTTTTGATATTTCTTTATAAATATATTCTAAAATTTCTTTATCATATCGTTTTTCATTCCAAAATTCCTCTGCTTTTATAGCTTGAGCAATTAACATTATAAGCCCATTTACTGTCTTTATTCCCTTTGCTTTATATTTTTTTATAAGCAATGTTTCTTCAGGATTATAAATTATATCAATTAAAAATTTACAATTTATTAAATTATCATCATTTAATGGGCAATTATCTATAATTGGAAACATTCCAACTGGAGTACAATTCACAATTATATCTACATCTCGTAAATTTTTTATTTCACAATAATGAATTATTCTATCTTGTTGTCGTAAAGATAGTTTCCTATTTTGGCTTAATGTTGCTAAAAATATTTTACTTGAACCTTCATCAACTAAAACATTATATATTGCTTTTGCTGCTCCTCCCGTTCCAAGTATTAAAACTTTCGCATCTTCTATTTCTATTTCATTCATTTTCAATGTTTTCAAAAATCCAAAATAATCTGTATTTTCTCCAATTAATTTCCCATTTTTACAAGTTACAGTGTTTACTGCACCTATTTTTTTAGCTATATCAGATATTTCATCCAAATATTGCATTATTTCTACTTTATAAGGAATTGTAACATTTATTCCATTATATTTTCCTTCTCTTATACTTTCTAATACTTCAGGTAAATTTTCTATATTTTTTTCTATCAATTCATATTTTGCTTCAATATTTTCTCGTTTAAAAAGTAGTTCATGTATCTCTTTTGAATAACTATGCCCTAATTTTTCTCCCAGCAATCCAAATTTTTTCATTTTTTATCCTTTCGTATTCATATTTTTAAATTTCTTAGTTCATTTTCAGTCAACTCTCTATATTCACCCAAACTTAATTTTTTATCTAATTTTAAATTTCCCATCTGTACTCTTTTTAAATATAAAACTTCATTATTTACAGCTTTAAACATTCTCTTTACTTGATGAAATTTCCCTTCAATTATCGTTATAAAAACTTTTTTCAAATCTTTTTCAATATTTTTTTCATCTTTCATAACTTCAATTTTAGCATTTTTTGTAATAAAATTTTCTTCTAATTTTATCCCATTTTCAAGTTTTTCTATCATTTCTGCAGTAATTTCAGTTTTTAGTTCTACATAATATTTTTTATCTACATGTTTATTTGGCGATAATAAATTATGCGATAATTGTCCATCATTTGTTAAAAGTAAAAGCCCTTCTGTATCAATGTCTAAACGACCAATAGGAAAAATATTATAAGTTTTATAATTATTTTCTAAAATATCTATTACCGTTTTATGCCTTTTATCCTCTGTTGCAGAAATCACTCCGCTCGGCTTATTTAACATTATATAAACAAAAGGCTTATACTCAACAATGTTATCTTCAAATTTTATAACATCTTCATATTCTTTAATTTTAATACTCCCGTCAATTACAATTTTATCATTTACTTTTATTTTTCGCTTCTTCAAAAACTCTTTTATCTCTTTTCTCGTTCCAACTCCTGAATTTCCTAAATATTTATCTAATCTCATTTTTCTCTCTCAAACTTTAATTTTTTTATCATATTTTTTCATCTATATTTATTTTAAATTTTTGATATTCTTTACTAACATCCATTATATCTTGTATTATCATTTTCATATAATACTCTAATTCTTTATTTTTTACTTTTTTTATATTTTTATCAATTACTTCTTTTTCTCTCACTTCATCAAATATTTTTTTGCCTGTTTGCTTTTTAAACATTGCTACTTCTTGAACTATACTAAGTCTTTCTTCCAATAGTTCCACTAACTGACTATCAATTTTATCTATTCTATTTCGTATTTCTAATAAATCCAATTTTTTCATTTTCCCTCTTTTTTATTTTTATATTTTTATTTTTTAGTATACCATATTTTTTTATATTTATGAATATTTTATCTTACTATAATGAACTATTTATAAATTCATAAATTTATTAATTCTATCTCCCTATTGAATTTAGCTATTTTTCTTGCTATAATTTTATAAATAATTCAAGTTTTAAGGAGATGGGTTTTAATGTCAAAAGATTATTCAAAAAAATATACAAAAGAAGAACTAAAAGAAAAATTAACTGATTTACAATATAATGTAACTCAAAAGGAAGATACAGAAATGCCTTTTCAAAACGAATATTGGGACAATAAAGAGATTGGATTATATGTAGACATTGTTAGTGGCGAACCTTTATTTACTTCATATCAAAAATATGAATCAGGCTGTGGATGGCCTAGTTTTTATGATACTTTAAATAAGGAAACTTTAGAATTTAAAGAAGATTACAAACTTAGATTGCCTAGAACAGAAGTTCGTACAAAAAATAGTAATATACATTTAGGGCATGTTTTTGATGATGGTCCTAAAGAACTAACAGGATTAAGATATTGTATAAATTCAGCCTCAATGCGTTTTATACCACTTTCTGATTTGGAAAAAGAAGGATATGGAGAATATTTATATCTATTTGAAACAGAGGAATAACGAGGTGAATATTATGTTTAAAAGAATTTATATATTTTTATCTTTAATTTTTAGCTTTATTTTATTTGAAAATATTATTTATGCTGATAACTTAATGGCAAACAAGCCTACCGATAGTACAGTTTACGATCCTCATCATTATTTGAGTGAAAATACTATCACTAAAATTAACGAACTAAATAAACAATCTGAAAATTCTGAGAATAAAGTTCAAGTTGCAGTTTATATTGTTAATAGTTTAAATGGAGCTAGTTTGGAAGAAACAACATTAAATATTGCAAGAAAATGGAAAATCGGATTTTCTGATACAAATCAAGGAGCATTACTCTTTTTAGCCATAAACGATAGAAAAATGAGAATTGAAACTTCTGATAATTTGGCTACTATTTTAACAGATAATAAAACAAGAATTGTACTTAATAGTATGAGAGATGACTTACGTTCACAAAATTATGATAAAGCTGTCCTAGGTGCTGTTAATAATATTTTGGACATAAAAGATGGAAAAATATTAAAAGATAATGACAACGATTTTAATATTGAAAACATAATTGTTTCATTAATAATTATTTTTATTATTTTTTTGGCACTAAAAAATACTTTTTTCCCATATGCTCCTATTTTCACTCCTAGTGATCCTCGTCGATACAAAGATGATGACGATAATAACTGGTTCAGCGGTAGTTCTTCAGGTGGAGGCTCTGACTGGAGTGGTGGAGGATTTTCCGGTGGTGGTTCTAGTAGTGATTGGTAATCAAAATAATTAATTTTAAATTAAAAAAGAAAAAAGAAAGTGAGAAAATAAAAAATGAATAAAGTTCTAGTAATTATTGGTAGTATTCTTGCACCTATTATATTAATTGGATTAATGCTTGCAGGTTCTTATAATGGACTTGTTGGAAAATATGCTGAAGTTGAACAAGCTCAAGCAAAAATTGATGCAACATTACAAAGAAGATATGATTTAATTCCAAATGTTGTTAATTCTGTAAAAGGTTATATGACCCACGAGAAAGAAATATTTACGCAAATTGCTGAAGCTCGTGCAAAAATTGGTTCAAATGCATCTTCAAATGAAAAACAAGAAGCTCAAACTCAGTTAGATTCAGCAATTTCAAGATTACTTGTAGTACAAGAAAATTACCCTCAATTAAAAGCAAATGAACAAGTACAAAGTTTAATAACAGAATTAGAAGGTACTGAAAATAGAATTTTTGTTGCAAGAAACGATTATAATAAAGTAGCAACTGATTATAATAAAAAAATTAGAAGTTTTCCTACAAATATAATTGCAGGTATGTTTAATTTTGAAAAAGTTAATTTAATTGAAGCAAGTAAAGAAGCACAAACTACAGTACCTAAGGTGCAATTTTAATAAGTTTAAGACTATAAAAAAATCTGTAAATATTTAAAAATTCTTCTATGATAGAATATAAAATATCATAGTAGGCTATTTTTATGAAAGAAAAAAAAGAAGTTTACAAAGTACGTTCTACTTTTAGTGAGTTTCAAATTGAAGTTCCTCCAGATAGAAATTCTACTAATATAGCTTATC